>MFQZ01000005.1 GCA_001784435.1 Candidatus Magasanikbacteria bacterium RIFOXYC2_FULL_42_28
GCCTAATTTCCAACACCAAATTGCAAAGTTCAGAAATCGGCGAACAAAAACAGCTTAGATTAGCGGAGTTTTAACGCAACACGAGTGCGTTTGCGTGTATCAGAAGTTTTTTCGAAATGAAATGAGAAAAAATTTGGGTGAAGAAAATTTGCAAACCTCTATACTTATAATAACGCAAATTTTCTGAACCTGATACACGCTGTTAGACGATGTAGCTCTCGTTCCTATTTTATTGTAAGTATTATAATCCCAGCAATAATCGTGGCAATACCTAAATAATGAATTGGATTTGGCGTCTCTCCTAGAAAAGTCAGGCCAAGAATAGCTCCGACTAAAACCGAACCGCCTATAATAATTGGAAGGCCAACGGAAATACTAACACCCTTTGAAAAAACATAGAACGATGTAATTTCAGCTAAACCTACTGCAATACCAGCGAAAATAGCATAGACAACCCCTTTTTGAGAAATAACCAAGGGGCTATTCGTTATCTTTAGGAATACTAAAACCAGACTACCAACAAGAGCAGCTACTACTTGAAGAATAACGGCTCCAACTATTTGGTTGATATGGCCTGACGAAACTTTAATAAACACATTATACGTGCCATAAAAAAATGCCGTCAATATTGCTAATAAAATCCAATTCATTATCGTGGTTTAATAAATAAGAGAGCTATTTCGTCTAACGATAAGATATGCGAAGTTGAAATGGAGCGCAGCGACATTTCAATTTGGGTGAAGAGAGCCGCAGGCGAACGGAACCGCATATCGGTAGTTTTGCGATGTTTTGATTCTCCACACCGACCGTGATTATGTCGTCCCGAATGCCAAAGGGGCAGTCGGGATGTCGCATAACATGCGTTCGACGATATTATACTTTCAAAAAGTAGAATTTCGTCGTAACCGTTATGCGAAGTAATCACGATCAGTCGGTGTGGCTTGCCGCCTACCTTTATTTGAAAAATAAAGTTGGCGGAGAATAAAAATTTCGACGAACGTTCGGTATATGCGATGTTTGCCGAGCGAAGCGAAGGCAAATATGGGAGAGGAAAATGGCGATTCCATTGAAAAATATAATTTATCGCTATTTTCTGAACCGCATATACCGTGTTATGTGTTGTAAATTTTTTGATTATTTGTTTTTTTCGTTCGCCGTTCAATCACGGGGGGGTCAGGGGGGGGGGCGTCAATCACTATGGCGAAAGGGGACAGAGGGGAACAAAAGGGGTGAATGGCCCCTGTAGCCATATCGCTTTTTGGCCTTTAGGTCGTTTAATTAACAGTATTTTTATTTGTTGTACTCCCAAAGGAACCTGTAAAAATTTGCGGCGGGGACAGATCATCAAATGATAGCGGTCGTCAAAAGTTATTTTTTCCAATGTGAAACTAACAATAGTATTTCATCTCGCCAAATGGGAGTAAGAGCAAAACGGATTTTTATTTTAGAGATCAATAAGTTAATTAGTTCTTGTCTTTTGGGGTAGTTTTGAACAAAATTATTTAAAAGATTAGTAAAAATACTATTTCTTTTAATTTCATTTAAAAGTGTTTTTTTCCAGATTTCATAAATAACATTGGCTAATATTTCTGAAGCTGAAACTGGTGATGTTTTATTAGCATTTAAAACTTTAGACACAAAATTGAAATTATTTTCTGGATTCCAATTGTCCCTTTCTATTGCTCTTATAACGACTTTTTCATTGATAGTAATATAATCATAATTCATCTGTAATAGTTGCAGTACAAATCCCCCATACTCTTCATCGGTAATTTTATTTTTATCCAAAAGATTCATCAGTAAAACTTGAGTCCAAATACCTTTAACTTTCAAATCGTTTTTTGACAGTGTTCTAAATACATAATCATCTGATAGCATTATATAGTTATCATTTTGGGTAGCTATCATGGCCGTTTCTAAAAATGATTTTCCTAATATTTTATTAAGTTTATCTCTTCTTTCAGATTCAAGCTCAAGTAAAGAAACAGCTGGCTCTGTATTACAGTTTTTCTCTATCCAGTCATCCATTGATTCCAATAATTTTTGATTTGCCTCTATCATTTCATTAGGAATGTCCATGTATCTTATTTCTCCATTGTCGTCAGTATAGACATAACCTCTTTCTCTTGATTTAATTCCATTTTTATATTCTTGAACTTGATATTTGATAAATTGCTTAGTTGCATTAGAAATAATGATTTTAGGATAATTTTCTATAACTATATTTTGGATATTAAGCTTAAATATTGTAAATAGAGCACTTAAATCTATTATTAACGAGTATTTGTCATCCAATAAATTATATGACAATGCCTCCACTCTTTCAGCGATAGTTCCGTCAGAACAATATAAACCAAGTTGTGGAGTATTTGTTAAGAGATTGTAAGTCTCGAAATAATCTTTTCCTGTCATATCTGCGAGTACACCGGTAGTCAAACGTTTAATTTTGTAAAGTTCTATCACACTATCCAAAAAAGATTTACGATTATCATTTTTGGCTACTTTTTCAAGCTTATTTTTGATATCTTGACCATTATCATCTAATTTTGTTTTAAAGCTTATTAAGCCGTCTACATCAACTCTGTGCTCGTTTATAATTTTGAGCGTTTTAGTATAGGCAAACAAATATTTATTTTGTATATTTATTATTTTAAGCTTTTGTTCTGAAATATCATCTAAAACAATTCTTTCACCTCTTTTTTTGTTAATAAGTAATTTACCTAATTTTGAAGAAACTGCTAATTCTTCAGGCAAGACAGGCGCGTCTTTTTCATCCAGAAGTAAATGTTCGTTTACAGATCCCTCTTCATCTTCGATTGTTATAGCAGAACCGATCAGTGATTGTTCGATGGGTTCTAAAAGAAAATCATCTTTTTCCTTTTTGTTGCGTAGTAAAAAGAAAAATATATAATTTGATAATACTTCTTGATTATTTTGGTTATTCCTCCAAAGGTTATAAATTAAATCAAACGCCTCTTTATCTTGTCCTAGTTCTTGAAGTAAAAATGCAAGTTGAAAAATATTTTTTGGTTCGCTTGATATATAGGTATTATATTTATTAAGAAACTCATCAATAGAATTCTTATCACCACTTCTAAAATAAAGGTTGGCGAGTGATAATTCAATTTCAAAGTGATCCGGTTTCTTTTTCAAATAATTTTTTAGTGTTTCAATAGCCCCCGGTACGTCACCTATTTCTTCATATATGACTGATTCTATTTCTGCTATGTAATCTGGTATTCCGTCTTTTTTAATCAATTCAACCAATTCTAAAACCTTTTTATAGAGTCCGCTTTTAAAAAGAGAAAAAATAAATCTATATCTTTGGATGCTTTCAATTTTAACATCTGTTATTGTTTCGTATATTGGCCAACAATCCGAGTATCTTTGATTAAAAAACAGTAAATCAGCCAGTTCTTTTTTTGTTTTTATGTCAGATATAATTTGCAAATCTTTAAGTGCCTTATCCAAAACAGTATTTACATCATTATTAAGGTTTTGTTTTTTTAATATTCTCGCTTGATCTATTAGATACGCTATTTCTGTCGGATTTTTATCAATTAATTCGTTATTTAATTTTATAGCTTTTTCAAAATCATTATTTTCTAAATATACATTAATCATCAGTCGATTAGCAGACTTAGTGTTCAAATCGTCATTTTCAGCTTTAGATAAACCTTGAATAATTTTAATGCCTTCTTTTTTGTCAGCGTCTTTTCCATTTAGTAGAATCTGTGCTTTTAAGATTGCAATGTCAGCCGGTAGCTCAAGGCTTTGTTCAATATCATTTATAATATTTTTTGCTTCATTTTCATCTCCAGTTTCAATTGAATAAATAATAACATTTTTTGAATACATTATTTCATCTGGTTTTAATCTGCGAGCTTCTTGAAAATCATTTTTTGCTTTTCGCAAATCACCTAGTATACCCAATGCCACACCCCTGCTATTTATCCAAGAATGAATTGAGTTATAAAAATCAGTATTTTTTGTTTTTTCTATAACTGTAGAGAATAAATCTACAGCCTCCTTCAACTTACTACGTTGTTCTTCATTAGCTTGCTGTCCGATAAGTGCTGTATTTGCTTTTAAAACTATTTGAAGCTTGATTTCAGCCAATGTCGCCAAAATATTTATGTTTATATCATCTTCTGCATCCTTTGCTTTTTCATACCATTGTTCTGCATTTGACAAATCATTAGATATTCTTAAATAAGCACCACCAATAGCCATTGATATTTCCCTTTCGATTTTAATATTTTCTGGTATTTCCATGACTCTTCTATCTGCTTCTTCCCTTGAATCAGATAGTTGTATATGAAGAGACAAAGCTCTTAAACATACAGGATTATTTTTTAAAATCTCGGAGATAATTACTTGTGCTTGATCGTTTTGTTTTAAGAATACATGAGCCAGTGCTTTATTTATTTTGGCTTTTTCTAATTCTGGTGAATACTGAAATGCATCAAGGAAATATTTTGCGCACTCTTCTTGATTGCCCAAATCTAAATAAGCCGCACCGTAATTGGTGAGAATGCGAAATCTGATAAAATTATCTATATTTTGATCTTTAATTCGATTATAGAGATTATCTAAAGTTTCAATGCATTTATTTGGGTTGTGAGAATTTATTTGATCTCGTGCGTTGTCGATAATCTTATTATATTCGTCCGACAAATCAACTGCAGTTGTTGCTGTTATTTGTTCCGATATTTCTGATTGAGCGGGTAATAGTAATTTAATACCGGATAACAATTCTTTACTTATTTTATTCGTAAGTTCATCCGTGCTAATATTATTCACGATTGAAGGATTGTTTTGGTTGATGGTTTGTTGAATAACAGTGAAATGTCGATTATCTTCAATTTTCAATGCATTAACTTCAGAGTTGTTAATATCACCCTTAAAGACATTTTCTTGTTTTGCACAGCTATCGTCACACATATTTTTATTTGACTATCTTTACATTGTTAATTTCTGAACCATTAATATCACCCTTAATAACATTTTTTTGTTTATTAACCGAAGTATTTTTATTTTTAATTATAAACCACAAAATGACAGCCGCTAAAATAATAAGAGCAACTAAAGCAAAAGCACCCCAAGGACTAACCTTAAACATTTTATCTAATAATATTTTTATTATATCTTCATTTGGCATATTATAATATGTTTAAAAGTTTTTTTGTTTTATTTTTGAAAAATAAACAGATGTTCATGCATGATCAAAAGGAAGTTGCTTTCTTTTGAGCGCTTTACCCAAAAACCAGTGGCACTGCAGTTATGTTGTTTTTTGATTATGTCTTCTTTTAGTTGAAAGCCACAATCTAAAAATTTGCTCATTACTTTGAAAGCCAGTGGTTGATACATTTTGTTTCTGCGTGTGTCGCCCATTAAAACTGCACAATATTTCCCTGTTTTTAGAACTCGGTGTAATTCCTTGGCAATCTTGCCTATTTCTTCAACAAATTCGTCTATGTCGTGTATGTTTGATAAATCTGTTTTAATTTTACCTTCACTATATTTTACAATATCAACATAGGGTGGGTGAGTCAGTACAAAATCTATTTCTCCGTCCTTAATAAACTCCATGTTTCGAGCGTCACATTTTACAATTCTCTGTTTTGCTGTATTTTCAACAGTAAACTCTAAAGATTTTTTTGTTCGCTCCAAAGCCTCCTCGTTTACATCGACACAAGTAATGTGTCTATTTAAAATTTTTGCTTCTATGGCAGTCGTGCCACCACCGATCATACAGTCAAGTAGATGATCTTTTTCTTTGGAGTAACGCAAAATCAAATTACGCACCACTTCTGGTGCCCAATTTCCTCGCCAATCTGATTTGTGTGTCGCCCAATTTCCACGACGTGGAAATGACCAAACAGTCGTACACTCCAAATCAAAAGTATCTGGATGAAGTTTTAGTTTAACTTTTTCCATTTTTAATACCACTAAAATCTAATTCTGACACAACATTATTATTAGTATAATTCTTTTTAAAATAGAAGGCTCTTCTTCTAACTTTGATAATTCCACCTTTTCCATCTGGTGCTGGCGTTACATCTTTATTGTTTTTCCCTTTAGTTTTTGGTTCTATGTAAGTACCCATTGAGCAAGAAAGTTTATCGCCTTTTCCTTGAACTATATAAGATTGTATAAATTCCCAATCCTCTTTAAAAACTTTCTGTTTTTCCTTATCAGGTACATCTATAAACCAGTCCAATAAAATATACTTGTCTTGGGATTCGTTTTTCCTTGTCTCTAAATTTTTTGGTACACCATAAGCAATCCAAAATATTGTTTCTATTTTATCTCTGATCTTAGCAGTTTCCCATGTTTCCTTGGCTACTTCCAAAAAATTTATCATTTTGATCTGAGTTGGTTCTTTTACTTTTAAATTATTTAATTGAATCGGTATTACTTTAATTTCTACACCTAATTCTGCTAAATCTGCTAATGGGGATCCATTGTTGGTCAAACCCAACAAATTTTCTACAATTAAACCCGACGCACCTTTTTTGTAGTGTTCGTGATTGTGTCCGGAAAGGCAATTACAAATTTCTCCGATAGTTTTACCTTTGTTGATTTCAATAATGTCAATATATTTTTGTAATGCTTTTAATTTTTTACTTGAGAGCATATTTATCTTTTACTGAGTAAATTATAAGTAAACTTAGCAAGTTCCTCAGTTCTATCAGAAATAGAATCGTCATTCCAAACATTTTTTAAAATTATTTTTTCTAATCCTTCTTTGGTAGTTTTATACTTTGTCTGTTTTTTAAGGTATTCTATTACAGAGTCGTTTGAATCAGGCCATTTGACAAATGGTTCCGATTTATTTTTATCTTCATTATATTTCTGTTCTATTAAAAATAAATTACCTATCAGATTAGGATCTTTAATGGAAGTGCCAGATTTTGGGTAAAGATGTTCAATTGAGTGAAGATCAAAATCAATTGAGATTGAAGGGTCTTTTTCTTTTTCTATTTTTAATAAGATAAATTTTATAGTGTCTTTATCTTCTTTAAAATTTAAAGTCACAAATTTTTCTCTGTATTCTTCAAATGAAGGTATTTTTTCAAACAGTTCCTCCTTTAGTCTGTTTAAAACAGATGGTTTGTTATTTGAAAATCTTAATTCTATAGCAAATTTTGAATATTTATTATCAAGCCCAGAAGCTCTAGGAGAAACTATGTGGGTAAAAATAAAGTGAAAATTCTCCATGAAAAATAGCGTATCTGTAAAAGTTTCATACGATATTTTTTTTTTATCATATTCCTCAAATAAAGCTAGAAAAAAAGGAAAATGGACTTTTAAATTAAATAATCCGTTTATATTTTTAATATTATTATATATATGATAATGATTGTTTTCTTTCCAATCATCAAGTTTTGGTTTGGTAATTTTTCTATAAATGTCAGATGCTATTAATAACTCTTTTAATAAATCAGATGTATTACCAAAACATCTTTCGGATGTTTTTCTCATATAATCACTGAACCTGCGGTATAATTTATTCTCTGTTACTTTTGCTACCCAAGATGACCAAAACCTATTAAAGAATGTGTCACGAGAACTACTTACATTATCCGTTATTATTTTCCAAGAATTTTTTGGTTCCTGGATACCTGTTTTATAATTAAAATTTTTGAAGATATAATTTTTTAACAAATCAATTGAAAGCAAATCTTTTCCTCTCGTATTTATAGTTTCAAATATGGTAAAAGCGTCAGTTTCATCATTAGAGATGATAACAACAGTATCAATATTAAAAAGATAATCCCTAACTTTTTTTAAATACTCGACCTTCCCTTCCTCCTTTCTAATTTCATTTAATTTATTTTCAATTTGTTGATTGAAAAAAAATCTAACTTTTTCAATTAAAACTTCGCTCTCTTTTGAAGGTTGAGATGCTTCATCAGCATGGAAAATTCTTTGTTGATAAAATGGATGTGGTTCTAATGTAACTATAACCAACTGTTCTTCATTTTTTTCATCTCGAAAAACTAAATACTGTAATAACCCATTTGCTAAATCTTCTTTTCCATATTTTTTAAAAAGGGAAACTAAAACACTTATCAATATAGAAAATGTGATCAATCTTTGCTGTCCATCTATTACTTCAAATTCTGATGATTCGATATCTTCAGCCTTAAAAACCATTGGCCCTATAAAAAAGTTGCTCTCCGTTTCATTATTCAGATAGTAAATAAAATCATCCCAAAAAACTGACACCTCTTCATTTGTATCCCATGAATAATTTCTCTGATAATCAGGTATGATATACCTCTTATTAAGAAACAGATTTTTTATTTTTCTATCCTTGGATTCAATTTTCATAAAAAAATTAATAATTAATCACCAAAACCTCCTTAATTTTTCCTCTCCCAGAAGCTTTTGAATTTATATTTCGGTTAGCTACAATTTTGTGAATTTTAATTTTATTATCTAAATTTGAATAAAGCTGGTTTATAAAAGTAGTATCAGAATTAGATAACATTACAAAACAGCCACGTTTATGTAGCTTAACAAAAATATCTCGTAGTTCGGTCTGTTCTTTTTCAAAAAACCCCTCTGCGGTATAACCAGTAAAATTTGATGTCTTGTTTACTGGATAATATGGTGGATCGAAATAGATGAAATCACCCTTTTTGGCTTTTTCTGAAACTTTTTTATAATCTTCATTAAATATTTTAACATTTTTAAGAGCTTTTGATATTTTTATCAAATTATCTTCATCACAGATCAGGGGATTGTTATAACTACCAAAGGGAACATTAAATTCGCCTTTGCTGTTCACTCTGTATAATCCATTAAAGCAAGTGCGGTTTAAATAAATAAATTTTGCCGCAATTTGAACATCTGACAAATCTTTAGTAGGTTTACTTCTAATTTTTAAGAAAAAATCCTTATCGTATTTATATGTTTTTAATAATTTTATTAATTTATTAACATCATTTTTAACTACTTTATAAGTAGTAATTAGTTCAAAGTTTAAATCTGACAAAACGGCTTTTTTGGGTAGCAGATCAAGAAAAACCGCCCCACCACCAACAAAAGGTTCAAAATAGGTATTTTTTATTGGATTAAAGTCGTGTGGAGGGTATAAATTTAAGTTTTTAAATTGTTTCAAGAGTTGTCGTTTGCCACCGACCCATTTTACAAATGGTTTTGGTCTCTCGCTTATTATTTTGGTCGCATCTTCTATTAGATTGGCTTTATCTGCCAAATCATAAACAGTCCTAGAATAAATAGGATTTATGCCAAAAAAGTTTTGAAGTTGCAATATCCCTTCTGCTTCGGTCATATTATTTTATACAGGTATTTTATCACATTTTGGCTTGTGATACAATTAGTTGGGCGTTCTATATTTTTGTATATAAAATCGGTTTTTTACCTGTTCGCACAGATGAAAAACACCTAATACCCCCTCAATTCGCTCGCTCGTCGCCCCCCCCCTCGCCGTTCGTCAATCACAAAAAAACAAATAATCAAAAAATTTATTTCACATAACGTTGCCGATATGCGATGTTTCGCACATCCTTATTATTAAAAATTAAAATGTGCGAAATATGGGTGAGAAAAAAGTGCTACCATTAAAAGATTTTTCACTTTTTCTTGAACCGCATATCGGCTGTTAAGTGTTGTTGTATTTTTTTATTAGCTGACTATGCTTTTTAAGTAAACTATCTGAATATTTCTTATCTTCTTTAGAATTTCTAACCTGCTGCCAAAGTAGAGCAGCGGTTTTTAGTTTATTTTCAAAATTATGTGTTAGTTTTGATCTATTGAAATCTCTAACAAAATTATTCCATTGACAAGTTTTGTCTTCATCGGTCTCAGGAAAAAAATGTTTTGGAGTTTTTAAAATTTTGATTAGTTCTGCTACAGTAATATCCATTTTTTCTTTTTTTGCGATTCTTACCGCATGTGCCATGTGTTTAGTAAAAGAAATTTTTTTTACCCCTAAGTGTGCAGAAATGAATGACCGCAAACTGTCATTAAAAGATAGTCCATCTGTGAAAAATTTGCTTTGCAGGCCTATCTGATGGTTTTTATCAAAATTTCTTTTAACTTTTTTTTCATGAGACCGAGTTCCATATTTAATAAAACATAATATTCTCTTTTCTAAATCAGATTTGGTTCCATGGGCTTGAAGACAAAACTTTTTACATAATTTTGTGAGCTCTACTTTGTACCAATATTTGCTTAGAAATTCTTTCTCATTCATATGGTAAAAAAATACAATTTCACATAACGTCAGGGATATACGAAGTTTTGCGGAGTGAAACGGAGCAAAATTTGGGTGAGGGGCGAGCCGAGCCCCGAACCGTATATCCCTTGTTATACGAGGGCGAGGAGCGATAGCGACGAAAGCGCAGCGTCCCCGAAGCGTTTGAGAGTGTGCCGTCCATTATTTTAAAAAGTGGGGCTATCATACTTTACTGTTTTGGCTATCATTTGTTTTACTTCCACAGAATCAGGATACCAAATCAGAGTATCTAAATCGTGTTCAACTGCGTAGAGATCTAACCTCTTATCCAAATTTTCAAATTTAAAAAGTTCTGGATAAAATTCCTGAAACCAATCCAGGAGATGAGCGTAGTCTTCTTTTTTGGCAAATTTTTCAAATTTTTCGGACATATACTTTTTTGGATACTCAACCATTCTTTTGACAATGTCCAAAACGAAATCAATTGAAGAAACTTCTGTCCTTTCAAAGTCCAAAAGTCCGACAATCTTTGTGTCTTGAACGAGGATATTATCAAAGTGAGCGTCCCAGTAAACGAGTGCCAGTTTTTGTTCTTTGAGTACATGATGATTGTCGTCCACAAATTTTTTGATGGCTTTGATAAATTCAGGAGACAGAAGTTTCTTTTCCTCAATTTTCTTTAATGAGTTTTGGATTTGGTTGAGTATCTTGTCGTGCCAATTGTCCGAAAAATTTACATCAAACTTTTGCAGAAATTCATCGTAGGGCGATTTGTTGATGACTTTTAGAATATCGCAAAGCTGTTTGATGATGATTTTCCTCTGCTCGTTGCTCAACAAATGCCATTTTGCATACAAATTATCGCCCTCAATCTTTGGGTAAATCATGAAAAATTTGCCATAAATACTCTTTGATTTATTGAAAACTTTGATTTCAGGAACAGGAATTTTATCTTTGAAAAAATTGTAGAAAAACACCTCAATTTCAAACTTTTGTTCGTTGCTCTCATCTTCACAAACTTTGAGGATAAAGTCGTCATTCACAAGATAGACTTTGTTTGTGAAGCCAATTTCAATATTTGCAACGGACTTAACTTTACCTAAGCCGTGCGATTCAAAGATTTTTTCTACAATTTTTTTCTCCATATTAAGATAAGAGGTTAGATCGTTTATAAATTTAGCCCCACTTTTTTCTAGAGTAAAGGCACACTCTCAAATGTCGTATAATGGTTGCGGAGCCCGCGAACCATTCGGCAAAAGAGCGAAGCGATTTTGCCGAACGTATCCGAATATGAGAAGTTTTTGTCCGCTTCCTTATTATATATCAATAGAAGAAAAGGGCAAAAATTTGGGTTGAGAAAAATTTGCTTTCCTTGTTATTATATTTTGTGCAAATTTTTTGAACCTCATATTCGGTGTTAGCTGATGTAAATAATATTTTTTAATTTTTCTCTTCATTATAAAATGCTATTTCTTTTTTCATTTGCTCGGCTATAATTTCAGACTTAGCATGGGAAAATATTTTAATATCACCAAGCTCTTTATAAATCGGAAAGCGTTGAATAAATTTTGTCTTCTCTCTGTCTTCCTTTAATCCAAAGCCCCTTGAAAGTTGTCTTTTAACGACGATTTCCGTACTTTCATCTAAAGACTCTGCAGGCAGAAGTAAAACGGAAATTCCTTCATCTTTCAAGGTTTGTTTATGCTTCAAAGTTAGCTCATCCATATCCTCATGAATTAAAAATCCAGAGGACAGAGAGAAAACAAAATTTTCTAAATGTTGGCTCAAAATCTCGTAGAACAATTTGGAATTTTCAAGGCAATATTTTTCATATCCGAAGTTGTTAATATAACTGCCAACATTTTCAACGCGTTTGCAAAATTCCACATCTAAATCGATGAAATTATAGCCGAGCAAATTCGCCAAAATTTCTCCGCACGTTGACTTGCCCACACCACCTGGACCGATTAGAAATATTTTCATAACGAGAAAAAAGAAATAGCAATCATTAAAAAGAAAAATTAAAAAACATTATTTATTTCAGCTAACGTATCGGCATCATCCGAAGTTTTTGTGCAGCGATAGCGGAACAAAAATTTGGGCCGAAGAAAATTGACACTCCTTTAAAATATAATTGCGTCAATTTTCTGAGCCGGATATGCCGTGTTGTGCGATGTTCAAAAAATATTTTTCGTTCCTTTTTATTTTGACAGGCTTTCATCTATAAACTTTTTTAACGCTTGCACATCTTTAGTGTTTTGGTCGTAATGAAATGTATCAATACCAACAGATTGAGCGCTCATTACAGCGTCTAAATTATGCTCAAAATACACAACGTCTTTTACTTCAAGATTAAAATGCTTGAGCATAGTTTCAAAATACTTCGGATCTGCTTTCTCAGGGTTATGTTTAAGCGTAAAGACTTCGTAGGGCATCTTATCTAAGCCAAACATTACCATCTGCTCATCATTAGCACCAGTCAAGATGATTTTTCTGTTTGGGTATTGCTCAAGCATTTTATACATTTCATTAAAGACACCCTCGCCTTCTATTACAAAAGCGTTAATTGCATCTACTAAAATTGTTTTCATAAGCGCCTGTCAAAATTATTAATAAAAGAAAAATATTTTTTGAATTTCGCACAATGGTTCGCGGAGCCCGCGAACCATTCGGCAAAAGAGCGAAGCGATTTTGCCGAATGTACGCCGATATGCGATGTTTGCATAGCAAATATGGGTGGAACGACGAGGAACGAGGAGTGTAACCGCATATCGGCTGTTGTACGATGTAAATTTTTTATCCTTTTTTATATTTTCCCGTGTCGCCGTTTCGTTATTAATAATCGCGAACAAAATTTTTCCGTTTTGGATTTTGGGCAGAGGGGCGAGGGGTGAATGCCCAAAAGACAAAACACATTATTCTTGTGTTGTCAATCGTTTTCTTCGTTCGTCCAGTGTCTCGCCTTCATACATCCAATAATCAGTACCAGCGACGCCGTAATCATACCCGAGTATTTTTTGGGCAGAACTTGATAGAGAGGTTTTTTTGCCGTCATGCTCGATAGAGTGATTATCAAGCACTTTGGCTTTGATATTTTCGTCCCGACTAAAAACCAGCTCGGCACCAACTGGAATTTTAGCCATGTTGAAGTTAAATTTTTCTCTTATTTTTCTGGCTTTGATGAGGGCTTGTTGATCTTCTTTGTTTTCAACAAAATCCTTTTTTGGTGTAATATTTTCGATCTCCGCCAGTTTTAGGGCCGATACCACGCGTTCTGGTGCTATTTGGAAAAATTCTCTCTTGGGGTTTATTCGGTTGTTATCAAAAGCGTCGTGTAGTTGGTGTTCAACAAATTGTGCGTTGTTAACCGTACACGCATAAAAACAAGTAAAGGGGATTGGGATGCTTGTAGAAGCACTAAGCTCTCTGATTCGTTGTTCAAGGTTGGTAGAAGTGCGACCAATTTTAACATAACCTGACATGGCTTCGTTGGTTAAGATATAAATAATCTCGTTCATAAAAATTATTTAGCAGTTTCAAATATCTTTTTTACTAATGATGTGCGGGCGTAAAAAGCGCGACTCGTCGATCCGTGTCCCGCGCCTTTTGTCCTCGCCTGTATCCACTTGCCATCTGTGCCGGTCAACGATTTAAAACCTTTTTTGATAAGCTTGTTGCGAATAAAATCATAATCCGCCTTAATTTCTTGTATAAGCTCGTCTGTTTCCGCAAAATCTAAACTGGTCACTTTTATCAGTTCGGCGTTATCGGCATTTTTGCCGTGCCATGCAACGGCACAAAAAATTATCGCTTTTAATTTTGCCCAGCAATGACTTTCAAAAAATGAGTGCTGCTTTAACTCCGTTGGATTAATCATGGTAATAGCCATCGTTTCCTTTGGCACCAATTGTCCTTTGACTTCATGAAAACTGACAGATTTTAGTTCCCACGATAAACCGTTAGGGGCTTTGGAAACATTTGTTTGCAACCCAGCTACTCTCTCCAAAACTAATCCTTTCCAACCCTTGTTTTGTTTGCCAGTTTCGTAGGTGGTAATTCTGTGTTCTTTGGCCAATTCACGCAAATCTTTGCCGACGGCCTTTTTTAAATTTCGCATGGCGACTGCCCGAGTGATAATTTTCATAGTGTTTTTTTAAGATCGTTGTAACGTTTAATTGATAAATCAAGATATTTTTTTTCTAAATCAATGCCGATAAATTTTCGTTCATTCAAGACAGCGGCCAACCCAGTTGTGGAGGAGCCAGTAAATGGATCCAAAATTACATCGCCTTTGTCGGTGCTGGCCATAACAATTCGCACAAGCAAATCTATCGGTTTTTGGGTGGGGTGTTTGCCGTGAATTTTTTCAGCAGTTTTTGGCGGATATACAGCCCAAACGCTACGCATTTGTAAATTTGGTTTTTTCAAAAAGTCGTCAGGCCAATTGCCGTTTTTCATGGCATTGTAATTAAATTTATGTTTGGCCTTTTTGTCTTTGCGTGCCCAAATGAGTGTCTCGTGGCTAGCGGTAAAAAAACGGCAACTTAAATTTGGCGAAGCATTTGGTTTGAACCATGCGATGTCGTTGAGAATATGAAAATGTTTTACTTGTAAGGCAAAACCGCACTGATAAATTGAGTGGTATGTTCCGCTAATCCAAATAGTCCCGCCTGGTTTTAAAACTCTGTGACAGGCCTCGATCCACGACAACTGAAATTCAAAATCTTTTTTTAAACCATTACTAACATCCCATTGGCCCTTGTTTACACTCACCATCTTGCCAGCATGGACCGTAAAACCACCGTTTGACAGAAGATAGGGTGGATCGGCAAAAATCATGTCCACCGAGTTTTCGGGGAGTTCGGCCATCAGATCAATGCTATTGGCGTGGTATAGTTTGAAGTGGTTTTTGTCGAAATATGGTTTAACCATAGTTGTTAAGTCATTCGTTATTGTACCTCAAATCGAAGATTAATTAAAGCATTTTCGTGCGACCAAAGCAAGTGGAGATAGTCACTACCTTTGTATTAGATTTTTTGTTATGACCTACCTTCTGTCAGCTGAAGTCTATATTTGAGCGCTTGGTGTGTGCGGTAACTTTTTTCAATATTCATTTTTAAATTTGGAGAGCTACAAATATATTCCCAGCGGCCTTGTTTTTTTTGCCCTATTATTGAGTTGTCGAATAGAAAATTTAAATGTTTATTTATATCTATTTCTGTTGCGCCTGGAAATCCCTGTCTGTATTTTGTCACAAAATCAGAGTGTTTGAACGTTTCGACTGATATAAGTTGTAATACCCCCAGCAATTTTTCAATTTCAGGAAATTGGTTAGACCATTCATCAATTATCTCACCGTATACGTTAGTTGATGCTTCTACGGCCGCATCATATAATTCATTAGAGGTGTATAATCCAGTTTTATTTATTCGGTGAATTTTGCTTATTTTGTTGAAATAAACAATTATATCTCTTGGTCTAAAAAATGATCTTCTAGTAATAAAATGAAATGGCGGTGTTCCCTGTCTTACAAAATCTACTTCAAATAGTACGCCAGATTTTTTATTTTCATTTAAGTCAAATTCTGTCGGAGCATATTTTTTAACTCGTTGATAAAACATTCTATCCAGACTCTCGTTATTCCAAGAAATCACAATAGCGCTGTCTTGAAATAATTTATTTTTATCATTAAATCGCAAGGAATGATAAATGTCGGATCTCATGAAAGGAACTATTTTTAAAAATTTATTAATACTTTCATCTGTGGAAATATTTCTGCAAACATTAAGTAGATTAATGAGAACTTTGCTGTACTCTTCGATTTCTCCAGATAGCCAATTCTCATCTAATTGATCAAGAATAATCATAAACTTATAGCCCGCAACGTTTTCTTTAAAAATATTTTCAAAATAATTTAATAATGTAAAAGCATTCGATTGAAGCTTGTCCTGAAGATCCTTGTCTTCGGAAATTTTATCAAATGATAGTTCGCCTAAATCAAAAGACAGTTCTCCCATATCAACGCCGGGTGCTTTTATTTTGTCTATTCTTACAATTTTTGATTTTAGCACTTCTAAAATTGTAGGAGATGGCTTACCATAAATTTTTTCAATATAATTTTTGGCCCATTTCATATCTTTACTGAGTTTTTTTCCATCAATTTCTTGTTGTTCAATAAGTTTGGATAGTGCTTTGACAAAAAATAAATATTTCCAGCTTTTTTGATATGCTGATAATTCGCCAGATAGAACTTCTTTATACAATTTATGAATAGGCCACGGATAATCTTTGAAATTTAAAGATATTACAGAGTATCCTTTTAAAGCGTCCCTATCTGCCGTTTCAAGATATTTGTATATGGCTGTTTTTCCAGTTCCTTTTCTGCCTAAAACTAGCCATGACTTGCTAATTATCAGCTGATTAATCTCGGGAACTGTGAAAAAATAGTTACCCAGCTCTGCGTCTGTTTCAGCCGCCGCTTGAAATTCAGGAAGCCAATTTTTTATATCGGTAGTCATATAATTTAAAATGTTAAATCGGTTTTTGGCCGTTTCGCAACGGACAAAAACACCTAATACCCCTTTAAAATCACTCGGAAAAATTTTGTTTCGCATCCTTATTCATCAATCACCACGGGAAAATATAAAAAAAGATCAAAAATTTATTTCGTATAACGATTAGATATGCGAAGTTAAAATGTCGCCGCGCGACATTTTAATTTGGGTGGAGAGAGTGAAACGAACGGAACCGCATATCGAAAGTTCGGCGATGTTTTTATTCTCCACACCGACCGTGATTATGTCGTCCCGAATGCCAAAGGGGCAGTCGGGATGTCGCATAACATGCGTTCGACGATATTATACTTTCAAAAAGTAGAATTTCGTCGTAACCGTTATGCGAAGTAATCACGATCAGTCGGTGTGGCTTGCCGCCTACCTTTATTTGAAAAATAAAGTTGGCGGAGAATAAAAATTTCGACGAACTATGTATATGCGAACCCATTGATAATTAAGCTAAAATACGATATAATATTAGTGTTTACGTGTAATCATAATGGGGGTATGGAAACACATCAATATTCTGAAAATTATCGTCCTAGCCGCGATCCGATGGAATTATTGCGCCAGGAAATGAAATTGCGCAATTTCAGCCAAAAGACCATTAAAAGTTATCTTAATTATACCATCAGGTTTATAAATTGGTCAAATATCCACTTAGCAACACTAAATTAATGTGATATATTAAAAATAATATTTTCTGCCACTAAAAATTAACCAGATAGCCCCAGCTTGGCGTCTCTTAGACCAAAACGGGACAGAACACCAATTATCCGACTATGCCGGCCAGTGGCTGTTAGTATATTTTTATCCGCGCGACAATACGCCCGGTTGCACGGTGGAGGCCTGTAGTTTTCGTGATAATTTTAGCGCTTTGCAAAAATTAGGCGTGGCTATTGTCGGCGTGAGTGTGAATAGTGTGGTGAGCCATGGTAAATTTGTAGAGCAATATAAATTGCCTTTTACGCTTTTGTCTGATAGCGAAAAAATAATGAGCAATGATTATGGGGTAATGGGGCTAACTTCAGCACGAAGGATTTCATTTTTAATTGATAAAAATGGTAAAATTGCCAAGATTTATGATCCGGTTATTCCTAAGACGCATGTGGATGAAATAGTGGCGGACTTAAAAAAATTGTGATATAATCAATCTTATTCTTAATTTGTTTTTCTATGAACAAATATGTCGTTAGTTTAGGAGGAATGGTCGTGGCTTTGGTTATCGTGGGCGCTGGTTGCGCGTCGCCGGTAGCCGAAAAAACAGAAGCACCGGAAGCAAACGAAGAGGCGGTTGAAACCACCATGCCGGCGTTGGATGACGCCACTGTCGTTTTACCGGAAGTTCAAGCCGAAGCACAAGTCGAGCCGATAACAACAGAACAGCCTGCGGTTGTGGCTGAAAACGCCGCCACCTTTGATGTGAGCGGAGTAAATTTTGCGTTTGATCTCAAAGAGATTAAAGTCAAAAAAGGCCAAACCATAACTATTAATTTCAAAAGCGACATGGGATTCCATGATTTGGTAATTGACGAATTTAATGTCCGCACTCCGCAATTAAAAGATCCGGGCACGGCGAATGTTACCTTTGTCGCGGACAAAGTCGGCACTTTTGAATATTATTGCAGTGTCGGCCAGCATCGCGTGAATGGCATGGTGGGGAATTTGATTGTGGAATAAAAAAATTATTTAAAAAATGAGCTTAATCGCTCATTTTTTATTTTCCGCACAAACTATCGTATTCCAGAGTAGTTGGGCGACCGTAATCGGGCCGACTCCGCCGGGTGTAGGCGTGACCAGTGCCGCCACCGCCAAAGCTTCAGCGATATTCACATCGCCATACATTCTATTATTTTCAAAATCTATTCCCGCGTCAATAATGACTGCGCCGGGCTTAATCATATCGCCCCGAATCAAATCCTTTTTACCAACGCCCGTTATCAAAATACCGGCCTCGCGACATTTGGTGGCAGTGTCAATGGTGCTAGAATCGCATAGTGAAACATTTGCGCCGGCTCGGTTCATGATTAGGGCCAGTGGTTTGCCAACTAGCGCGCCCGCGCCGACAATTGTTACCAGTTTCCCTGATACCGAAATATTTAAATCTTCTAAAATCGCCATGATCGCGCCCGGAGTTGGTGGGGTAATAAAATTTGTGCCAACCACTAATTTATTAAAGTTTTTATCGGACAAACAATCAACATCAATTTCCGGCTTGATGGTATTTAAAATTTTAGCAGTGTCAATTTGTTTTGGCAGTGGTAGTTGCGCGATTAGCCCGGCCAGATTTTTATCATTTTGAATTTTTTCTATTTCAGTAATTAAATATTCGGTGGTAATATTTTCGTCAAATTTATATAAAGTGAATTTCAGACCAATTTTTTTTGCCGCCACGCCCTTACGCTCAACATAATTCACCGATGATTTATCATTTCCAACCAAAATAACCGCCAATTCCGGGTTGACTCCGTTTGTTTTTAGTGTCGCTAATTTTTTAGCGGTTTTGTCTAATATTTTGTCAGCGATTGCTCGGCCGTTGATTAATTGTCCAGACATGGTAAAAATCATTTTTAATGTCTGTTATTCTACCATTTTTTAATGGTTTTGGCAATTTTTAGCTTTGACTGTTGATAGATATGATGATATGATGTTGTCATGCAAACACCCTATCGCAAACCCGGCAAATATGCCAATTTAAAATCCGACCCTTTAATTACCAAGGGCAAATTTGACGAACTGCAAAAAGAATTGGAAAAATTAAAAAAGGCCAAACCGGCAGCGGTGGCCGAAACAGCGCGTTTGGCCGACTTGGGCGATTTTTCGGAAAATGCAGGGTACCAGTTTGCGAAGGGGCGACTGCGTGGAATTAATCGGAGGATTTTAGAATTGGAGAGCCAACTTGACCACGCGGAAATTATCAAAACCCAACAACAAACTGATACGGTTGAAATTGGTCACAGCGTGACGGTAGAATTTAACAACAAACAAAAAACTTTTCAAATTCTTGGTTCTGCCGAAACTGATCCAACCACTGGAATTATTTCACAACATTCGCCACTGGGTGTGGCGCTAATCGGAAGTGCGGTGGGGGATAAAGTAAAAGTAAAATCAGGCGATAGGGAAATAGAATATAAAATAATTAAAATAGAGTAAAAAAATCCCGACTAAGTCGGGATTTTTGTTCGCCTGCTTATTTAACGAACTATTGGCGCCGGTTTAGTTGGAACGCCGGCATTGTCTATCTTATATAACTCCGGATCAATCGTCCGGCTAAAACAGATGCGTCCGGCTTCGTGATTCCAATTATCATCATAAACATTATACGGTCCGGAATTAGCCGTAAATTCGTTTCGTCCAAATTTCGCGTCCGGCTCGCTTCCGGCGGAAAAATTTGCGCATAACTCAAAAGCAAGTGGTCCGGTTACTTTGTATTCGTAAGGTGCGTTATTATCTGGATCCAGAGGCGCAGTAAATCCGGAAATACTATCTGCTAATTTGGATAACTCGGTTGGCAGAACGGCTTTTGTTTGCCAATAATTAATTATTTGACCCTGAATCATTTGCAAGGCCTGGATCCGTTGTTCATCAAATCGGCGATTGCGCTGATCGGTAGGGGTGCCGATAATAAAAAATCCCAAAATAATACTCCCGAGCGCGACTACTAAAACCGCGATTGCTAAAATTTTTGGTAATTTGGATTTTTCTATTGTTCGTTTTAAATCCCATAAATAATAACCGAACACCGCGGCGGCGACAACCAGTACCACCAAAACTTTCAAAAAGAAACGCATTGTTAATTCACCATCCAAAAAATGATAAACAAAAATCATCAAATCCACAATGACGGTAATCGCCGAAACAAACAAAGTAAAATACACGAGCCACTTGCGCAATTTTAATTCGCGTTTGGCCGGAGTAGTTGCCAAATCTTTGGACAGTAACCATGCGGTCAGCAAATAGGCGGGGACAGCAATAAATAAAACCGCGGTAGACCAGCGCACCCCGCTCGCGATATTAAAAAAATAATAATTAAGCGCATCTGGAAACAAAGCATTGATATATTGGATATAAAGCGTAATAAATCCGACAACGCTTAAATAAAAAGTGACGATGTTAAAAAGATGCAAAAAGACATCTTTCGGCGTGCTTTTGATATGTTCTTCCATAGTATTATAGTTATGAATAACAATGTTAGTATAGCACAGTAACATTATTATTGCACGCTCTTGCTAAAAGCCAATAAAATGTGCTAATATATGTTTAGGTTCTATGCTCAAAAGATTATTTATCCCGCATCACGGCAACGACTATAAACCGCACCTGCTTCACCATAAACGGGTGTGGTTTTATGGCATTTTTTTGGCGTTACTTAAAGTTATCATCATAGCAACGGTTCTTTTGGCTCCGGAGCAGGCCTGGTTGTCCGACGACGCGTTAGCGCGACAAGCAAACAATATCACCACTTTGACCAACGAGTTGCGTTTGAAAAATAACCTGTCGGTTCTGGCTGTCAATACGATTTTAGATAATTCGGCCAATTTAAAAGCCGAAGACATGAACGCCAATAATTATTTCAGTCATACTGACAAACTGGGGCGGGGATTGGATTATTATTTAAAACAAGTTGATTATAAATATAATTTTGCCGGAGAAAATTTAGCAGTCGGATATATTGACGCCAAAACCGTGGTCAAGGCCTGGCAAAAAAGTCCTACCCATTACGCGAATATTATTGATAAAGATTTTAAGGAATTAGGCATCAGCATTGTGAGCGGGCAGTATCAAGGCAAGTCGGCGTCATTTATTGTTAGTCATTTTGGTTCACCGGCAGGCAAAACGGTCGCTGGCTCAATGTCTCCCCTTGCCCGAGGGGGAGAGGCAGAGGGGGTGGGAGCAAGTGTCGCTGGCGTAAAAATTCCCACACCCGGCATTTTTCAAACCGCTCTGGATAAATACTTTGCCGCGAAGACAACCTTTTCTGATTGGTTTGGCGGAGAGTTCCAGTTTGCCAACTCCATTTACTATATCTTCTTTGGAATTTTTGCCTTCGCCCTATTCACCACAATTTTTATAGAAATAAAACGCCAGCACCCGCATTTAATTATCAACGGGATGGGGATTTTAGTTTTAATTTTCTTTTTGATTAAGATTTAATTATTATGAATTTTTTTAAATCAAAAATTTTATTTTTTATTTTAGCCGGATTATTAATTTTACCGACAACTGTATTTGGCGCCCAAATTGGTTTTGTCAAAAGCAACATCTGGGCAAGCAAAACCACGGCCTTGGTAGGGGACAAGGTAAATATTTTTGTCGTACTCGTAAACAGCGAAGATAATAATTTAGAAGGCGATTTACAATTTTTAGATGATACCTTGGGCGTCAATGTCGGCTCAGCCAAACCATTTGCGCTCACCAGTGGCGGCAGTAGCAATGTAATTTCCACGCAATGGACGGCGGTAGCCGGTGATCATCGTTTTCGTGCCAAAATTGTCAATGCCGTGAGTATTGATAAATTAAATGTTCGCACTTCGCTCGGCAGTGATATTTTAAGCGAATTATCAGACGCGATTACCGTGAAAGTTGACACTGACCACGATGGCGTTACGGATGATGTTGAAGAAACTAACGGCACGAACCCTAATAATCCTGACACTGATAACGACGGCGTCAACGATGGCACTGACCCTAACCCCACCAATCCCGACACTGACGGCGATGGCGATTCCGATGGCACTGATCCGGCCCCGACTAATCCGGGCGTATTTACGCCACCCGACACTGACGGCGATGGCACACCGGACGCGACTGATTCGGATATTGATAACGACGGCATCTATAACTGGGTAGAAACCAACAATGGCACTGATCCCTATAAAGCCGACACCGACGGCGATGGCACGCGCGACAAACAAGACGCCTATCCGTTAGACCCAAATCGTTCAAAGTTGGAAGTGGTCGCGTCGGCGGAACCGGTGGCCACAATTTCTCTCCCCCTGCCCGAGGGGGAGACGCAAGAGGGGGTGGGAGCGGACGCTTCAAGGACGACCACCACCACAAATACTGATTTAAATACTGATACAGAGAATGGCGGAGAAATTTTAGGTGAAAAAATTGAAAATAACGGGGGAGAAGAAATAAATTCGCGCTGGCCGTGGTGGTTAAAGGGCTTGGGGATTTTATGGCTGTTGTTGCTATTGGTTTTATTAATAATGATGCGAAAAAGGAAAGTGGGGCCGGTGGAGCCGAAAGCGGAGGATATGAAAATGGAAGAAGAAATAAAAAAAGTTATTGCGCCTGCGCCTCAAGCGTCATTTAAAACCGCGAAGATAATTAAGAAACCAACTGTAAAAAAATAAATATATATGGCCCAGTTATTCCCAGTTGTTAACACGCGGGAAATGGTATCCTCCACTGTGCCGATTGCGTTTGAATTTGTTTGGGCTTTTTTGAAAGCTGTAGTTTACTTTTTTTGGTTATTTTTAAAAGTATTTTGGCTGCCGATAATTATTATTTTATTTTTATTTGGTTTTCTGCTGTTAATTAAATACAGAAAATGAAATTCTAAAATCGAGCAAAATGCTCGATTTTTTGTATGGTTATTTACTTTTTCAACTCCGCGATATCACTCTCGTACTCGTGCGTCTTCTTAATCACATTATCCCCATAAAAACTATACGCCGGATTAGTGCCACCCGAGAAGTAGCGCATCGCCGCTTTCCAATCGCCATCATCCTCGCCATTGGCGCCATTGGCTTTTAGCAAGACCGACGCGGCAATAAACGCATCGCGAATATCCCACGGGTTTGCCGGGGATTTGCCAGTGATGGTCGCGACTTTATCTTTATATCCCATCCAAGTGGAGGGAATAAATTGCGCCGGCCCCATCGCTCCGCCCCAACCTAATTGCGAACCATCTTTGTTGCGCATCGGGCATGACACCGGCGTTACATCCGGGTCCAATCCCAATTCGGTGGTTATTTTTAAAAACGGTTCTTGGTCGCGCGTGGGCTTCATAATAACTTTCCAACTTTTTTCCGGTGGATCACCAACACGATTACAAGTGCCGACATTTTTACCTAAATTGGATTCTTGGGAAATTATCGCGAGCAAAAACGCTGGCCGCATGCCGGTTAAACCGCCGGCATAAGTGGCAATTTCCACGGCTTGGCCAAAATTAATTTGCGTGCCGGTGTTAAATAATTCGTAAATACGACTGCGAATTTGCGCGGCTTTTTTCTTGGTATCGGCCAAATTGGCGGCATAAGTCGCCTCTTGACCCTTTGTGATTTTTAATAAATTACTTTGATCAGTAATACTCGCCGCCAAACTTTCATTTTGCGTGGCTTTTATTTTTAATAAATTAACAGCATCATCTTTTTGATCTTCCAGCACTATTTTTTTACCGCTAATTTCCGTTTGAATTTCTTTTACTTTTTTAACTAAATCCGATAAATTCACCGAGAGCATTGCTGAATTTTTTATTTGCGTAAAAATATCCGACAGCCCCCGCGCGGACGCGAGATTTAACAAAATATTTTCGTCTTGACGATTAATCGCGCGCAAGGCCTCGGCTAAACCAATTCGCAAACGGGTCTCGCGTTTAACCGCCGCTGATAAATCTTTTTTGGCCACTTCTATACCCACGCTCAAATTATTAATTTTAAGCGAGGTCTGTTTAATCAAAGCCGTTAATTGTTGTTGGGTAATTTGCAGTTGTTTAATTTTATTCGCTAAAGTATTTTTTTCTTTGGTCGTCGCGCCTAATTGTTTTTGCAGATCCGCGATTTGCGCTTCTACTTCTTTTAATTGCTGTTCCAGTTGCGCTTGGTCGTCGGTTAACGATGCGGTGGCCGGGTGGGGGAGTAGCCAAAAAAATTGGGTTAAAAACAACACAACAAGAATAATTTTGTTAATTCGGTTAATTTCCATATCATAATTTTAGCATTTTAACGACTAATCCGCAAGCGACCCTATTGACAAAAAGCCAAAAGTGTGCTACAATATAATCCTATACAATATCCGTAGAAAATTAGTCGGTTTCTTCAGCGATATACAGTATTTACTCACTACTCATAAACTTATGAAGGGTACAATTAAAACCTTAATTGCTGACAAGCACTTTGGTTTCATCACCCCGGAAGACGGCTCGAAAGATGTCTTCTTCCACGAATCCGGTTTAGTTGGTGTTCAATTCATGGAATTGAAAGCCGGCGATGCCGTGTCATTTGAAGTCGAGCAGTCCGAAAAAGGACCGCGCGCCATCAATGTCGCTCGCGCCTAATAATCGCAAGTTAAAAAAATACCCTCTGGATTTTTCCAGAGGGTATTTTTAATTCTTTTACTTTTTCTTCTTTTTTGTCACTTTTTTAGAAGCAACTTTTGTCTTTTCTTTTTTAGCCGGAGTATCGGCTTTAACTTCCGCTTCTACCGCTTTCACAGTAGCAGTACTCGGCACCAAAATTTTCATTAATTTATCAAATTTGGCGTGCAATGCCTCTACTTGACGCAACAGTTCACCCGCGTCTTTGGCACCTGGTTTTTCAAAACAATCATTGCAGAAAACCGGTTTGCCGGGCATGGGTTTAAATGGCACTTGGCATTCTTTACCGCATTTGGAACAGGTCGCGGTGTGAGGATCGGCCGCACCCAATCGGGCCGGGCGTTCGCGTCGGTCGTCGTTGAAACGCGGTCGGTCGCTACTAAATCGATTTGGTCGGGCATTACCCGGGCTGTCCTGCTGTTTACCAAAACAGGTATTACAAAATACCGGGCGTTCGCCAGTTGGCTTGAACGGCACTTGGCAATCATTGCCACATTCACTGCAAGTGGCGGAATGCATCATCGGTCGGCCACCATCGCGACCACCTCCAAAAGAAGGTCGGCCACCAAACGATGGTTTACCTCCAAAACGACTGCCGCCACCGCCAAATGGTTTTCGGCCAAAACTGGGTTTGCCATGCGGACGGTCGCCGCCTCTGCTAAAATTTCCCATAGAGTTGTTAGTTATAGATTAGTTAAGACGCAAGTGTAGCACAGATTACGATAAAAATCAATAGCAGGGGCATTTACAAATTCCCCAAATCCAATTCCGTCCCAAATTTAATTTTTTTCACAAAATCGGGCATGTGGCTGATTAGTATAATCGCACCGTCAAATTCGTTGATGGCTTGGGCAATTATCGGAATGTGGCGAAAATTTATATGATTAGTTGGTTCATCTAACACCAGTAATCCCGGTTGCATGAGTACCAAACGCGCGAACGACAGCAGTCCCTTTTGTCCTTCGGACAAACTGCCGATTTTCAAACCCATCAGTTCACCGGTAATTAAAAATCCAGCCGCCACCGAGCGCATTTCTTGTAAATCAAGGCCATCGGCCATCACACTTTGCAGTGAGTCAATCACCATTTGATTATAATCCAAAGTCGCAAAATCTTGGCTGTAATATCCCACGCGTGTATCTTTTAAAATCACCGCGCCCTCGGACGCGCCACTAACAAGCGCGCGCAGAAGCGTACTTTTGCCAATACCGTTTGGTCCGGAAATTAACAACCGGTCGCGTTGACGTAAAACAATATTCACTTCCTTATCAATCGGTTCGTGATTATGAATAATTTTTACAGAATTGATTTTTACCACATCACCAACAATTCCTTGAGAGGGGATGGTGAATCCGCGAATAGTTTTGTCTTCACGGCGCACCGCCACTTTATTTTCTTCCAATTCGGTAATTTCTTCTTTTAATTTGCTCGCTAATTTTCGCATCTTACCACCTTTATTCGCGAAAAAGTTTACCTTTTCTTTGTTGTCCAAAATTTCTTTTTCCAATTGTGCATTCTTTTTTATTTCTCTTTCAATTCGTAAATTTATTTCCTCGCACACGGAATAATAATCACCGACATAGGTCTCAATTTTTTTGGTAAACACGTCCAAATACACCACGCCCTCGGTAAAACAATTTAAAAAATCCGCATCATGCGAAATTACCATGACGGTTTTGTCATACATTACTAAAAATTGCACCAAGTGGTCAATGCCGGCTTTATCCAAATTATTAGTCGGCTCATCCAAAAGTAAAATATCCGGGTTTTGGATTAAAGCGTACGCGAGCAAAATGCGCGCCTGTTGGCCACCGGATAAATCACCAACTTTGCGATCAATCGGCACGGTTAAATTTACCGCGTTCAGGACTTTGTTGATTTGACTTTTGATATTGCCCGGGACTTCCAAAAACGCTTTGGAAAAATATTCTTCCACGCTTAATCCTAAATCCGCTTTCGCGACCATTTGCGATGCCGTGGCGATGCTGGCACTATCGGTAATAAATACTTGCCCTTCGGTTGGTTTGTATTCACCGGTGATAAGTTTGAAAATAGTGGATTTGCCCGCGCCATTTTGCCCCATTAAAGTAATTTTAGAACCGCGCCGGACACCAAAACTAACCTCGTCTAAAACGGGCTTTCGTTCTTCATATTCAAATATTACATTGTCAAAACGGAGAATTACGTCGTCGTTGGGCATAGGGTGTTTTTGTCATTCCGACCGAGCCGCAGGCGAGTGGAGGAATCCCTTAAAGTTATTATTACGTAAAGGGATCCCTCGGCTACGCTCGGGATGACAATTGAAAAATGAATTAAAACGAGCCCACGTGGGGTTCGTTATTTGCTATATTATAGCACGATTTTGGGGTTTTGTCAATGTTTGGCGCCAATAATTTTTTGTTTTTGAGCGCGCGACATTTTTTTTATTTTACTTTCCGCTTTAGTCGCGAGCGATCGATTTTTAATTTTTTTGGAATAAACTAATTTTACCGGCCGACGGGCGCGGGTATATTTCGCGCCTAACTTTGAGGTGTTATGTTCATTTACTCTGCGCTCCAAATTTACGGTGATACCGGCATACAGTGTTTTGTCAGCGCATTCAAGGATATATAAAAAATACATACTTTAATAATTTCAAAATCCAAATTTCCAATTTCCAAAATAATGTCAAAGTTCAAAATTTGGAATTTGTTATTTGAGCTTGATTGGAAATTGGATATTGGAAATTTGACATTTTGCCATAATTACAGGATTGATTATTCTAACGAATGACGCAAAATTTTTAATCGTGAATGAATTTTCTTAGCTTCCAACCGTTTTATTTTCGAGCTGTAAGTCGGACGCGTCGGACGGCGTTTTTTGGGAATTTGTAAAGCGCGCGCGACCAAAGTTTGCAAACGCGCTACTGCCGTTGCCCGATTTTGCGGTTGTGACCGTTCTTCTTCGGCCATTATCACCACTTCGTCAAACCAATTTATTTTATTTTTTAATTTCGCGCGCACCCGTTCTTTTTGCTCGGCGCTTAAAACTTGCGATCGCCCCACCGACCAATGCAAAATTGCCTTAGTCGCGGTTTTATTAACATTTTGCCCACCCGCGCCGGATGAGCGCGCGTAGGTTATTTTGATTTCGTTTACAGGGATATGGACACCCATAAAAAAATACTTAAGGCAAATCCGTTTTCTTGCGCGTTCTTTTGCTCGCCCCCACCGGATCACGAAAATTTCTTGGCGTCGCGCGCAATTTTTTCGCGTCAAAGCCTCGACCGCTCGCTGGTTTCGCCTCATCGGTTTTATCTTCTTTTGCTTTTGCGGATTTTTTAATCTGATCTAATTGTTTTTTATACCATTTCATATAAATTTGGTTTATATCCAATTAAGTATAGCAGTTTTATGGTAAGTTTACAATTAAAGTGGCGTAAACTACCAACCTCTGCTATAATATGGGCAAGTTAATTCACATAGATATACTATGAACGAAAACATCAAGGAAATCCTAGAAAAAATAAGTAATCTTAATAAGGAACTATCCGCCAAATACGCCCAGCTTGCTGAAAAATACGGCTTTCATTTTGCCAATAAAAAAGTGGTCTTTTTGGAAGAATTTCGTAAGCGCAATCTAAAATTTAGAATTCCGGTATGGAAATATGTTTTTCCGCGCAATTTTCGGCATTTGTTATCTTTGCCGTTTATTTACATGATGATCGTGCCGGTGGTTATTCTTGATATTTTTATTACTATTTATCATACGGTCGCGTTTCCGCTCTATCATATTCCCAAAGTCAAGCGCGGTGATTTTATTGTTTATGACCGGAAATTTTTGGATTATTTAAATATTATTCAAAAAGTCCACTGCATCTATTGCACCTATGTCAACGGCCTATTCGCCTACGCGGTCGAAATCGCCGGTCGGACCGAACGCTACTGGTGTCCGATAAAATCCGCCCACAAACCCAAATTCCACCACGGCTGGTATAGCGAATTTGCCGATTATGGCAGTCCGGAGGAGTGGAAGGAGAAGTTTAATGATGAAAAGGCGTTTGCGGGGTTGTGCGAGAACGATAAAAATAATAAAGACACACAATCTTAATCGTCGTCAAAATCTGCTAAAATCGCCACCCCCGCCAACCGCCCCGTCGCCCAGGCGGCTTGTAAATTAAAGCCACCGGTAAAACCATCCACATTTAAAATTTCGCCGGCAAAAAATAAACCCTCGCATTTTTTTGATTCCATTGTTTTTGGGTCAATTTCGGTTAATTCCACGCCACCGGCCGTGACAAATTCTTCACCCGCGCCATAGCCGACCGCGTGTACCATCGTATTTTTTAAAATCTCGGCCGACAAACTAATTTCGGCTTTGGAAATCTCGGCGTTTTTTTTATTTATCGGCAAATTAAATTCCAGCGCCAAACTTTCTACTAATTTTAGCGGTACAAATTGATGCAAAGTGTTTTTAAAATTTTTCTTTAATTCCGCTCGACAAGAATTTTGAATGGTATTTTTTAAATCTTCTATTTTTATCTCCGGCAAAAAATCAATGAAAATTGGCAGGGGATTTTTTGGGCTAAATAAGGTCAGAGCCGATAGGGAAGAGACCGCGAACACGGCTGGGCCGCTAATGCCTTTGTGGGTAAACAAAAACGGGCCGGTGCGCGAATTTGGTTTGGAGCAGTCGGCGCTAATCGTGGCCTTGACAAATGACATCCCCGCGAGCGTGCCCATCCACGCTTCTTTCAAGACAAACGAATGTAAACTCGGGGCTAATTTAGTAATCGTATGGCCAAGCGCTTCGGCCAAAGTGTAGCCATCGCCTGTGGAACCGGTATGGCGATAGGCCTGCCCGCCAAGCGCCAGCACGACCGTGTCTGCCAAAATTTCTGAACCATCTTTAAAAAATATTTTAAAAGTATTATTTTCTTTTTCCATTTTTACCACCGAGCGCCCCAACACCACTTGAATCCGAGAACGCGCAAATATTTTTTTAAAAGCCCCCACCACATCTTCGCCGTGATCTGAAACCGGAAAAACCCGTCCGTCGTCTTCGCATTTTAACGGCACATTATGATCCTCAAACCAGGCGCGCACGGCGCGCGGTCCAAACGCGAACATTGCCGAAATTAAAAATTTATTTCCGCGCGGATAATTTAACAAAACCTCTTTGGGATTTTCGGTACCAGTCGTCACATTGCACCGTCCGCCTCCGGAAATAATCACCTTGCGTCCTAAATCACTATTTTTTTCAATCAAAATAACTTCGGCCTCCGGATTGCCTTCACAAATTGTCGCCGCTGCCATCATGCCGGCCGCGCCACCGCCGATTATTATTGTTTTCATGGATTTAAATAATTTACTATCGGCTTTTAAATTCTCCCACAATCGCTTCCAAGATATCGTGAAAACTAATAATTCCAACGACCTTATTTGATATTTTTTCGGTGATGAGCGCGATACTAATTGACGATCCTTTTAGGCGTTCAATAGCCACAAGCGACGGCACATCCGCGTCAATGCGCATCACCGGTTGCACAAGTGATTTTAAATTAATATTCTCCAAACCGCCATCAAACAAATGGGTCAAAATATCTTTGGCTTCTACTGCTCCCAAATTTTTATCAATCTCGCCCGCGCATACCGGAAAAACTGAGCGATCACTGCTGGTGATTTTTTTTCTGACAATCGCAATCGGGTCACCTATATCCAGCCAAACAACCTCGCCACTATTGGTCATAAAATCTTTGATCGGTCGATTGCCCAAATAGAAAATGCTTTCCACCATTTTTTGTTCCGATCTTTCAAAGACGCCATTTTCCGCACCCTCCGCTATCAAGAGTTTTATTTCTTCTTCGGTAACAAATTGCTCCGAGACCGGTTTTACTCGTAGTAATTTAAGCAATAGGGCGGTGGAATAAGTTAAAATTTTTACAAACGGCGCGGCGATTTTCATTATTGTTTTTATGGGACCGGCTACTTTTAACGCTAATTTTTCCGGATTAGATAGGGCGATTTGTTTGGGAACAAGTTCGCCGATGATAAGGGACAAATAGGTGATAACAATGACAACTAAAATTACACTTAGCGATTCACTATAACCTGTAAAAAAATTAAATTGAGCAAAATAAATTTCCAAATGTTCAGCCACAGTCGCGCCCCCAAAAGCACCGGCGAATATTCCAATAATCGTAATGCCAATTTGAATAGCCGAGAGCATCTCCGGCGATTTACGCGTTAATGATAGGGCATTTTGCGCCTGCCTATTTCCTTGTTTTGCCAAATGGCGCAGGCGACTTTTTTTAACACTAAGCAGGGCGATTTCCGACAAAGAAAAATAACCGTTTAGAATAATTAAGGCGATTATTAAAATTAGTTCAATGAGAATAGTGGGCATAGCAAATTTACTTTTTGTTTAATTTTTTATCGTTTAAATAATCATTTTTACTGAAATAATTTAAGCCAATTTACTACTTCCACATAAATTAACGCTAAAACAAAAAAAACACCAAGGCCGAGCAAAATTGCTTTGTGCGCGCCAATTTTAGATGAAAAATAAGCAACCGTGAGCATATATGGTATCCAAGAAATTATCGTGCCCCAAAGCACAAACCAGGCATGTTGTCCAACTGCCACGCCACCTTTGGATTCACCAATAAAAATGTATGCCACTAAAGTAAAAACCGGAATTAAAGTGGCAAATCCCGACAGTAGGCGGAAATTGTTCTCTTCCAGCATTACAATAATAGTGGTAAAAATTCCGCCAGCGAGAAAATAAAACGTCAGATTAAATAAATTCATAAAAACTAACTATTATTAAAAAACAACGAATAAACAAACGATGTAATTATATCCGCGTCCGGCCCGTGAGCGATTGCTCCACCCAGTGCTCCCGTAAAACTAAGTAATATCGCGCCCAGTATTGATAATAAAACAAGTATAGGTTGTTTCGTAATTATACCAACGATAGGGGATAGTATTTTTAAAATTTTCTGAACAAAAAAATTACTTTGCGCTAACGCCACTACCTTGGGCAATTTTTCTAAAAATTGAATTGAAAACGCGCCGGCCAAGATTGCATAAACCCAAATTGTCGCTCCCGCGAAAGTGGCGTGCAGTTCCACTAAGGCGCGGTTAAATCTTCTGGTTTCTTCCAGACTATCGCCACTGGAAAATGCCAACAAAGCGCCGAGAACACCAATCACAAGCATTAAATATTTCCCAGCGTTAAGCTTTTCCCGATAACTTGGAAAAAATACCAAACCAAATTCTATTAAACTATAAACGACGAGTAGGCCAATAGGGATGTGGACTATGGCCGCGTGAAGTGGGCCCATATGATTTTATGTTTATTTTACCAATATATTATCTTTTGGGGTCAAATAAATCAACACTCGCCGCTACACTCTCGGCACCTTCCATGCGGATTGTGTGACTTACATGACTTAAAAAATGTTTACCAAAAGATTGCTCAATCCTGTCCACTAATTCATCACGCGCTTCCGTTTTGGGTGTCGCAACGCCGTGTGCAGTTTCTGACTTATCCGAATTTTCAAAATATGCTCTCAAAAATAATTCTTCTGGTACATACTGTAATAATCTGGCAAATATTTGCCTCTCACTTGTATATGATCCCACGTTATACCGCCTGTTACTGGGATGATCCATATCTTGGGCGATTTGTTCGGTTACCGCTTCATCCAACGAATCAAAATCTGCTAGCAAATTCAAACCTTGTTTATAATACACAAACGTGTTCGCTCGAGTTTTACTGATTACCCTTCCTGCGAGCACGTGAACCATCTCGTGATTAAAAATTTCCCCGCCATAATCCCAAGCTCGACTGGTAGTTGATGGTCTATCATATAAAAGACGAGCCACATTTGCTTGTAAATTATAATCGCCAATTTTTTCTCTATCTTTAACCAACACCAACGGATCGGCGATTACAACCGCTGGCTCCGACAATCTTCTGTTGACATATTCCTCACCGTCAGGGAACATATCTAATGATAGCGGATGCGCCTTGTCGTCTAATAATCGTTGAAATTTTTTTCTAAAATCTGCAAACCTTTCTGGCATTTTAGCTTCACCTTCTTTGGACTTTTGCCTAAAAATTTCTTGGTGTCTTTTGAGTATTGTGGCAATTACATCGTGGGGTAGTGCTTGATTTTCTAATGCTTCTAGTAATAATATCGGCGCATTAGGGTGGCCCGGCATATTACGGGTAATTTCGAGTATAACTGGATTATTGATAATTGCACGGTCGGTTAAAGCTTCTATAAATAATGAGCGTATTTCTTGCCGTCCAATTTGCCCACCTCTTGCGGCAATATTTTCTAAATCGTAAATTAATCTACGTAATTGTTCGTCGTTAACTTCGCCCGCTTCGTTAAAAACACCATTTCCCAGAACGCGATTGTCACGCATGGCCGATTCTTTTTTAATTCGTCTATCTTCAATATAACATGGATCCAACTCAGAAATTATTTGAATTTCTTTTTGGTTAATGTGGAGATCAGAGGGTGGAATCCCAGCGTCAATATTTCTTCTGCGCATATATAATTCAATTATTTAAATTTTTTTAGTGCTATGTTATTCTATCATAGTTTTTAGAGTTTGGGAATCGTAATTTGTGTATAAAAAAATTCCGCTTACTTTAGCGAAATTTTTTGACCGCTCGTCGTATAGAACAATGCTGGAACGTTTTAAGAAGGCAGAACAGCACTATATTTATAATATTGACTTTTTACAATAAAGATGTAATATAGTAATTGTATTCCAACCCCAACAAAAAGTGAAAGGTAGGTCTCAATGCCTCGAGCGAAAACACATTGCCCAAGGCCGATGTGGCATGGAAGACGTAAGCCGAGAGGGTGGCGGAAACACGTTCGCACGTTGAAAGCCATGGCGAAGGGGATGGTGGTAAAAATCACTCCACCACCGCCTCCGCCTCCGCAGTGGAGATGTACCAACGTTGTCTACGGCTGGCGTAATGGATGGCAACCGTGTGGCCATTCCAACCCCAATAGCACCAACTGCTGTGAGGAGTGCGGTGATTACCACGCACACACAGTAGCGCCGCGACACTGACAAAAAATGTAATCGGAGGAACCATGAAACGCAAGGGAGATGGTAGTCTCCCACGTAGTATGGAGGGACGAATACAAATACATACCTCTCGGTTCGTCACTCCCTATGTTTATTATAATTTTTAGTAGATATAGGGAACGAACCGATGGATAATTAAAAAACGCTGATATATTATCGGTGTTTTTTGTTGAAATAATTTTTATAAAGAAGTTCGGAAACCATAATTTAGTAATAAAAAAATCCGCTTGTTTTAGCGAAATTTTTTGACCGCTCCCAGGGTCGGATTTACCCCTACGCTACGCTTCGGGGCATAAACTTCTCATCCGTCTCACGGAATATAATTAAAAACAGGACAAAATGCCCTGTTTTTTAATTATGCTCCCAGGGTCGGATTCGAACCGACGACCAACTCGTTAACAGCGAGCTGCGCTACCGCTGCGCTACCTGGGAATAAAATGGGAATTTAAATTGTCTAAAGAACGTGGATATTATATTTAAAAAAAGGTATAATGTCAATAGGTTATACACATGATTATGAAAAAAGCGACTTTTAAAGAAAAAATACATAAAATCGTCGCCAAAATCCCCTCAGGCCAGGTTTTAACATACGCCGAAGTGGCCAAACGTGCCGGACGACCTAAGGCCTATCGCGCGGTGGGGAATATTTTGAACAAAAATTATGATCTAAAAATTCCTTGTCATCGGGTGATTCGTTCGGACGGGCAAAGCGGGGGATATAATCGCGGGGCAAAAGAAAAGGTTAGGAGATTAAAGGCCGAAAAGGCGATTTGATTAATATGATTGCCAAAATTAAAAATATCGTATAAAATATAATTGTTAATTTAATAGACGTAGTATGTCAACGCTAGGACCAAAAGAAAGACCGCTGTCAGGTGTATCATCAGCAACACCAGATGGGGAAATGCGACGCAAAAAACGATTAACAAGCCGTGAAGTAGATCCTATCATACAGAAATTAAGGACCGTAGTCGCAAACCCCAATACTGGTAGGACTAGTTTGCAGTCAGAGGTTCAAGCCCTATACAGAGAAGGATATGTGATTGATGATATTATAAATGCTTTGCCTGATGGTTTAGAAGAGGAATTTTTGGAAGCAATGGGGTTGAGTTAATAAACACAAACGACAGAATGGCGATTTTTTACAAATCCTCCAACCGGGGGATTTTTTGTGATAAAGCATTGACTTTTTTTAAAATATGTGATATTTATTATATAGATTTTTTTAGTGCCATCAACCTTGTCTTTTTGGAGGACGCACATGGAAGTGGCAAAGTTGCCAACGATGGCAGAGATTAGAGTAGAGATCTCTGCCGATGAGAAAGTCACCGAGAAACCCAACAGGATCGCCAGGATGCGTCTGGCGATGTTGGAAGTGTACCTCATCAACGACGGGTGCAAAGAGCCAAGCAACGATTATCCTCGACATGGTGCAAAAATCCGCGAAATCAGGGCAGCGCTAACCCAAAAACCAGCGCCTCGCCCCACCGTATCGCGTCGATTGCCGACGCGATCAATCGTGGCCAGAGACCCGAGGTGATTCTCCGGTCCGCGCCCGAACCCACCACAATAGCCCGCCGTGTGTTTCACCGGTGGGCTTCTCTATTTATCGCTACAAAATTGCTTATTAAATTACTTTATGATAAAATATATTCACTTATTGTATGTTTTACGCTATAATTTTAGGTATTGTCGAAGGCTTCACCGAATTTTTGCCAATTTCTTCTACTGGGCATATGATTTTGGTTGGGATGTGGCTCGGCACGGTTAATTCAGAATTTTGGAAAAGTTTTGAGATTGCGATTCAGCTCGGCGCAATTTTGGCCGTGGTCGTTTTATATTGGAAAAAAATTTGGGATGTAAAAAATGTTTGGCCGAAATTGTTGGTGGCGTTTTTGCCGACGGCGGTAATTGGGCTGGCGCTTTATAAAATTGTTAAGCATTATTTATTGGGGAATGGTATGGTGGTGTTGGGGGCTTTGTTTATCGGCGGTGTCGTGATTATTTTGTTTGAGAGATATTATGAGAAAAAACACGCTTCGGAGGCAAATCAAACTTTAAGGGATTCCTCGACTTCGCTCGGAATGACAATTGATAGTTTTGAAAAAATTACTTATCGCCAAGCATTTTACATCGGCCTATTTCAATCGATCGCGATTATCCCGGGCGTATCGCGCAGTGCGGCGACGATTATCGGTGGGCTCGCTTTAGGATTATCACGGCCGTTAATTATAGAATTTTCTTTTTTATTAGCCGTGCCAACTATGGCCGCGGCCACCGGACTGGATTTATTAAAAAGTGGCTTTAATTTTTCCGGCACAGAGTGGGGGATAATGGCTGTAGGATTTACCACTGCCTTTTTAACCGCTCTAGTTGCAATAAAATGGCTTTTGCGGTATATTACTAAGCACGACTTTACTATTTTTGGATGGTATAGGATCGCATTGGTCATGCTATGGCTAATTGTAATTTTAACTTTTTAAAAATCGAAGAATAAAGATTAAAGATTGAATTAAAAAAAATCTTTAATCTTAAATCTTTAATCTTTCACTTATGAAACAATCCCAACTATTCACCAAAACCACCAAGCAAATTTCCAAAGAAGAAGTTAGCTTAAACGCGCAACTTTTACAGCGCGCCGGATTTGTAGAAAAACTAATGGCGGGTGCCTATACCTATTCACCGCTCGGCCTTAGGGTATTACGAAAAATTGAAAATATCGTGCGTGAAGAAATGAATAAAATCGGCGGGCAGGAAGTTTTGATGCCGATGCTCCACCCTAAAGAAAATTGGGTGACTACCGGTGGTTGGGATAGCATTGACATTTTATTTAAAGTGCCAAGCCGAACCGAAAAAGAATATGCTTTGGGCCAAAGCGAAGAAGAAATCGTAACGCCATTTGTAATGAAGCGGGTGAATACCTACAGAGAATTACCACTTGCCGTCTATCAAATTCATTGGAAATTTCGTGATGAATTACGCGCTAAATCAGGGCTGTTGCGCGGCCGCGAATTTCTGATGAAAGACATGTATAGTTTTAATGAAGATCAAGCTGATTTTGATAGATTTTATGCTATTGCTAAACAAGCATATTTGGCCATATTCAAACGAATGGGGCTGACTGCCAAAGTTACCGAGGCCTCCGGCGGATCATTTAGTGAAAAAATTTCTTACGAATTCATGGTTTTAACAGACGCGGGTGAGGACGATATTTTATATTGTAGTGATTGTGACTTTTGCGTGAACGTCGAAATTTCTAAACAAAAAATCGGTGAGACATGCTCGCGTTGTAATAAAGGTAAAATGGAGCGCGCGACCGCATCTGAAGTAGGCAATGTCTTTGACTTGGGCCAAAAGTATGGCAAGGCCTTTGATTTGGGTTTTATAGGGCGCGATGGCAAGAAACAATTTCCAGTAATGGGTTGCTATGGAATCGGAATTTCGCGCGCTATGGGTGTAATCGTTGAAAAAAATAATGACGCCAAAGGTATAATCTGGCCAGCATCGGTCGCGCCGTTTCAATATCATTTAATTTGTTTGGGCGATGATGCGGAAGTTAAAGCGACAGCCGATAAATTATATGCCGATATGACCGCTCAAGGCAAAGAGGTTTTATATGATGACCGAGCCGACACAGGCGCCGGCGCGAAATTCGCGGACGCGGATTTGATTGGATTGCCGACGCGGTTAGTGATTTCAGCCAAGACATTAAAAGAAAATGCGGTGGAGGTCAAAAATAGAAATGAAGAAAAGGCGGAGTTATTGCCATTAAGCCAATTTTAATTTCAAATTTCCAATATCCAATGTCAAATCAATGTCAAAGCCAAAATATCAAATTTGATATTGGGATTTTGGATTTGGTTGGAAATTGGGAATTTTGATTTTGACATGATTAATATTTACAGCAGCAAACACTTGACAGGATTTTAATTATATCATACTATATAAGTATAGATTGGAATAATAATCATTATGCCCTACGAAATTGTCTTTGATATTGAGACCCAAAATACCTTTGCCGACGTCAATAACGACTTTAAAAAATTATTAATTTCCTGCGTTTCTATTTATCGTTCGGATACGGACAGTTACCACAGTTTTGAAGAGAAAGAACTAGGCCAGTTGTGGCCGATTTTGGAAAAATGTGATCGGTTAATCGGATTTAACAGCGGACATTTTGATATTCCGGTTTTAAATAATTATTATTCCGGCGATTTAAGTAAATTCCCGCATTTGGATATTATGGATTCGGTTAAGGAAGCGCTCGGGATTCGGCTTAAACTGGCCGACATCGCGGCCGCGACTTTGGATAATGTTACCAAAAGCGCCGATGGCTTGCAGGCGATTCGCTGGTGGAAAGAGGGAAAAATTGAGGAAATAAAAAAATATTGCGAGCAGGATGTGCGCGTGACGAAAGAATTATACGATTTTGGATTAGCCAACAACCAATTATTTTACAAAAGTTTTAAAGGAGAAGTTTTGCCGTTTGCGGTAAATTTTAAACCTCCCGCCACTGTGGCACAGGCGATAAATTATACGTTACCATTTTGATATGTTTTCTCTCCGCCGCGAAACCGACTATGCCCTGCGTTTATTAAAAACGCTTTCCACCGCGCCCAAAGGCCGCGCCAGTTTGATGACTGTTTCTAACCAAACCGGCATTTCATTTTTATTTTTACAAAAAATCGCCCGCAAATTACGGATCGCCGGGTTAATTAAATCTACCAAAGGTGTGAGCGGTGGTTATGAATTAAAAATCAAACCCAATAAATTAAGTTTAAAAAATATTATTTCGGTAGTGGAGGGTGGTTGTGCGCTGTGGTCGTGTTGCGAAGGTGGTGGCGGGTGCGCGCAGGAAAAATGCGGTATTCGTAAACGCGCGAAAACGGTTAATAAAAAAGTATTGAAATTTTTAACGGATGTGAAGTTGAGTGATTTTTAATTATGCCCTTACCAAAACTTAAAAAAGTTCGCGACGTTTATCTTGACCATGCGGCCACGACTTATGTAATTCCCGCAGTGGCCAAAGCGATGGCGCCGTACATTGAAACCAATTACGCCAATCCGTCTTCTTTGTATAGATTAGGACGAATTAACAACGGCGCGATTAATGACGCGCGCCGAACGATTGCCCAAGGCCTTGGCACAATGCCAGACACGATTGTGTTTACGGCTGGCGGAACAGAATCTGACAACCTGGCGATTTTTGGTGTCGCCAAGGCCAACGCTGACCGAGGCAAGCATATTGTTTCTATTGGCATTGAACATCACGCTGTCCTGCATTCTTTGCGCGAATTAAAAAAAGACGGTTATGAAATTACTTTTGTGCCGGTGGATGGCGAAGGGATAGTTAAAGTAGAAGATATTGTCGCCGCGATTCGTCCGGACACAATTTTAATTACGGTAATGTTCGCCAACAACGAAGTGGGCACAATTGAACCGATTGCCGACATCGGCCGTGCTATTCTAAAATATCGTCAAACCAATAAAACTATTTACCCATATTTCCACTCAGACGCCTGCCAAGCGGCTGGCTATTTAGATTTAGATGTTGAGAAATTGCACGTTGATTTATTAACAATTAACGGTGGAAAAATTTACGGACCCAAAGGCGTTGGCGCACTATACATTCGTCGCGGGGTAAAAATTCGCCCGATGATTTGGGGCGGAGGACAGGAACGCGCTATGCGCTCGGGCACGGAAAATATTTCTGGCATAGTTGGTTTCGCTAAAGCATTTGAGTTGGCACAAACGTCTCGTGAAAAAGAGTGGAAACGCGTTTTGGAAATTGCTAAATATCTGTGGGAACGAGTACAAAAAGAAATTCCCAAAGTGCGCCTGAATGGGCCACCTTTTGGCGTTAATCGTTTGCCCAACAATGTCAATATTACTTTTATGGATGTGGAAGGCGAGGCGATGCTACTCTATTTAGATGAATACGGCATTATGGCCTCAACCGGCTCAGCTTGCACCTCAACTTCCTTGGAACCATCGCACGTAATCACCGGCATGGGCTTACCTTACGAATACGCCCACGGCTCAATGCGTTTCACCTTTGGCAAACGCAATACCAAAGCGGACGTAGATTATTTAATGAAAGTTTTTCCGGAAATTGTACGGGTACTGCGCGAAATTTCGCCAGTGGTGTTGGAAGAGGGAAAAAAGCACGCGAAGATTCATCAAAGATAAAATTCACATTGTCATTCCGACGACGAAGGAGGAATCTCTATCCCGTTAGTGATTTTACAGCCAAATGGAGATCTCCCGTCGGATGCGAATCCTCGCTCGGGATGACAAATGAATTGTTTAATTAATTAAAATATTATGCCTACCAAAACAAAATCCAAAATAAAAATCACCAACAAAAAAGTGGTCCAAAAGAAAAATTTAAAAGAAGAAGTGGATGTGCGCACGCCCGATGGTGGCGGTTGGCTTTATTCTGATATTGTCAAAGACCACTTTTTTAATCCCCGCAATTTTATGCAATATGGGGAAGAAGAAAAGTTCAAATTTAATGGTATCGGGCGTGTCGGCAGTCCGGCTTGTGGCGATGAAATGGTTTTGTGGGTGCAAATTGATCCGAAAACTGAAAAAATCAGTCAGTGCCGTTGGCGCACCTTTGGTTGTGGCAGTGCAATTGCTTCCACGAGCGCATTGTCGGAAATGATTGTAGAAAATAGCGGAATGAAAATTGATGAGGCGTTAAAATTAAAACCACAAAATATTTTGGAGCGTTTGGGTGGTTTGCCTAACCGCAAAGTTCACTGCTCGGTGTTGGGTGACAAGGCCTTACAGTCGGCGATCAACGACTTTTTTCGTAATACCGCCCAACACAGCCGCGTTCAAACCGCTGGCGCGAAAGTAATTGATAAAGAATTAAATGTTACCGACCACGATATTGAAGAGGCGGTTTTGGAAGGCGCGCAAAATTTGGAGGACTTACAACATAAATTAAAAGTGGGGGTATTTAATAAAGAAGTAATCCCGCAATTGGAAGATTTACTTCGCTTTTACAATGAAAAATATTATGGCTAAAAATATTGTACGTGTCTGTTGCGGTATGACCTGTGGTATTACCGGCTCCAGAAAAATAATGTCAAAATTAGAAGAATCAATGGGCTTAAAAGCCGGCGAACAGAACGAAGAAAATGACCTGGGTTTTTGCGGTTGCACGGGTTATTGCCATATGGCGCCCAATGTCGTGATTAATGATAACGAAATCCACCATGTTAACCCTGATACCGTGACCAAGGATGTAGAGGAAGAAAAAAAGAAACCAGCCGGTTCGGAAAAACCGCCCGAAGCCACGGCCGAGGAAATTATGAATTTGGATTTTTTGGGGGACCTTTAATTTTAAATTTCAGATTTATAATCTCAGAATTGCGAACCTCAGCCTTCACTGGCTGAGGTTTTATTATGATTATTTGCTTTTTAGCTTTCTTTTTGCTAAAATATACCCATGGAAAAAGGCAAATTATACATCGTCGCCACGCCCATTGGGAATTTGGACGACATTACTTTACGCGCTTTAGCGACTTTAAAGAGCGTTGATTTTATTTTGTGCGAAGATACGCGCGTGACGAAAAATTTATTAGACCGGTATGAGATTGTGAAACCGACGATTTCGTATCATCAACATAGCGACGCGCGCAAGACCAAAGAAATTATTGAATTGTTAGAAAACGGTAAAAATTTGGCGTTAGTAACGGACGCGGGCACGCCGGGAATTTCTGATCCGGGGAATTTGTTGATTGCCACCCTACTGTCATTTCGAACCCACGCAGTGGGTGAGAAATCTCCATCCCGTTCGCCCAACGACAATGGAGATTCCTCGTCGCTTCGCTCGCTCGGAATGACAAATGACGACAAAGTACAAATTGTCCCCATTCCTGGCCCCTGCGCCGCTATCGCCGCCCTCTCTATTTCCGGCTTCCCAACTGACAAATATTTTTTCATGGGATTTCCGCCCCATAAAAATAAACGGCATAAATTTTTTCAAGAAGTTGCCACTGCCAAATACACTGTCGTATTTTACGAATCCGGCCATCGTATTACCAAATGCCTGACTGAATTACAAAAATTTTTAAAACCGGAACAAAAAATAATTATCGCCCGCGAACTTACCAAAAAATTTGAAACAATTTATCGCGGTACGGCTGGTGATATTGGTAATATGCAGGTGGAAGAACGAGGGGAGTTTACCGTGATAATTTCTAATTAACTAATTCACTAATTTCTAATAAAATACTAAATTCAAAAGATACTTAAAGCATTGGTAATTTTATTAGTTAATTAGCGAATTAGGCCTTAGCGAATTTTAAAATATTTTTATGTCACAAAAGCAAAAATATTACCTCACCACCGCCATACCCTACGCCAATGCCGACCCGCACATCGGCTTTGCTTTGGAATTATTATACACCGACATCATGGCACGCTACCAACGTTTGCTTGGCAAAGACGTATATTTTTTAACCGGCACGGACGAACACGGCCAAAAAATGTACCGCACAGCTACGGCGCTGGGCGTAAAAGTGGAAGATTTTGCCGCGGAAAAATCCGCGCGATATTTAAAATTAGCCGACGAATGGAATGTTACTAATAACGATTTTATCCGTACAACCGAACCGCGCCACGAGCAAAGCGTACAAAAATTTTGGAACGCATCGTTGAAATCCGGTGATATTTACAAAAAATCTTATACCGGATTATATTGCACCGGCTGTGAATCATTTAAAACCGAAAAAGATTTGGTAGACGGCAAATGTAGCGACCACAATAAAGAACCGGAGGAATTATCCGAAGAAAATTATTTTTTTCGCTTATCAAAATATCAAGAACCCTTAAAATTTTTATTTGAGGAAGCCAATCCGGATTTTGTTTACCCCCCCAGTCGCGGTAAAGAAATGTATAATATTTTGAAAAACGGATTAGACGATATTAGTATTTCTCGATCCAAAGAAAAATTAACTTGGGGAGTGCCGGTGCCTGACGACGACACGCAGGTGATGTATGTTTGGTTTGACGCGCTTACCAATTATATTACGGCCTTAGGGTGGGGGAGCGACGACGAAACTTTATTCAAAAAATACTGGCCGGCAGACGCGCATGTAATTGGCAAAGAAATTAATCGCTTCCATAGTTTACTTTGGCCGGCGATGTTAATGTCAGCCGGTGTGGAATTGCCCAAACAAATCGCGGTGCATGGTTGGATGACGGTGGACGGACAAAAAATGAGCAAAACTATCGGCAATGTCATTGACCCGTTAAAATTAATTGAACAATATCCGTTAGAAGCGGTGCGTTATTTTTTGGCGCGCGAAATTCCGTTTAATAATGATGGTGATTTTTCCGATACCAAATTCCGCGACCGCTATGCCGGCGACTTGGCTAATGGTTTGGGAAATTTTACCAGTCGAGTATTATCAATGATTGAAAAATATGCCGAGGGGGTCGTGCCGAAAGTGGAAAATATAAATACTGATTTAAATAAGTATTTAAATCATGATATCTGGCCGGCTTATACGAGCGCGATGGATAAATGGGATTTTTGCACCGCTCTCACCATTACCAATAAATTTATCACCCATTGCGACCAGATGATTTCCGATCAGCAACCATGGGCAATGGCGAAAGCGGGTAAAATGACCGAGGTAAGTGATTTACTCTACCATTTGGCCGAGGCCTTACGCCACATCGCGATTATGATTTGGCCGGTGATGCCGGAGACATCAGAAAAAATTATCACGCAATTGGGATTAGATACCGCGATTGAATTTGCGAAACCGCTTGACGAATTAAATCAATGGGTGGATTTAACCGTTGGTAATAAAATTAACAAGGGGGAAATTTTATTTCCTCGTTTAACATAATTTTGTCATATGCCATATTTTGACATTGGTCTTATTATCATAATCGGAATTTTTGGATTAATTGGCCTTGCTTTTGGCCTTGTCCAGACCCTAGGCTCTCTATTGGGCATGATCTTGGGCGTATTTATTGCGGCGCGTTACTACGAGGTCGGCGCCGAGTGGATTACGAGTTTTACCGGCTGGGGAGGGAATTTCCCCAAAGTACTTATTTTTATCATTGCTTTTGTCATCATAAACCGATTAGTTGGTTTGGTATTTTGGCTGATCAATAAAATACTTTCTATCGTAACCAGACTCCCATTTATTTCCAGCATCAATCGTCTTTTGGGGTTGGTGTTCGGAGTATTAGAGGGTGCCATCGGCCTCGGCATTATTTTATATTTTGTCGCCCGTTTTCCACTTGGAGAAACTTTTATGGGTGCGCTCGGTGCGAGCAGAATCGTGCCAATACTCGTGCATATGGCCGGAGTGTTAATGCCACTTGTACCGGAGGGCTTGCGAATTTTGCAAAGTACGATTGAGAGTTTGAGGTAATTATGATTATTGACACGCACTGCCATATTCAATTTCGTGGTTATGATAACGACCGCGCCGAGGTTATTAAACGTTGTCGCGAAAAAGACGTAATAATGAACGCCGTCGGCACGCAAATTGATACTAGTCGCGCCGCCGTGGAGTTGGCCGAAGCCAATCCGGATATTTACGCTACCATTGGTTTGCACCCCATTCATTTATTTACGACACGCGTGGACGAAGAAGAATCATCTTTCTTAAGTCGCGAAGAAAATTTTGATTACGACGCGTATAAAAAATTAGGGCAAAGCGAAAAAGTAATCGCAGTGGGGGAGTGCGGTTTGGAATTATTTCATATTCCGCCCGAAGCCGACCGGGAAGCGATTTTAAAAAAACAAAAAAACGTTTTTTTGTTACAAGTTAAACTGGCCCAAGAATTAAATGTACCACTAGTCATCCATGTCAGAGATGCCTATGACGAGATGCTGGAATTGCTATTGTCATTGCGAGGAGCGCAGCGACGCGGCAATCCCACCGTTAAATTGCCACCCTACGGGTGGTCTGCCGTAGGCATGACTTCGCCTTTGGCTCGCAATGACATTAAAGGCGTCGTCCACTGCTATTCCGGCAACTGGCGCCTGGCGCAAGGATTTTTGGACTTGGGATTATATTTAGGGTTTACTGGTGTGATCACTTTTCCACCCCGCAAAACCAACCCACAATCAACTTTGGATTTGCTGGAAGTCGTCAAAAATGCTCCACTGGATAGAATTTTAATAGAAACTGACTCACCCTATTTAGCCCCTCAAGCATATCGTGGTCAAAGAGCCGAACCGTGGATGGCTATTGAAAATTTGCGTAAAATCGCGGAGATTAAAGGATTGGATATGGCCGAAGTAACTGAAGCTGTCTTAAATAACACAAAAAAAATATTTACAAAAATCAAAAACTGTTAATAACCTCCCCAAAAATCCCTTGACTAAATAGGGATTTTTTAGTAAAATATGGGCGTCTTTAAAAATTCCATTTTTCTATGGAAAATAAGCCAAAAACAAGCGACCGCGCTTATTATCTCTTTGCTTTGCGCATAGTTGGCGATTTTGGCGCATCCATTGCCGTGCCGGCGGTTTTAGCCGCTTTGGTTGGCAATTGGATTGATGAAAAATTTAGCACCTATCCGTTATTTGTCGCGTTATTTTTACTTGTCGCTGGTTTACTGACAGCTAAATCCATAATGAAAAAGGCGAAAAAATACGGAGAAGAATACGACCAATTAAAATAATTTCAAAATCCAAATTTCCAATTTCCAATCAAATCCAAAATCCCAATATCAAATTTGACATTTTGGCTTTGACATTTATTTGACATTGGATATTGAAAATTTGACATTTCGTTCAACTATGCATATTCCAACATTAGCACCGGAAATACTATTTTATCTATACGGCTGGCCGATAACCAATACTATTATCAACGCCTGGCTCGCGATACTGATTTTTTTGGCGCTGGGAATTTTTATCAAACGAACGATTAAACTCCGCCCGGGCACTTTGCAAAATGGCGCGGAATATTTTTTAGAAATTTTATTGGGATATTTTGACCAAGTGACCGGCGACCGCAAACGCACTCTGAAATTTTTACCAATTGTCGGTTCGGTCTTCTTTTTTATTTTACTTTCTAACTGGCTCGGTCTGATTCCCGGCACCGGCAGTATCACTTATAAGCACGAATTTTTATTGCGTCCGGCCAACACGGATTTAAATTTGACAGTGGCAATGGCGCTCGTGGCCGTGGTGTCTTCGCATTTGTTTGGTTTGTTTACCGTCGGAATTTTCACGCATTTAAATAAATTTATTCAAATTGGCACGTTTTTTAAAAGTTTAACGAAAGGCCCAGTGGCTATTCTCACCGCGATAATTGAATTGGGTGTGGGATTGATTGAGATAGTATCGGAAATTGCTAAAGTGGTTTCATTGTCCTTGCGGTTATTTGGAAATATTTTTGCCGGCGAAGTTTTGATGACGGTAATGGCGAGCTTAGTTGGGCTATTATTACCGACACCATTTATGTTATTGGAGTTATTGGTCGGATTAATTCAAGCCGCGGTATTTACGATGTTAACGCTGGTTTATTTGACCGTGGCGACGACCGATCCGCACGCCGAAGAAGCGCACTAAAAATTGAAGACTGAAGATTGAAGATTAAAAAAAATACTTACACCAATCTTCAATCTTCGATCTTTAATTTATAAATTTCGATCAAACCCCGAATTAAAAATAATCCAAACAAATTCGGAGGTGAAAATCGAGGAAAGATAATATAATATGGAACACGAATCAATCGTGGCGATGTCAAAAGCATTCGCTATGGCAGTGGGTGGCATGTTTCCGGCGTTGGCCATTGGCCGACTGGTAGCAAAGGCCATGGAGTCAATCGGACGCAACCCAGAATCAGCTGGTAAGTTGTTTGTCCCGATGTTGCTCGGCGCCGCGTTTGCCGAAGCGATTGCGATTTACTCGCTGGTGGTCGTATTTACTCTCAAGTAATTCTACTCATCGGATTTATTTTTTTAAGTCCGATGGGATAGGATTGTTTAAAATTTCAAAATCCAAATTTCCAATTTCCAATCAAATCCAAAATCCCAATTACAAATTTGACATTTTGGCTTTGACATTGATTTGACATTGGAAATTGGAAATTTAACATTAATCACTAAAACTATGTCTCAAAATCTCACTACTGAAACCGTCGAGGAAACAACCGCTGATGCCGGCGTCCTCGCTTCGCTCGGCCTAAATGGCCAACAATTTACTTACCAACTTATCAACTTCGCCGTCGTAGCCGTAATTATTTGGTATTTAATTTTAAAGCCTTTAACCAAAAAATTATCCGAACGTCAAAAAATGATTGACGACAGTATTGAAAATTCCAAAAAAGTTCAGGAAAATTTAACTAAGGCCGAACGCGATTATCAAAAGAAAATTGATGATGCCAAAGCGGCCGCCGGGAAAATTTTAGACGATGCTAATTCCGAAGGTAAAAAATTAGGCGCGGATTTAAAAGATCAAGCAAAAAAAGAAATTGAAAATTTGGTCGTACAGGCCAAACGCAATATCCAAATTGAACAACAAGAAATGGTGGTAAAACTAAAAGGGGAAACAGCGAATTTAATTATTGCCGCGCTTGAGAAAATTTTGGAAGAAAAAATGGATGATAAAAAAGATAAACAGTTGATAGAGAATGCAATCAAAAAATTGCAGTAATTTTTTATGAAAAAAAAACGCAGCGCCAAACAATACGCCGTTGCCCTCCACGAATTAACTGAGGGAGCCAGCGGTAAAAAATTAGACGCAACTTTAAAAAAGTTCGTGGAAATTTTGGCGCGCGATCGTAAATTAAAAAAAGCGGAAAATATAATGAAAGAATTTGAAAAATACGCGCAGAAAAAAGCGGGGACTACGGCACTGACAGTTTACTCCGCGCGCGCGCTCGCAAAATCGAGTTTAGATAAGATAAATGATGCTTTCGGAGGAAAAACAGCGATCACGACCGAAGTGACACCGGAAATTCTCGGAGGCATAAGAATAAAAACAGAAGATAAAATTTTAGACGCCAGTTTACTAAAACAATTACAAATTTTAAAACAAAAAATTACCAAATAAATAATTAAATGAATATGTCCAATAACCAAATTGTCAACGAACTAAAAAAACACATTGCCGAATTTGAAAAAACCGTTGAAGTCGAAGAAGTCGGAACCGTAATTGAAATTGGCGATGGTATCGCGCGCATGAGCGGTTTGACCAAATGCCAATCCCAAGAAATGTTGGAATTTCCCGGTGGCGTATTTGGCGTCGCTTTGAACTTGGAAGAAGAAACCATCGGCGCGGTGGTATTGGGTGAATACAAAAAAATTAAAGAAGGGGATACGGTCAAACGCACCGGTCGCATTTTGTCCGTACCGGTTGCCGACAGTATTATCGGTCGCGTGGTTGACGCGCTCGGTGAACCAATTGATGACAAAGGCCCAATTAAAGCGGAGAAGTATTATCCTTTGGAAAAAATCGCTCCGGGCGTAATGGCGCGCCACCCGGTGCATGAGCCGGTACAAACCGGCATCAAAGCGATTGACGCCATGATTCCAATCGGTCGAGGTCAGCGCGAACTTATCATTGGCGACCGTCAAACTGGTAAAACCGCGATTGCCGTGGACGCGATTATCAATCAAAAAGGCCAAAACATGAAATGCGTGTATGTCGCAATTGGTCAAAAAGAATCCAAAGTTGCCCGTATTTATGCCAAACTGCAAGAAGCGGGCGCCATGGAATATACTACTATCGTAGTAGCGGGCGCGTCTGATCCGGCGGCGATGTCATTTATCGCGCCTTACGCGGGCGTGGCGATTGCGGAATATTTTGCTGATAAAGGTGAGGATGTTTTGGTAATTTATGATGATTTGACCAAACAGGCCTGGGCCTATCGCGAAATTTCTTTATTACTTCGCCGTCCACCCGGTCGCGAGGCGTATCCGGGCGATGTTTTCTATTTACATTCTCGTTTACTGGAACGCGCTTGCAAATTAAATGAAGAAAATGGCGGAGGATCAATTACGGCCTTACCAATTATCGAAACTCAAGCCGGCGATGTTACCGCTTACATTCCCACGAACGTAATTTCCATTACCGATGGTCAAATTTTCTTGGAGACCGATTTATTTTATCGCGGTATTCGCCCAGCATTAAACGTTGGTATTTCCGTATCTCGCGTCGGTGGCTCCGCCCAATTGAAACCAATGAAAAAAGTGGCCGGTAAATTAAAATTGGCCATGGCACAGTTCCGCGAGCTGGAAGCGTTCGCGCAATTTGCTTCGGACTTGGATCCGGAAACAAAAAAACAAATTGATTTGGGTCAACGCATGACTGAATTATTAAAACAACCGCAATACAGTCCGATGGCGGTAGATGAACAGGTGGCAGTAATTTATGCCGTGAGTAATGGTTATTTCAATCACATTGAAGTAAAAAATGTCAGCGAAGCTGAAACGAAATTTTTGGTAATGATGAGATCTGGTGAACGCGCTTTACTTTCTAAGATTGCAAAAGGGGATTGGGATGATGCGATTGAGGGTGAATTGAAAATTGCTTGCGAAAAATTTAGTAAGAATTAATTTTTATTGTCATTCCGAACGAATGTGAGGAATCTCCATCCCAATCACAAACCGAATGGAGATCCCTCGCTCGCCTTGGCGAAGCCTATCGGCGAAGCCAGGTCGACGCGAGTCTCGCTCGGGATGACAGTTGAGTATATAATACACTATGGCCGTAAACACCAAAGCCATCAAACGCCGCATCAAATCTGTTGGTAATACTAAAAAAATTACCAAAGCCATGGAAATGGTCGCGGGCGCAAAAATGAGAAAAGCCGTGGAAAGCGCGATTAATACTCGCACCTATGCCACGCTGGCTTGGGATTTGCTTGTGAAATTATCCAAACAACAAAAAGTAAAATTACCATTATTGCAAGTACGTCAAGTAAAAAAATTATTAGTTGTATTGATTACTTCCAACCGCGGTTTGTGCGGAAGTTTTAACGCCAATATTATTCGCAAAACTGCTGAACAATTAAATAATCCGGTAAATATCGGCCGTCAACGCGCCAAAAACGGCCATTTGGAACCGGTAAAAGATTTAGCAATTGATGTTATTGGTGTTGGTAAAAAAGGCGCGGACTTTGCTCGCAAAATGAAATATAACTTAATTGCATCATTTTCTGAATTTTCCGATACGCCAAAATTGGATGATATTTGGCCGATTAGCAAAATGGTTTTGGAAGAATACGAAAAGAAAAATTATGACAAAGTAATTGTCGCTTATACCGATTTTAAATCAGCCATTACTCAAACCGCGAAATTGCGTCAGGTTTTGCCGATTTCCGAAGTGGATTTGGAAAAAATGTTGCGCGACTTAGGAGAGCATGGAGATGACGCGACCGATATTGCTGTCGTTGAACCAAAACTGGAAATTGATGAATATTTATTTGAACCAAACGCACAAACGGTGCTGTCAATAATTTTACCAAAATTAGTAGAAACGCAAATTTATCAAGCGACTTTGGAATCCGCCGCGTCCGAACATAGCGCTCGGATGATGGCAATGAGAAACGCTTCCGATGCCGCGCGCGATATGATTAAAGAATTAAATTTGAATTTTAATAAAGCTCGCCAAGCCGCGATTACGCAAGAAATTGCGGAGATTGCGGGTGGAGCGGCGGCGTTAGGATAAAAATATTTATAAATTTTTAAAAAAATATTAAACATTGATTTATGAACAAGGGACACATACAACAAATAATTGGCGTAGTCGTGGATGTAAAATTCGCGGACAAGTTACCGGAAATTCACTCGGCTTTGGAAGTCAAACTTCCGAGCGGTCAAAAATTAATTTTGGAAGCCCAACAACACTTGGGTGATAATTCTGTGCGCACGGTGGCGATGAGCACTACTGATGGCTTGGAACGAGGCGCCGAAGTAATTGACACGGGCGCGCCAATTTCGGTGCCGGTTGGTCCAGCCACCTTGGGACGCATGTTTGACGTGGTTGGCAATACTATCGATGGCTTGAAAGATGAAGTTAAATTTACCAAAAAATATCCGATTCACCGCCCAGCTCCAAGTTTTAGTGAGCAATCTACCAAAGCCGAAGTATTAGAAACCGGTATTAAAGTTATTGATTTGTTCTGCCCATTTTTGAAAGGCGGTAAAGTTGGTTTATTTGGTGGCGCGGGCGTAGGCAAGACCGTCGTTATCCAAGAATTAATTCGCAACATTGCGTCTGAACACGGTGGTTATTCCATGTTTGCCGGCGTTGGCGAACGTACGCGTGAAGGTAATGATTTATATCGTGAAATGAAAGAATCTGGCGTTTTATCCAAAACCGCCTTGGTCTTCGGTCAGATGAATGAACCGCCGGGTGCGCGCGCTCGCGTAGCTTTGACCGCTCTTGCCATGGCCGAATATTTCCGTGATGAAGAGGGGAGAGATTTATTGCTTTTCGTGGATAATATATTCCGTTTCACTCAAGCCGGTTCCGAAGTATCAGCACTTTTGGGTCGCATGCCATCAGCTGTCGGTTATCAACCGACTTTGGCCACGGAAATGGGTCAACTACAAGAGCGTATTACTTCTACCAACAAAGGATCAATTACATCTGTGCAAGCTGTATACGTACCAGCCGATGACTTAACTGATCCAGCGCCAGCGACGACTTTCGCGCATTTGGATTCTACGGTTGTGTTATCACGTTCGTTATCAGAACTTGGTATTTATCCAGCGGTCGATCCATTGGATTCCACTTCGACAATTTTGGATCCAGTCATCGTTGGGCAAGAACATTATCGCACCGCGCGCGATGTTCAACAGGTTTTACAGAAATACAAAGACCTGCAAGACATCATCGCAATCTTGGGTATGGAAGAATTATCTGATGAAGATAAATTAACCGTATCACGCGCCCGCAAGATTCAGAAGTTCTTATCGCAACCATTCTTCGTCGCTGAACAATTTACTGGCCGTGAAGGTAAATATGTGAAGATTGCTGATACTGTTCGTGGCTTCCGCGAAATTTTGGATGGTGTGCATGATAAATTACCGGAACAGGCGTTTTATATGCGCGGAGGAATTGATGAGGCTGTAAAGGGATAGATTTAAATTTGGTAGTTTACACGCGACGTATGGGTTTGCCTCTCGCCACCGGTGTCGTCCCGACCTCGGTCGGAACGCACCTACCGCTCAGATTTATGCGAATAAATCTTCCGCGAGTTGACTCAAGGCAAACCCATACGCCGCGTTAGCTGGTCTATAAAATAACTAGCAGATATATTGGCTTACCTTGAAGCAACTCGCGGAGCCGAGGCGAGCGGTAGGTGCGGCCGGTCGCAGGGACGACACCGGTGCTGAAAGGTAAGCCAATATAGCTGCGTAAAATAATCACGCTATGGGAACATTACACTTCAAAATCGCCACACCGGAAAAAGTTGTCTATGAAAAAGATATTTTTCAGGTTTCTATTCCAACCACGATGGGGGAGATAACAATTTTACCTCACCACATTCCGTTAGTATCGGTTTTACAAACCGGGGAAATGCGCGTAAAAGATGCCGAAGGTGAACACTTAATTGCGATTGCGGGTGGGTTTATGGAAGTGCGCGGTAAAAATGAAGTTGTTGTTTTAGCAAGTAATGCGGAATTGGAGACTGAAATTGATTTGGACCGAGCGGAAAAGGCGCGCCAAGCGGCCATTGACCAAATGGCGAGAGCAAAAGCAGGCGAAGATATTGATTTTGCGCGACTTCAAGCCACGGTTGACCGCGAAATGAACCGCTTAAAAATCGCCCGAAAATACCGCAAATTACCCCCACCTAAAGAAAATTAAAACTGGGGATAAGTGCTTGACAAATCCAAACCGGCTGTTCCAGCCGGTTTTTTATTATGGTATAATAACAGTGTTTAATAACATCAATATGGATGAAAAATGCACTTCTTGCGCCATCACCATGGATGACCAAGAACAAACTTGCTCCTGCAACGATTCTTTGTGTCGGCGTTGTTGTGATTGTGAGAATGGGTGCGGATGTGAATGTAAAGCCAAGTGAAAACAAAGGAAATCCGCGATTGTGCCTAAGCGGTAGTTAAGTTTACACTTTTAATTATGCGAATTGACCAAGGACAATTCCTACAAGTGGGAGAACGGGCTGGAGTCAAAAATCATGACATCGCTAAAATCTTAGCGGATATAGAAGGTGAAACGGGAGAGAAAGTAAAGCCGGAAGTTGCCCGCGCGATTTTGAGAATGTTATCTGGCAAAGAATTGAAAGGCGATGACGCCAAAACTCTTCTCAGAGAAATCAACGCTGAATTGTATGATGTTGGAGTTAGATCAGCATCGCAAAACCCAGACCAAAATGCCGAAGTGTCCTGGACAAAAGATAAAAGAGATAGTGTTAAAATATTGGTGGCCGCTTTAGAAGGATGTTTATTTGACGGCCAAATACTTAATATCAAACCGGAGCACTACTCCTTGTTTGCTTTTTTGGTTAATCGCTTGGCTAAAATCGGCGAAACTCAAGTCCGGGCTGGCGGCGAACTACTAGTGGCCGATTATAATAAAGAAAAATTAGAATCCTTTGTACGCGACGTAGAACAATTCGCCCAACAATTCCTTACTCCAGATAATCTGGAAACCGAAGAACAAAATTGTAAAATAAACATAGAAGAAAATAACCGTCAAAGCTACGCGTTGGCAGAGACAGTAAAAAATAAAGAACTTCAAGCCCGACAAAAAGATGATGCTAATCCTCAACTGACAAAGCAACGTAAAAAAACAGAGGAAAGTCGACGGTATTTTTATGATTATAAAAATGATAACGAACGGGCCCTACACAACGAGCTCGGTGAGATCATTAACGAAATAATTGAAAGATTGGAACAAATGAAAGAAGAGTATACTCCCGCCAGAGAAGAATTGGGGCGAGATACTCGACATAATTATAAATCAGCAGTCCAGACGATGTTGGCAACATTAATAAAAAAAAGAAAAGATATCATTGATAAAATAATCAACAATATCGCCGGGGGTGAATGGAATAAATTTTCTTTGGGGACAGTTCTAGAAGATGATCACTTCGCGTTAGAGGGAGAAGAGCGGGGAACTCATCATGCCTTGTCAGTTTTGTTGTGGGAACTGGAGCGTAGGCATCAAGCCGCCACTTCAAAAGCTGTTCAACCAAAAAAAATGGCGACGCCAAAAGCAGTGCCTAAAACAACACCAAAAATACAGGGTAAAGGTTTCGGGGCATTAGCTCAATTGAAGGATGCCTTACCAGATAACCCGACAAAAAAGCCACAAGAAAAATCGCTCTTAAGTTTGTTATCAGAGGATCTACCGGAAGGAACGCACATGCAAACTTTGCTTAGATTGAGAGACAACCTTATAGCCGACAAAAGACACGGGGAAGCGATGGCCACAAAAGTAGACACGGAACAAGAAAGAAAACAGCGCTACCAACTTGAAACAGAGCGAAGAGTATTATCTATACAATTAGGAAGCATAGAACGCCTAAAACAAGCATCGCCCCAATTAATTATCGATAGTGGCAGTAGAATCAGGGCGAGTATTAAAACTAATCCGGGATCAGGACTATATTTGTTAAAAAGCATGATAGTGGCGTTAAAAGTTATGTTGGATGAATATAATCTTCAAGATAATCAAAAACCAAGTGCCTCCATTGCTATTGATCTGGCTTTAAAAAAACGGCCGAGTAATGGACAAAAAACAGGACAAATCTTCATGGGACCTCGTGGTGGATTTGACAGCAGAAACCCAGCCGGTAATAATTATGAAACTGTCCATTTTCCTCCTGAACATCTGCCTTTTGCATTGGCGGCGGTTGCTTACGCCTTAAAACAAAAAGACGCGGAGTGAGCCGTATAAAATGTAACATTTCCCCATATTTTACGTCTACTACCATATAACCCCCCCATTTGGGGGCAATTTGCGTATTTTGGGATATTTATGAAAACGGAATTAAAAAATTACACTAAAACGACTTTAAAAATATACTGGAAATTTACCAAAAAATATCCGGTGCTTTTGACGTTGATGATTTTAGGCGTAGTAGTTGGCGCCGCCACAAACGCTATTATCCCGCTTTACTTCAAGCGGTTGTTTGATGCTTTAACCACCCTACCGCAAAATTTGGAATCAGCCGCATTTCTGGTTGAGATTCTAATACTTATCGCTATTGTTGAATTGATACATTGGTTTGCCTGGCGCGTTTCCGAATTTTCCGCTTCGCTGTCTGTCTCCAGAATTATTAAAGAATTATCCGACTACTGTTTTGCTTACTTGCACAAACACTCTTTAACTTTTTTTAACAATAACTTCGGGGGCTCTTTGACCAAGCGCGTTAATCGCTTTTCTCGATCTTACGAATCTATCACCGACCGCGTTCAATACGATTATATCCCTTTGGTTGTCAATGTAATTTTAATAGTGGCAATTTTGATGGCGCGTAATGTCTATATTGGTCTGGGAATGATGCTGTGGGTGCTAATATTCACCACCATCAATATAATCTTCAGCCGTTACAAATTGCCATATGATCTGGAACGCAGTAACGCCGACACGGCCACCACCGGCATTTTGGCCGACACTATTACCAACCACAATAACGTTAAATTGTTTGGTGGATATGAAAGGGAAATAAAAAACTATGGGCACGCGACGGATAAATTACGCCGCCTACGTTTATTAACCTGGATAATGGGTTCGGGATTTTTCGCCTTCCAAGGACTATTCATTACGGCACTCGAAATCGCTTTATTTTACTTCGCCATCAAACTTTGGGTAATGGGGCAATTTACCATCGGTGATTTTGTTCTTATTCAATCATATATTATTATCGTTATCGGCAAGGTGTGGGATTTCGGCCGCGTGATTCAGCGCACTTACGAAGATTTGAGCGATGCCAATGAAATGACGGAGATTTTAGAAACACCACACGAAATTGCTGACATTCCCGGAGCCAAAATGATAAAAATAAAAAATGGAGAAATTAAATTTGACAATGTTAAATTTTGCTACAACGAAACGCGAACGGTGTTGGATAAATTTAATTTAACCGTAACGCCGCAAGAAAAAATCGCATTGGTTGGCCCTTCGGGCGCTGGAAAATCCACCATCGTGCGTTTAATTTTACGCCAGCACGAATTAACCGCCGGAAAAATTTTAATTGATGACCAGCCCATTGAAAAAATCACTTTGGAAAGCTTATGGAGCGCGGTGTCGCTGGTGCCACAAGACCCGATTTTATTTCACCGCACTTTGGCGGAAAATATCAGCTACGGCAAACCGAATGCCACCAAAGCCGAGATTGCGAAAGCGGCAAAATTGGCGCATTGTGATGAATTTATCAAGGACTTGTCCAAGGGCTACGACACTTATGTGGGCGAACGCGGGGTCAAATTATCTGGTGGCGAACGCCAGCGCGTGGCCATCGCGCGCGCTATTTTGCACAACGCGCCGATATTGGTGTTGGATGAAGCCACTTCCAGTTTAGATTCGGAATCCGAACGCTTGATTCAAGATGCTCTTGGCAAATTGATTGAGGGAAAAACCGTGATAGTGGTGGCGCACCGCTTGTCCACGATTATGAAGATGGACCGCATTATCGTAATTGATGCCGGTAAAATCGCGGAGCAGGGGAGCCACAGCGAGCTTCTCAAAAAACCAAATGGTCTTTATCGGAAATTATGGCAGGTGCAAGCGGGAGGGTTTATTGGGTAAAGGCAGGGCGATTTGTCATTGCAAGCGAAGCGATCTCTCGTCAATTGTCATTTCGAATCCCCGTCGCAGGGGTGAGAAATCTCTGTCTTAAATAATTTTACTAACCGGACAGAGATTCCTTCTTCGTCGTCGGAATGACAACAAAATAAAAATATCACGAAATTAATCGTGATATTTTTTTACCAATGGTTACCACATAGCACATTTTTGCCTTTTTGTCAATGGTGAGATATAATACCTGTCATTAACAAAATATGCTTAATAATACCCTCAACCCCGCCCAACTCGAAGCCATAAAACACACCACCGGCCCACTTTTGATTGTCGCCGGGGCTGGTACTGGCAAAACTACCGTGATTGCGGAAAAAATCGCTTATCTTGTTAATACCCAAAAAATTCCAGCCAAAAATATTTTAGCTGTTACTTTTACCGAAAAAGCCACTGCCGAGATGTCCGACCGCGTGAGCGCCTTATTGCCGGACGGGGGATTGGACGCGACGGTTTGCACCTTTCATTCTTTGGGACGTAGAATTTTGGAAACGCATGGATTGGAAGTGGGGTTGCCGAATAATTTTAAAGTGTTAAACGATATTGAAGCGTGGTTGCTTGTACGCCAAAATTTAGAAAGATTTAATTTGGATTATTATCGACCGCTGGGTAATCCGGCAAAATTTATTCACGCGCTTTTAAAACATTTTGGCCGGTGTAAAGATGAGTTGATTACACCGGAGAAATATTTAGCGCATGCGGAAAATTTACAGTTGGATGGAGATTCCTCGTCGCTCCCGCTCGCTCGGAATGACAATGACGGTGAAAGCGATGCGCTTATCCAAAAACGCACAGCCGAACTATCCTCGGCTTACCACTTGTATAATCAAATCTTATTAGAAAACGACTGCTTGGATTTTTCCGATTTAATTTTCTATACAGTTAAACTTTTACGCGAACGGCCAAATATTTTAAAAATTTATCAAAACATTTGGCCGAATATTTTGGTAGATGAATTTCAAGACACCAACTGGGCACAATATGAATTAATAAAATTATTGGCCAAAGGGCGCGAAGATACGGTTGGCCTAACGGTGGTAGGTGATGATGACCAAAGTATTTATAAATTCCGCGGTGCTAGCGTCGCCAATATTTTACAATTTTCAACTGACTTTCCAAAATCCAAACAAGTGGTGCTGACCGAAAATTACCGCTCTGGCCAAACAATTTTGGACTATGCGCATAATTTTATTACCTTAAATAATCCGGACCGACTGGAAGCAAAATTAGGGTTAGATAAAAAATTAATTTCCGCTACTAAAAAATTTGCCACCGTAGAATTTAGCAATCCAACGAGTGCTAGTGCTGAGGGTGAGGAGATTGCCAAAAATATTCTGGCACTAAAAAAGAAAAACGATTTGGGGTGGTCGGACTTCGCCGTTTTATGTCGCACCCACCAGATCGTTGACCAAATTTTGCCATCTTTAACCAGTCGCGGTATCCCAACGGTAAGCGCGGGCGCATCCGGTTATTTACGCACTGGCGCGGCCTTAAACTGCTTGGCGGCTTTTAAATTGGCGGATAATTATCACGAATCACCGGCCGTCTATCGCTTATTAAATTCCGTGATTTACGATTTACCTTATGAAGACGCGTCTAAATTGGCATTGTTTGTTAAAAGAAAATCAGTATCACTTTACCAAGCGGTTAAAGCCGGAGTAAATGGAGAAATAAAATTAAGTACCGCTGGACAAATTTGCACTGCTAAATTTTTGGCCGATACTGCTAAATTATCCGTGGACGCTAAAACCGAACCGGCAATTAAGGTGTTGTATAATTTCTTAGAAAATTCCGGTTATTTAAAAAAGTTGGCGGACGCGCCGGAAAAAAATTATCGCGATATTATGGCTTTGCAAGCGCTGTTTGATTATTTGGAAAAATTCCAAAGTGATAATCCGGATACAGGCGTCGGCGCGTGGCTTAAATATTATGAATACGCGCTGGAGGCCGGGGAAACAGGGGAGGCCGAAGCCGATAGCGCCGATGGCGTGCCAGTTTTGACTATCCACAGCGCCAAGGGACTGGAATTTGAATATGTCTTTATTCCGTCACTCGTGGATTTGCGTTTTCCAGCGGTGAATCGTTCGGAAGCGATTGAATTGCCGAGCGAATTAGTTAATGAAAAAGTTTTGCCAGAAGACGACGCGCATTTGGAAGAAGAGCGACGTTTGTTTTATGTGGCACTAACACGCGCCAAAAGCGGGGTATTTTTATCCGGCGCCAAGGACTACGGCGGGGCGCGCGAGAAAAAATTATCACGATTTGTTTCCGAATTGGAAAAAACGAATAAGGTAAAATTGAACGACCACTCCCTCACCCCCTCCTCCGAGAGGCGGGGGAAGGCGACGATTTCCCCTCCTGCCCGAGGAGGGGACGAAGGGGCGGTAAGAGCAATTACCACCCCTCAAACATTTTCCTTTTCTCAGATCTCAACCTACCAATCCTGCCCCTGGCAATATCGCTATAAATTCATTTTGCATATTCCCACTTTGGGCAAAGGCGTGTTTAGTTTTGGCCACACCTTGCATCTTACCTTACAAAAATTTTACGAACGACTAATCGCGTTAAATTCCGCGCGCCAAGGCGAACTGTTCGACGCGCCTCACATTTCTCCCCCTGCCCGAGGGGGAGACGAAGAGGGGGTGGGAGCAATCACAGTTGCCAGTTTAGAAGAACTACTGGAATTATATCGCGCTAACTGGCAAGATGATTGGTTTTATAGTGCGGAAAATAAAGCCCGCTACCGTGCCGAAGGGGAAACAATCTTAAAAAACTTTTACGCAATAAACACAAAAGCCGGCTGGACAATACCGCTGGGTTTAGAAACCGGTTTTCGATTTAAAGTGGCTGGCGCTGATTTCAAAGGTCAAATTGATCGCATTGACCGCCAAGCCGATGGAAAAATCCGCTTAATTGACTACAAAACCGGCCGACCAAAAACTACGCTTACTTTTAACGATAAATTACAGTTATTAGTTTACCAATGGGCCGCCACGAGTATTTCGGCGTTAGCTCAAATGGGGGAAATCGGCACACTTTCGTATTTTTATTTAAATGATGGCACCGAGATGGATTTTATCGGCGCAGAAAAAGATTTAGCCAAAACCGCTGCGACTGTGGAAGAAATAATTAAAAAAATTCAAGCGCGCGATTTTACATCCACGCCCGATAAAGAAACCTGCGCGAATTGTGATTTTCGCGATATTTGTGAATTTAGAAAATGATATGCAAACCCTTGGCTCACTCTTAAACCGTCCCAATCAAAACCGTCCGCTTTTAAAACAGGTGCGTGCGGCGATGGTGGTGGAAGCGGCCAATGAATTTATCAGTAAGACATATGGCCAAGGCGCGGAAAATCAAGCGCGCGCTCTTTACTTAAAAAATGGAATTTTAACCATCGCTTGTTTAAGTTCGGTGTTGGCCCAAGAAATGCGCTTACGAGAAAAGGAATTATTGCGAGCGGTTAGTGCTAAATTTAGTCCAGATACCATAAAAAAAGTCCGTTATTTGGCTTAAAATCAACAGTTGCCAAACTCCAAAAAATAGAGTAAAATACCGTCATAATACTCATTTCAAATATGACTTTAAAACAGTACTTAATTTTGATGTCCGTCGCCACGGCTGTTTGTTGGCTCGCGTGGCTGTTTGTAATTTTTAATCTTGACCCAACTACCGCCGGCGCTTTGGGGTTATCATTTTTTTATTTTACTTCATTTTTTGCTCTGATTGGAACTTTCGCCACACTGGGATTTTGGATGCGAGAATTATTTTCTAAAACCGACGAGGTAGAATTCCGAATTGTTAAAAAAACTTTTCGACAGGGGATAGTGCTGTCGGGATTTATTATACTCATGTTATTTTTACAACAAAAAGAAATGTTAAATTGGTGGACCGGAACAATTATTTTATTAATGTTATTTATTACCGAAGGTCTGGTGTTTCAATTTAAATCGCACGCTCAATAACAAACTGTCACCCTGAGCTTGTTTCAGGATCTCCTGGATAACACGGGATGCTGAAATATATTCAGCATGACGATTAATTAATTATGTTTGACAATATTTTAAACAGATTTCGCAAAGGGCTGGGAATTGATCTTGGCACGGCTAACACGCTAATTTACGTCAAAGGCCACGGTATCGTAATTAACGAACCGTCGGTGGTGGCGGTCAATACTAAAACCGAACAAATTTTAGCAGTTGGCAATGAAGCGCGTGAAATGTTGGGTAAAACTCCGCCCCACATCCTAACCACTCGTCCACTGTCCGGTGGCATTATTTCGGACTTTGAGGTGGCGGAAAAAATGTTACGCTATTTTTTTGATAAAATTAACGAAAGCGAACGACAGAAATTCGCCCGCCCGACGGTTATTATCGGCGCGCCACTGGAAATTACCGAGGTGGAACGCAAGGCCATTTCGGACGCGGTAATCAGCGCCGGCGCGAAAAATGTTTGGGTAGTAGAAGAACCAATGGCAGCGGCGATTGGCGCCCGCATGCCGATTCGTGAACCGATTGGTAATATTATCGTCGAAATTGGCGGTGGTACTACCGAAATCGCGGTAATATCATTGAGCGGAATTGTTAAATGGCGATCAATTAAAATCGCGGGCGATGAACTAAATCGCAATATCATGCAATACGCGCGCGAGCATTTTAATTTACTTTTAGGTGAAAAACAAGCCGAAGACATTAAAATTCAAATTGGTTCAGCCGTGGAAATTCCCCAAAGCGCTCAATACCCCATGCGTGGCCGCGACTTGGTAACCGGACTGCCCAAAGAAATTATGATTAGTGATAGCGAAGTGCGTGAATCAATGGTAAAATCATTACGCACAATTGTGGAAAATATTAAAGCCACCTTAGAAATATCACCACCGGAGTTAGTGGCCGACATTCACGAACGTGGCCTGCTTTTATCCGGCGGAGGAGCGCTACTTAAAGGACTGGACCAATTGATAGCGCGCGCGACGGAAATTCCCGTGCGTGTCGCGGACGATCCTCTAACTAGCGTAGTACGTGGGACCGGTATTTTACTGGATGAGCCGGAACTTTTATCCGAAGTAACCGTACTCACGACCAAACACTAAATCTATGGCCAATAATCGTCGCTCCAATCGAAATATATTATCTTTCGCCTTTTTGGCGATAATTTTTTTGGCTCATATTTTTGGCTTGTTAAAACCGATGGAATCAAAAATTCGCCTGCTATTGTCGCCACTGTTGGCTAAAATATACGGATCCACTAATCCTGAACTTTTTAAAATCAGCAAACAAGAACTTTACGGGCAGTACCAACAGTGCTTGGCTGTTCAAAATGAAACCGCGTATTTTCGCGCCCAAACAGAAATGTTAAAAATTGAAAATCAAAATTTGCGCCTTGCTTTAAAATTTTCCGAACGTGCGCCTTATAAATTAATAACCGCGCAAGTAATCGGACGCAGTATTGATTTGTCCGAACAAACGCTCTTAATTAACGTTGGACAAAATTCGGGTCTGACAGTAAACCAACCGGTAATTGTCGGCGAGGGGCAGTTAGTGGGAAAAATTACTAATTTAGACGCCAATTCCGCTTGGGTGCGCCTCCTCTCGGACAGTCGCAGTAAGATAGCGGCCCTAATTTTAAATGATGAAAAAAGCGGTGGCGTCGTTGAGGGTGGTTATGGATTAAGCATAAAAATGGAATTTATACCGCGCAATGAAACAGTTAAAATCGGTGACCAAGTGATTACCTCCGGACTGGAATCAAATGTACCGAAAGGATTATTAATCGGAACAGTGGCGGCGCTTGAAAATGAGGCCTACAAACCATTTCAACAGGCGATTATTACCCCAGCCGGGAGTTTGGAAAAAATTGATATTGTGAGTGTAATCATCAATTGACAACCTATGTCTTGGTATCATAAATTTTTAATATGGATCATCGCCCCCATCATTCTCGCCACTTTACAAATTATTTGGCGCTGGTATTGGCCGGAACCGATTAACCACGCGCAAATAATTTTTGCCGGATTAACAATTTGGCTTTTGTACTCACCCACGAAAACTAACCTTTTTTGGATGATATTTTTGATATACTGGTTGCTTGACTTAGTATCAGCCCTGCCATTTGGCATAAATACCATTAGCGCGTTCTTAAGTTTTTTATTGCTTTATCGCTTGTCTACTCGAGTGTTTACCGGACACTCAATTTCAACCGCATTTTTATTAACCGCTATCGGCAGTGTCGCTTTTAGAATAATTTATCTTTTAACGGCGCTACTCTGGGGATTTATTGACCTGACACAGATTGTCGGACAAAATAGTTCGCTAATGTCAATTATTTGGGAAATAACACTGACAGCAATCGTGGCGGTAATTATATTTTTGGCGTCAGTTTTTGGAACACGTCGTTTTAATCCGCGCTATATTTTAGTGGATAATATTAATAAATAAAATATGGCGGATCTCTGGCGTAATATTAATGGGACTAGTGATGCTAATTTAACCGGAAAATACCGCCATAAATGGGTGGAGGAAAATTTTTTGCCACCCAATAAAGGCGCTGAAACAATTTCAACTGGCACACGAAATTTTTTAGGGCGCGCCTTACCGGAAAGACGACTTAAAATTTTTGCCGGCATAATGATTTTGGGATTTCTAATCGTGATTGCAAAAACATCGTATTGGCAAATTTTTAACGGCGAAAAATATTTAGCGCTGTCTGAAAATAATCGCATTCGCATCAAACCTATTCCGGCCGAACGGGGCGTGATAGTTGACAAATTTGGAAAACAACTTGTTCAAAATGTACCTAATTTTTCTTTAAATATCGTTCCCCAAGATGTGCCCCGCGAAGGGATAAAAAGGCGCGAAGTGGTAGAAAGCGTCGCTACTACTACCGGTTTATCTTATGAAGAAATCGAGGCCTTACTTTATAAATATCGTTTTCACCGCCTGGAATCAATTACTGTCAAAGACAATTTAGATTACAGCGCCGCTTTAAAACAATACATTAAAAATGCGGAATTGCCCGGGGTAAATATTGAGAGTGGTACTAGGCGCAACTATGAATTCACTAATTTTGATAATCCAAACAAGGCCTTAAGCTTGTCCCATATTTTAGGGTATTTAGGTAAAATAAACGATGCCGAGTTGGAAAAACTAGGGGCGAACGGTTATCTAATATCCGATAACATCGGACGCACCGGTTTGGAAAAAATTTATGAAAAAGAACTACGCGGAATTTATGGTAAGAAAAAAATTGAAGTGGATGCTTACGGCCGAGAACAAAATATCGTTGCGCAGGAAGCACCCGTTCCCGGAAAAAATCTCTATTTGTCAATTGATTTAGAAGCGCAACAACAATTGGAAAAATTTATTTCCGCGGGCGCGACTAAAGAACACCCCCGTTTGGCCGCTGTCGCCTTAAATCCCCAAACCGGCGCGATTTTGGCAATGGTATCTTGGCCGGCGTATGACAACAATAAATTTGCCGGCGGTATTAGTCGCGATGATTACGCCACGTTATCAACTGACCCCGACCAACCGCTGTTTAATCGCGTTATTGCCGGCTCTTATCCATCGGGCTCTACTATTAAACCGGTAATGGTCGCGGCCGCGCTGGAAGAAGGAGTGATAACCAAAAATACCACCATTATGAGTGTGGGTGGAATTTATGTGGGGGACAGATTTTTTAGGGACTGGCGCGTCGGCGGACACGGCGCCACTAACGCGCAGAAAGCGATCGCGCAATCTATTAATAGTTTTTTCTACTATATTGGCGGTGGCTATCGCGATTTTGAAGGGCTGGGAGTAGAACGAATAGCGAAATATTTAAAAAAATTTGGACTGGGCGCGATAACCGGAATTGATTTAACCGGAGAAGCGCCCGGGCTGGTACCCGATCCAACTTGGAAACAAGCGAATAAAAAGGAACAGTGGTATATTGGCGATACCTACAATCTATCAATTGGACAAGGTGATTTGCTCGTAACTCCGCTTCAAGTAGCCGTTTGGACAGCGGCCATTGCCAACGGAGGACGAGTGGTGCACCCGCATTTAGGAGAAAAATTAGTCGATCCCGCCACCAACACGATAACTACATTAGGAAAAGAACCAACTGATCCGGTAATTTCCGCTCCGTCGGTTAATCTGGCCAAGCAAGGAATGGGGGAATGTGTAAAAACAGGTAGCTGTCACCTGTTAAGTTATTTGCCTTTTACTGCTGGTGGCAAAACCGGCACCGCTCAGTGGAGCGCGACCAAAAATACTCACGCCTGGTTTACGGCGTTTGCCCCTTATGAAAACCCGCAGGTGGTAATTACCGTCTTAATGGAGGAGGGCGGGGAGGGTGGCGTGGTGTCAATTCCAATCGCGCGTGAATTTTTGGCCTGGTGGGGAAAAAAATATTTGACACAATAAAATATTACCGCTATAATTATTAGATTGAAAATTAGAAAAATTAAAAAACATAATTTATGATAGATGACCAACCAATCCACTACCTTACTCCCGCCAGTTTAGAGAATTTAAAAAAAGAAAAAGAAGAGGTCGAAAATATAAAAATTCCGGAGATTGCCAAACGCATTGACGAAGCCAAACAGCAGGGCGACTTATCGGAAAACGCCGAATATCACGCCGCGCGCGAAGAAATGTCCTGGGCGCAAGGACGTTTGGCCGAAATTGACCGAATTTTACAAAATTCCCAAATTTTTAACAAGTCAGCTAACAAAGATGAGGTTCAGCTCGGTTGTACGGTAGTTGTTAAAGTTAATGGTAAAGAAAAAGAATTTACGATTGTCGGACCCCAAGAGGTCAACCCGGCCAAAGGATACATTTCCAACGAGTCACCACTGGGAGAGGCCTTACTGGGGCATGCCAAGGGGGATAAAGTCACCATAACAACTCCAGCAGGCAAACAGGTGTATGAAATTGTGAAGATAAAATAAATAGCCAGACCAAAATATCCCGATTTAATCGTGATATTTTTTGTTTAATTAAATTTTGACGATTTATTTGATTTAAGGTATAATATCTGGGTCAATTTTCTTAAAAAATTAATTTTTATGACGGAAAATTTAAACGAGGAAGCTGTGCGCTTAGAACACTTAAACGCCATTAAAACTGCCGGAACCAATCCCTATCCGGCCAAATCCGACCGCACCCACACCTTGGCGGTCGCACACGCGAGCGCCACTGATACCGCGGTAACAGTAGTCGGCCGAATTATGACTATGCGCACCATGGGCAAATTGTGTTTCGCTCATTTGCGTGATGATAGTGGAAAAATACAAATCGCGGTTTCGGAAAAAGAATTAGGCGCGGACAAATTTAAATTTTTTACCAAAAATTTGGAGATGGGGGATTTTGTGCAAACGGAAGGAACGATTTTTACCACACACAAAGGAGAAATTTCCGTGCTCGTAAAAAATTATACTGTTTTGGCCAAAACTCTTCTGCCATTGCCGGAAAAATTTCACGGGCTGTCTAATGTGGAAACACGCTATCGACAACGTTATTTAGATTTAATATCCAGTGACGAAGCGATGCGTATCGCCAAAGTCCGATCACTACTGGTGCGCGAAATTCGTAATTATTTTGACGCTGAAGGATTTTTTGAGGTAGAAACGCCGATTTTACAAACACTTTATGGTGGCGCTTTGGCCAAGCCATTTGTTACGCACCACAACGCGCTGGATATTCCTTTGTATTTGCGCATTGCACCGGAATTGTATTTAAAACGATTAATAGTTGGCGGTTTTGAAAAAGTTTACGAAGTGGCACGCTGTTTTCGCAACGAAGGCATTGACCATAACCACAATCCGGAATTTACGCAAATTGAATTTTACTGGGCTTACGCCGATTACAATAAATTAATGGATTTTGTGGAAAAGATGTTACCACATATTATTACGGCCGCCGATTTGCCTTTGAAATTTACGGCCGAAGGCCAAGAGGTTGATTTCACACCGCCATATCCGCGCGTTTCAATGCGAGAGTTAATAAAAAAATACGCAAAAATTGACATTGAAGATTATTCGGATCAAGCGAGTATGTTCGCGTTAGCGAAAAAATTAAATGTAGATGGTGTAGATCCGGGAACCGGACGCGGGAAATTGATTGATGAAATTTATAAAGCGTACGCTCGGACAAAAATTATTAATCCGATATTTATGATTGATCATCCGGTGGAATTATCACCTTTGGCCAAGAAAAAATCCGATGACCCGCGTTATGTGGAAAGATTTCAATTGCTGTGTGTAGGTGGTAACGAATTGATGAACGCTTTTTCGGAATTAAACGACCCGATTGACCAAGAGGAACGACTTAAAGAACAAACGCGTTTGGCCGATGCCGGCGACGAGGAGTCAATGCCCTATGATGAGGATTTTGTGACTGCTTTGAAACACGGGATGCCGCCGACGGCTGGCCTTGGTATGGGTATTGATCGGCTAGTCAAATTATTGGTTAACGCCGATAATTTGAAAGAGGTGATTTTGTTTCCGACTTTGAAGCCGAAGGAGTAGTTATGACAAAGGTAATGTTATTCGGCACCTTTGACATCCTGCACCCCGGACATGAATATGTCTTTAAGCAAGCGCGACGTTATGGTGACCATTTAACAGTGGTAATAGCACGCGACGCGACGGTTTTAAAAATAAAAAAACATTGTCCGGTAAATTCAGAAAAGGAGCGCGTTAAAAATTTAAAAAAGACCGGTTTGGTTAACAAAGTGGTTTTGGGAAATTTGGGCGATAAATTGGTGGTAGTAAAAAAAGCCAAACCAAACATAATTGTGCTCGGATACGACCAAAATAATTTTATTGACGAATTACGTGCCGAATTTCCCAAAATAAAAATCGTGCGTTTAAAATCTTATTACCCCAAAAAATACAAAAGTTCGCTAATGACGAATTATGAAAAAAATTCCGCTACTCATCGCCACCACCAATAAACACAAGGCCAAAGAAATGCTAAGTTTCCTGGGCGATTTGCCGTTTAAATTTTTGACTTTAAATGATTTAAAAAATGTTCCCAAAGCCCCGGCTGAAGCCGGAAAAACATTAGAGGAAAACGCGATTTTAAAAGCACGCTATTACGGCGAAAAAACCGGACTGATCTGTTTGGCGAATGATACCGGGCTATTTATTAACGCTTTAAAGGGTTGGCCGGGTGTAATCAGCGCGCGCGTAGGCACCTCGGGAAAAGACCGAAGGGATAGGGTGCTAGCTAAAATGAAAAATACTAAAAACCGCCAAGCCGAATTTAGAGCTGTTTTGGCAATTTATGACCCCAATGCGGAAAGCTTGCATACTATGGGAGGTTCCACCAAGGGAAAAATAACGAAAGTACCGGGATTTGATAACGGCTTTGACTATGATATGATTTTTTCTGTATCAGAAAAAAATAAAATTTACTCTGAAATGACCGTAACGGAAAAAAATGCTGTTAGCCATCGTGGCAAAGCGTTAATTAAAATTAAATATCTTTTGCAGAATATCTATTGCGCCAAACACATTGTAGTGCCGGTAGCAATTATAATAAAAAATGGTAAAATCTTAGTCACAAAGCGCAACGATCCTCACCGACCGGAATATCACGAAAGATGGGAATTCCCAGGCGGCTCAATGGAGATGGGCGAGACTATCGAAGAAAATTTAATCCGAGAAGCTAGCGAAGAAGCGGGTTATATAATTGAACCACTCGAACAATTAAAGCAGATCTACATAAAAGAGCAACGATACCCAACCTGGAGTTATCAGGTATATTTAATACCGTATATTTGCTCAATATCTGGTGGGACTGGACGATATAACGATGCCGAAGTATTGGACGCGCGCTTCATAGAACCTGAAGAAATGGGAGAAATGAAATTTGTTGATAAAAATGAAGCAATGTTTAAAAAATTTTTACCAGAATTAAAACAATTGATTAAAAAATATCATTTATAGTATGACAGAAAAAAGAAAATTCACACCAAAATCTGCAATAGCACTAGAGTCAGAAAATGAAATGACCCCAGAAGAATTGGCGGAACTTATAAAAGTTGAACTTATCCCCTTCTCAGATGATGTCCATAGTGTAACAACCCAGAAAGAGGCTGCGGGAAGTTACATAGCATTCAATGGATTCAAATGGATGATTGATAAAAAAAATTACAATTTAAAAATTTGGCCTAGTAGTACGATACCACCTTTAGATCACGTGATGGTTGATCGTAAATTATATTTTGAGGGCACCTATGGAAATATATCTAGAAGTTCTGGCCTTGAATTTAGGCAGAGACAAAACTTCACAAGGACAGAGACTGCCGCAATTAAATTAGCACTGGAAAAATTTTTTGGGGTAGAAATTACTTACTTTATTAAATGATATGTTAGACATAAAATTTATTCGCGAAAACGCGGAGTTAGTAAAAAATAACTGTTTAAAAAGACGAGTTAAAATAGATATTGACAAATTGCTTGCAACAGATGAAGAACGTCGTTCAAATTTAAGAAGAGTAGAGGAATTACGTGCTTTACGCAATCAAAAATCCAAAGGCAAGCCAACCGAAGATGAAATTACCAAAATGCGCACAATTGGAGATGAAATAAAAAGTTTAGAGAGCGAGTTGACGGAAATTGAAAATGAATATCATGCGCTTTTATTGGCCGTGCCAAACTTAACTAACGAGGAGACACCAGTGGGGGGCGAAGAGGATTTTAAAGTCGTAAAAACCGTTGGTAAAATTCCCAAATTTGATTTTCCGGCTTTAAACCACGAAGAACTTTTGATTAAGAATGACCTGATTGATTTTGAACGCGGAACCAAAGTAGCAGGCGCGAAATTTTATTTTGTCAAAAATAATTTAGTACGGTTGAATCAGGCGCTTATAAATTATGGTATAGATGTCGTGACGGCTCACGGCTACACGCTCGTGGAAACGCCGGATTTGGCTAAAAATGAAATACTATCCGGTATTGGTTTTAACCCGCGCGGTGAGGAAACCCAAGTGTATTCAATAGAAAATACCGATTTGAGTTTAATCGGCACAGCTGAAATAACCATGGGCGGGTATCATGCCAATGAGGTATTGGATTTATCAAAAGGCGCAAAAAAATATGTCGCTCTATCACATTGTTTCCGCACCGAAGCCGGTGCTTATGGCCGAGAGTCCAAAGGTTTATACCGGGTCCACCAATTTGCAAAATTAGAAATGTTTATCTATTGCAAACCGGAAGAAAGCGAAAAATACCACGCCGAACTTTTGGAAATTGAAAAAGAAATTATTGACGGCCTAGAATTGCCCTATCGCGTAATTGACATTGCCTCTAGTGATTTGGGTGGTCCGGCTTATCGCAAGTTTGATATTGAGGCCTGGATGACCATGAAAGCGGGGGATGGTAAAACTGGCGACTATGGCGAAATTACCTCTACCAGTAATTGTACTGACTACCAAGCGCGCCGTTTAAATATAAAATACCGCAAAGAGGACGGTGGAACCGAGTATGTCCACACCTTAAACGGCACGGCAGTGGTGTTAAGCCGCTTCCCATTGGCAATTGTAGAAAATTACCAACAAGCCGACGGCACGATAGCAGTGCCAAAAATATTGCAAAAATATTGCGGATTAAAAAAACTTTAAATTATGCACACTTGGGTAGAAGTTGATTCCAAAGCGATCAACTACAATTTGGCGCAATTTAAAAAAAAAATTGGACCGGATAAATTACTGATGCCGGTTGTTAAAGCCAATGCTTATGGGCATGGCATAGTTGAAATTGCTAAAATTTGCGATTCTAATAGGGGAGTGAACAGAATTTGTGTCGTGAATGACGACGAGGCATTTTTACTTGTAAAATCCAACATTAAAAAACCGATAATGATTTTAAGTTTTTATGATTGTAGTGATGAACACAAAATGTATTCACTGGCTAAAGCGGATGCAATATTCGCGGTTTATCGAGATGACCAAATTAAATTATTAAATAAAGTAGGGGAGAAGGCTAATGTCAAAATCCGCGTTCATCTAAAAGTTGATTGCGGGACAGGGAGAATTGGGGTATTGCCAGTTGACGCTGTCAGAGTTGCCCAAAAAATTGTCGCACAGAAAAATTTACAATTGGAAGGGTTGTGGAGCCATTTTGCCAGCAGTGAAACAGATAAAATTTATACAAAAAAACAGCACGAAATTTTTCAAAAAACTGCTGCTCAAATTGAAAAAGCCGGAATTAAAATTCCAATTAAGCACATGGCCTGTTCGGCCTCGACCGTTCTATTCCCATTAAACCAATACACCGCCGCGCGCGTAGGGTTGAGTACTTATGGTTTACATCCGAGCCAAAATACTAAGCCCAAAATTAACCTTAAACCGGCTTTATCTTGGCACACCCGCATAATTCAAGTCAAAACCCTCCCCAAGGGCTCTAAAATCAGCTACGGTGGCACTTACACGGCCAAAGCACCGATAACCTTGGCCGTACTGCCGGTAGGGTATTATGACGGTTATGACCGGAGTATGTCTAATGTCGCCGAAGTGCTTATTAAAGGCCAAAAATGCCCAATTCGTGGCCGAATTTGCATGAATTTATGTATGGTAGATATTAGTAAAGTAAAAAATGTAAAAGTGGGAGATGTGGCAACATTAATTGGCACACAAGGCAAAAATAGCGTGTCAGCCGATCAGTTAGCCAAATGGGCAAATACTATTAACTACGAAATTGTAGACAGAATTAATCCGCTTATACCCAGAATTTATCGGTAACATACCAGGGAGGCATGTCAAAATTTTTTTATTCGGAAAATAGCCACAAACAACATCAACCGCCAGACAGTTTTTGGCGGCGATTTTTAAAGTATCGCCAGAAAAAAAAAGCGCAAGCCGATCTAAACAACTACTCAAAATTAAGAAATCCATATCGTAAAGAACCAAAACAGCAGCGTAAATTTCATTTAGTGCCGATTGGGCTGGGCCTCTTATTTATCGTTTGGCTGGCAATTATGGTCTATTTGCCATTTTTCCAAATTTCAAAATTATCATTTACCGGACTCAAAACAATTAAACAGTCGAAAATTGAAAACACCGTATTGGCCGAACTTAATCAACGCCAATGGCTTCCTTCGGCTAACTATTTTTTGGTCTCCACAAATAAAATAACCTCAAAATTACAAGAAAATTTTCCTTTACAGTCAATTACCATTACCAAAATTTTTCCCAATGAATTAAAAATTGCGGTGGCAGAAAAAATTTCCAGCATTGTCTATGACAACAGTAAATATTATTACTTATTGGACGAATCAGGGGCGGTAATGGAAATATTAGGGCCGGTCGGGGCAGGATCGTATATAAATCAACAGATGACCTCAACAACAGTCAGCTCAACGGCAATTTCGACGACAACGGTGGCTATCCACCTACCGGAATATCAAAAAATAACAACTGACTTTGGCGCGTATCCAATTTTGTATGATTATACCGCGCCCGAAAATATCAATTTAAAACAAATTGTTTTAACCAAAGAAATCATCGCGACTACCATTGAAGCGAGTGAAGAACTCGAAAAACAGGGGATAGGGCATTTAAAGTATTTTGTCATGGAAAGCCAGACGGCCGGCCTAAAGGCCATCACTGACAAAAAATTCCAAGTTCTGTTAAGTTTCTTTAATCCGGTTAAAGATCAAATCGCAAACGCCGCGACAATTTTACGGACAAACCGTCCGAACGAGTATGTTGATGTTCGTTTTGGCGAACGGGTGTTTTGGAAGTAGGGGGTTGTGGATAAGTGGGGTTTGACATAATTTAAGTATTAATATATAATTGAGTATAATAACTCTTACACTCAATTATAAATATCACATTATGCCCACAATTTCAAGATTAACCGCCGCCTCTATAATACTCCGCGAACCTGCTGAAAATTTGATATTTCAATTGCACAAAAATAAAGTGAGTCCAGAAAATATTGTTAATGAGATATACAAAAAAACTAAGATCCATATCAACCCGCGAACTATTCAAAAAATTCTCAAATTGCCAGTAACTGCCGGATCGCCAAACACTAATAATCAAAATTTGCTCTATAAAAAACCGATTGGCAAAGGCGAAGTCATATCGATAATACTTAATCAACCATTTAACGAATTACTAAAAAACCTATATATCTCGCAAAATATGACGGCGGCCGAAATATCTGACGAGTTATTTAAAAAAACAAAAATACTAATTACAAATAGATCGATTGCTCGAAATTTAAAAAAACTGGGATTAATCAGGACACTAAGTGAAGCTTTTAATTTGGCAATTAAAACTGGGCGTAAATCCTACGTGCATCTACGAAGAACTAAGAAATCGATAGAACTACGCAAAGGTGTGCAGCTTAAAATGCGCTATAACGTACTTCAAAGAGACAAATTTAGATGCGTATTATGCGGTAGAGACGCGAAAGATGATCGCCTTGAAATCGACCACATCGTCCCCGTCGTCGCCGGTGGTACGAATGACATAAAAAACCTTCGGACATTGTGCGCGGAATGTAATAAAGGCAAAATGTTGTTGGAGGAAAGACATATCATTGCACTATAACTAATATGACCATAGAATTACCACACCTAGATGACTTTATCCTAAATCTAAAAGCCAACAACTTTTCCGATGAAACTGCCTATAACTATGAACGCGATCTAAATACTTTTGAAGATTTTTTAAGAGACGATATTAAGCAAAATTTTGAAAAAATTACAAAAACTGATATTTTGCGATACAAAGCATACCTGACCTCTACTGACAGAAAAACGGCAGAAAATCATAAATCTGAACAGAAATTAACGAGTTACTCAATAAACCGTGTTTTATCTGCTTTAAGATCATACCTAAAATTTTTGGAAGACATGGATTATGACTCCCCTATTTCAGCTAATGCAATCAAGCTGTTAAAAACAGAAAAAAAACACGCTCGTGTACCGGAAATCAATGAAGTTTTAAAAATCTTAGAAGCACCGACAAAATACGAAGACAATTTGCAAGTTGGCATGCGTAATCGCGCCATGCTTGAAACTTTGTTTGCCACCGGTATGCGTATTTCAGAACTTTTATCACTTAAAGTTAATCAGATCGACAAAACCGGACGGGTATATGTGATGGGTAAAGGAAAAAAACAAAGATTTGTATATTTAACACCACGTGCTCTCACTCACCTATCCAATTACCTAAAAATTCGCAACAGTACCTCTGAAATGCTATTTATCCCCTATCGCGGCAGAAATAACCAAGAAAAAAATAAAAGGATATCTACAAATTATTTACAGTTTAAAATAAAAAGATATCGTGAATTATTAGATATCAATTTACCGGTAAGCGCGCATACTTTGCGCCATTGTTTTGCGACATATTTAGCCGAAAATGGTGCGAATCCGGCTGCTATTCAAATTTTATTGGGTCACGAGTCGCTTGATACCACCACGCGCTATGTTCACGCCTCTGATCGTTACGCTGAAAAAATTCACAATCAATTTCATCCTTTATTTAAATAATAAACGAAAAAATAATCCGCCTCTTCGGCGGATTAAATTTCACTTTTTAATTCTTCCAACTTTTTCCGCGTCTCGCGCGAAATTTTTCTGGGCACGCGGATTTTTATTTTAACATAATGATCACCACGCGTGGTTCGACCTAAATGCGTGATGCCATGACCTTTTATTTTTATTAATTGGCCGGATTCAACTCCTTCGGGAATCATTAAATTCACTGATCCGTCCAAGGTATTGACCGCGACTTTGTCACCCAATACGGCTTGGCTAAAATTTATTTCTAAATCAGTATAAACATCAAAACCCTCGCGATGAAAATTTTTCTGTTGGCGAATATGCGCGCGCACGTACAAATCCCCTGTTCCACCACCATGAGGAGCGGCTTCGCCATAACCGGTTAAACGAATAGATTCACCTTCGTCTATGCCAGCCGGAATTTTTACATTTATTGTCGAAGATTTTGCCAAAATTCCATCGCCACCGCAATGTTTGCAGGGCTTGCCGGGTTTTTGGCCACGGCCTTGGCAATTCGGACACGCAGCTACGGTTTGCATCACGCCCAAAAAAGTTCGCTGTTGTTGGACAACTTGGCCTTGGCCTTTACAAGTGGCACAAGTATCTAATTTACTACCCGGCTCGCTACCAGAACCATTACAAACATCGCAGGCGCTTTGTTTTCGTAAAGAAATTTCTTTTTCAATTCCAAACGCCGCTTCTTTTAAATCCAATTCAACATCAACTTGTATGTCACGACCACGTGCTTGCCCACCGCCACGACGAGAACGGCCACCGCCACCAAATCCAAACATATCGCCAAAAATATCACCGGCATCTTGTCCGCCAAAATTAAAAGAAAATCCGCTGTCGCCCCCGCCTTGACCGCCCCGACGAAACGCATTCATTATATCTTCCCAATTACCACCAGACGCGCCCCAACCACCTTGAGATTCAAAATCAGAACCAAATTGATCGTATTTGGTTCGTTTATCAGCATCGTTTAAAACTTGAAAGGCCTCGTTTATTTCTTTAAACTTTTTTTCATCACCACCCGGTCGGTCCGGATGGTGCGTCATGGCCATTTTTTTAAACGCTTTTTTTATTTCATCGGCCGTGGCATTTTTTTCCAAGCCGAGTATTTTATAGTAATCTTTGGGCACAAAAATAAATCAAAAAACTGTAAAAAAAGTAACTACTAAATGGACAGCTTACTTTCTAAATCACGAACCATATCAAGTGCTTCTTGTTTGTCACTATCTTCTTTCAGATTAAAACTTTCAAGCGCCAACGGAGTAGTTATTGCGTTATTCACCCAAGCATAAAAACTACCAACCCCATCTTTCATACCATTAACCGTGCTTACTGCTGTTACCAGAGTGTTCATGTGCACTATTAAAGCTGCGGAATTGCTAAGGTCAGCCGTATCAACCATAACCCTTAATTGGCGAACTACGCTCTTCATTTTTTGCCACATCAAATACTCTTTCGATGACAACTGATCCGGATCTATATGCGTAATATTTTTATTTTTACCAGCGGCAAAATCTTTCATAGCCTGAATTTCCATACGAAAATTAGCCAGCTCCTGTTCGCTAATTTCACGAGGCTCTTGATCTGTCATAAAATTATAATTATTTATATCATGATTTAAATCATGATATATTTTACCACAAATTTAATTATTTCACTACCTCGCCTTCGATTGGTCCATCGTCCTTCTTTGGCTCTTCACCACCTGGTTGCGCGCCCGGCTGACCACCTTGGGGTGGCTGTTGGGTTTGGTACATTTTCTGACCAACAACTTGCGCGGCCTTAGACAACGCCTCGGACGCTTTTTTAATCGCCTCCACATCATCCTTATCCTTTACCTCTTTCACCGCCTTCAAACCCTCTTCCACATTTTTCTTTTCTTCATCGGTAATCGCAATTTTTTTCTCTTCCACTTCTTTCATCATTTTTTCCGAAGTGTACACCATCGTATCGGCCAAATTGCGGGTCTCAATTAATTCTTGCTTTTTCTTGTCTTCATCCGCATGCGTTTCTGCTTCTTTTTTCATTTTTTCAATTTCTTCTTTTGATAATGCGGTTGAAGCAGTAATAGTAATTGACTGCTCTTTGTTAGTGGCTTTATCTTTGGCTTTTACCGATAAAATGCCATTAGCATCAATATCAAAACTTACTTCAATTTGAGGCACACCACGCGGAGCTGGTGGAATACCATCTAACATAAATCGACCCAAAGTTTTGTTGTCAGTGGCCATCGGACGCTCGCCTTGCAACACGTGAATTTCTACGCCCGGTTGATTATCAGCCGCGGTGGAAAATGTTTGCGTTTTGGAAGTTGGGATCGTGGTGTTGCGTTCAATTAATCTGGTCATCACACTGCCCATTGTTTCCAAACCCAAAGACAACGGTGTCACATCTAACAACAAAATATCTTTGACATCGCCCCGCAAAACACCGCCTTGAACCGCCGCGCCAATCGCGACCACTTCGTCCGGATTCACACTGATGTTTGGTTTTTTATTGAAAAACTTTTCTACGGCCGCGAGTACCATTGGCATGCGTGTCATCCCGCCGACCATCACGACTTCGTGCAAGTCCCCTACTTTTAATTTGGCGTCATCCAATGCCTTTTGCACCGGACCCATAGTTTTGGCAACTAAATCCCCTACTAATTCTTCTAATTTAGAACGGGATAATTTCATTACCAAATGTTTCGGACCATCTACGCCGGAAGTGATAAACGGCTGATTGATTTCGGTTTCTTGCGAAGTGGATAATTCAATTTTGGCTTTTTCGGCCGCTTCTTTTATCCGTTGTAAGGCCAAATTGTCTTTACCCAAATCAATTCCTTGATCTTTTTTAAATTCATCCAAAATCCAGCGAATTAAAATTTGGTCAAAATCATCACCGCCCAAATGCGTGTCGCCGTTGGTAGACAAAACCTGAACATTGTCCGGCGCTACTTCCAAAATGGAAATATCAAAAGTGCCGCCACCCAAATCATACACCGCGATTTTTTGTTCAATTTTTTTATCAAAACCATAAGCCAAAGCCGCCGCCGTTGGTTCGTTCACAATACGCAAAACATTCAAACCGGCAATCGCGCCCGCGTCTTTGGTGGCTTGGCGCTGGGCATCATCAAAATATGCTGGTACGGTGATTACCGCATCAGTAATTTTTTCACCAATACGTTCTTCGGCATCAGCTTTCATCTTTTGCAAAATCATTGCAGAAATTTCTTGCGGGGAATGATCTTTGTCACCCATTTTAATTTTTACCCCATCACCGGATTGAACAATTTTGTAAGGCATCAATTTTAAATCACGCTGAACTTCGGCATCGGTAAAACGACGGCCGATAAGACGTTTGATAGAATACAAAGTGTTTTCCGGATTGGTAACGGCCTGCCGTTTGGCTAATTGCCCAGCCAGTCGTTCGCCGGATTTGTTAATCGCAACCATAGATGGCGTGGTGCGCGCGCCTTCTTTATTTTCCAACACCTTGGGCTGGCCACCTTCGATAATGGCCATGCAAGAGTTAGTGGTGCCGAGGTCGATGCCGAGTACTTTTGACATATGTGTTTATGTTAATTAAATATTAATTAAATTATTTTTTTTAGTATTCAAAATTTTATGTTCTGTACGAATACTTAATAAGTTTAATGATCTATTAGTGCTAATGGAGTCTAACAAAATTAATAAAAATATTGGTAATAAATACAATGGATAAAATATTGAATAAAAACCTATTATAAATAATAAACCGTCCAAAAATATATAGTGGTAATTAAGTCTGTCTCTATGTGTTTGCAAAATTATATTATTTGATATGTATTCAAATTCATCACAAATAGTAATTTCACTTTGTCTAGTTGTAATTATCGCAAATTCTTTATTTTTTACATAATAATTTCTCAATCTAACAAGAGTGCCTGGCCCCAATCGGACTAGAGCATCTAATGAAATCACAAAACGCGAAATTTGACTACCAAATGCCGATGCTAATCTTCCAATAGAATAAGATATTGATATATAAAATATAGTGACTAAAAATGGCTGAAATGGACTATCTTTAAATAATAAATAAACTAAATTACTAGGTAGCAAATTTAAAAATAACAGAGAAAAAATAATAACATTCCCTATAATAAAATACAAAACATCTATAAAAAAACCATGGGGTTTTAAATAGTTAGCCACATCTTTAATTTCTTGATTCATAAAATCATTTTTTATTTTTATTCATCCCGAAACTAAAACCAGTTATTAAAGCAAAGTATGTAAAAAATAACCACCCCCAGTAATCTGTATCGCCCCAATATAAAATATCAGAATTGCGCGATAAACTCTGAAAAACTCCAGCCCAAATTGCGGATGCCAAGTAAAATCCACCCCATTCTTTCAAGTGGTGTTTGAATACCGCCCAGATGGCAACCAATATATCTATAAAAGTTTTAAACATATACTAATAAATTTCTCCAATTTAACCACTTTAAGGGATTCCTCGTCGGCGCGAGCCTCGCTCGGAATGACAGTCGCCACCCCCTTAACAAACCTTCTTTTTCTTGATATACTATATTTATCACGATGAGAGGAGGTTCATAAGGTTTCGTCCTTATGTAATTGCCTCTCCAATCGAATTATCATCATAAGAGGACCACCAAAGGGTTTTATCCCGCGGGAATGCCTCTTTTTTATTTTTCTTCTCTTCCATTAACATACGCCCTGATTATACCTGAATCATCCTTGGTAAAATAAGTTTCATCGTCATCAAATCCTTCGCTGTTTGTCGCTTTATTTCCCATCTTCCACCGCGCGCTAATTGCAATCCCACCGCGCGTATTAAATATCACTTCCACTTCGCATTTTTTTGGTTTTACAAACTTTACAAAATCATTGCCAATGTCCACGGCCAAATGTTCGTGGAACACGCCCACTTCGCGAAATGTTTCCAGATATAATTTCATTGACTTTGATTCTACCACATATTTATTCGGCACATAGGTAATCAAAATTTCGGCGTAATCTGGCTGACCCGTCAAAGGACAACGACAGGTAAATTCGGTGCAGTGCAATTCCACTTCCAAATTTTGCCCGGAGTGATTGGGAAAAACTTCGAGCGTCCGTGCCGGTTTGGCACTGCCTTTGCCTAATTGAGTTAATTTTTTTAAATCTTCTTTGGTTGTTGGCATATTTTAAAGTGCTAACGGATTAAATTTAGTTTCAGTGTCGTAAACATCAACACCTTCTTTTTTCTTTAGCAAGCTGACAAAATAATAAGTGAACGGCGTGGAGACTGTTTCAAATAAAACTTTAAAAATCCATTGCGTCAAAATCAAACCGCCCAAAACTCCGACCGGCATCACGCCCCAAAAAGCCAAACTGATAAAAATCAAAGAATCCAAACCTTCACCCACGACAGTAGAACCAATCGTGCGCGCCCACAAATGTTTACCTTGGGTTTTAATTTTCATTTTGGATAGCAACATTGAATTGACAAATTGGCCGACTAAATAGGCGCTAAACGAAGCGACGAGTAAGCGCGGAGTAAATCCTAAAATTTGCTCAAAGGCGGTCTGATTAGCGAAAAACGGCGCGGACGGAATTTTAATACTGATATAAATGGCGACGACCGCGAGTAAATTACAGGCAAAACCGGTCCAAATGGCGCGCCGCGCGGCCGCGTAGCCATACACTTCGGTTAAAATATCACCAATTATATAGGTAATGGGGAATAAAATTACGGCCACCGGTAAAAAATAACTGCCGAACGCGCCGATTTTAACGGCGATGATGTTGGAAATAATTAGACAGGTAACAAAGAGCGCGGAAATTAACTGATAAAATTTTGAATTGGACATAGATTATTAATAAATTATTTAGTAATAATTACTCTAGCGACTTTCAATACTTTGCCGCCGATTATATAGCCACCATCTACTTCTCTTAAAATTTCACCATGTTCTTTGTCCTCAATTTCTTCATCACCCACGGCTTCATGTTTAGTCGGATCAAATTTTTCACCGACTGTTTTTATTTCTTCCACACCGTGCGCGGATAAAACATCCCCAAATTGTTTTTTGATATATTCAATTCCTTGCGCCCAACTCTCCCACCCCCTCTTTATCTCCCCCTCGGGCAGTGGGAGAGAGCCACTGACCGCGAACGCTTTTTTAAAATTATCGTAAACCGGAATAAACTCTTCCAAAATTTGCGCTTCGCTCATTCGCACCCATTCACCGCGACGCTTTTCCGTTTCAGTTTGTAAATTTTTGTAATCAGCCAAAGCGCGTTGCCAACCGAATTTATATTCGTCGCGCTCTTTTTCTAATCCTTCGCAATTTTGGCATTTTTTATGAAAAAAAGATTTTTTGATTGGCTCTGGTTCGGCCACAGCTTCGTCTTGAACTATATCAATTTGTTCTGCTTGTTCTTCATCTTTTTCGATTTTTGGTTCGTCAGACATACATTAAATTAATTCCTTAATTTTATTCATTAACGCGTAATTGCGGGCGTAATCCATGCGCATGGGCCCGAGTAGTATCAATAAGCTTTCATCACCAAAGCGAAACGCCGCCACGGACAATAAATTACCAAAACCATGCTCGGGGCCAAAAAAATATTTTATTTCGGTGGTTACTTCGTCCGAAAAATTTTCCAAACAATCTTCACAGTGGTCAAAAATTTGCGTTACGTCAGCAACAAGCGCCAACTCGGAAAATTCCGGCTGAGAAAATAAATTGGAGAGACCGGTATAATACACCTGATCGGGAGAAAATGCCAATATCGCCGTAGCGTTGGAAAGCGCTGTTAAATTTTTTACTAAAACTTTTTGCGCGTTTTCTTTATCCGTGTCCGCCGAAACGCTCATCCCAAAAACATCGTTGTCTTTTTTGGTTAATTTTGCGCGTGCTAAATCCAAATTTTTCAAATAATAGCGATAGCCCTTTTCGGTTGGGATTCGGCCGGCTGAAGTATGGGGATGTCTTAGATACCCCTGCTCTTCTAACTCGCGTAGTTCGTTGCGCACGGTGGCCTCTCCCCTGCCTAAATCACACTTTTCTACCAAAAAACGCGAGCCAATTGGTTCGGCCGTTTTAATATGGGTTTTAATGACGAGGTTTAAGAGTTCAGAGAGACGTTTTTCCATATTATCAGCGCATTTTCGCTAAAAAATTATCACTCATACTGTATGAGTGATAATATATACCTATTTAAATTTTTCGTCAAGAAGGAAGTTATCCACAGCGCTTCGCCTTCGGCTACGCCCTGTAAACTTTACTCTATATTTAATTTATTAGTAGTATGGTTTACCGGGCGCAACGCAGTGAAGCCGGGCCCTGTAAACTTTATATTCCAAACAAAAAATTTATGGTGCGTAGCGTAGCGAAGAATCCATTAATTCATCGCAATCTGCGAAATCTCGCTTAACAAGCAGTTTTCAACATAAATACCGCGCGCGTAAAAAATGCGTTCTAACTCGTTTTTTAATTCGGTTTCTACCGCGTCACGTTTTGGGCCGATAATATCAGTGTAATCAAACCGTGAAAATACCATGCGCATACGACTTCTGATTGTCGGACGGACAATTTTGGCCACAAAATCTTCGCCAATAGTTTGCCAAATACTCGGAATCTGGTGCACATCTAAACGCAATAAAATTGTGCCTTCCACGGCCACGCGCTTGCCATCTTGCGTAACAGCCGCGGTTGGAATATCACCCAAAGCCCGTTCATTTTCCGGTTTAAATTGGCGGTTAATGCCGTATTCCAAGGTCTGGACATTAAACAATTTGGCCTTTTGCCAAAATGGAATTTTTAAATGCAACCCGGGGGTCAAAACCTTTTTTAGCACTCCTCTGCCCATATCATAAACACAGGCCACATAGCCCGGCGGGACGTAAATAAAAAAACCTTTTAAAACATCTTCGACGACGAAAGAATACATTAATTTGTCAAGAGAATCACCGGCCATATATAAAATATTTATTTACTGTCATTCCGATGAAAATCGGAATCTCTGTTGACTTACAAATTGGACAGGGATCCCGATTTTCATCGGGATGACAATTAATTGGATTATTAATGATGTGATTTGGCTTCTTTTTTACCGGAAAAAAACAAACGGACGATTATCTCTATTATACTCGAAAACACCATTGATGTCAAAATGAAAAGCGATTTGACCATTGGCAAGATCCACAAAATGTAGAAAGTGAAAAGGGGAAATAAAAACAAAAATATCGCTTCGCCGGGTGTCCATTTTTTACCGCGCTGTTCCAAAATAATGGTGGCAAATAAATATAACGCACAAATGCCAGCCCATAAAGTATCATAACGCGCGCCAATATCAAATCCGTAAAAAATCACATTAATTTGACCTGGTAACTCAATAAATGGATACAAAATATGCGCAATACGTTCACCGGTAATTCCTCGAACGAACACCTGATAAAGTAAAACTAATACGAGCAATTGAATAACGAGCGTCGCCACTTTTGCCCATGGAGAAATTTTGTGCTTTTTCATTATTTTACGAAACGCGTCTTTCATTAATACCGGATCACCACGAAATGCCTGCGATTTTTCCTCAGCTTCGGCTTCAGCTCGTTCTTCACGGATTATATTGCGCTCGGAAATAATAGAAAGTGGCAAAAGTAAGATACGCAAAAATACGGTGAGCCAAATAACGGCCCAGCCCAAGTTAAAATCAGCCACATTGGAATAAATCCAAACTAAGGCATTAAATAACGGCTGGTATAAAAAAGTAAGCCAAAAATACGAGAACATATATTATACGTAGTATAACACAAATTCAAGCAAAAAACAACGGCTATTCACACTATTTTCTAGTCATCCAATGTTTACGCCTTTTTAAAGGCATTTTTTCAATAGAATACCGCAACATTGTGCGAGGCATTTTGGCTACATTTCCACGCAAAAAATCTTCTAAAATCTTGACCGAACACCTCTTCCCTACCTCACGCAACATCCAACCAACCGCTTTATGAATTAAATCGTGTTTATCTTTTAATAAAATTTTGGCAATTTTTATAGTGTCTGCTGATTGACCATTATAGATGAAAGCAAAAGTCGCGAGTATGGCAATTCGCCGTTCCCACAAATTTTTTGACTTTGCTAACTGATACAAAATCTTTCTTGATTTATCTAATAAATACACGCCCACCACTCTCGGTACGGTCACATCCACCAAATCCCAATTATTTATATAACGAATATTTTTTAAAAAAATATTATACACGCGGGTTTTATCCGCCTTACTCCCCTCTTCGAATTTTTTTACCAAAATTAATAACGCAACCATCCGCTCTTCGTGCCACGGTGAATGCAATAATTTTTCCGTATCCGCAAAACTCAGATCTTCCCAATATTTTTCCACAACTGAACGTGTCTCAGGCATCGTTAACCCCAAAAATTTATCCCCCTCGCCGTACTGCCCCGGGCCAGTTTTAAAAAAACGCAAAGAAAGCTTAGCTCTCGTCGGATTAGCCAAGCTACGAATTTCTTTTTTAATTTTATTTAACATGAAAACTAAATTTTCAAAATCCTCTCAATATCTTCCACGGTAAAATAATTCTCCCCACGTAAAACCGTGGCGCGCCAGTCATTTTTTTTGCCAAATAAAACACAGTAATCATTATCCGCCACCTGATCATAAATTTTCCGTATTTCTTTACAGGTGTCAAAATACAAAAAATGTTCGCTGGAAGAAACGTTATCCAAATAAGAAAAAAATAAACTGCCCATTGTGTCAAATTTAAAACGTAATTGGGTTTCCAAATCCCGGCCCACTTCCACTAAAACCGGTAATTTAAATGTCCGGCCATCAATGTTTACACTTTTGTTTGAAACACTGCTTAAAGCAAACTGCTCAATTTTAGGAAATTTCCAAAGCCCAGTCACTTCCGCCCGCCACTTACGAACATTATCACGAATAAATTTTGTTTCGGTGGCCGTTGAAGTAGCGTCGGACAATAAATTCCGCCCCAAACCAATATCACCGGAAAAACCTAAAAACGGCAACACCGTCGAGCCGGTATCCAAAGTTGACCCGGGCACGCCAATCTCTTGTGGTAAGGCGGACGGAGGCAAAATCATCAACCGATTGGTCCGTTTTTGTTTTTCCAACAGTTTCGTAGCCATATTTTCCAGACCCAAATGATCAGACGCGAGCACAATCACAGTGTTAGCGCCATAAGGCGACGCGCGTAATTTTTTTACAAATTCTCCCACTAAATAATCAGAACAATTAACCGCGTTTAACATCGGATTTTTGCCATCAGTATAAACCCGACCGGCGCAAGCCCGATTAACATGGCCTTTGGGATGGTGAGTATCGAGCGTAATTAAAAATAATCCAAAATTATTCGTGCCAGCAGACAACTGTTCAAACCGATCATAAGCCATTGGTAAAAAACTGTCGTCATAAATTCCCCACCCGCTCACATAATTTTTATCAGCCAAACGCGGACGCAAATCTTCATATCCCAAAAATTCATCAAAGCCGTGGGATTTATAAAACAAATCTTTACCGGCAAATTCCGCACGTGCCCCGCCATAATATGACAAATAATATCCTTGCTCATGTAATAAATCACCCAAACAACGCGCGCCAACAAAAAATTTATCCATACCAGACATAGAATTACCGCCCGACGGCGTCATGAGCGGTATACCACATTGGCTCGCCACCATCCCGCCCATCGTAAAGCCAGTGCTATACACCTGGGTAATGTCATTAAAAACAATCGCTTCATTTTTTAATTTATTCAATTCCGGCGTTAGCCCGGGAAAAGTTTTGCCATCAGAATAAGTTTGTTCAAATCCTTCCAAATAAATAAAAACTAAATTAGGGTGAGTCTCGCTGATTGGAACAAGCGATGAATTGTGGTATAGCGCTTCGAAACTAAACGGATCAAGAGGAATAATTTCCGTGGTCGTAGCGGTGGTAATAAAATTCGTTTCCGGCTTGTTGGTAAAAGCTACGGCCGCAGGCATGATGCCGGCGAGATATTCTTCTTGAGTTATTTGATACCACGACAACGATGACGGATTGGAAATAATTGAAAGAGTAAATAATAACAACGACAAAAGAGAATATGAAAATCGTGGTTCATTTTTACGCGAGGCACGGATAATAAAACCTAAAATAATAAAACAAGCCACTAAAAACAACGCGCTCCCAACAATCAAATACCGATATTCAAAAAATCCGGCGCCAGCCAAACCGTATTTAAGATGATACACCACGGCTTCGGTAATGCCTTCTCCGGTAAAACGATCAGCGATATAATATGACAGGGATAGAATTACGATCACCAAAAATATCAAACCAAAAAAAATATTCCCCAACCAAGTGGACTTACTTTTAGTAAAAAAATATAGGCCGAGCAAAAATAAAGGTACGGCCAATAAAAACGATGAAATCTCCGGCATGTTGATATACACAAAAAGGGGGAACGCTAAGCGTCCCATAACCCACGCTTAGCGTGGGGGTTGAAATATATAACCAATAGGTATATAATATCATAAATTACACTTATCCACAATTTAAGATGTATTTATGGCATATAACATTTTAGAAAAAAATGACTGGGAAAAGCTAAAAACCGCCGAACCGGCGCGTTTTGAAAATCAGATGGCGGGCGGAGAGTATTTAAATTTACAAAAATTGGATTTAGCCGTTTTACCCGGAATTGATACCGATAAACTCAATGATTTAGCCCGCATTATGCGTGGTTTTATTTTTGCTATGGTTGAGGCGGCGCGCTCTGGTCACCCGGGGTCAAGCGCCAAAGCGGAGATGCTGTTGGCAATGGTCCTATCCGGCGTGATGGGATTTAATCCGCTTGATCCAAAAAATAATGGGCGCGATCGATTGATTTGGTCAGCCGGACATTGTACCCCCGCTCTCTACGCGATTTTGACGGTAATTTACGAATCCTTAAAATTAACCGGTCAAAATTTTGACGAGGATAAATTACACGCGGTCTTGGCCAAACATTTACACCGTTTCCGCCGACCGGACGGCCCGCAAGGACATGTTGAGGCGTACAGTCCTCTAGCTGACTTTGGAACTGGCCCGTCCGGGCATGGTTTATCCGGCGCGTCTGGTATGGCCGCGGTGCATAAGTCCTGTGGATTAGACACTAAAGTTTTTGTAATCATGGGCGACGCCGAAAGCGAAGAAGGGATGAGTTATGAAGCGCGCAACGTGGCCGTGTCTTTGGGGCAAGATAATCTGATTGTCAATTTGGATTATAACCATTTTGGCATTGACGGCGACATCAACGAAGTAATCGCCACGCCTTATATTAATCATTGGTTAGGATTGGGTTGGAATGTAATTGAAGTAAATGGTCACGATGTTTTGGAATTAGTTTATGCCTATCGCAAAGCATCGGAAGGTTTTGGCAACAAACGCCCAACCTGCGTATTAGCGCACGCTTTCAAAGGTAAGGGTTATGGCAAAATGGAAAACACAGCCGAATCACACGGCACACCAGCTAAATTTCCGGACTATGTGGAAATAATGAAAAAATTGGGCTTTGATATTCCAGGTGTAGAAAAAGAAACTACCAAAGATATCGAGGTGGTGCTAAAACAATTAACGCCCGAATTAGCGCAATATGTTTGTGAGCGTTTAAAAATTACTACTGCCAAAATTAAACCAGAAAGCGAATTAATAACAAAAATGACAACGGCTTTAACCGGTCGGGCCATCGTTAATCCGACTGACATCAAACGACCGGAAACTTTGCCGACGGAATTAGTATTTGAACAGGGTGCCAATGTCGCTACCCGCAAAGCCACTCAGGCCTGGTTTGACTGGCTGATGAAACAAACCGCATTTTTTTATGCTGGCGCCGGTGATTTGGCCAAATCAGTTTTAACTGCCAAAGCAGAAAATGTTTACGGGGTGATTACTCCTAATAATCCGTTGGGACGAGGTGTGCGTTTTGGCATTGCTGAACAAAATATGGCAATGTTTGGCACGGCGATTACGACCGACCGCTTGCCGGGTGGATTCGCACCCGTATCTGTTTTTGCTTCTTACGGCGTGTTCACCTCCATGATGACGAACTGCGTGCGTCTGACTTTGATCAACAATCATTTATATCCCGAACACAAAGGATTTTTTATCGTACTCGCCGCGCATGATGGCCCGGAAACCGGCGAGGATGGTCCAACTCACCAAGGCATGTTTTGGATGAGCATGTATAACGCTTACCCGGGCATAAAAGTTTACAAACCAATGGACGCGAACGAAACGATTGAAATGTTATTTTACGCTTTGGAAAAAGGCGAGCCGATTGCGTTGTCGGTGGCGCGACCGGATACGGTGGTATTTAAACGTGGCAATGGCGTGCCCGAAGCGCGCGAGGCGGTAAATGGCGCGTATGTATTTAAAAATTATTCGGAAAATGGCGGACGAAAAATTGCATTGGCGATTTGTGGGGCGCAGGTGCTGGCCAATACCTTGGAAATTGTACCGGAATTAGAAGCGGGCGGATTGGATGTAAAAATTATTGCCGTCACATCGCCGGAATTATACGAGGACTTACGCAAAACTAATCCGACCAAGGCCAATGAAATTTGTTCGGACGAAGACCGCGCTCGCGTGGTCGCGATGCACAATGGCTGGAAAGGATTTTTATATCCATTTTTATTGCCGAGCGATTATGATAAACGAACGATTGCGATTGATACTTATTTGACTTCAGGAAATCCGAAAGAGGTGTATGAGGTGGCTGGGTTTACGGCCAAGGATTTATTGAAAAAAATTATAAATTCAAATTTAAAATAATTAATTAATACTAATAATTCTCAAATTAACTAAGTCCTAATTCGCTAATAAAATTCCCAATACTCAAAATATTTTATAATTGAGTATTTTATTAGAAATTAGTGAATTAGCGAATTAGTTAATTTACAACTCTATGTCCCTCCCAAAATTTCTTACCGACAAAAATTTAATTCCCAATGTTACGATTAACCCGGCTTTAAATTACCTCGGCACAGAAAGTGCTTTTGATTTCGGCGCCAAAGTAATGGAAGTAGAAAAATCGGGAAAATTTCCCCAGATTTATAAATTTCATGTTGGTGATACTGGACCAAAAACTCCCCAGCCGATTATTGATGTCGCGATTAAAGCCCTGCAAGACAAACAGACCAAATACGGACACTTTGCCGGTTATCCACAGGTGCGCGAGAACATTGCCAAACACTGGAACAAAACCCGCGGAATTAACATTACTAAAGATAATGTTTTGTTACAACCAGGCGGAAAACCGGCGATTGAAATGAGTATTCAGGCACTCGTAGCGCCGGGCGACAAAATAATTGTCCAAAACCCGGGCTATCCGATTTATGACTCGCTCGCTAATTTTTATAATCACGGTAATGTTTTAAATTGGAGCGCGCGCCGCGATGAAATCAAAAACACTTTAGAATTTGATGTAGAAGATTTGAAAAAATTATTGGAAGAAAATACCCAAGTAAAATTATTGATGTTAAACACTCCTCAAAACCCGACCGGCATGGTGTTTGGCAAAGAAAAATTAGAACAAATCGCCGAATTGGTCAGGCAATATAAATTCTTCGTCGTATTTGATGATATTTATGATCAAATTGTCTTCGGTGGCGATAAACAACAGTTTAGTTTTCTGTCTATCCCCGGCATGTTGGATTATACTATTAATTTAAATGGTTTTTCCAAAAATTTTGCCATGACCGGCTGGCGGCTCGGGTTTATAATTGCCCCCGCCTGGCTCATTGAAATTTTCGGAAAATTTGCCATTAATAAATATACCGCTGTCCCCCGTTTCTCTCAAATAGCGGCCGGCGCGGTATTTGGCGATATGGAATTGGACGGTTGTAAATATGAATGTATCAGCGATAAAGTTCAAGAGATAATTGTCAAAGATTTTGTGGAATATGAACACAAAGGCAAATTCGTGGAAGCGAGTTTGCGCTTGCTTTCGCCTTATGTCGTCCCGAATGTGGCCGAAGGCGCATTCTATTTATTCCCCAGTTTCCACAAAGTGCTGAATTTATCTTATGTGAAAAATAATTTGGCAATTACCACTGATAAACAATTATCAAATTGGCTTTTGACGGAAAAAGGCATTGCCACCTTGGCCGGCAGTGATTTTGGTTCAATGGGCGCCGGATATGTTCGCTTTTCTTATGCCGAAGATCGCGACAATCATATTATCCCGGGCATGAAACATGTTTTAAAAACGGTAATTGAATTAATAGAAAAATCCGGTGAAACGTCACCACTAACAACGGCCGAGGTAGATAGCAAAGTAGATCAACTGGTAAAAAAATACTTTTAAACAAAAATGCCCCCAATTAAATTGGGGGCATTTTTTTCTTGTCATCCCGACAAAAATCGGGATCTCTGTCTTTACATCTTCTTTTCGCCACCACAACAACCGCCGGCATCACCTTCGGTTTTACAACTACCGCCACCCATACCACACGCTTTACAGTGGCACATCGCGAGCATAAACAACGCTGCCAAACCAACGAGCACATAAACCACGCGCTCTACCATCGGCCAACCGCCCAACAAGGTGTTGACCAAATTAAAATTAAACGCGCCGACCAAACCCCAATTCAGGGCGCCGACGACCACGAGCGCGCCGGCCACCAAATGGCCTACGCACATTTTGCTTTTACCCATGCACATATAGTGTGAAGGTTATGAATAAAACTAATTATAGTATACCATTTCTAGACAAATTAATCCAACCGCTTATTTTTGTCAGCCATTCGCCACCAAACCAGAATTACAATAAGATATAAAAAATAACCAACTACCTCTAGAAGAGACGGGTTGCCATTGTAACCAAACAACCCAACCAAAATACCCCCCAATACTCCCCGCTCATCAATAATACCATTAATATCCCAAACGTGTTCTATCACGGCTGGAACCCACCAGGCCTCTTGATACTCGTGAATACCGTGGCTGATAAGACCGGCGGCAAATAAAATCAATAGAACACTGGTAATATTAAAAAACTTTTTTAAATTAATCTTCATTGAGCCAATAAAAATTCCATATCCCAGAAGCATAGCAAAAATAATTCCGGCCAAGGCGCCAGTAATATGACTGCCACCGGCTAAAAAACTCGCCGCGCTTAAAAAAATTACCGTCTCAATGCCCTCTCTTAAAACCGAAACTAATACTAAAGAAAACAGACCAAACTTGTGCGCGTGACTTAATTCCGCTTCCACGCGGTGCTCCAAATGCTCGGCCACATGTTTTTGATTCATCATCCACATTATCATCGTGGTAAGTAAAAACGCGCCGACAAGCATAGTTGTGCCTTCAAAAATTTGTTCAGCCGCACCATCAAACCCACCGGCCAAAGCGTTAAACAAAAACGCTCCCGCGACGCTAGCCGCAATACCAAAAACCACGCCCAGATAAACCACGTTGTTGTATTGAGCTTGTTTAATGCGCGTGAGATACCCTAAAATTATTCCTACGACTAAAGCAGCCTCTAAAGTTTCTCTGAATGTGACAATAAAATTTGAAAACATGTGATTTTTTAAATTTAGGCATTAAAACATTATAAAATATTTTGAGAGGTAAGTCAACTGTGAAACTAATACAAAAAACTACGCTAACAAAAAAGCACCGACTAATTATGAGGGCTTACTCAACACAATTCAAAATGCCGTAAAAGAAGACTCTTTTATTTTCATACCAGAGATGGGCAGTCCTGTCCGATGAAATAGTCTTCTTGGCTATTTGTGTTGGGTAAGCCAGGGCTGTCCTTTTTTGTTTTTAATCATCTTTATATGAAACAACGCACAAATACAACCAAATACTTTGCCTATGTGCGTAAAAGCACCGAGGGCGAAGAAAGACAAGCATTATCCATTAGTAGCCAAATTGATAAAGTAAAAGAATTGTTTGGCGATGTGGATATTGTGGAAATACTGGAAGAAAAGCACTCGGCTTTTAGTCCATACGAAAGACCAGTATTTGAGAACATGATCAAACGAATACGCAAAGGCGAGGCCACTGGCGTGATTGCGTGGCACCCTGATAGACTTTCAAGAAACGAAATTGACGCTTCAACAATAACATACCTAGTCCGCACAGGCGTTATCCACGACCTCAAATTTGGCTCATACAACTTCGATAACTCCCCCGAGGGCATAATGATGTTGCAAATGGCATTAAGCCAATCACAATACTTTTCTTCAAAGTTAGGAAAAGATGTTCGGCGTGGATTAGAGAAAAAATATGAGATGGGTTGGCAACCAAATATGTGCCCGAATGGATATGTGAATGTTAGACTTGCTGGATTAAGTACGATTGAGGTTGACGAGAAAAGATTTAAAACTGTTCGTAAGGCTTTTGATCTGATGTTGTCGGGTAATTATTCTGTTCCCGAAGTATTGAACAAATTAAATAATGAATGGAAGTTTGACCCCAAAACTAACAGCCGAAACAAAAGCGGTAAATTAGTTAGAGCTTCATTGTACAGAATATTTACCAATATTTTTTATGCTGGGATTATTGAATATAACGGACAACAAAAACAAGGTAAACATAAAGCGATGATAACTTTGGAAGAATACGACCGCATACAAATGTTATTAGGCAGAAATGGTAAGCCAAGATATAACAAACATGAATTTGCGTTTACTGGTATTATTCGTTGCGGTGAATGTGGTTGTTTAATTACAGGTGAAGAACATACAAAAATCATTAAAGCCACCAAAAAGAACGCCACTTATACATACTATCGCTGTACTCATAAAAAAGTTGCTCAAAATTGTATGCAATCACCAATTACCTCAATTGATTTAGAGAAACAAATTGATATTGAATTAAGACAGTACGAATTTCACCCTGAATTTAAGAAACTATTTTTTCAAATAGCGGAAGACGACAAAAAAGATAATCCTGAACAGAATAAAAATATTATTGTTGAATATGGAAAAAGTATTGAGAAAATAAAACTGGAAAAAATTAACCTGACAAAATTAAGTTGTAGGGGTTTGGTTTGCGATGAGGAATATGTCGCTCAAAAAAATGAGTATGAAAAAGAGTTGGTCAATTTATCTCAAAAGTTAGAAAAGATAAAAAAAGACAACAACCAAAAAGATGAACTACTAGATAAAATTGATTACGCTATGCGAGCCCGATCAAGGTTTAATAAAGAAGACGCGAAAGGTAAAAAAACAATGCTTTTAAAAATAGGTTTGAACCGAGAATTAAAAGACAAAAAACTCTTTGTTACACCATATAAATGGCTTACTTATACAACAGAAAAACTAAAACCTCTTGAAGACAAATTTACAAGGTTTGAACTGGACAAATTACCCTTAACAAAAGCAAAAAGTGAGCGTTTAAACTCACTTCGTTGCGAACTGCGGAGAGAGAGGGATTCGAACCCTCGATGCCTTTCGGCATACGCGCTTTCCAAGCGCGCGCAATCGACCACTATGCGACCTCTCCATTGTTGATTGTACTGAGATTGCCACGCTTCGCTCGCAATGACAGTTACTTTGTTCGCGATGGCAATGTAGACCGAATTTTACCGTAAATTTGCCAAAATGTCAATCCTAGAAATACCACACCCATCCCCCATTGCGCCGGAGTTAAATAAAAATAACGAGCATCAGTGGCGCGCAAAAAATCTAACCAAAAACGAACAAAGGCGTAAAGCGCGACCGTAAATAAAAATACCAGACCGGAATTTTGTTTACGCAGTTTTTTGAAAAAAATTAGCGATAGCGCGAGTAACACCCAAGCTAAAATAGAATCATACAAGCCCAAATCATGACGCGCTCCATCCGGAAAATTTACCGCCAACATAAAATGCGACAATGTGCCTGGGTGATCGTGGATAAAAAAACAGCCGATGCGGCCGATAGCCCAACCGAGCCAAAGGCCGGGAGTCATTACATCTAAATAAGCGGATAATTGGGTAAAAGAAATTTTTCTAATTTTGGCAAAAGTCCACACGGCCAAACCGGCGCCGATAAAGCCACCCAAAGACGACGCTCCGCCTTGCCAAAAGTATAAAATCTCAATTGGATTGGCAAAATAATAAGCCGTGTCGTAAAATAAAACATGGCCAACGCGCGCGCCTAGTAGTCCGGCGAGTAGTGCCCACACGGCTAAATCCCAAATTAACTGCGGTGCTAAAAAATTTTTCTTAGCCAAACGATCGGCGAGTAATACTCCGGCAATTACGCCCAGCGATACCCAAAAACCCCAGACCTGTAAAGTGATGGGACCAGCGATAATGGCGTGGTATTCGAAGTATGGAAGCATATGATAATTTCAAAATCCAAATTTCCAATTTCCAAAATAAATCCAAATATCAAATTTACATTAACCAATCAATTGTCATCCTGAACTCCATGCGATGCCACATGGCTATCGTGTTTCAGGATCCCCTTAAAAGCACAGAGATGCTGAAATAAATTCAGCATGACAATCATAATTTGAAATTTTTGTTTTGACATTGATTTGACATTGGAAATTGGAAATTTGATATTATCGCAAATATTTCAAAATATCCTCCGGCTGATGTAAAACCGTCACCAAATCCTCATCCACGCGATTGATGGTTTTAAATTTTTCTGATAGGAGGCGGAAATATTCCAACATCGGCGCCCAAAATTCTTCGCCGTAAAGCAAAATCGGCATGGGCTCGCGTTTTTTGGTTTCAATTAGCGTTAATAATTCAAACAACTGGTGTAAAGTGCCAAACCCGCCCGGGAAAAACGCGAACGCTTCGGACGGCGCGGTGATAATTAATTTACGCACGAACGGAAAATGAAAACCCAAAGATTTATTTACAAAATTATTAATACGCTCGCCCCGATCGGTAATAATATTTATGCCAATGCTTGTACCACCGGCTTCAAACGCGCCTTTATTGGCCGCTTCCATCGTGCCCGGGCCACCGCCGGTAACCACGGTATTACCATTTTTGGCCAAGGCCTTGCCTAATTCATAAGCCGCGTCATAATATGACGAACCTGGTAAAATACTTTTCGTTCCCAAAACAGTAACATCGCCACGCACATTTGATAAAAATTCAAACCCATCCACAAGTTCGGCCAAAATCCGAAAGATCCGCCAGTCCGCTCCCCCGCGACACAAAATATCATCTACCGCGCAGATATTGTCGCGGTCTTCCGTATTTTTTATAGCATTAAACGCTTCTTCCGCCGTCTCCACAATGTGCCATGTGTTAATAATTTCTTCCGGAAAAGCGTGCACTTGACCAACTGATTGATTACGTAAAAATTTTATAAGTGGCTCCCAAAATTCGCGCCCAACCAAAACTATCGGCGATTTATGCATATAACCCAACTCCATATAGTCCACCACTTCAAAAAATTCATCCAACGTGCCAAATCCGCCCGGAAAAAGCACGAAGGCGTTGGCGGGCGAAGTCAACATTACTTTGCGCGTGAAAAAGTAAGAAAAACCGACGGATTTTTTAACATAAGGATTGGTGCGTTGTTCGCGGGGTAATTGGATGTTGATACCGACGGATTCACCGCCGGCTTTATCCGCCCCCTTGTTAGCCGCTTCCATAATACCCGGACCGCCACCGGTCATGGTAGTGAAACCATTTTTACCCAAAAGCGCGCCAAATTGTTCGGCAATTTTATAATATTTATTGTTAGGAGCCAATCGCGCCGAACCCAAAATCGTCACCTCGCGTTTTAAATCACCCACAAAATTATAACCATCCACAAATTCCGCGATAATTTTAAATACGCGCCAGGAGTCGCGGAAATTGACGGCTTCGCCGGTCGTTACTAATTGGGGTTTTTCGAGAAGTTTTAGCATAGGATAAAAGATTGAAAATTAAAGATTAAAGATTAAAAAAATTAAGCACTCTAAAAAATCTTCAATCTTCATTCTTCAATTTTTCTCTATCGCCTCTCCCACCCCCATCACCAAACCTTCAGACAATCGCGGTCCAATAATTTGCACGCCAATCGGCAAACCGGATTTGGTTTTGCCGTATGGGACAGAAAGCCCGGGCACGCCGGCCAGAGACGCCGGAGCCATAAATACATCGGCTAAATACATTGCCATTGGATCAAAAGATTTTTCGCCAAGTGCGAATGCGGGGAACGGCGAAGTCGGGGTAATTAAAACATCAACTTCTTGAAAAACTTTTTCAAAATCTCGAATAATTAAAGTGCGAACTTTTTGGGCTTTTTTGTAATAGGCATCGTAATAGCCGGCGGATAAAGCATAAGTGCCAATTAAAATTCGGCGTTTAACTTCTTCGGGGAAACCAGCCTCGCGTGATTTCGCGTATAAATCATACAAACTTTTTTCATCCGCTCGAACGCCATAGCGCACACCATCTAAACGACCTAAATTAGAACTGTCTTCGCAGGGTACGACGATATAATAAACGGCAATAGCGTATTTAGTCATTGGCAAGCTTACTTCTTTTATAGTCGCACCGGCTTGTTTTAATTTTTCTATGGCCGTGAGGGTGGCGGATTTTACTTCTGGGTCTAAAGCGTCAACTGAAAAATATTCTTTCGGAACGCCTACAGTCAATTTTCCCAAATCAATTTTGCTCAATTCTTTTTCGTAATTCGGAACCACGTCCGGCACGGTGGTCGCATCCAATACATCTTGCCCAGCAATCTCTTGCATCACAATCGCCATGTCCTCCACGGTTTTTGTCATTGGGCCAACTGTGTCTAACGACGAGGCCATCGGCATAATGCCATAACGCGAATTACGGCCATAAGACGGACGCAAGCCAACGATGCCACAAAAAGAAGCTGGGTAGCGAATTGATCCGCCCGTATCTTCGGCAATGGCATAGATACACATATTGTCAGCCACCGCGGCCGCACTGCCGCCGGACGAACCGCCGGCAACTTTCGTGGTGTCATGCGGATTTGGCACCGGCCCATACATGCTATTTTCGTTACTCGCGCCATGACCAAAAGTATCGCAATTATTTTTCCCAAGCAAAACTCCACCTTGCTCGCGGATTTTTTTAATTACGGTCGCGTTAAAGGGTGGAATATAATTGTCCAAAATTTTGGCCGCGCCGGTAGAACGCACGCCAGCGGTGCAAATCGCGTCTTTTACAGAAAACGGAATACCGGTAAGCGGTTTTATTTTTTTATTTTTTATTAAAACATCGGCCGCCTCGGCTTCGGCGAGCGCGGATTTTTCGCAAACAGTAATAAAAGCGTTAATTTCAGTATTACGCTCTTTGATTCTTTTTAGGCAGGCGGTCGTTAAATCGACGGAAGTGAATTTTCCGCTATCTAATCCTGCGCGTGCTTGTTTAATTGTTAATCTATTTAATTCCATAAATATTTTTTGTTGTCATTGCGAGGAGTGTTGTATTTTTTTGTCATTTCGACGACGAAGGAGAAATCTCTATCCCGTTGGAATGGAGATTCCTCGTCGGCCTTGAGGCCTCGCTCGGAATGACAATGACGACGCTATTCAAACACCGCCGGCACTTTTAATTCATTATCTTCTGTTTCCGGCATTTGATTAATTAATTCTTTTTTAATTTCACAATTTCTGGGCTCGTCCGGACGCATGACATCGGACAGGCCGGTAACCTGGCTCGTAATTTCCACACCATCAGTATTTACTTCATTTAAAATATTCATATAATCCAAAACAACGGAAATTGTTTCCGCGTGGCGTTTTTCTTCGGCTTCGGTTAGATTAAGCCGAGCCAATTTGGCGATTTTTCGGACTTCTTCAAGTGATAGAGCCATAACGATGGATATTATACTATTTATTTTGATTATTGGCAAATATTGACTTTTTGGCTAAAATGTGATTTACTTAATAAGCGAGATGAGGCGACTGCCACGTGGCGGCTTGGACCCCACAAGCAGGACGACTCTGCTCGTCCAGCCACCTCATCTCGCTCTTTTCAAGAGGTCGAGCGCACAATCGGGTCAAATCGCGCTCCCTCTTTTCGCCCACGACGAGGGCACATATCCCCTCTCTCGCGCACAACGTTGCGCACCTCGTTGTGGGCCCCACAAATTTGTGACGGTGCCATTTCCGTCACATTAGTCCAGGGTGGTAGCCACCATTTCCGGTGGATACCCCGCGTTGATTTCCGTGAAGTCATCAACGTGTCGCATGCGCGACCTGGACTACAAGCAAGCGGCGTCCGCTTGAGCTTCCCGCATTCTTCCTGAATGCGATTGGGACGCTCGCGCTCCGCTGCGGCTCGGTCCGATCCTCACGCTCTTCTCCCAAGTTGTCTGGGAGCGTGAGGGTCGGCCGAGCCCTCCCCCTTCCTATGATTTCCAATTCAATACAAAAAACAAAAGATATTGCCAAAAAATTTGCCGCCACCTTACAGGGTGGCGATGTTGTTTTATTGTCCGGTGAGTTAGGCGCGGGTAAAACGGCGTTTACAAAAGGACTGGCCGAATATTTTTCGATTGAACAAAATATTACCAGTCCGACGTTTAGTTTGATGAATGTTTATCCAATTGTCATCCCGAACGAACGTGGCGACATTTCACACTCGACTGTCATCCCGAGCGAGCCTCGCGGCGACGAGGGATCTCCATCTGGCGATAATTGGGATAGAGATTCCTCGTCGGCCTTCGGCCTCGCTCGGAATGACAAAGTCGCAAAATTTATCCACATCGACACCTATCGTTTAAAAAACGCGCAGGAGTTAATTGATATTGGCGTGGAGGATTATTTGGGCACGCCCAACACGATTTGCATAATTGAATGGCCAAAAAAAATTTCCGAACTTTTACAAAACAAAAAAACAATCGCAGTGGCGATTGAACATATTGATGAGCGTAAAAGGAGTATTGCAATTGCAAAGTAATTACCTAAAAAAACTAACTGGCGTAAATAAAACTTTTTTAATATCAAATTCCCAATTTCCAATGTCAAACCAAATCCAAAATCAAAATATCAAATTTGACATTTAGTAATTTGACATTATTTTGGAAATTGGAAATTTGGATTTTGAAATTATATATACTTCTTCCCCTTCAACTCCTCCGGCAAATATTCTTGACTTACCGATCCGTCAAAATCCGGGTTATATTTATAATCCTTTCCATAGCCAATATCTTTCATAAATTTCGTGGGCGCGTTGCGCAAATGAATCGGCACGCCCAAATGCGAGGTGGCTTTGGCATCTTCCGCCGCCTTCATGTAGCCGGCATACAAAGCGTTAGATTTTTTCGCAAGCGCGCAATAAACTACGGCTTCGGCTAAATGGACATTACACTCTGGTACGCCTAATTTATGGCAAGCATCATAAGCGGCATTAGCAATAAGTAAAGCGCGACTATCAGCCACGCCAATATCTTCGGCGGCAAACCGCAAAACCCGGCGCGCGATATACAGCGGATCGGCTCCGCCCTCAAACATGCGCGCGAGCCAATACAGCGCGGCGTTGGCATCGGAACCACGCATGGATTTGTGAAGCGCGGAAATTAAATTATAAAATTCCTCGCCTTTTTTATCAAAAATTAAGTGGGTTTTTTGCAGAGCTTCTTTAATATCGGCGGTTGCGATACGAACCACCCCCTCGCCCCCTCCTTGAAAAGGAGGGGTAATATGAACGCTATTCGCCTTTACCGCGAGCTCTAACCCATTCAACGCCACCCGCGCATCACCACCGGATAAATCCGCCAATAATTCTAACGCGTCCGCGTCAATTTCAATTTTCAAATTTCCCAATCCCCTTTCTTTGTCATTCAAAGCCCGTTTAATAATTTCAACAATTTCCAACTCGGATAATTTTTTTAAAATAAAAACGCGCGAACGCGACAGCAGTGGCCCGATAATCTCAAACGAAGGATTTTCTGTGGTCGCACCGATTAAAATTATTCTGCCTTTTTCTACAAGTGGCAAGAGTGCGTCTTGTTGTGATTTACTCCAACGATGAATTTCATCAATAAATAAAATCGTGCGCTTGTGTTCTTTCGTCATCCGCTCTTCGGCCGCAGATACTAATTGACGCAACCGTTCTTTGCCCGACTCCACCGCCGACAATAATTCAAAATGTGATTTGGTTTTGGTCGCGATAATTTCGGCCAAAGTGGTTTTGCCAACTCCCGGCGGTCCCCAAAAAATTAACGACGAAATATTATCGCCATCAATTAATTTGCGCAATAATTTCCCTTCGCCCACCAAATCTTGTTGCCCAAAAAATGCGTCAAAATTGGTGGGGCGCATTCTATCGGCTAAAGGGGCTGTAATAATATTCATATGCTACTATCATAGCCCTCTCGGCAAAAAAAATCAACTACCATTAGATAGTTGATTTTTAGTTGCTCTATTTTTTCCGGATTAAAATGCGCTATACACTCTCTGTTATTTAATTTCGTCAGTGCTATACCCACAATATTTAAATAAGCCGTGTACATCGAAATAGCGGTTGCCGTCATTTTTAAAAGGATACCTTACAAAATTATATGTTGAAAACCACTCGTATTGTTTTCCATAGCCACCATTTTTTCTCTGATCTAATTTTGACCTATTTGCCAACGCATTTACATAAGATTCAAAAGCACCTGAAAATTCTGACACTAATTTACGATATTGAGTGTAGAAAATACGGGCGCGAGCATCTGCTTGATCTGGCGCGTTAATAAGCGCCTGCAAAGCCGGCGATGTCTCTTCGTCAAATTTCTTGCGTGCTTTTTCTTTAAAAAATACTTTCTTATTGACCTTTTCTCTGGCAACATAAAGATCATTTTCGGCGCGGTTTTTTTTGGCCAACAACTCAGTATGCTCTTTCAGATATTTACAGTCGCTGTCACGTACAGTCAAAAAATACCCGCCGTCTTCTTGCCAACAATCAGCTAACGCGCGCAATTTTTGGTCAACCAACTCCTTACACTTACTTACTTCTTTCCATTCATGCTCTTTATCTGCCACATCTGCCTGGTCGCGCAACGCGCCGACAACATCTGGATCTGATTCTGCTGTTTCTATATCATTGACATGAACTTCCAATTCATTTTCTTTATCAATTAAAATTTGTTGTAAACGCTCAAATTTTTTTCTTAATTCAGCTACATTTGACAAAGAATCTTGTTCGGCATTATTTACCAATGTTTCCGCCTTTTTAACTGCCACCCTCAACTGTTTAACCACGACATCAATCGCTTTCCCAGCAATTAATACTCCGGCTCTTTTGCCAACTTTTTCATCTAATGCTTGCTTTTTTGTCTGTTGGCCGGATTGCAAATCAAGCCCCATACCGCGCAACAACTCTTCGGCTTCAGTTAAAACGCCCCCCCTCGCCCTCACTAGTGCCGGGTTTAAAACTGCCTTCTTTTATACTCATATCATTGATATTAATAATAAAATCTCCCTTAATTATATTAACACCAAACCAATAATGGTGTCAATAATAAAAAATCAATTAAGTTTTTTTAAACCGCACATTCCACTGCGGTTGATAAGTATTGTGATATTGGTCTTCCACTTCCACCGTCTCCCCTTTCATCATTTTGGTAAGCGCCGCATCGGTTAAGAGTTCCATATCCGATGCCAAATCAATTTTAAAATCATCCAATTTCGTAAACTCGCCGGAAAAATCCGCCCGCACCGCCACTTCAATGGTTTTTTTGCGCGCGCGCAGGGATTTTAATTTTTCTTCAATTTCTTTATATTCTTGATTGCCGGTTAAGGCCTCGCGATAGGCGGATTTAATATCTTTTTGCTTTTGTTTAATTTCTTGGATACGGTTAAAAATTTCTTGGATGCTTTGCATAATTATATTCTAGGAATAATGGTAAGATTATATCATACATTTTAAAAACTATCAATTACACTTATCAAATCCTAACGTCGACGCGTGTCCCCTTCTCGCCGTATTTCTTGTTCACGGGTAAACTTGTCAAAAAATGGCCTTATTTCTGCCAACAATGCCGGCAATTCAGAAAATTCAACGCGGCTACCGTCTAATTTTTCTTTAATCGCGTCAATAACCGCTTCAGATAATTTATGACTACCGACAGATTGATATATTTTGGTTTCACGAGCATTAAGTGGTAAAAAACCATTGTCTAAATCTAATTTTTCACCCTGTTGCGTTATTGGCGAATTAATAATACTACAACACTGACACTCGCGGATAAGCATCACAATAGCCAAACGCATTAAATTTTCCGAAATCGGGCGTTTGCCATTTCCTAAATTATTCGACCGCCGTTCTTCTTTTGCCACCACTGTTTTATTTATTTCTCCAATTGGACCGCGCGCGTCTTTTTTATCGGTGGGATATAAATCCATCACACCCACCAATTTACCTTTTTTACGAGCAACCAAAATAAATCCATCTACGCTCAACTCGGAAATTTCAGACGGCTCAATATGTGGAACTGCGGTTTTACGACCGTGGTTACGCCGACTGGAACCATTACCATCTTGGGAAAACAAAAAGAATGCTTCTTCTAATAAAGGTACCTGCGGTTTTATTTCTGTTTTTTCCGATAAAATTTCTTCCCACCCTTTTGGCGCCGAACTTATGTCATCCATGCCCTTGGCCATTTTCCGGCCGGTGGCTGTATTAACAAAAATTCGGTATGAATGCTCGCGCAAAATATCAGCTGCTTTATGGGCTTCGTAAACAATCCCATCAATTTCAAATGTTAAATCAGTCGTAGACATAGTCAAGCAATTAAATCGCCCCGACACCACCTAAACCCGCCCCCGCGCCAGCTGAACCACTACCCGTAGCCCCACCACCACTACCGGTAGTGGTACACCAGTTGGCACCGCCGTGCTGGAAACCGACGGTACCGGTCGACGCGGTAAAGAAGAAGAGACCGACATTGTGGTCGGCCTCTCTGGTAATGCTCCGGTTAAATTTCTAACTAAAGCTGGGGTTCCGACGGTAGCGGAGGTGGTGGTAGGTACTTTTTTTTGATTCTTCAATATCTTCGCGTTTGACGGAAGCGCGCTCGCGCGCATCTTCGCGACGTTCTTGCGCTTTTTCGATTACTTTCTTTTCCACTTGTAAAATTTTACGCGCTGTTCCGGTGGCAACTTCGCCGACTTTGACCGCTTCTTTTAAATCTTCACGGCTGTCTTTAAAATCCACCCGAATCCCCTCCATTTCGGTTTTGCGTTCTGCTTGTAATTTTTCTAATTCTTGTCGGGCGGCTTCTTTGGTCGCTTCGTCACCATCCTTGACGCCGTCCAAAATCTCTTTACGCTCAAGACGGAATTGTTTAACACTTTCGGCCGTGGCTTCTACGCGAATTTTTACCGCTTCCAAATGTTCTTTTACTTCCGGCGGTAAATTTTCATTATTGATAGCATTTAACAAACGCCCACCCGCTTCCAAGCCCTTTTCACGTAATTCATCTAATTTTTCGCGCGCTTCCGGTAATTTTTCTTCCAACCGTTCCATTACTTTTTCTCGGCGCAATTCGTGCGTGGCTAAATTTTTCATTAAACGCGTGGCGCGCTCATCGGTTTTATTGGCAAATTTTTCTTTTAATTCCGCCACCTTGGCCATCTGCTCTTGGGCTTTTTCCAACATTTGCGTGGCTTTGGCTTTTACTTTTTCGTCCGTGGCATTATTGGCGATATACTCTGCCAATTTTTCACGTTCAACGGCAAACACCAACCGCTTCTCGGCTTTTTTGACCGGATCAAAAGTCAGGGCGACCGAAACATTTTCCCGCACTCCGCGCCACCACAAACCAAAAGCACTTGGCACTTTGGTCGGTTCGGCCACGGTAACACCTTCCAATTCCGGTTCGGCGTAGTCATCAGCCACAGTAACTTCGGCCGTAGCAGTCGCTTCGGCGACCGCTTCCACGGATGTCAAAACCGGTTCCGAGGTGGTAAGTGGTTCGGCAGTAACAGTTACTTCCGCGCCAGTATCAGTAGTGACGGTTACTTCGGCTTCTTGCGCCAACGCGGGCGTGGCGAGTAATCCCAAGGCCAAAAGGCCAACGGCGAAAATGTATTTACGCATATGTTTAAATATTATTTCCCGTTTTTTGTCATCCCGATGAAAATCGGGATCTCTGTCGGGAATTATTAAAAATAACAACTATTTATAGTATAGCACAAAAACGCAAAATCATGCAATAGAAATATGGCGATGTCTGTGGCCTGTGGATATTTATCTTGACATATATATATATATAGTAAAATTACCCGTTAATTGTTTGTTCTTTAAATCAATGGTTGTAAGGGGAAATAATTGCCTAAAATGGGCCACTATTCCCCCTTACAACCTACAACAAACGAGCAACACTGAATAGGGGCGCACCGAATGGTGCGGGTGTTGTTTGGAGAAACGCAGATGAGCCAGTTCATTCTTGGTGAGAAGGATCAGGCGAAGGGTATCCTCGGTGTGCCCTACGGCTTCATCTTCGTGGAGGGGTTCGCGCCCATCCACGTTCCGACGATGGAGCACGGGCGCGCCCTTCTCAAGGAGGCCGTGGAGAAGGGCGTCATCGACGGCGACGACGCCGCGGGCATCGATGCCCAGATGCACGGCGCGAACCTGTTCGAGACCTGGAAGGATGTGGCATTGCACGTCGCGACCTTCACGCCCCCGAAGGACTTCGTCAGCTCGTACGTCTTCGAGGTCTGCACGAAGAATGGCTGCACCGTGCCTATCCCCCACGGTCGAGTGAAGCGCGACATCGGCGACGGCCAGAAGAAGACCGTGTGCGCTGTGACCACCCTCACGGAGGCATTCGAAGAGGTCGGCAAGATGGGCGACGCGATCCACGCCATCGACGCCGCCGTGGTGCTGGCGCAGATCGCCGCCACCAACATCCCTGCCGACGCCGAGACTCGCAAACAGATGTTCGCCGATCTGCCCGAGGACGTGCGCAAGCAGACGGAGCGGGCCGCGATCCACGAGCTGATGGAAAGCCTCATTGGATCCATGCCGCGCGAGCTCGCTGAGTTCCTCGGCCACCGTTCCGGTGCCACCCCCGGCGACGACCAGGACTAGACCCCACCATGCCTCTCCCACCAAACCGGACCCGAGGCAGTCCCGGGTCCAGACATCACGCTCCAGACCCACCAATTCTTTAGTACACCGATGAGGCGTAATAAAGAGTTCCAAATCTGGAGTGTGAATAAATTTAAAAAATATCATGATTTAAATCATGATATTTTTTTATTTTTTCCAATCCCCTACGGCAAAACAAAATCATCTTGTTTACGAGCGCGCAGAAGATACGCCACCAGCACCACGAGCAAACCAATTGATACATACCGCACTGACACATACAAATCAATCATTTCAATCACACTCACAAAACGCAAAGACACTGACCCGCTCACCGTTTCCACATCATCCAATATCGCCTGATCGCGCTCTGCCAAATTAGTCAATTGCGATTTAATACTGCTGATACTACTGTCATAATATCCCAAATTTTTCTGGTACAGATTATTTTCGTTCGCGATATTTTGTTTTAACAAATTTTTGGAATAATTGAGATTCGCGATCTTTTTAGCGATATCAGCCAAACGGGCGGTGTCGGTCGTCACTTCTTGATTTAACACATTGATACTCACGGTTAGGGTATTAATTTGTTTATTCCAAGACGCGATTTTACTGTCGTGATCTTTGATAAGCGCGTCTCTTTTTTCTTCGTAATCATTTAATTGGGTTTGGGTGCTGTCGGTTTGTTTTTCAACCGACTGTTTTCGCGACAATAAATTTCTGGCGCTAGTGGATTCATCCAAAAACCGCTCGGACACAATCCCCTTTAATTCATTTTGAAATGATTCCAAAGCTGACTTGGGCATGACAAAAGAAATATTGCCATATTTGGAGTTGAGCGATGAACTGTCAATTCGGCCGCCATATCCCCTAACCATAGTTTGAATTTGTCCGCCCAGTTGTTGCACTTTGCGGGTTTTGATTTTGGCCTGATAACCGGTTTTCAAAAATTCGCGCGTGTCAGTTATCGGAGTGGAATTGGTAAAATCTATTCTGTCCGTGAATTTGTAGAGCGCGCTGGTTTGTTCTTCGCCCAGACCGGTGGTGGCGGCATAGCCAAGACCTAAATCGCCCATGTTGGTATCATAATAAGATTCCGGATAACTGGTAACCGCCGTAAATTTTTGATTAACATAGGGAGACACGATCAGAAAAATTGCGTATAAACCGGCGACCGAGGCGAGCGATAATCTGACGAAAGTAAAACGGCGCGGAGCAACCGTGGGTGCGTAACCCGGCTTAAGGGTGCTAATGACTTTTTCTTTGAACGTATCATTATTAACCGGTAATTGTTGTTTGCTTTGTCCCCATTTTGCTAAAAGATTTGATAATTGTCGGAAATTATATTTTGGCATATTTTTTAGTTAGCTAAATTAACGCGTGCTCGTCCCAGAGTTCGGTGAATGCGCACGCGCGCCGTAATGGCGGAAATATTTAAAATTTTGGCAATTTCTTTAAAAGAAAATCCGGAAATATAGCGCAGGCGCAATAATTCTTGTTCGTCTTCGGATAGTCGCCTTAACACACTTTCCAAATAAAGTTTTTCAGTAATATCTTCGCGCGTATTGTCACGCAGATTATCGGCAAGATTTTCCGTAATGGGCTCGTCAAATTTTTGCGCCCGCCAATGTTGGCGACATTCGTTTTTGGCAATGGCGAAAAGCCAAGCGCTAAATCTAACCCCTTGGGGCTTAAATTTAGAAATTGAGCCAGTCGCTTTCAGCCAAGTATTCTGCAAAATATCTTCGGCCAGATGTGAATCGCGCAAGGTATTGATCAAATACCCATATAATTTGGGAGTAATTACGTCCCAAAGCGACCCTAAGGCGGCTCGATTGCCGTTTTGGGCTTGAGCTACCAAGGATAGTTCTTGTTCTATGGTCATAAAAATTAAATTAATGCTATATAGCCAGTATAACAAGTATAATGCGCGGGGGCAATGGAATGTTACAGTACGTTATGCCCGTACACATGTATGGACATGGTAATTACTTGACTGAAAAATCGTTATAATCTAAAATATAGACAACGGAAAAATAGAATTAATCTAAATTGAAAGAATAATAATTACATTTTTTATATGACTGAACTTCGCGGATCAGGTCCAAGAGAAATAAGTAATGCTGAAGCATTTGCTATTAAGATGGCCAAACAAAAAGGCGCGCTATTAGCTGGAAATACGCCTCAAATTGCCGATGACGTACGAGCTGGAATGTCAATTGGTGAAATAGCTAAAAAATATGATGTAGCCAGAGAGTTTGGGGTTACTGACCAAATAGCATATTCAATAACAAAAGCGGCATTAGACACTTTTTTTTCTCCTGAAGAACGTAAGGCAATTTTTGCCCCTCGATTAAGACAGGTGTCAAGGCAAGTTGGGCTAGAATCAATGGCAAATGGGGTTGGATTGTTTGGCAGATCACCAGAAAAAAGAAAAGCAGATTCAAGGAGCGCGGGACAAGTTGGCGGAGCAGTATCAAAGGAATTAGGAAAAGGAATATTTAGTTCAAAAAGAAAAGAATACGACGCGCTACGCTCAAACAGAGGACGGGTTGACGGTTGGCGTGGTGGTAAAATTGTGGATGGGATGGACGAAGCAGAATATACTCTTTCTTTACTCGGCGATCCTTCATTCCGGCATCCAATTGGACATAGCAAAGCTGGCCATCCAGATGTCGTCAAAATTACCAGATATGTAAATGAAAAATACGGCAACAACCGTTCTATAAACGCTACTAAACACTTTTTTGCGAACGACATAGAAAGAACTAAAAATAGAATAGCTAAAGGATATCAAAAGGACTAAAAAAACCCGCTTTAAAAAAGCGGGTTTTGTTTGTATCACTTTACAACGAAATCCGAACCGTTTTTGAAAAAAATTAACTGGCCAATCGTCAAGTTTCCGCTCGCCATATTATTTCTTCTTTTTACCCTTCCCAGGGAGCCTAGTTGTCTTGTCAACAAACGCATCAAAGTCGGAGACATATTTCTTATCTTCCTCGACGCGATATTTTTCATACTCACCGAGTGCTAATGCTTCGGCGACTTCGTGGCTTACTTTACCTAAATCACCCAAAATATTGCTCAACTATATTATTGAGGCCGGAGAGCTCTTCTTTATCTAAATAATTTTTAGCAATTACCATATCGGATTTGCGTATGGCACGGTGGCAAAAAAATGCTGAGCTTCAGCGCTATTTTTATCATAATCCACACTGCACTGGGCATAAATATCAGTGATTTTCTGATAAAACCTACGCTCGCTACTACGAATGTCCGCTATGCGAGCCAACTGTTCTTCAAAGTAATCTTGACCAAAAGTGTAATTGGGGGTTTTCAGCCGTTCATCATCCATGGTAAAACCTTTAATAATGTATTCTTTTAGTCGTTCCGTCGCCCAAATGCGAAACTGTGTCGCTTGTGTACTATTTACCCTATACCCAACCGAAAGAATGGCATCGAGATTGTAAAATTCTACATCCCTTGAAACTTGTCTTACGCCTTCATTTTGAACTTGTGCAATTTTTGCACAAGTTGAATTTTTATCTAATTCGCCTTCCTGAAAAATATTTTGAAGATGTTTTGTAACTACGCTCCTGTCAATCCCAAAGAGTTCAGCGATTTTGGCCTGGGTAAGCCAAATATTCTCATCCCGCAAAAATATCTCTACTTTTACCTTGCCATTTGGCGTTGTATAAAGTAAAAATTCTGTAAAGCTATTTTGTTTGATAATTTTATTATTCTTCATATTTATATAGTAAAAATGACCATCGGCACTTTGGTCAATACTCATATAATATCAAATTTTGCGCGGATAGTAAATACACTCAGGACATACACCCGGGACTTATACAATAGTTTCTAACGGATAATGCTTGTCGTAATATTTTTTTCGCTGTTTATACATTCGTTCAAAATATGGAATTAAATTATCGCGATAATCATAAACTATTTTAGCCAAACTATCACTATGGAGGATACGACCAATATATTGCGCCAATTTGCCTTCAAAAGAAAACGGGTAAACCAGAAAAAGTGAATCTAAATGCGGGAAGTGCACACCCTCGCCAACCAGTTGTCCGGTCGCTATAATAATTTGGAAATGTCCGCACAAAATTTGTTTTTCCTTCTCTTTTTTCTTGCTTGCGGCCAAGTCGCCAGTCATAGTGATAATTTCAAAATCGCGTTTTAAATATTCAGCCATAATATCAACGTGCTCTTTCCGTTCAGTAAGCACTAAACATTTTTTCCCGGATTGAGCAGATTGAATAATATCGTTAATAATTTGTTGATTACGAGCGGTGTCAAAACACAACGATTTTATTACCGGCTGACTATTGCGAACGGAAATTTTGAAAGTAAAATTAAGAGCGGTAGTTTTAATAATAATAGAAACAGATGGCTTTTCGTAAAATTTTGCGGTAGCAGTTTTCGCGACTAATTTTTCTGAAATATTATTATTTTGAGTATTTTCTACTTCATGAATAACTTCGCCAAGATAAATATAAATAAGCCGTTCATCGTTACGTTTTCTGGTTGGCGTTGCTGTCAAACCATACAAATATGCCGGTTTGAGTTTGATAATAATTTGTCGAAACATTTTGGCCGGCATGTGGTGGCATTCGTCAACAATCACAGTCCCAAATTGATTAGCGAATTCCGTGATATTTTCAAGACGAGACAAACTTTGCACCATCGCGACCGTAATAGGTATTTGAATTTTTTTCTTGACACCAATAATCTGACCAATCTTTTTCTTTGGTATACCAAAAAAATTTTCTATTCGTTCCAGCCACTGATTAAAAATTTGTTTGCGGTGAACGAGAATTAAAGCCGGTTGTTTTTTCTCCGCGACCAAAGCCAAACCCATAATCGTTTTGCCAGATCCGGGCGGAGCGACCAAAATGCCGGTACTAATATTTTTAAAAACGTTAAGCGCAATAGTTTGATAATCAAAAAGCGGACAAGAAAAATCATACTTTATCGGTTTATCTTGGTGGCGTTCGTCAATAATCTGGTAAGGGATTTTTTGTTCGCTTAAAAAATGCAGGAGGGAACCAAGAAATCCGCGTGGGAGTAAAATATTAGTGTCATCTTTCTCAATCATTTTAAAATATCGCTCCGTGCCGTAAGTAGACAAACCCATCCGCTGTTTAATGGCATACTCGGTATTAAAAAAATTGAGCTGTTCACCAAGGAAAGTGGCCAATTCTTTAAATACGAACGATTTGAGAATAATAATATGTGAGCCAACGGTTATTGGTAAATCAGAGCCGGTGTATTTGATGGTGGGATCAGTATTTTTTTTCTGTTCAATTAATTTGACATAAAGTTCATCAAAAGTAGCCGCTGATATTTTTTGTATTGTTTGTAAAAAAGACCACTGGTCAACAAACGGCGTAAAATTATTTTCAATATCTAAGAATACGGTGTTGTTATTTTTGCGCGCCGCGCCTTGAAGTGGTAAGGCGATAAGATTGCCCAGGCCTTTGCCTGATAAATAATCTTGGTTAGGGAAAATACGATCAAAAGTACATTCGCCATCCAACGGATCAATGCTGTTTGATAACGATAAAAGTCGCAAAAAAATTAAACGGCTCTTAAATGCCGGAAACGGAGTTTCAAAAAACCACCAAACATGCGCGCCATTGCCAGAACGTGAACGCTCCACGTACATTGGCAAATTATATTCTTTACATACCAACACGATGGCCACGACTTCTTTTCGCCAATTTTCACCGTCAAAATCAGCCGCGACAAACCACGAAGTATTATTGATGAGCAATGGATAGACGCCAATAATTCTATTGCCCCGGAGATGATTTTCAAGAACGCTGTCGGTAAACGGCGCATAGGCAGTATTGGCACGGTCAGTGTGAACTGGGAACCAACCTTGTTTTTTACCATCCCACGAAATCCAATGTTGCGCAAAAACATCGGTGCGGCCAATAAAAATGGATTTATAAATATTTATCTTATCTTGTGATGAAAGCATACAAACTTAATTATATGAGTATGATAACAAAAATATCAGATAAATCAATACTGGCGGGGAATAAAAAAAGCGGCGACAATGCGCCGAAAAAATACTAGATTAATTTTAATAGATTATTTATTTATTTTTTATTAAACTTTCCCCCCTTAACCAATTTCAGGTCAAGTTGCACATGCGTAAAAAATTTCCACACGGCCCCGCATTTTGGACAAGTTAAATCAATATTTTGTCCGGCTGGCAAGCATAAATTGCCCTCCAAATTTAAATCAACTTTGCAATACATACACTTAAATTGGCCGGGAAAATAATAACAGTCACTCATAAACCAAAATGGGCTTTTAGATAATCCCTTACTTTTTTTCATCACCGCGCTTTCACACTTCCCTATTTTACCAATAATCCGCTGGTAATCACAGGACTCTATATTATACACCTTGATAATGGAAGCGCCATGCAAATTATTATTGCCGTCTGGTTCTACTGTAATATCATCATCTAATTTATTTCTTACATTACCGGTCAAAGGCATAACTGTTACCAAATTAGAACGTCTCAATTGTTCATCCGATTGGATAACCAATCCCGGACGCTTATCTTGAAATTCGTGACCAACACTAGGACTAAACTGGACCCAGAGTAAATCACCACATTTTATTTCTCCTTTGGCAAACATAAATTTTCATAATAATCATACTCTTCTTTGGAAATATCGCCCAATCCTTTTAAAGCATCCGCCATCGCGGCATTTCTGAAATCAGCCAACTCGTCCGGCTGTTTCATAACTTTTACCACTCTGCCAGCGATAAAATATGAATCTAAATCATCTTGGTGTATATATATCGGAGGCAAATCTTCGTTAGATTCAGAAACTAAAACAACCCGTTGATTTTTATCATCTAAAAATAATTTTTTAATATTGGCAACGCCGTCAATAATTGATACCACATATTCTCCATTCCGAAGTTGCTTTTCGGTTTTGTCAACAATTACAAAATCACCATCTTCAATGGTGTCTTCATCAATGTATGCTCGATTCATGGAAGAACCTACAGCGCGTAAAACAAACAAATTATTTATTTTATCAACCAAATCCCCCAATACGGTTTTGCTGGCTTTTAAATAGCCCTCGGCATACCCGTCGGCAAAATAAGTGGCCTCGCCACAATTGGCACTACCTACAATCGGCAGTGATACTAAATTATTTTCTGCCGATAATCCACCGCGCGTCTTTTCTATGGTATTATTCTGTCGATCAATTTTTATCAGGCCTCTTTTGGCCAGCTGGTCTAAATGATGTTTAATTTTTTGCGGACTACCAGTTTCACCAATTTTGCCGCCAATTTGACGCAAAGTTAAACCGGACACATTTTGGGTATCCAATAATTTTAGCAATTTTTCTTGGGCTATGTGCATATTATGCTTATGCACATATAATAACACAAAAACTGATTTTTGTCAAAAGTTATCCACAGGACGGTAAGTATTGAAATGGTTGACGGGATATAAATACTACTAACAAATAGCAAATACATCAATTACTCACCCCTACCGGCCCAATCGGACAGGTGGGAGATTCGGATTTCGTTGTAAAGTGATACCAACAACCGACAACTCGAAATTACCCCCACATTTTCGTTGACGACACGAAGCGTCGCCCATTGTTTTTTTGGCCAACCGAAAAACGCTTGGACGGCGTTACGCGTCGCCAACGGAAATTTTACCGAAAATCCGAGAAGTTGTGTTGTGGTATCACTTTACAACCAAATCCGAACCGTTTTTGAAAAAAATTAACTGGCCGACAATCAAGTTTCCGCCCGCCACTTTATCCCCTTGCCCCTGCGCCCCATTTTTGATAC
>MFQZ01000006.1 GCA_001784435.1 Candidatus Magasanikbacteria bacterium RIFOXYC2_FULL_42_28
CCTTGAAAAAACCAATCAAGTAATTGATGATTGGCAAGGCAAAGGCAGTGTCACCTTTTTACTCGGTTCGTATTTGCCCGCTTCTGGCTACTTGGGCCGCGGCTGCTGGTATCGCGGCAGTCGGCAGGCGTCCTTGGTCAGGGGCGATCCGGGGGCTCGGGCTTCCCGCATCGGTTGTCGCTCCGCGGTGGGGTTGGGGCAGAAATTGGAGTTTGGGGATTGATTTTTATTTTGGTTTTGGTTTTTTTAATCGCTTCCAGTCGGAGGGGGTGGGTGGTTGACGGACGAAAAACCATAGCCCTTGACACGTTCGTCGCAATACATTATAATACTAATATAATGTATTATTAAAAAAATTACATTAGTAATATAAACTAAATTATGTCAAAAATAACCGGGGAAATCATCAAACGGGTAATTTCTGAACAACGGCAAAATTTTTTAAATACTGCCGGCCAAATTGAACGAGATATTTTAACGCATCCGGATTTTTCCCACTGGCGCGCTTTGAAGGAAATTATTGTTATTACTGGCGTGCGCCGAAGCGGTAAATCATTTTTGCTACGCTTGATTTGGCAAAAAATTCAAGCAACTGTGCCAGTCGCACCTGATAATTTTTTATATGTCAATTTTGATGATGAAAAAATGATTAATTTTAAATCCGCCGATTTTGATCTGCTTTTAGAAACTTTTTATGAAATATTCAAAGTGAATCACCATCAAAATATATTTTTGTTTTTTGATGAAATTCAAAATATCAGTGGCTGGGAAAAATTCTTAAATCGATTGCAAGAGAGCGACAAATTTAAAATTTTCGTTACTGGCTCAAATGCCACTCTGCTATCAAAAGAAATCAGTTCAGCTTTAACCGGTCGCAATTTTTCGCTCACTTTATACCCGCTATCATTTCGTGAATTCGTCAATTTTAAAAATAAAAAGTTACTGGATACGCGCGCTCGACATTTAACTGAAAATCGCGCACAACTTAAAAAATTGTTTAATGGATATTCTGAAAACGGTGGCTTTCCCGAAATAGTACTAAATGGTTATCGCCCACTGTTGCAGGAATATCTTAAAAATATCATTTACCGCGATATCGTTTTGCGTCGACGAATCCGACACGAATTTAATTTACGTGAAATTGTTGCTTTTGTTGTTTCTAATATCGGCGTGGTGCTAAGTTTGGATAATATCGCCAAAATGACCGGAACAAAAAATTTAATGACGGTAAAAAATTATTTAGGATATTTAGAAGATTCATTCTTATTTTTTAACTTGCCCCGTCATAGTTATTCTATTAAACAACAAATCTATAATCCTGATAAAATTTTTACCGTTGATCCCGGTTTATACCACGAAGTATCAACCGCCAGTAGCACCAATGACGGGCGTTTGTTAGAAAATATAGTTTTTTTGGAATTAAAACGTCGCTCGCAAACAATTTTTTATTTTAAAGAAAATAACGAGTGCGATTTTGTCATTCAAGGAAAAAATAAAGTGATGAGCGCAATGCAGGTGACAAAATCATTGGATTTATCCAACCGCGATCGTGAAATAAACGGCCTGCTGGAAGCAGTAAAAAAATTTAATTTGAAAAATGGCCTAATTTTGACGATGGATCAATCTGAAGTTATAAAAATCAAAAACCAAAAAATCACCGCCATGCCGATTTGGCAGTGGTTGCTGGAAAAATAATTATATTGGTAAATTATTTTTCCTTATGCCACAGATTATTATAAATTCGCTGGCTATTTAATCCACTACCCGTCCCCATATCATCATACACTTTTGTCTCCGGCCGGCCGTTGCCACTATCTAACGCGCGCAATCGGGTTAATTCTACTGAACCACTCGTAAAACCTTCCGGTAATTTTATTGACCCGCCATGTTGACTGGCAATGGCCACAGTTTTAATCGGCAAGCCCACCAGCATCGCTTCCACCTTATCCATAATCGCGGCTACCTGCAAACTGTCTTCAATGCCGGGCGCGTAATAAATTCCGTTTAACATCACGCCCAATTGTCCGCCTTCATCAACCGCGAAACTACCAAAAATAAAACCTAAATTTTCCGTGGATTTCAATTGTTTGCCCTCAACGGGAGTGACGCCTTGGGGCACCTCCATAGAAATTACAAACGACATTGGGTCGGCGTTAATTGACGCTACCCAATATTTATTTGATGTGTCGTGTTGCACGCGCATTTCATAATTACAACTGGAAAAACAACAAATTTTACTATCGGCAAATCGCACCATACTCATCAAGCGTTCTTGCTTATCCGCCCAGCGCAGATTAACGCGTTGGTTTTTCTTTTCCGTCTGTTCCCGGCCAGTGGGCTGGTAAGTTAAATAATCTTGAATGGTTTGAAATGGCCCTTGTAAATGACTTTCCATTTCTGTAATTAACTCTGTATCTTGCTCACGCAGTCGTTCTTCGCCCAAGACCTGTAAAGTTAAATAGGTAAAAATCGCGCTTGGTGATTTTTCGGTTATGGCGATAATTTCTTGGCCAATTCGTTCTATTTCCGCGTCTTTTTCCGCTTTGGATAAGTGTGTAAATCTTTCCGACACTTTGGCATCGGTGGCAATGGATTTTTGTTGTTCCAAATTTTTTATTTCCTGATTTAGCGAATCAATTTTACCCTGCAACTTATCACGCTGGCCCGGGTCGGTTTGTTTTTCTAAACCAACCATCAACCCATCACGCGCTTTAATTTTTTTTCTCAACTCCTGTCGGATTTTATCCAATTTTTCATTACCGCCGCGCAGTGCCACGAGCAAGTCCTTTTTCATTTTTTTCAAGTCCAAACGTTTACTGTCTAAGCGTGGAATTAGTTCATCGCCACGCACTGGAACAGCCACGCCAGAAAATACCTGCTCCAACGAGACCTCCAAAACCATTTTTTCACCGAGCGCGCGCCAATTTTCTTCCAAATCGGTTTTAGCGCGTTTTTGCCAATCAGGATACGCCTTTTCAATTTCATTCAACAATGCTAACCGTTCGGCAAAAGTAGCGGCCGTGGTCATTTGTTGAATAAATTTTTGCGCGTCCGCGCTATTGTCTTGATCCAAGTATTCGCGATACATTGGGAAAAGCAAAACCACACCTAATTGATCGCGTCCTAAAACTTGGCCAATTTCAGTATTGGCATTTTTTACCGCCGCGTTTTCACTGACTTCAAAACTGGCGATTTGGCTGTCTTGGCCGGGTTTGTCTAATGGAAAATGACCAGCGCGCAAACGAGCGACCAGCGCAGTAATTTCTTCCGGCTTTAATCCGCCTTTTTGTAAAGCTGTTTCAAACATCTTAATCGGCTGTTCGTGTACGCGCAAATCAGCGATTAATTTTAACATCTCTTTGAATTTATCAAAACTGTAATTGTTGATTAAATTAAACCGATCATCGCCACCGTGCAATAAATAATAGATCATGGCTTTGCGTTCGTCTTGCGCTAACATCGCTACCAATTCGCACTGACTATTGGCTTGATCAAATTCGGTCTGGCTTTCTTTAATTATCTCTACCCGTTTATCAAGTGAAGCATTTTGCCAACGACTGGCGTCATCTAAAAATTCCAAAATGTCACGACTGGGCAATACGCCTAAATCAGCGATAATTTTTTGTAATAATACCAATCGGTTGGCGCAATCGGTTTGCCATTTTTTGTTATCAGCAAATTTTACTTTTTGTTTAACTGTTTCGGTCGGTTTTGTTTCTGTTTTTCCAAAAATTCTTCCCAAAAATCCACTGGCGGTTGGCGCGCCGACACTAACAATTTCTGATTCATATTTTTTATCGCACTCATTCCACCAAGCGCCCGCGTCATTCGGAATATATCCGCGTTTTACTAATTTATGAAAGATAGCGCGTACCACCGGCGCCGGCGTGCGACTGTCGCCAACGAGTTGTAAGGCAATGTCATTAACCCGCCAATCGTCAAATTCTTTCATTAAGACGCCAATAATATGTGGCAGATAATTTTGTTCTTTGTCCGTGTCTAATCGCACTTCTTCCATTTCATCGCGCGCTAATTCCAATAACAACAATCGCGCATCACCACCTAAATTTCCAAATGAACGCGCCAACGCCGCGGCTAATTTTTTATCGGATATTTTACTATCCTGTAAAGTTTGTTTCATTTCGTTAAAAATCCGCAACCGCGCGTCTTTACGTTGTTTGTCATCGGCGCTATCTTTTTCCACGATTGATTGTCGCAAAACACCGGATAAATTTTCGTCCAAAATAATACTAACCTCTCGGCGCGCGTCATCCGGTATTAAAGCCAAAAATTCCGGTCGTTCACTTTCCGGCAATGCCAAAGCATAGTCGGCTAATAGTTTTTTATTGGTCAAAGCCAATTTAGCCACTTGTTCCGGTGTTGGCATTGTTTTTTGTTCCACTAATTTTTTTTGCACACCGACCATAATCGCGTCTGGCAATAAACTGGCCGGCGAGGTCTTGGCTGTGTCGGCGCTATCGGCCAAATATTTTTTTGTTTTGGTTATGGCTGGTTGTGGATCAATGCCGGACGCCATAATTAATTTTACAGCGCGCGCTTCCAATAGCGCGGATAAATCAGGGAACAAACCCGCTTTTTCTACGGCCTTTTGTTCTAATACCGATATTTGCGTCGCCACATCGGCACCAGCTTCAACCAGTTCAGTGCCATCGGCCTCTCTTTTAACCAAAGCGGAAATCTTTTCATGATAGGCGCGCATGGCCGGAGTAATGTGTGGTTCTATAATATTCAAAGAGTTAATCCGCAACTCCTGCGACCGGCGACGCAAATCTGCGCGTATAGTAATTGCGTCAAAATCAGCCACCGACGAATTATCACCTTGATTTTGTTCAAAAATCGGCCTGCCACCTTCACCTCTAATCATATATTTTTGTAATTAACCAGTCAAAATATGGTATTTTTTTAGTAAAATTTTGTTTAATTAAGCCGGAATAGCTGGAGATATTGCGTTCGTTTAATTTGATCTGCGCCCGTTGCCAAATGCGGTTTTTTAACCGTCGGCCGGTCGGGTATATTTCTACTCCTAAAAAATGAATACCGCGTCGCACTGGTAATATAATATCATTTTTAGGATTTAGCACAAGCCCCAGTGAATTATTTAGAAAAAATATCATTTGTTTGCGCATATTTTCTACAATTTCCCTTTTAGGCGCAATTATGATAAAATCATCACCATAACGCAGATAAAATTGCGGTTTTAAAATATGTTTTACCAATCTATCCAATTCATTCAAATAAATATTGGCAAAAATTTGGCTGGTAAGACTGCCAATTGGGATTCCACGATGATCGTTTACTCTCTCTCTCTCTCTCTCTCGTGCGAGCGTTGCCGACGGTGTAATCGGCAATAATTTTTTTAATAAGCCATTGCGCTTTGGGATCAGTTATCCGACGACAAATAATTTCCAAAAGTTTGTCCTGTTTGACGTTATCAAAAAATTTAGTAATATCCGCCCGCCAAACAAAACCGCGCGAATATTTTTTAAAAAAGAATTGCGTTCTGGCCAACGCGCCGGACAGCCCTTTGTTTTTCCGGCACGACCAAACATCGTAAGTAAAAACTTTGTCGTAAATTTCCACCAGATATTCATATACCAACCGATGAACCACGCGGTCGCGCATACCAACCACCGCGATGTCACGTCGTTTACCGTCGGCAACGGTGAAATGTCGGTATGGGCCTGGCAAATAATGGCCATCATTCAAATTCAAATGGAGCCGCCATAAGTTATCTTCCAAATGGTAACTAAAATATTCCAGTTCTCTTGTTTTCTTTTTACCGCGTTTGAATTTAAACCAACTTTGATAAATATTACCCAAACCAAAATCTATTTTATTTTTATCATTTTCTACTATGGAAGAATTACCCATAATCAATCAGACCTACGAGGTGTATAAATTGATTGTTGATATTAACAACCACTGCGAAAAACGCTGGCGCTATTCGCTCGGACAAAGTTTAGAAAATACCGTTTTAACCGGCTTGGAAAATTTGATAATGGCCAAAAACGCGCCCAAACCATTAAAAGCAAATTTTCTAATTAAAGCCAACGCTCAATTAGAAATTGCCACCTTAAAATTGCGTTTATTTTTAGAATTTAAAGTTGTCAACGAAACAAAAATATTCCAAACCCAAGCCAAATTGCGCGAAATCGGCCGAATGCTCGGCGGTTGGATGAAATCTCTACAAACTGTTTGAACCGCACCGCGGAGCGACAACCGATGTTGGAATTCTGATTCCTCGGATCGTTCCTGTCCAAGTTCGCCTGCCGATTGTCGCGATTCCAGTTGCCGTTGCCCAAGTTGACGGGTCGGGTGGTGATAATATCCGTCCAAAACTTTGGTAAAAAACCGCAGTAATCCAAAGTGCGCCGGTCGCGCTATACAAACCCAAACGGGTATGGATATTACTCAACACGGTGGGGTTCAAGTGTGTTAGTTCGCGCCACACATTTCTTCCAATTTAATTATGGAAATATTTTTGTGTTTTATAGACGCGTCAACTTTGCGGTAGCCCGCTCCAAGGCCGGTGGCTATTCACCGCGATTGTAAATCTGTCATTACGAGCGAAGCGAAGCAATCTAACATTGAGATTGCCACGTCGCCCCTTTGGGTCTCCTCGCAATGACAAAGTAAAAAAACCAAAACCAAAATAAAAATCAATCCCCAAACTCCAATTTCTGCCCCAACCCCACCGCGGAGCGACAACCGATGTCGGAATCCTGATTCCACGGATCGCCCCCGCCCAAGTTCGCCCGCCGACCGCCGCGATACCAGCAGCCGTAGCCCAAGTAGCCAGAAGCGGGCAAATACGAACCGAGTAAAAAGGTGACACTGCCT
>MFQZ01000007.1:0-129 GCA_001784435.1 Candidatus Magasanikbacteria bacterium RIFOXYC2_FULL_42_28
AGTTAGTGGATTCATATTTAGAAGGTACGATTGAAAAAGAAACTTATCTTCTTAAAAAAGAGGAACTGATTAAAATAAAAACAGACCTTTTTTCTGAAAAGTCTGATTTTGGGCGAAAAGGCATTTCTT
>MFQZ01000007.1:136-43138 GCA_001784435.1 Candidatus Magasanikbacteria bacterium RIFOXYC2_FULL_42_28
ACCTTTACAAGAATTTTGGAAGTCCGCTCACCAAGCGAAAAAATTGGCAGTGTCCAACGATTTGTATGAAATCAAATCGTTTGTGGCAAAAAACGGAACGAACCGCCGCCTGGTCGACAGAAAAGTGGCTTGGTTGCGGAAAAATCCGTTTCCAATTTTGGCCGAAAAAAACGAAAGTTTAACTTTGTCGGGCTGGAGAGACTTGAACTCACAATCCCCTGGTCCCAAACCAGGTGCTCTAGCCAATTGAGCCATAGCCCGTTTAAAACTCCCAGATAAACATCCGGGAGTTTTGCTCAGTGCCGAGGGTGGGGATCGAACCCACGACGCAAGGCTCTTCCATTATTGCGCTCAAGTTACCTTGAGGATTGGACTATATCATCTTCCCGTCTGTCCGCCTGAGGCGGAACTAAACCGGGAAGCTGGGCGCTATTTGCGGGATTATTGTTGGGACTCACCCGCTAGTCTCTACACCTTTCCGCCGACTACTACCCTGGCGGACTTGGCTCGGGATTATCCTTGGCAGGACTTCCCCGAATTCACCCAGTTTTTTGCGCCAAATTGGCACACCCGTTTGCTTTTGCAAACAGAAACCACTCATTACTGAATGGTGGCCCGAAGAGTTCAGGCCTTCGCTCTACCACTGAGCTACCTCGGCTAATTTTTTCTCTCTGGTGGACCCTACCGGGCTCGAACCGGTCACCCCCGCGTTGCAAACGCGGTGCTCTACCAAATGAGCTAAGGGCCCGTTTTTGTCCGTGCCTCAATCCACTAAAAACAGAAGAATTATATCACAATTAACAAAAAAGTCAATAAATGGTATAATACAAATTAATCAAGTTTAAATTAACCGTTATTTTTATGTACGACCTATTCGCAATCGGCCAAATCGCTTTGGCGGTATTACTCGGTGGCATCTTAGGGTGGCAAAGAGAAAATTGGGGGAAATCCGCCGGCCCGCGCACTTACGCGCTTGTTACCGCCGGCTCAACTTTATTTACTGTCTTGTCGCTCACCGCTTTTGACGGCTATACCGCGCAAGTCGCCGCTGGGATTGTTACCGGAATCGGATTTTTAGGCGTAGGCACAATTTTACACAAACAAAATCATATTGAAGGACTGACCACCGCGGCCGGACTATGGATGGCGGCGGCAATTGGCATGGCCGTTGGCGTTGGCTATTTTTTCTTGGCGATTGCTTCCACTGTTATTATGCTCGCGGTATTAATGTTAGACGACCACCGCTTTAAAATTGATAAAAAAATCAAAGAGTAAGCCCGACCCCGACAAGTCGGGGTATCTGGGCGGGCTTTTTAGACAAAGTGTCGGCTCCGCCGACGTATTAATAATTGTTTAATACCAGCCGTACACGGCTGAGTATCAAACTTCTAATAATTCCTAAATTTAAAAACGCCTCCGATTAAACGAAGGCTTTTTTGTTTTACAGGTAAAATCTTCCCAGCCAAAACAGCGCGCCGACAAAAATTATATCAATGTGAAGCCGTTTTAAAAAATTTAAAATATAAAGCGCCAAAACAAACGGGTAACCAATTATCACCAGTGGATTACGCCAAAATCGACGATTGGCTAAACCAAACAATGATTTAGCATCTTGCGTGGAAGGAATAGCGTGCATGCCAGCGGCGAACCCAAGCCATACCCATACCCACGGCTGTAAACGCATGAACGGCTCGCGAAATTGCGAAAAGGCAAATAAAGTAAAAAGGGTGTTGATAAAAAGCGGCCCCAAAGAAACAAAAAATCCCTGATAAAATTTCTGCGGTTCGTCGTGCTCTACATATCCGGCCAAACGTCCAAATTGGAATAATTTAATCTTGTGAATTTTTACCCCGGCCATCACACAAAAAAACGCGTGAGACAATTCATGCATCATGACACCGGGCGAGGTTAATAGATTGTAGAAGTAATAGAAAAACATATAAGTATTGCTTTATTTTTTTTCTAACGCACTCTTACAAATTGCTTTGCCAAATGGGCTGGCTGACACCGGGGAATACTTCAAACACAAACGTAATGCTTTATCCGGATAACGTACATATATTTTAGACGCTTCATTAATAGCACAAGAATATTCTATACCAACTATATTTTTATTTTGATTTTCCTTAATACATTTGGTAACATTCCGATTGCTTTCACTAAAATAATCAAGATACCCAAAAAATAATTTAAAATTTAAACCTAGAAAAATAATCAAAATTGTCCCGACATAAACTAACAACTTTTTTAATTTTGAGTTCATACGATTAATTAATTTTATTTAAATTATATTGAATAACAAATACCACCCCCCACATCGCCCAAAAAATAAACGCCAAATCATTTTTAAAATACGGCACATCTACCAAACCATGAACCGATAATGCCACAAGCGCCCCAATTAAACACGCCCCCAACCATTTTTCTTTTTTGTAAATTTTGACCGCAAAATACGCCCAACACCCCAGCAATCCCACCCACGCCAACATTCCAAACAGTCCAATCTCGCTCCAAAAATTTAAAAACATATTATGCGGATAAATTAAATGTTCGCTCACACCCACATTAAATAACGGCCGTTCCACCTGTTCAAAAAATTGCCTGATGCCGGCGCCACCGATAAAATTATTAGGCGAAGTAATTAAATAATCCCAGGTATGCCCCCACAAAACTAAACGACTTTGTCCAGCCGTGTCGGCAAACATTACCGCGCTACGCAAAGACGGGATAGCCACAATCGCCATAATTCCCAATACCACCACTGCCATCGCCGCTTTTTTTTGGCCAATCAAATATCCAAACACCACCGCGCTTACAGCCAAACCAATCCAAGCGCCTTGAGAAAATGACAAACAAACAGCAATCACGGCGAGCCCGGCCAAAGACCAATAAACCAACTGCTGATAATATTCCACGACGTATTTTTTCAAAGATAAAATTATAAAAAATAACGGCGCGACATACAAACCAATAGCGTTAGGTGAAGTATAAAAAGAAGTAACGCGATTGCCAAAATTATCATTCCACAAACTCGGCGCTGTCGGCGCGCCCAAATTTTGCGCCACAGCCAAAGCCGATACTGATAAGGTTGACAATCCCAATGCCAAAAGCAAACGCCGATTACTCAAATTTTCACCTCGGCCAATAATCATCATCGCCAAAAGCATTGGCTCCAAAAAATACGCCCGCCACTCACCGGCAGATTTTAACCAATGCATACTGGACACTACCCCCAAAACAGAAGTAAAGAAAAAAATCCCGACAATAATAGTCGTGATTTTGTGTTCCTGCCAAAATTTTTTTAAATTACCAGCATCCACGCGCGCGAATTTAACAAGCCACACCAAAAATACTGCCCCAAAAGTAATTTCGAGTAGCGTCGTCGGCAAACCAAAAAAATTAAATCTAATCAAATACGCCGGCATTATCAAAATCAACCAACACAAAGCATACTGCCACTGACGCCAGGCGAAAATCCCTAACAGCGCAAAATATATTGCTACCAAAATAATTTCCATGGGGATTAATACCGATAATTCTCCGCCTTATACGGCCCATTCTCGTGCACGCTCAAATATTCCGACTGGGCTTTGGTTAATTTTGTTAATTTCACCCCGATTTTTTCCAAATGCAATCGCGCCACTTCTTCATCCAACTCTTTTGGTAATAAATACACACCCACTTCATATTTTTTAGTCGCGAGTTCAATCTGCGCCAACACCTGATTGGAAAAAGACGCGCTCATTACAAACGACGGATGACCGGTCGCGCACCCCAAATTCATTAGTCGTCCTTCGGCCAACATATAAATTTCTTTTTTGGTTGGCAAAATATATTTATCAACCTGTGGTTTAACATTTACTTTTTTCACACCTTTGGCCTTATTTAATTTTTCCACCTCAATTTCATTATCAAAGTGGCCGATGTTAGAAACAATCGCCTGGTCTTTCATTTTTAACATATGCTCCAAACGAATCACGCCCAAATTGCCGGTGGCCGTCACGTAAATATCGGCCTCACCCAAAGTGTCTTCAATTGTTTTAACTTCATACCCTTCCATCGCCGCCTGCAAAGCGCAAATCGGGTCAATTTCGGTAATAATAACCCGGCACCCCTGACCACGAAGCGCCTGCGCGCACCCTTTGCCCACTTCGCCATAACCACACACGACCGCCACTTTTCCGCCCATCATCACATCCATCGCGCGATTCAAACCATCAACCACCGAATGTCGACAACCATAGATATTATCAAATTTTGATTTCGTCACCGAGTCATTGACATTTATCGCTGGAAATAATAATTTCCCGGCTTTGCTCATTTGATACAAGCGATGCACGCCGGTCGTGGTTTCTTCCGATACGCCCCGCACTTTTTTGGCGACCGCACTCCAGCGGGTTGGAGTTTTTTTGTATTCCACTTTTAATAATTTCATCAATTCTTGAAAATCTTCACCCTCGCTTGAATAATTTTTTTCTAATAATTTTGGATTGGCTTCAGTTTCTACACCTTTATGAATTAAAAGTGTGGCATCGCCACCATCGTCCACAATTAAATCCGGCCCGGTCTTCGCTGCGCTACGCCCGGCAAGCCCGTCTTCGGAAAAATCCAAAGCGCGTTCGGTGCACCACCAATATTCCGCCAACGTCTCCCCTTTCCACGCAAATACCGGTATGCCATTTTTGGCAATTGCAGCCGCTGCGTGATCTTGGGTAGAAAAAATATTACACGACGCCCAACGCACATTGGCGCCCAGCGCGACCAACGTCTCGGCTAATACCGCGGTCTGAATGGTCATATGAAGAGAACCGGTAATATTCAAACCTTTCAACGGTTTTTTCGTGGCGTATTTTTTACGAATAGACATGAGTCCGGGCATTTCCCGCTCGGCAATGTCAATTTCTTTTCTACCCCAATCGGCTAAACCAATATCTTTTATTTTGTATTCCGGCATAATAATTAAAATAATTATAAATAAAATTCGCGTTTATCACCAAATTATTTCTAATGCTAAATAAACCAAATATAAACCGATAAGCACCGCGCCTTCCCATCTTTCCAAACGATTTTTGGTATGTAAAAAAACCATCATCACGACCGAAACCACCGCTAAACTAATCGCCGCTAAAATAAAATGTTTCAAAGAAATAATTGAAAACGGAAATAACATTGCCAAAACTCCAATTATTAAAATATTAGCGGACGCGCTCCCCAAAATATCACCGACCACTACCTCCGGATTTTCACGCCGACCGCGCAATATTATCGTCAACTCCGGCAAATTCGTCCCCACTGCCAATACCACGAGTCCCACCCAAACCGCTGGCACATTCCAAGCGGTCACGAGCACCAATGATTGCTCGGTAATGACCCAAGAAAAAACCAATAAACCGGCCAAAGCCAAACCGAATTTAACAACTAATTCCGGCCAAGCATATTCTCGTGTTGGCGGTTCCCAGCCGTTTAACCGGCGATCATAAACCGCGTGCGCCACAAAAAATCCATAAGCAACCATAAGCGCCAAGCCATCCCAGCGCGACAATTCCCGATCCGCGATTAAAAGCAAGGGCAACAATACCACCACCGCCATTAAAATCAAATCCTTAACAAAAAACTCACGACGGGCAAAAGGCAAAAATTTCGGCGCGAAACGAAATAAATTGAAAGAAGAAAATTTATCACCGGTAAAAATTCCTTCCTTTTGCAAAACCGCGCTCAAACCAACCAATAAAGTAAAAAGCACGACTATGCCTCCCACTAAATTACCCAAAGACAATTGCGGTTTGCCCTCTAACCCGGCGTTAATGGCGATAAACAACTCCGGCGCGCTGGTCGCGATTCCCAACAAAAAAAACCCGACCGTAAATTCTCCCCAGCCCAATTTTTTACCAAAAGCGCTAAGAGTTCTCACTAAAACACCGGCGCATTGACTGATTAAGACCAGCGCGACACCAATAGTAGCCAAAGCGGAAAAAACAATCATAGTACGTTTAACCGCGATAAATTAAATACCCAATATAAACAATATACAACAAAACAAACAACGCCCCTTGCCACCTGTCCAACTTACGGCGCGTACCTACAAACATAAATAAAAACAACAAAACAGTCGCGGCAACACCTACCAACACGTCAAAATTTACCGCCGGGCTAAACGGCAATTGCAACATCGTGCCGGTTAGGCCCAAAATCCAAAACACATTAAAAATATTACTACCCACAATGTTGCCGACCGCTATATCATCTTCACCGCGATAAGCGGCCACAATTGAAGTAAATAGTTCCGGCAAAGAAGTGCCAACGGCCACGACTGTTAAGCCAATGAGCGCTTCGGACAACCCGCCCAAACGCGCGAGGATAATGGCGTTATCCACCAAAATTTTTCCGCCAAAAAACAAAGCGACCAGACCGGCCAAAGTAAGTATACTGGAAACACCCCAAGAATACGCCGCCACCTGTTCGGATTTAATTTCACCCTGTTTGGCCAAGCCAAAAATGTAATACATAAATATAACAAAGATTGCAATCAGCGAAAATCCATCCGTGCGCGTCAAAGCGTTAGAGCCCGCTCCATCAAACAAAGCGTCATTGCCCATGGTAAAAACCAGAAATATGCCCAAAAGAGCGAACGGGATTTCTTTCCAAACTGTGCTGTTTTTAACGGTCAAAGGGTAAATTAACGCCGACAAACCCAAAATCAACAAAATGTTGGCAATGTTACTACCGACGATATTGCCTATGGCCACATCAGCCGAACCGCGCCAAGCCGCAAAAATATTTACGATCAATTCCGGCGCCGAAGTGCCAAAAGCCACTATCGTCAAGCCGATAACCAACGGTGAAATACCCCATTTCTTCGCGAGCGATGACGAGCCACGCACCAAACTCTCGGCTCCCAAAATTAAAATCCCTAAACTAACGACAATTAAAATAATCGCTAACCACATAAATTAAGTAATCAATAAATTAATTTCTTCGTCAAAACTTTTTTGATATCGTTCACTAAATTTCTCTTTGGTAAATTTATGCGCTTGCGTGCCATAACTCTCTATGGCATAACTAGCCGCCACTGCCCCCATCTGCCCACAAGTTTTCCAGTTATAGCCAAGTTCATATCCAACAAAAAAACCAGCGCGGTAAGCATCCCCTGCCCCAGTCGGATCATCAAACGATTGTGGGGCACAAGCACCCACTTCTACGGTCTCGCCATCGGCTGTCATAATTACCGACCCTTTTTCACCCAAAGTGGTAATTAATACTTTACAATTTTTTAGTATCTCTTTACTGTCCCAAGCAGTGCGTTCCTGCAATAATTTAATTTCATAATCATTGCCCACGACAAAATGCGCCTGCGAAATCATTTTTTTCAACTCCATTTCATCAAACGCCGTCATTTGCTGGCCCGGATCAAATACAGTTTTGATGCCGGCTTGAAAACAATCCAGCAAATGTTTTTTCATTACTTCCTTATAAGTGGGAGAGATAAGCGCCAAAGTTAAATTCGGTAATCTATCCACCTCAGTTTCAAGCGAACGATATAAAGGCCCGTTAAAAAAAGCGGTAATTTGATTATCATCGGCATCGGTAGTGATATACGCCGCCGCCGTATTTTGCTTGTCATCGGTAATAACATTTTCAATATTAATACCAAGTGAACGCAAATGCTCTAAATATTGCCCGCCATCTTTGCCTAAAGTTGACACCAAAAACGAATCAACTCCCAATAACTTCATAGTGTAAGCAATATTCCCAGCCGTTCCGCCCCAACTCTGCTCTAATTTATCTACCATAAAGCAAACATTCAAAATGTGCACCTGCTCTGGTAAAATATGATTTTTAAAACTATCGGGAAAATTCATGATATGGTCATAAACCAAAGTACCGGATACTAAAATAGACATAGAACCACGAATATTTATTCACAAATTTACACGAATACTTTGACGCAAGTGTAATCTTGATTAACAAAACTTACCTAGCAATCAAGCTATTAGTGTTGATTAGTGACATTGAATTAATGGTTCTAATATACCAAAAATTATGGGATTTGTCTAACCCCGACAGATACTTACTAAAACGAAAAAATAAATCACATTATTTTGATTTCTCGCTCCTTTTTTCCAACTCCAAAATTATTTTACTAAATGGTATATTTCTTTGGACCAATAGTACTGTCAAGTGAAATAATAGATCAGAAAATTCTTCTATCACCCGTCGATTTGATTTATTTTTACCAGCAATAATTACTTCCGCCGCCTCTTCCCCTATTTTTTGGACAATCCTGTCAATTCCACCTTTAAAGAGAGAACTACTGTATGAATTTTTTGGTAATTCTTTTTTGCGCGTCCTAAGTAAATTGTATAATTGCGACATAAAATTTAAACCGCCATTGAACGACTCATTAAAACATGAATATCTGCCGGTATGACAGACAGAACCGCTCGGACGAGCCAAAATCAAAATCGTGTCACTATCACAATCAGTAGTAATAGACACAACCTTTAAATAATTGCCCGACTCCTCACCTTTTTCCCATAGACGCTTTTTGCTACGGCTCCAAAATATTACTTTCCCGGATTTAATTGTCTTTTCTAAAGCCAACTTATTCATAAAACCAACCATCAACACCACTTTGGTATCGCAATCTTGAATCACCGCCGGCACCAAGCCGTCCAATTTGGAGAAGTTAATTTTTTTAAGAGAAATGTTTTTCATATTCTTACATTTATATTTTTACTTTTAAGATATTTTTTTAATTCTTTAATACCAATTTGGCCATAATGAAAAACACTGGCCGCCAGAACCGCATCGGCTTTGCCGGACATAAAGGCCTGTAAAAAATCTTCCTTGGAGCCGGCGCCACTGGAAGCAATTACCGGTATTTTGACTGTTTCAGCGATTATTTTTAATAACTCCACGTCAAAACCACGTTTGGTGCCGTCGCGGTCCAAACTATTTACCAACAATTCCCCGGCGCCATTTTTTTCCATCAAACGCGCGAACCCAACCGCGTCAACACCAGTGGGCTTATGGCCACTGTCAATAAATACTCGCCAGCCGTCGCGATACCGCTTGACGTCTAAAGAAATTACCAAACATTGAGAGCCAAACCGACGAGCGATTTGTTTAACTAAATCCGGATTACGAACGGCCGCGCTACCAAGCGATACTTTATCCACTCCGGCAGCCAATAATTTTTTTACATCGGCCAACGAATTAATCCCACCTCCAACGGTAAAAGGAATGTTAATATTTTTAGCAATTTTTTGAACGAGCGTTATTAAAGTTTTTCTTTTTTCAATGGTCGCGGCAATATCCAAAAATACCAACTCATCCGCGCCATTCTGACTGTATAATTTTGCCAACTCCACCGCGTCGCCAATAACCGCCAACTCTTGAAAACGCTTACCTTTAACAACTAAACCATCCTTAATATCTAAACAGGGGATAATTCTTTTGGCTAAATTATCGCGCGAAAAATATTTAAACACCGACACTAAATCAATTTGGCCTTCATAAGCCGCTTTGCCAATGACGGCACCGTCAGCACCCAAACGATTTAGTCGTCGCAACTGCGCCAAAGTAGTAATACCGCCGGCAACCGTTACTTTAAAATTATTTTTAATAACCTTACTGGCCAAAACAAAATTTGGGCCAGAGAGCGTCCCATCGCGGGCAACATCAGTTAGCAAAATCTGTTCAACGCCTGCGGCTTTAATTAATTTCAAATATTGGTCAACACCCATTCCCACCGCCCGTCGCCATCCACGCGTCATCACTTGTCCTTCTTTAACATCAACCGCAACCATAATTCTATCCGCGCCATAATTAGCAATTAAATTTTTTACTAAATCTTTCTTGAAAACGGCAGTGCTAAGTATCACCCGATAAAACCCTGAATCCAAAAACTGCTTGGCGGTTTTTAAATCGCGAATTCCGCCGCCGACCGTAATCGGCAAACCGGTGGCTTGAAAAATTTTCCTAATTATTTTTTCGTTTTTAGGATAACCAAATTTAGCGCCATCTAAATCAATAACTTGCAAACACGACGCCCCACTCTCTCTAAATTGCAGAGCGGCAACGACCGGATCAACGGCATAACGCTTAACCCGGCCGTAATCACCTTGGGTCAAACGCACACAACGTCCGGCAATAATATCAATAGCGGGAATAATTTTCATAAAGCGCAAAAATTATTTAATAATTTCAAACCGGCTAAACCGGATTTTTCCGGGTGAAACTGAACACTATAAAAATTATCACGAGAAATAACGGCCGGAAATTCTACCCCATAATCAGTAGTGGCCAAAACATACTTAGCCGACGCTTGAAAATAATAAGAGTGAGCAAAATAAAAAAACTCATTATTATTAATTCCAGTCAATAATGGTGAACTTCGGGAAAACCGCACGCGATTCCAGCCGATCTGTGGAACTTTTAAACCAGCCGGCAACTTAAACACATTGCCCGGTATTACGGAAAGACAACTAACATTATCTTCGGCGGAAAAATCCGCCAATAATTGCATGCCGAGACATATTCCCAAAAATGGCACTCGGGTACTTTTGATAATTTTATCGATACCACTTTTTTTCAATTCACGCCTAGCGCTTTTGGCCCGGCCCTGCCCGGGAAAAATTATTTTATTGGCTTTTTTAATTTTTCCCGGGTCAGAACTAATTTCGCAATCATAACCCAACCCCAAAATAGCATTTTGCAGAGAGCCAACATTCCCTGATTTGTAATCAATTATAACAATCATATTTTTCCCTTTGTGCTCGGAACCTCTCCACTATTTTTGACATCAATAGCGACGGCCTGACGCAATGCTCGAGCCGTGGCTTTAAAGATCGCTTCCGCCATATGGTGCTCATTGCGTCCATAAGGCAGATTAATATGGATATTGGCCCGAGCATTATCCGACAAGGCCTTAAAAAAATCTTCCAATAATTCTGTCGGCAAATCGCCAATTTTTTCTCGCCTAAATTTAACATTCCAAACCAAATAGGAACGACCGCCAAAATCAATCACGGCTTGAGCCAAAGCTTCATCTAACGGCGCCCAAAAACCATACCGGCCGATACCGCGGCGCTCGCCCAAGGCCTGATCAATCGCTTGCCCCAAACAGATGCCAATATCCTCCACGGTGTGGTGCTCATCAATCTCTAAATCCCCTTTAGCCAAAACTGACAAATCAAACAAAGCGTGCTTGGCCAAAGCCGAAAGCATGTGGTCTAAAAATCCTACCCCGGTATTAATGGAATATTTACCAGTGCCATCCAAATTAAGCGCTACCTCAATTTTGGTTTCCTTGGTATTGCGGATAATTTTTGCAGTTCTATTTTTCATAAAATTACCTTAAAAGTAGTATTAGTTTTTATCTCCACGAATTTTAGCCCTAACTTTTTCGCGAATTTTTTATCGGTATGGCTATTCCCTATTACCACGCTGTTCACTCGATCAATATTTTCCATCATCGGCAAATTATCAACTAAACCGGTCTTTGGTTTGCGACAGTTGCAATCATCAACTGGCAAGTGCGGACAAATTAAAATCATCTCAAAAATAATTCCACTATCTTCACATATCTCTAATAATTTATTTTGCGGGCTATCGAAACTCGGCCGCGGAAATATCTCAGCACCAAGTCCATCTTGATTGGAAATCATCACCAACCGATACCCAGCCGCCACCAATTTTTGCAAACCATCAATAACGCCTGGCAAAATTTTTAGTTTTCCTAAGCTGTCAATTTGATAAGGAACATCACCTGGTTTGATTTCTTGTGGCGTTGGTTCGTGAATCAAAGTCCCGTCCCGATCAATAAAAGCGTATTTGGTTAATTGTCCAGACATACTTTTTTATAAACTTCAATAAACTGACGCGTCTGGGCCGCGGTGCCAAAACTTAACCGCAAAGTCCCATCAAATCCATAACCACGACGCGGCCGAAGCAAAAAACCATTCTCTTTAAGAGCCAGGAATACCTTTTCGGGATTAACAGGACGAAATAAAATAAAATCCGCGACGCTCGGGTAGAAAAAAATTTTATTATCAGTAAAAAATTTCTCCACGAGCGGTTTAGACACAGCCATCACTTCCCGCACATACGCGCGTAATGGCTCTAAATTACCCAACACCGCCCGCACGGCCGCGAGCGCGACCATATTCACATCATATGGTCCACGAATTTTAATCAATTCATCAATCACAGCGGGCGCGGCAACCACATAGCCCACTCGTAAAGCGGCCAAACCAAAGGCCTTGGAAAATGTACGAGTAATAATCAAATTAGGATAACTGGATAACAATGACGTCGCCGACTCACCCGAATACTCCACATAGGCCTCGTCAACCAACACCACCGCTTTTTTGGCCACATCCAAAATCCGCCTGATATCAGCGACTGGAAGCAAAGTTGCCGTCGGATTATTGGGGTTACAAACTACAATTAGTTTGACCCCATCGTCAATGGCATCTAACACCGCCGGCAATGGAAACGCCCCACTAGCGCGATCATATTGTGGTGTCAGAACCTCATTACCGCTTACTCCGGCGCACTGATAGAACATCGCGAAACTGGGTGATGGTATAATTACCTTATCACCCTCGCCAGCAAAAGCCCGAAAGATCAAATCAATGGCTTGGTCCGAACCATTAGACAATAAAATATTTTCCGCCTTAACTCCGGCATATTGCGCCACCAGTTGATTGACATCGCCATACTCCGGGTAACACTGTAAACGATTTTCCGCTACAAACTTAACTAAAGCCGCGTCAACAACTTGCCCATACGGCTCGGTGCGTTCATTAAAATCCAACAAAAACCCGCGGTAAGCGCGCCGGCCGCTAAGGGGTGGGCAATAGGGCGCCAACCGCGCGACTGATTTTCTCACTAAATTATTCATACAATTATTTTTCCTTAAATCTCACCGCGCCAGAAAATTCGTGAACCGGTAATTTTTCTACGCGCGCGAAAACTTGAATAGTGCGACGAATTTTTTTCAATCCGCCTTTACTGACTTGCTGATACTCCACGAGCCGTACAAAATCAAACACCGATAAACCGGAAAACATCTTGGCAGACCCACCGGTTGGTAGGACGTGGTTGGCACCGGTAGCATAATCGCCGGCTGATTTACAAGTGTAAGGGCCAATAAACACCGAACCGGCATTGGTGATTTTTTTAGCGATAGCGCGGGCGCGCTTAGTCATAATTTGAATGTGCTCGGGCGCGTAGTCATTGGCAAAATCCACGGCTTCGCCCAAAGTTTTAACTGTGGCAAAAAGTCCATAACTTTTTAATGATTTCTTGACGCGATTGCCGGTAGAAAAATTATCCACGGTATTTTTAATTATCTTAATGACGCGCCGGGCTAATTGCAACGAAGTACTAAGTAGCACCGCGGCCGAATCTTCGGCGTGCTCGCTATCACACATTAAATCCGCGGCCACAAATTCGGGGTTAGCGGTCTTATCGGCGATAATCAGCACCTCCGAAGGCCCGGCCGGGCTGTCTATCGCCACCTCGCCCTGCCGCGAGACAATCATCTTGGCCGTGGCCACATAAGCATTGCCCGGTCCAACAATTTTGTAAACTTTGGGAATGGTCTCGGTGCCATACGCCAAGGCCGCTATCGCCTGCGCGCCGGATATTTTAAAAATATCTTTTACGCCCAGATAATTAGCCGCCACCAAAACTTCGGGAGCAACCGAACCATCCGGCCGCGGTGGCGTGGTAATAATTATTTTTTTACAGCCAGCAATTTGCGCCGGAATTACGCTCATCAAAACCGAAGAGGGATAACTGGCAAGACCACCGGGCACATACACTCCCACGATTTCAATCGGTTGCCATTTTTTCCAAACCTTAATACCACAGAGTGGAGACACAAGTGATTGTGCTTCTAACGAAATTTGTTTGTTGTGTACTAAACGTATATTATTTGCCGCCTGCTTCAAAGCAATCACAAAATCATCACTAACAACTGATTGGGCTTTATTAATCTCTTCTTTAGAAACACGCAAATTTCGAAGACACATACCATTTAAACTTTTCATATACTTTTTAACAGCCACATCACCCATATTTTTTACATCAACAACAATATCTTCCACCACTTTTAAAACGGAATTATCATTCTTACCCCGGCGGGCCATGACCGACTGAAACCTCGAACTATTTTTAAATTGTTTTAACTTTATTACTTGCATATATATATTTTTCCTTAAAACTATCAACATTATTTCTATTCGCGCCTTCAATCATAACAGCTTGTGAGCGTAAAATTGTGGCCAATGGCTTCAGACCATACTTACGCAACGTATCACCTGTTTGGGTAATATCACAGACCGCATCAGCAATATTTAATAATGGCGCGATTTCTACTGATCCGTTAATTTCAATTACATTAGCAATAATTCCATTTTCATTTAAATACCGACGTAAACTATTAGGATAAGAAGTGGCGATACGTTTGTTTTGTAATTTAGTTACCGAATTTATTCCAGAATTAATCGAAGCCGCGATGACTAATGAACACCGACCAAATTCAAATTGATTCGTAACCGGATAACATTCATCTCTCTCATAAAGCGTATTTAAACCGACAATTCCAAAATCCGCCGCACCCGTCCTTACATATTCCGGAATATCGCGATTTCGGACCAACAACACATCAACCGGGGCATTCTGGCAAGACACAATCAAATCATTCGACTCTCCGATTCCAAAATACAAACCTATTGAATTCAGATAATCAAAGCTTGGCACTCGCAATCGCCCCCTTTTTTGCACAGCTATTTTTATCCTATTTTCATTAATTAACATAATATATACTCTTCTAATAAACAAAAAATCGCCTTAATTAGCGATTTTGCCTTAAATAACAAACCTACCGGAGATTTATTATCAAAGGCGATTTTTGTGATGGTTTAAATTTTGTTTGCTTTTTTGTAATTTCATATTGTATCAATGTATTAATACATTAACACACTACTAAACTATTGTCAAACCAAACCTGTGGATAACTTAAAAACACTCCGCTAAACGGAGTGTTTTTTCTTTTTGTTTAATACCGCCTTATAACCCCCTTCACCATGTTCGAGCCACAATGCAATTCGAGTAATCGTCGTGGTGGAAACCTTGGCGATACTACTAATTTTTCGATAAGACATGCCTTTTGCCAGCATCTCCGCGACCTCAAATCGCGCTGATAATTCTTCTAATTCTTCCAAAGTGCACAAGTCACGCAAAAAATTTAACATTTGCTCACTATCTTTCAAACTTAAAAAGGCGTCGGCTAATTTTTTTAATTTTTGGGTGCGATAAGTTTTCATAAAAAAACTAAAAAGTTAATCAAATATCCTAAACAGCATTATACGTGTTATCATTTCTTTTTTCAACTGCCAACAAATAAATTTGTCCGTCTTGCAGGCGATAAATAATTCTGATCTTGCCTTTTCTAATTCTAAAAATGTTCTCGTGGCCTTTTAATTTTTTTAAATCCAAAACTATTTTTTTGACCAACGCGCGTTCAGAGGCAGAAAATTTATTTAACGCTTTGGTAATTTTATCTACCATATTAAATTTTTTAAAGCCGAGCCAGAATCTCTTCAATTTTCACTCCCCCTCTTTTAATTTTGGTGAAATCAACTACTTCTTCCCACATTGATTCATGGTCCACCGGATTAATACTAAATACCGGTTGCGACCGACGCACCACCACAAAACTATTACCTTGGGCGACTTTTGTGATAAAATCAGCTAAATTTTCTCGCAATTCCTTCACCCCCACGATTTTTTCTAGATTGGACATAAAATTAAAGTTAATCTTTAAGTTATCTATAGTTTAACATGTAAATCGGCTATTGTCAACCAATTTTCAAACCCCAATTATTCCGTCTTAACCTCCCTCCGCCCATACCAAAACGCCACCAAAAAAGTGGTTAACGGCACCGCCATCACCAAACTGCACTTATCCACACCTATCCCAATATCCCTCTTGACAAATGCGACAAAGTCGCATATTATATAAACTAAGGAGCTGTAAAAAATATGGAACAACATTCTCCCTCTAAAAAAATTAAAAGCATCTTGGCCGACCGCAAGGCCTATACCACCCCCCACCGGCAGGCAATAGTGAACCTGCTCGCGCAGTCAAAGCCAATGTCGGCCCAAGATATAATATCCGCTTTAAAAAAAGCCGACATCAATCGCGCTACTGTTTACCGCGAGCTAAAATTTTTGAAAGAATTGGGATTAATTGAAGAACTGCAATTGCCCGGCCGCAAAAAATATTACGAAATCCAAAAACACCATCACCATCATCTAATTTGCACCCGTTGCCACACCATCAAACAATTGGAACTGCCTCGTCTGGTTTGCAAATTACTCGCCGACATTACTTACATTAATAACTGTACGATTACTAATCATAATTTAGAATTTAGCGGGCTGTGCAACCGCTGTCAAAAATACTTATGACCGAAATTTATCTTTTCACTTTGGCCAGCGTCCTAATTATCAGCATTGTATCACTAGTCGGCATTGTTTTCGTCGGCCTGTCTGACGAAAAACTGAAAAAAATTCTCATTTACATGGTGAGTTTTTCCGCCGGCGCGCTGTTTGCTGATGTCTTTATACACCTTCTGCCCGAAACCACCGACACCAACGGCAAACTTTTTACTCCGCTTATCTTAATCGGCGGACTGGTGGTATCATTTGCCTTAGAAAAAATTATTCACTGGCACCATTGCCATTTGCCCCATGGCCACGACCACGCCCACCCCTTTGCCATTATGAATTTAGTGGGCGACACCTTGCATAATTTTATTGACGGCATGATTATCGCCGCGTCGTATCTGGTCAGCATCCCGGCCGGCATCGCCACGACCGTAGCCGTGGTATTCCACGAAATCCCGCAAGAAATTGGCGACTTCGGCGTACTTTTACACGGCGGTTTTAGCAAGAAAAAAGCAATTTTGATGAATTTAATCACCGCGCTGTCAGCGATTGTTGGTGCTATCATTGTTCTCGTCATTGGCACGTCTTCGGAACATTTAACTGCGTGGCTCATCCCCTTTGCCGCCGGTAATTTTATTTACATCGCCGGCTCGGATTTAATTCCGCAATTACATAAAGAAGAGCCGGGAATCAAAAGCGCGCTCTGGCAATTAACCTGGTTTTGTTTGGGGGTGGCGATTATCGCGGCGTTGATTTTGGTGGAGTAAATAAATTAAATTTTTATTTATACAACACCCCGCCCCATTCAATTACCGTAAAACCTTTTCTTGGCAACGCTGATAATTTTTGTTCCGGCCGATTCAACGGCGCCGACACCGCGCGATAATCCATTAAAACTCTGATAACTGTATCTGGTCGGGGCGACACAGACAACGGCGCGATTGAATTCATATCGGAGGTACCATAAAAAATGACAAAATAATACGGCGCGCTCTGCATGCGCGGCAACCAAAATTCTTTAAAGTCAAAAATTTCTTTTTGGTTTAATCCTTGCGCCGCCAACTTCTCATCCAAAAATTTACTAACATTTTCTTTTCTCACATTAAACCCTGCATTGGTTGGTTCGGCCTCGCCTGATCCCAACCCTTCCCAAAATAAATACGGATATTTTGTGCCTGATTTTATTTCGGTTAACTGCCCGCTCGGCTCGGCCATAACTTCCCAGCCATCACCATAGTCCGGCTCGGACGCGGTTAATGTTGACAATTGTAATTGCACTTTTACTTTGGTGGTTTTTTCCGGATATAAATAAATTACCGGCTTGCCACATTCGGCCGTGGGTTGAAATTTATTTAATTGGAACATGATAAGTTGCCCAAACGAATCGCGCCAAAATACGGCCGGACGCGCGGCGATAAATTCATCATAACTGATATTGCCTTCAACGCCGGGATAAAAAATACCCTCATAAAAAGTCTTAAGCAAACGATGATTACTATCTTTCAAACCATACACATAAATACCTTCTGTCGTCTTCCCCACTACTTGTAAATCCGCGGTCACATTTTCTTTCCCCTCTTTAATAATATTTACCGTCGGCTCGCCACAACCGCCAAACCCTAAATGTCGATAGCCCATGATTGTTTTGCCGGTATCATCATAAACAACATTAATTAATCCGTCTTTATCTACAATCCCCGGGGTATACAAATATGTCCGCACCCTCAAATCCCTACCCACAGAAACAACTACCGGGCGCCTGTCATCGCTCATATAAAAATCACCCCAGGGCGCGTTAGAATATATTTTTTTGTATGAATCTATCTTGTATAATTCATCATTCATTTTTAATCCATTATATTTAAACACCCACCCATCTGACGGGTGTTTAATTTCTTCTGGATAACTTAAATATGAAAAAGTAAAATTACTATCGATAGCCACCAAATTATGATCGGCGTCGTCCTCTAAATTAGCGTGGTAATTCCCCCAAAAATTATCTCCCGGCCTCACTTGATGCTTTGGTAAAAATATTACCTGATTATTATACAAAACAAACATCGAAACCGGCTCATTGTTACACCCCATCTCATCAATGCAAGTGATATCCGCGTATACAACCGCGCCACGCTTACCACCTACATTAAATAACCCGCCCAGATAATAATCGGTTGATCGATAGTTCGCGGTATCGGTTCCAACCACCCCTTCATCAACCTCAGTCCCAAAAAAACCTAATTTAACAATTTTTTTCGGTTTCATCCAGACGATTGATTCCTCGATATCATTCGGTAAATTAACCTCACGCATGGCCGTCTTTGTGTCCGCCTTTAAATTAGTATTATTGTATGGTGTAAAATCAAAATCAATACCGGCCATATCAATTTTCTCGGCAATCGGCTGGCTGGAATCAGCTACTTCCGATGAAGAACTACTGGAATTAGCAACATTACTTGCTGTTGCCTCATCAAGCGTGGGCTCATCCAAATCAACAGTCGCCAATCTCTGGCCAACCGACACGGCCCAAACGACCACGGCAACACTAATCACCACTGCCAAAACCACGAATAAATGAAAAAGGGTAATTTTAGTTTTCATACAATCAAATTATTGATTACTAAATATATCCTCAATATTACTCGCTTGCCCGTCAAAAGTCAAACTCGCCAACCTTTACTTTTCCAACCAAAAACGCTACAATACTGACAAACATTTTACTAAAATCGCTATGAACAACCTTAATTTTTTAACTACCAATCCCAGCGCCGACTACGAACTGATTGATTCTGGTGATGGCGAAAAATTGGAACGATTTGGCGAGTATTTATTGCGCCGACCCGACCCCCAGGCCTTGTGGCCAAAAAATCTGCCGGAGCGCGACTGGCAAAACGCGCATGCCTCTTTTCGACGCGATGGACTTAAAGGCGATTGGATAATTAAACCCGGCGTGCCGGAACGTTGGCCGATAAAATTAGCGAGCTTATCATTTTGGATTCACCCCTCTTCTTTTAAACATACCGGACTATTTCCCGAACAAGCGCCCAATTGGGAATGGCTCCAAAAAATAATTAAAGGCGCGGGCCGACCGATTTCGGTTTTAAATTTATTCGGTTATACTGGTGGCGCGAGTTTGGCCGCGGCCAGTGCCGGCGCGTCGGTGTGCCATGTTGATGGTTCCAAAGTGGCGATTAAATGGGGGCGCGATAACGCCGAATTGTCTGGATTGGCACAAAAACCAATTCGCTGGATTTTAGATGATGCTGCTAAATTTGTAATGCGAGAATTAAAACGCGGAAATAAATACGATGGCATAATTTTGGACCCACCCGCGTTTGGACATGGGCCTAATAAAGAATTGTGGAAAATCGAAGATAGTTTATTGCCACTACTACGCGATTGCCGACAAATTATGTCTGACAAACCATTATTTTTCCTACTAAACGGCTATGCCTCCGGCTATTCGGCTTTGGCCTATGCTAATAATTTACGCGGACTTTTCAAAACCGGCAATTTTGAACAAGGTGAACTAACTATCGCCGAAAAATCCGACCGGCCGTTGCCGTGTGGTATTTACGCGCGGTGGAACTCTTAATTATGACCATTCAAGTCATTTACGAAGACAATCACCTCGTCGCCGTTTTTAAACCGGCCGGTGTTTTGGTCCAAGGTGACGAAACTGGTGATAAATGTTTAATGGACGAGGTAAAAAAATATTTAAAAGAAAAATACCAAAAACCCGGTAATGTTTTTTTGGGAATGTTGCATCGCTTGGACCGGCCGGTGTCGGGGATCGTGCTTTTTGCCAAAACCAGTAAAGGCGCATCGCGTTTGAGCGAACAATTTCGCGCTCACACTATTACAAAAATATATACCGCGCTTGTGGAAGGCATACCGCGTGAAAAATCCGCCACCTTAGTCCACTACTTATTAAAAGACAAAAACAAAAATATTGTCGAAGTTTTTGACAAACCAACCACCGGCGCTTTACGCGCGGAATTGAATTACCAAGTTATCAAACATTTTAACGGCCGAGCTTTGCTTGAAATTATTTTAAAAACCGGTCGTTCCCACCAAATCCGCTCCCAACTAAAAACAATCGGCTGTCCGATTGTTGGTGATGTGAAATATGGCGGGCCAAAATGGCAATATCCGAGCGAGATTGCGCTCTGTGCCACTGAACTGGCGTTCAAATTAGCCACCGGTGAAGAAACGCAAACGATTAAAATTGAACCACCGGAATCATGGTCTTAACAATTCCCCAACCAACTCTCCGACGCCAATTTTCTTCTCGGCAGAATAAGGAATAATTTTATACTTGCTAAAAGTATTTTTTATTTTTTGTATTTTCTCTTCGTACTCTGATTTTTTTATTTTATCGATTTTATTGGCCACGATAACAATATCGTGTTTGGCTTCTTCCAAACATTTAAACATTTCTTTATCAGCGACCGTCGGGCCGACAAACGCGTCCACTATCAAAACCACTTTTTTAAATTTATAATTGGAAGTAAATAAAAACCAATCAATCATTTTTTGAATTCGATGCCAGACCTCGGGCGGAACTTTGGCAAACCCATAGCCCGGCACATCTACCAAATAAAAAGATTTGTTAATCAAAAAAATATTAATTTCTTGCGTACGCCCGGGCGTGGAACTTACCCGCACTAAACTTTTTTGGTTGGCCAAAGAATTGATCACACTGGATTTACCAACATTAGACCGCCCAATAAAAACAATTTGAGGAATACCTTTCTCAAAAATTTCATCCGTGCCGATAACACCTTTAACAAATGTCGCGGATTTAATCATCATATGATGGCATACTACTTGATAATTGCCGAAAAGTCAATGTTCATGCATAAAAAAATCTCTCCGAAGTGGAGAGATTTTTTTTAGCTATTTCTTTTTTTGGCTTGGTTTTTTTACTTTCCTCTGCTGACGATTATTGCCTTTAGCCATACTTTTAAATTTATGAATTAACTTGTATTTATTATAACACAATTTTTCAATTATGATAATAGTTACTTTTTATTTCGCTCCCGCTTTGGCACTTTTTCATTTATTTTAGATGCCAAACCGCGCTTCTCACAGTAATATTTTACCGCTTCCGTAAAAATTTTACCATAGCGCGCCAATTTAATATCACCAAAGCCGGAAATTTTCCGCGTCTCTTCCAAAGTTTGGGGTAAATAGGTGGCTAATTCCAATAAAGTGGCATCGGAAAAAACCAAATAGGCCGGCACATTTTCCTTTTGCGCCAAATCGGTGCGGACGGTTTTTAAATAATCAAGCAAGGGCTTTTCATGCGGTAAATCTTCCAAAACCACCCTAATCTTTTCGGCCGCTTTAACCAAAGATACTTTTTCCGTCCCCGCCAAAACCGCCCGGCTTTTTTCCGTTAACATTAAAATCGGATATTCGCTCCCCACTTGTTTTAAAAAATTAAAAGAAATAAAATCTTTAAAATAACGATACCAATCTTCTTTGGAAATATCCGCGCCAATACCATAAGTTTTTAACGCTTTGTGATGAGTGTGAATTTTTTCTGATTTGGAACCGCGCAAAAAATCCACCACATAGGTAAGCCCATACCGGCTTTCTAACCGCGCCACGGCCGACAGCGCTTTTTGCGCGATAATCGTGCCATCAAACTGCTCGCGGGTGGTTAAACAAATATCGCAATTGCCACACTGACTATCGGCCTCTTCATCAAAATAATTTAAAATCGCTTTACGCCGACAAGCGTTGGCCTCGCATAAATCCGCCATTTGCGATAATTTTCGCAACATCACTCGTGTTTGTTCCGGGTTATTTTCTACCAACGCGAAATTTTTTAATTTATTCACATCGCCTCCGCTAAAATACAAAATCGCGTCGCTCTTTAATCCATCCCGTCCGGCGCGTCCGGTCTCTTGATAATAACTTTCAATATTTTTCGGCAAATCGGCGTGAATGACAAACCGCACATTGGATTTATTTATTCCCATCCCAAACGCGATCGTCGCGACGATAATTTTCACGCCATCGCGAATAAATAACTCCTGATTTTTTCGGCGTTTTTCACCGGCTAAACCGGCGTGATAGGGCTTGGCCGAAAAACCATCCGCGGTTAATTTATCCGCCAATTTTTCCGCGGAATTACGCGACAAAACATAAATAATTCCCGAATCATCGCGGTGTCTTTTTAAATAAGCAATAATTTGTTCATACATTTTCCGTTTGGGCTCCACGGTGTAGCGAATATTCGGACGATTAAAACTGGCGACAAAAATACTTGGAGTTTTTAACTGTAATTTGTTTAAAATATCCGCGCGCGTTAATTTGTCCGCTGTCGCTGTCAAAGCAATAGTCGGCACCGCCGGGAACATCCGTTTCAAGGATGATAACATTCTATATTCCGGTCGAAAATCATGCCCCCAATGCGAAATACAATGCGCCTCGTCAATCGCAAACAAAGAAATTTCCAACTCCCGCAAAAAAACCATAAACTGCTGATTGTTGCCCAAAAGTCGCTCGGGCGAAATATACAGTAATTTAATTTCATTATTTTTTAATTGCTCGTAAATATTAGCCACTTCCGGCGGAGTTAACGATGAGTTTAAATAAGCCGCCTTAATGCCATTTAAGCGCAAAGCGTCCACCTGATCTTTCATTAAAGCGATGAGAGGCGAAACCACCACCGTTACGCCCGGAAATAGTAGCGCCGGAATTTGATAACACAGCGACTTGCCCCCGCCGGTAGGCATCAAAACAAACACATCACGTTTTTGCATGATGGTTTTAATTATTTCCTCTTGATTAAACCGAAATTCTTCGTAGCCGAATTTGGTTTTTAGGATTTGGGCGGGAAAAGACATTTAATTTCCATTATTTTTTACCAAAAACTTCTCGGTCGTAAAATTCCTTAAACAGCTTGCCAACTAAACGAGTTTTTTCAAAATTAGTTTCAAAAATGATGTTATCTATTTGTCTCACCGGCATTACGTTCATTGAGGTGCTGGAAATAAAAATTTCGTCAAAATCTTTTATACCTTTCAAAGTAATATCCGCTTCTTTAATTTCAAAATAATTGGTAGCAACCTCTAAAATAATTTTTCGAGCGATACCGCCTAAAATTTTATCAGCCGGCGGAGTAAAAATAGTTTTATTTTTGATGGCAAAAAAATTCGTGCGTGTGCCTTCCAAAATATTGCCGTGACGGTCAACAAGTATGGCGTCCAAAGCGTCCTGACGCTTAGCCTCGCGATAAGCCATAAAACTCATTAATAAATCTTTGGTTTTTGACTGTGGCACGCGTCTTTCCCCTTGATAAGTAATAACTTTAACGCCTTGTTTATAAAACTTATCCGGATAAAAAGTCAGGCCACCCACTGAAAATATAAATAATTTTTCTCCCCCCTTATTATCGGGGTCGCCAACCAAAACAATCCGCAACAGCGCGTCTTTCAAATTATCAGCCGCTGCTAATTGCCCGAGCCACTGCCCCACCTCATCTTGTTTAAATTTGTGTTCCAAACCAATTAAACGCGCCGACTCAAACAACCGTTCCACATGATACTCTGGAAAAAATATTTTCCCTTGCACCACTTTTAGAGAAGAATACACCGCAAAATCAAAAAAATATCCTTTGTCAGCAATGGATATTTTTGCTTCGCTTTCGTCAATGAGTTGACCATTTAAAATTGCCTTGGGCATAACGCGGAGAGGGTGAGATTTACCCCTACACTTCGCTTCGGGGCATAAACTTCGAATCCTTACGCACTTCATATAGTAAAATTACCCCAACTGCGTTGGGCTAATTTTACTATGCGGAGAGGGTGAGATTCGAACTCACGAGGCCATTTCTGGCCTACCGCATTTCGAGTGCGGCGCAATAGACCAACTATGCGACCTCTCCATTTTTTATTTTATGTCTAAATTCTACCCAATTTTGGCCGAAAAGTCAATCTTAAACTGAAAAAACGACTAAAAACAACCCGGGCGACCAAAGTCGCTTGACAAGGATTGGCAACCTGTGATAACATATCAATATAACTTGATATGTTTTTTATGAAAAGCAAACAAAAAAATAATTTACTAAAAATTTTAAAAACCTTGGCCGACAACACTCGTTTTGACATCACCCTGCTTTTGGCGACCGGCGAAAAATGCGTTTGTAAGATATTTGAAAAATTAAAACTTCCCCAAAACCTGGTGTCGCACCATTTGGGGATTATGCGACAAAATGGTCTGATTGTGAACCGCCGAGATGGCAAATGGGTCCATTATTCGCTTAATAAAAAATATTTGAGAGAAATACAAAAATTATTAACAAAAATCGGAAACAAAATATGATTCAGCAATTTGCTAATTGGTTAACATATTCACTTGGTAATCTTGACCCGGCCTCCCCGATCGGCAGTAGCGTCAATTTTTTTGTTTATGACACGATTAAAATATATTTGTTAGTGCTATCGGTTATCACAGCCATCGCTTTTATCCGCACCTACCTGCCTCCACGCAAAATCAAAGAATTATTCGCCAAACAAAAATATGGCGCGGGTAATTTTTCAGCCGCGCTTTTGGGAGCGGTAACGCCTTTTTGCTCCTGCTCATCCATTCCGATTTTTGTCGGTTTTTTGAAAGCGGAAATACCACTCGGAGTCGCTTTCTCTTTCATGATAACCTCGCCCTTGGTCAATGAAGTGGTTTTTGTTTTAATGGGCGGAACATTTGGCTGGAAAATCGCCACGCTTTACGCTCTGTCCGGAATTATTTTGGGAATAATCACCGGAATGATTATGGGAAAAATGAAATTGGAAAATGAAATAATTTTAAAATTAAACGATCGCGCCGGCAAAGACTTGTCATTGGAATATTTGCCAAAAAGTTTGGAAGATAAAATTCAATATTCGTTAAAAGAAGGATTGGCCACTTTTAAAAAACTTTGGCTGGTAATCGCTATCGGCGTAGGAATAGGCGCGGTCATTCACGGCTATGTACCAGCAGAATTTTTTAAACAATACTTAAACATCAACTCGCTCTTGGCCGTTCCTGTCGCCACTTTAATCGGCATACCAATCTATGCCAGCTGTTCCACACTCGTACCAATTGTCTTCGCGCTAACCGCCCAAGGCATCCCGCTTGGCACCGCACTGGCTTTTATGATGGCCATCGCCGCGCTCTCATTGCCGGAAGCGATTATGCTAAAAAAAGTTATGACCATGAAACTGCTGGTAATGTTCTTCGGCACCGTGGCGGTCGGTATTATGATAATCGGATATTTATTTAATTTTTTGAATTAAAAATCTTCCGAATGATTCTATGACGCGGAGAGGATGAGCGCTTCGCTATTCGAAGTCGCTTCGCTCTCACGAAAACCTTCGGGTTTTCATGAGCTTTCCTCGACAAGAGAAAACTCCCGTTTTCTCCCTTTCCCATTCGAATCTCATACGCGAGCCAAACTATTAGCTCGCTCCGCGGTGAGGGTGAGATTCGAACTCACGGTACCTTGCGGTACGACAGTTTTTCACCCTGCGGGTGACCACCCGAAGGGTGGCAAGACTGCTGCCTTTCAGCCCAAGGATGACCCGCCTCGGGCGGAAAACCATCTATATAAATTAATCCTGAGCGGAGAGGGTGAGATTCGAACTCACGGTACCTTGCGGTACGACAGTTTTCAAGACTGTTGCCTTAAACCACTCGGCCACCTCTCCATATTTGCAAAGGGGATTTTACTACAAAACCTTAAAAAAATCAACTATTTAATCCCTGCGCTTAGCCACGCGCGTTATCTGCCACAATGTTTCAAATAAATTATTTTGCGTAGCGAAAAACTCCTGCGATTCAATTATCATCCCAAAATTTTCCTGTTGCGTGCCAATCAAACCAACTTTATTATCATACAAATAAATCGTCATGGGAAAAACCATCCCCTCCGGCGCGTAATGCAACTCGCGATTTTCGCTCTTGCTAAACGGCCAGGACTCTTCCACTTCTTTGACGGCCGAACGAATAACTTCTAATTTTATTCCCGCCCCGATACGGCGCTTCACATAATCATCCATATATTTTTTGCCGGGCATTTCATATAAATCACGCATCGATAAAATTCCGCGCAATAATTTATTTTTTACGGTCAAAGTATCTTCAAAAACTGTCTTCACCCCTTCCACTCCTTCATAAAATTTCACTTTTGGCTTGTCACCCACCAAATTAGTAAGTAAATCCAATTCCGGCAAAATTTTTTCCAACCGGCGTTCTTTTTCTTGTATCAATACTTTTAATTTTGTTGGCGACTCGGCGGTATAAATCCGCGTTCTAACTTTTGTCATAAAAGAAATCAAACCCAAACCAACTAACTGCTGTAAAATTTCGTGAGTGGTGGTGCGCGGCAACTGGGCGCGCTTGGCAATATCGGCAGCCGTGGCCGGGCCTGCTTCCAAAGCGGACAAATAAACCACACCTTTATTTCTAGGCAAACCCAAATCCTTTAAGACAGATTCAATTGACATATTTTATTAATTATTAGAAGTTTGTCGGCTATTTCCGACAACAAATATAGTATAACATATTGGCTAAAATAAGTCAAATTTATTAAAATACGGTGTAAAATTTTATAATTATTAACGGATAATATTGACGAATGTAAAGAAAAGTGATAAAATGACATGTTTAGAATAAGAAACTAAACACTTGTTCTTTTCAACCAACAACTAACAACAGGAGGCCAAAATGGCTATGTTCAAATCACCTACTGTGATGGTCGGATCGCCAGAGTATCATGAATTGACTGGGGTCAAAAGTGATCTGATCTACTTAATGATGAATTTCCCAACCTCATGTTCGTTGCGCTGTCGGAAATGCGCACTCGCTGGAAAAGGTCGCGAAATGGGTGAGACACTCTCTGGGGAAGAGCGTGTGATGATCATCAAGAAGGCAGTGGAGGCAGGTTGTCGAACGATGGCCGTGATCGGAGAGGGAGAGCCCACCGAAAACTTCGGCGTCATGGCCGAAGGGATCAACGCGGCTCACGAAGCGGGGATGACAACCATCATGTTCACTACGGGCATCGCGCTTGATCGTGAACAGGCAAATTTCTACTGCGACCACGGTGTATCACTATACATCTCGCTGGATTCTCTCCAGCCCCGGGTGTACCAATACCTCACCGGCAACGGCAACCTCGATCGCGTGCTCACCAACCTCACTGTTCTACGGGCGGTGTATGCCGCTCACCCCTCCCAGCCCATTGCCGGTAGACGGTTGGTCCGACTCGGAATCAATACGACCGTGTCCGAGAAAAACATCACCGAACTTCCCGCGATTCGCGCCTTTGCCAACGAGGACATACAAGTCGTCGTTAATCCGCCCATGCGGCGGGGACGACTGACGGGGACAAAGCAGTGGAATCGATTCGTGGCTGACAATGACGAGCAGGAGCGACTCACCGAAGCGGCGCGAATGGCGAGCGACACTGGCGGCCACACGTCCGTGGCCAATGGTGTTTGTAGTTATTTCGCGCACGGGGTGAGCGTGGACGTAGATGGAGCGTTCGTCACCTGCGGCTACGCGGGCGAGACGGGGGCCAAGCTCCCGAACGCCACCACGGCCACGGCCGACTACTTCCGCGCGGTCAACGCTCGGATTCGTGCGACCTACACCGCCCTCACCGACTACCTCGGCCACGCGCCGTCGTGTCCGGTGCGCGACGGATACGACGACCTCGTCCGCCTCCTGTGAGTTGTAAGTGCGCCCGACACTTTCCAAACGGGCATCTCACCTTGTGCACAAACGAGACAAAAAACCGAACCAGCAATGGAACGGTTTTTTGTTTGCCACGCAACCACCCCCTCGCCCCCTCCTTAAAAAGGAGGGGGGATAACAGTAAAATTACATCTTAAAAAATTTCTTTAAAACTACCACAACTTTCTCTCGCTCCCGCAACACCCAACCCAAACCAATCGCTCCCACCGCACCCAAAACCATATAAATATACGACTTCCCACCACTACTCGCTGTAATTTTCACCCCTTTTACCTCTGGTGCCACACCAACCACCTTAATATCATCCGAACCGCGCGGCCAAATTTGAAAATCACCTTTGACATTTTCCAACACTCCAACTATTTCCACTTTATCACCCTCTTTAATTAATGCCTTGTCAATTTTCGCGCCGGTTTTTAAAAATATCATTACCTCGCCCGCGCCATTGTCGACATACATATAATTGGATTTTATTTCGGTAATGTCGCCGGTAATTTTGACTAAACCGCCGAACAAACTTTCGTCTAATTCGTCCAAACCAATTTCAATCGGCATAATTATTTTATCCGCACTGATAACTTTAATATCTTTCGCACTTCCAGCTCGCACGCGTTTTTGTCCGCTGGCTTCGGATGTCAAACCCGATACTTCTATTTCATCACCCACTTTCAATTCGGGAAAATCTTTTTTATTTTGGTAAATTTGAATACCGCCACCCTCGGGAGCGGAAATATAAAAATACTGGCTCCCAAAAATTCCAGGTAATGCCAAGACCACGCCCCGAACTTTTACTTTAGCATCTTTGGGTTTGGCGCGGGCGTCGGTTATTGAGTTAGGGGCGAAATAGGCGGCGGTTTTTGCTGTTTTGGTAACGCTGGCGATTTTAACCACCCCCTCGCCCCCTCCTTGTAAAGGAGGGGGAAATGACGCGATCACGCCCGGTGAGGGTGCCACCCACTGCCAAATATTTTTTCCTAAACTAAAACTTTTTCCGGAAATTGCTTTGTCGTATTTTATAAAATCAACTGTGTCACCCGCGGGTGTTAACAAACTTACTTTGCCACCACTATTATTTAACGCAATTTTTGTAGCCGCGCGATAAAATACCAACGACGTTTGCGGTGCAATATTTGTTTTAACGGGAATTTCAAAAGATTTCGTATCAACCCGCAAAATCCAATTAGCCAAACTAACCGTCGACGAACCAAAATTAAACAATTCAACATATTCTGTGTCATCGGTTCCGTCCGGATTTGGTAAAATTTCCGTAATACCAACTAACGCATTTTGGACAGATAAACCAACGCCAATTTTTACTGATAATTTTTTCATACCACTTGTGCCGGCCGTACTACTGGCGTTTAAAACAACTTCAAAAATTCCCGAGGTGGTAAATTTATATTCCGCCGTTGGCCCGACAAATTCCGTCCCACTCGCAAATTTCCATAAATAATTTAACTGCCCACCGCGCGGATCAACTGAACCGACAGCGGAAAATTTCAAAACTTCATCCGGCTCACCAGAATCCGGCGCGACAATTTTCCAAATTATGCCAACGGCATCTTGCTCTTCAATAATATTTTTCGCGCCCGGAGTCAAAATTGTGCTCCAAAACCAGCCGTTCACGGTACGGTTATAACCGGCATTAGTTTGCGCGCTTTCATACGAAATTTTATCCGCCTCGCGCCCCCACGCGTCCGTGAGAACCACACTTTCCGGCGTGGTATTATTCAAAGCGATTCCGGTGTCAGGTCGTTTTAAAATTAAATACCCGCCCGCCGGAATATTGCTGGATAAACTAAAACTTTTTTCATTATCTTTAATTTTCCACCCGCCCAAATCCACCGCGCTCGTACCAAAATTATACAGCTCAATAAATTCATCATCGTTGTCGGATCCGGCCGGATCGGGAAAAATTTCGTTTAGCAAAATTGTGGTGGTGGCCGGAGCGGTAGAAGTGGGCGCGACTGCCGGTGGCGGAGCATAAGACGAACCACCACCTCCGCCAGCTGGTGGCGGTGGCGTCGGCCGAGCGACAATATTATTAGCTCCACCCAAAGTAATCGCGATCGTAATTTGCCAACTGCCCGCGCCATCAACCGAACGCGCTACACTTTCAGCATCACTCGGTACATTTGAACCAGAGTATTCAACTTGATCAACTTCCTCGCCCAATGGATTTTTTAAAATAACTGTATCACCCGGATTGTTCAATAAGCTGCGTGTTCCCAAATCAACTACTAAATAACCATTACCAACGATAATTCCAAAAATACCAACTTCCGGTTTACAATATTGGGTAGAAGTAGCATGGATTGTCGATGTCAAATGGCTATCGCAAATAAATCCTCCTGATAAATCATAGGTCGTGGTAGATAAATTATATAATTCCACTTTTTCATTGACGTTATCTGGTGGCGCAGAAAAAATTTCATTTAATTTTAAATTTTGCCAAAAAGAATAATCAACAAGTATTAAATCTAACGTCGTCGTTGGTGTCGATGTTGATGATTCAATTACTGTATCTGTCGTTGTAGTAACAGTTGTAGTTGAAATATTTGTAGTCGTAACAAACGAATCATACACATGCGTACACCAGCTTGACCTCGGCCCATAAGAATAGCAATCAAATATATTTTCAAATAAATACACATCACTTGAAGAACATTTTTTACCCGTACTTGCCGGACTCAACAATAGACAGTCGCCACTACTATCAGAATTTAAACGATCGCCCAAACCAATGATTACCTCCCCCATTGATTCGATAGTCGTTGACACTGGACTAGTATCAATCACGCTAGTCGCATCAAAAAAATCCAACCCACTAATATCCACGCACTGCGCGCTTACATTACGCAAAGTAGCCCAATCTAAAATTGTCGAAGAGTACGACACTTCACCAAACTCCAAATCACCTACTTGAGCGGGATTACACACCTCTGCCCCCGCCGGCAAAATTTGCCAAAATAAAAAACCGATTAAAAAACCGGTTACCAAAAAAATCCTCCTATACATATTCCCTCCTTGTTAAAAATAAAATTTAAAAATTTATCCAAATTTCCACCGCGTCATCGTGTTCGGACAACCCGGACGGATTATCTTTTTTCAAAATCAACGCTCCGCGATTATATGGTTCATTTGGTATGGCAAATTCTATTGTCGCCGTAAATGGCACAAAATCTTCCGTCATCCACTCGCCTGACGCCGTGGCAAAACTTTCGGCAATAATTTTTCCATCCCAATCCACCAAAATCACCGGGAAACTACCTTCAAAAAACCAGGTGCCACGCGCCGAACCGGAAATTGTCAGCGGACTGGTAATATTTTGACCGGTTTGAAAATTTTCCAATTTAATAATTTCGCCTTGATCGCTTTTAAAATTTTCCAAACTCTGTTCAGCCGAAACAACTATCTCAGCCGGCGATTTTTTCAACCATCCCATCTTATCCGCCAACACCAAAGAACTAAAAAATCCAAAAAACGCGAAAATTAAAATAATCACCACCTTGCGCCACACGGCCGGCCGAAATGGCTTGGCCAATTGCGTATGATTTAGCCAAAATACCAAACCCGTATGCACAAACATCGCCACCGCGTTTAACACCGCGCCTAACACAATTAAAGTTTTCGGCTCGTGCAACCCGCTCAAAAGCAGTACACACCCAAACCCAATTTGCGCCCACAAAAATATATAATAAATTTTACTTAAATTAATATGACCCTCCACATCATTGCCGAGTTTTTTAATGGCCGCGTTTTCCGCCATTATGCGCGAAGTGGAATCCATCACGCCCAGTTGGGTTTGAAACAACATCACCACCACCGCCACCAAAAACGCGACACCCAGCGCCCCTCCCACTCGTCCGCCGATCATCGCGCCTTCACTAATGACAAAATTTATTCCTTCAGTGTTGCCGGCTAAACCATAGGCCGTGGTGTAGGACAAAAGCATCAGCAACATCATACTCACAGAACCAATAAACCAAAATACGAGCAGATGTTCGCGGTTAATCAAACGCCACCAAGATTTAAAAGTGGCAACATTTTCCGGTGTGGCCTCGCAGGAAATTCCACTTAATTTTATTTTTTGCGTTGCCCCACTTTTAAATAATCCGGCAATTCGCTCACTATATTTCCCCATGCCATATCCTTTTTCTTTCACATAAATTGATTGCGTCAAATTTAAATTTCCACCCGCGCCCGAATACGCGAACGCGGCGAAAAACGCGGCCAAACTAATGCCGGCCGGTAAAAAACTAAACCCTTCACCGCGACCAATTAAGCCATTAAACAATGCCGTCCAATCACTGCCATCACTTAAAAACAAAGCCAATAAAAAAATAAATGGCACGCCGATTAATAAAATTGTTTTGGTGATTTTTTCCATCATGCCATAAACCGTCTGGCCGGAAGATAAAATCAAACCAATCAAAATTAAAAATCCCACCGCAATATATTGAAATCCGCCCACTCCCAAAACCGAAGCCGCCACTTTGGCCGACGCCGCGATGATCCCTGGCAAACCAAACCCGATAAAAGTAGAAAAAATAAACCAATACGCCGCCCCACGCCAAATTTTATTTATCCCCACAAAAACGCTCTCGCCTTTTAAAAGCGCGTAGCGTTCAATTTCCATATTAATAAAAAATTGGAAGGTTATTCCGACTATCGCGCCCCAAGCAATTCCTAAACCATAATTAGACACCAGATACGGCCATAAAATCACTTCGCCCGAACCAAGCCCGAGCGCGAGGATTATAAAACTCGGGCCGATTAGTTTTTTTAAGGGTGGTGGAGGTGGAAAGGGTTGGTTGTTGGACATAATTATATAAATTACGTTAATGTAAATATTATAGCATAATACTTGACAAAACCCAAAAAATATGCTATAATGACGCTAATCTTACAATCCCTGCGGGGATTTTTAATTTAAGAAAGAGATTCCTCGTCGCCTCTTAAAGGCTCGCTCGGAATGACAACGACACAAATTTTATATGCAAATTCGCAATATCGCCATTATCGCTCACGTTGACCACGGCAAAACCAAATTGACCGATGCTTTGCTTCGTCAAACCGGTATGGTTACCGATGATTCGGTCAGTATGGATTCAAACGCTTTGGAACAAGAGCGTGGTATTACGATTTATTCCAAAAATACTTCCCTTTTTTACAAAGACACCAAAATTAATATCGTGGACACTCCCGGACACGCTGATTTTGGCTCGGAAGTGGAACGCATTTTGCGCTCCATTGATTGCGTTTTACTCGTTGTTGACGCGCAAGAAGGTCCGATGCCCCAAACCAAATTCGTGTTGCGCAAATCCTTGGAATTAAATTTAAAACCAATTGTCGTTATTAATAAAATTGACAAACCGGCTGCCCGACCGGAATGGACGCACGAAAAAGTGCTGGAATTATTTATGGATTTGGGCGCGACCGACGAACAATTAAATTTCACGACCGTTTACGCCATTGCCAAAAACGGCATTGCCAAAATGAATTTAGCCGATGAATCCAAGGATTTAACCCCGCTTTTAGACACAATTTTAGCCAAAGTCCCAACCGCGCCGTCTGACACTGCCGCGCCTTTTGCCTATCAACCGTTTAATTTGGCATACGATAACTACTTGGGGCGCTTGGGTATTGGCCGTATTTATCAAGGGACAATTCACGCCGCGGATAAAGTATTTATTAAAAAACATTCCGGTGAAACAATCACCGGACAAATTACCAAATTATTTACTTTTGAGGGCATCATGCGCAAAGAAGTAAAAGAAGCAATCGCGGGCGACATCGTGATGGTGGCCGGTCTGCCGGAGATTTACATTGGCGACACGCTTTGCACTGATCCTAACCAAGAATTATTGCCAGCCATTAAAATTGATGAACCAACTATTTCATTAAATTTTTTAGTCAACAATTCTCCGTTTGCCGGACGCGAAGGTAAATATGTTACCGGCCAACAAATTAAAAAACGTTTGGAAAAAGAATTAGAAGTAAACGTTGGTTTGAAAATCGATTTTTCCGCCGGCGATTATTTTAAAGTGCAAGGACGCGGTGAATTACACATCGCCATCTTGCTTGAAAATATGCGTCGTGAGGATTACGAAATGCAAGTTTCGCAACCGCAAGTAATTATCAAATTTATTGATGGTGTCAAATGCGAACCATTTGAAGAAATTACCATTGATATTCCCGAGTCTTGCGTCGGCACGGTTATTCAAAAATTATCCGCTCGCAAAGGCCGGATGACCCACATGGGCCCGGAACAAAACCACACCCGCTTAATTTTCGAAATTCCCACCCGCGGATTTTTGGGCTATCGCAGTGAATTTGTCGTGGACACGCGCGGTGAAGGTATTATTTGTTCGGAAGTTGTCGGCTTTAAACCCTACGCCGGTGATATTGAAAAACGCCAGACCGGTTCAATGATTTCGGGTGAAACCGGCAAAGCGCTTGGATTCTCAATGGCCAATTTACAAGAACGGGGCGCGTTATTTATCTTAGCAAACACCGAAGTTTACGCCGGTCAAGTAATCGGCAACACCAGCAAAGGCGAAGATATGACCGTCAACCCGACCAAAGGCAAGCAACTAACCAATATGCGCGCCTCCGGCACCGATGAAGCCATTCAATTAACTCCGCCGGACGAATTAACTTTGGAAAAGGGCTTGGAAGTTATGTCAGATGACGAATATTTGGAAGTAACACCCAAAAGCGTGCGCTTACGCAAACAATATTTAACTGAAAATGATCGGGTGCAAGCGAAACGGAAAAAACAAGATATTGAAAAAAATGCTTTAACGAAAACTATCCCGACTTAGTCGGGATAGTTTTTTTATATCATCTCAACACTTTTTGGCACCTCGGCCGGCATTGGTTTATGAAGACGGCTAAAACTGCGTTTGAAAACAAAATAAGTTATCGCCGTTGCTAAAATATCCGTAACCGGAAAAGACGCGTACAAACCATTTAAGCCAAAAAACAACGGCAAAATTAACATTAAAGGAATTAAAAATATCACTTGGCGTAAAGTGGACAAAAACAACGCTTCGCCCGCTGATCCAATCGCTTGATAAAAAGCGCCGGCGACCAATTGAAACCCAAGTAGCGGATAGGCCAGCACAAACACCCGCATTAAATTTTTGCCAGCCGATAATAATTCCGGGTCGCTGGAAAAAATACCCAACAGTTGCGTGGGAAATAAAATCATTATCACAAAAGCCACGACGGAAATAATTGTGCTCACTTTAATTGTCAAGCGCGTTACTTCTTTTACTCGCGCCAAATTACCCGCGCCATAATTCATCCCGGCAATCGGTTGCATCCCTTGGAGCACGCCAAAAATCGGCATAAACACTAACATCGTCAATCGCAAAATTATTCCAAACGCGGCAATGGCAATTTCCGTCGCGTAACGCACGAGCGAGATATTCAACACCACCATCATCACCGAACTCGAGGCCTGACGAGCAAAGGCCGACGCGCCGATATACAGCCCTTCTTTTAAAAGCGCGGGCTTGAATTTAAAATCCGCAATCTTCATTTCCAAATGCCGTCCTCTACCAAAAATACACCACCCCACATAAATACTGCCGATAAACCAAGAAATAAAAGTCGCCCAGGCCACGCCGGCAATACCCCAATGAAACCAAAAAACAAAAATCGGATCCAAAATTAAATTTATTACCGCGCCAATTACCATCCCAATCATCGCTCGCTTGGCATCGCCAAAAGCGCGCACAATCGCGTTACCACCCGAAGCCACTACAAAAAATATTGTGCCGAGCATCACAATCCAAGCATACTCATAAGCAAAAAGAAGGATATCAGGCGTCGCGCCAAAAATTACCAAAAGGGGCCGTAACCAAATCAAAATTAAAATAATTAACGGCACACTCACAGAAACACTCACCGAAACATAATTTCCCAAGGCCTCTTGCGCCCGCCGATAATTTTTCTCTCCGAGCGAACGCGAAATAATAGAAGCAAATCCCAAACCAACGGACTGGGCAAACGCGCCCACGATCATAATTAATGGCAACGACACCGCCACGCCCGCGAGAGCCAAAGTCCCCACGCCCCGTCCCACAAAAATTGTATCGGCCAAATTATATAACGTAATCACAAACATCCCCACCACAGCGGGCAAAGATTGCTTCCAAAGCAATCTGGGAATAGGTTCTTCTAAAAATTGTTTTTCTTGCGGACGCATAATTTTATTTTATTATGCCAGTATATCACAAAAATAACCAAAACAAAAACCCCCAATTACGGGGGCTTTGAACGCAAAACTTAGGTTTCAACCTTAGTTCCACTATAGACCGCTATTAAGCAGTTGCTTCGTCAGAAGCGGCTGGGGCGTCGGTGGTAGGTTCAGCCGCCGGAGTGGCAGTTGTATCTTCACCATCAAAATTGGTAATCATAAGATTACAAGATTATGAATTAGCGCCTGCCAACTAGTGGTAGTTGACATAACCTATATAGTATAGCACATTTTGACTATTTTGTCAAGGGTTTGGCTAAATTAAGCGGAAAATTAGGATCATTTCGCCAGCTTTATCTGCCGACTTCTAAAAAACCACTTGGCAATCTCAATCAAGACAATGTTCAGTAAACCGACCAGCGCGACACCCACCACCCAACTGAAAGGCAATGCCACCGTGTTGAAAACCGCTTGTAGTCCTGGTAAATAGATAGCCACGGCCATCAGGACAAGGCCGACGAGAATTCCGCCGTTAAGGTAATGATTGGAAAAGAGCGGATACGAAAGAATGCTTCGGTCTAAACTGCGTACCGACAGTGCGACCAGTAAGGTGTAAGTGCCAAAAGAAGCGAAGATAAAAGTGCGGACGATCGCCTCATCATAGCCGAGTTGCGTCAAAAAATAATAAAGAACAAAAAGCAGGGCGCTGGTGGAAAGACCAACGACCAGAATCAAAAATTTCATGACTGGATCAAAAAGTTTTATCTGACCGCGTTTTAATGGTTGGTGTTTAAGACCATCCGGCTCTTGTTCAAACGCGTATGAAATCGCCGGAAAACTATCGGCAAAAAAATTAACCCAAAGAATCTGGAGCGGATTGAGAGGCAAAGGCAAACCGGTCAAAAGCGAACCGCCAATAAGAATGAGCCCATCCGCGACGTTGGAAAGAAGATAAACGAGCACTTTGCGAATATTACCAAGAATCTGCCGACCTTCTTCAATCGCCGCAACAATGGTTTCAAAATTATCATCCAGAAGCACCAAATCAGCCACGCTCTGCGCCACCTCTGTGCCCGAACCCATCGCAATACCCACATCCGCTTGCTTGATACTCGGCGCGTCATTCACGCCATCGCCCGTCATCGCCACCACTTCGCCCATTGCTTGATAAAGTTTGGCAATGCGCAATTTGTCAAACGGCGTCACGCGAGCAATAACCACTAGCCCCGGCAAACGCGCGCGCAATTCCACTTCCGATAGTTGCGCGAGTTCGGACGCGTCTAGCACCGACTGCTTATCAATTTTCATGCCGATCTCTTTGGCCACGGCCATAGCGGTCCCGCGATGATCACCGGTCATAATCACGGTCTTAACACCGGCCTCCCGCACTCGGTCAATCGCGTGTTTAATGCCGGGCCGAATTGGATCACGAAAAGTAATCAAACCATTCCACGACAAACCGGTCAAAGAAACATCTTTAGCAATAGAAAAATTTTCCGTGTGGGCAATCTCTTTGGTGGCGACACCAAGCACGCGTTCTCCGGAAAGCGCGAGCGTGTCAATCTGCTCTATCAGCGCGTCCTTTTCTTTGGCGCCAAACGAAGAATGATTTAATAAAATATCAGGCGCGCCGAAAAATACCAACAAATGCTTGCCCGATTCTTTTACCAAAGATACGGAGAATTTCTGCACGGCGTTAAACGGCCTATTTTGAAGCACATGCTCTTTGGCGGTAATCTCGGCCAACGCCAGCCCGCGCATACCGGCCGACCGCACGAGAGCCGTTTCCATAATTCGGCCATTCATCCGCCACGACTCCGGATCATCGGTCGGATTTTCAATGAGCACATCCGCGTTAATCAAAGCCCGCGCCAATAACTTCTCTTCGTTAATCTCAAACGGAATAAGTTTGGACAGCATCATTTTCGCCATTGTCAAAGTTCCGGTTTTATCAGTCAAAATAACAGTGGTACTGCCGAGCGCCTCGGCCGCGACCAATTTTCTCACCACCCCTTTGCGCTTGGCCATCCGCTCCACTCCAACCGCGAGAATAACGGTCATTGATATTGGCAAGCCCTCGGGAATAGCCGACACCGCTATCGCGACGGCGGTAAGAAACATATCAAAAGGAGAATACCCGACCAAAATACCAATCCCAAAAACCACAACCGTCAATGCTCCCAGAGCAATACTGGAATAGATACTTAAATTAATAATGGCTTTTTGCAGTGGTGTTTTTTCATTTTCCGAAGTGGCGATAAGCGTGGCAATCTGACCGAGCTCGGTGCTGGAATCAGTACGGCAGACAATCGCCGCGCCCACCCCTTGGGTAACCAATGTGCCGGCAAAAATCATTGAGTCCTGATCCGAAAGTCCGGCCAATTCCGGCGAAATATCGATTGATTTTGAAACCGGCAATGATTCACCGGTAAGCACGGCTTCGTCCACCTGAAAATCATTAACAAACAGCACGCGCGCGTCCGCCGGCACCCGATCGCCCTGCGCCAAACGAATAATATCACCGGGCACTAACTCTTCGGCGTCAATCTCTCGCTCTTTACCAGCACGGATAACTCGCGCCCGTTGTTTAAGATAAGTCTTTAATTCCGAAAGCGCGCGCTCCGCCTTATTCTCCTGATAAAATCCCAAAGCGGAATTGACAATAACGGCCACGAAAATAAAAACGGCATCACGATAATGTGAAATAGCCAAAGTAACAATTCCGGCCACAATCAAAACCAAAATCAAAGGACTCTTTAACTGATTAAGAAATATTTTCAATCCGGCCGATTTTTTGGAAGCGCTAATGGTATTTTTTCCAAAAGTCAAAAGCCGGTCTTGGACATCTTGCTCGGATAATCCTTTTTTTATATCGGTCGCGAATAACTCGGCTGTTTCGTCAAATGATAAATGCCAAAATTTTTTAGTTTGGATGTTAGAATTCATAGAGCTTGCGCTTAAACCACAAACGCTCGGGGTTGTCTTTTAGGTAGGCGAGGTATTGTTTGAGCATATGTTTTATTTATGTTTTAATAATTTCTCGGCCGGAGATAGACCATTAAGGGCTTGGTGCGGAAAATAATTCCAGGCGTCGCTAACCAGCTCAAGTATATTCTCCAATTCCGAAGCACCACCACCGCGGTCAAACATGGCCACGACTTTCATCATATCGTCGCTATCCTCTTCGTGAAAAATGGCGTCTTTAACATGCTGTAACGAAAAATCACTTTCGGTTTCTTTAAGCATATCTACGAGCTCCCGCTCGATCTCTTTTCGGCGTTCTATAATTTGTTGTTTTGATTCGGTTGACATAAATTTATTTCCCTGATTTTTTCCGATTATCGTCTTTGCACAACAATAGTATCCTGTTGTGTGGCGATTTCCTTTTGCATAATTTGTAAATTTGTTAAATTTGTCATTTTCTGGCCGGCCGGCAAATGGCATATGGCACTTTTTGCCCAGTTTTAGAGGATAGATTGATCATGTTTTTTGCCATTTTCAACACCCCCTGCAAATGCGGTATCTACCTTTTTGGGAATATCTACACCGACTTTTTTGTAGTAAACTAAACCCTTGAAACCGCTATCTATTTTCTGTAACAGCCCTTTGTCTGTCCAGACCTTAAAATATCGAGACATTTTTATAGTATCGGTAATTCCAGTAATATCTCGAGCTTGTTTGTTATTAATTCTATAATTATTATCAAGATATTTGCTTACGGTATCCCAATATTCAATTCTCTGCAAATTCAATAAAACAAGTAAAACAGAATTTGGTCTTATTGTTGGTGGTACAAATAATGGTTCATAGAGGTTTTGTTCTTTCATTACTTTATACATACGATCGACACCTTCGCCAATATCAAGATTAGGTGCCGACTGAAAACGATTGAGTGTTCTTAAAATTATCGGATTACGAGCAAATCTTTCTGATCGTATGTTGGTAGTTGTAATATGGCCAGGATATGTACCAGGACTCTCAATTTCTACACGGTCATCAAATAATCTAACCTGAATATCGTCCTGCACAAAATAATTACGATGAATGACAGCATTGGTTATTGCTTCTTGATAAGCCCATTCCGGAACCATAAAAGTAGGATTAAAAGATGCACCAGATAATTTGGGAGGAGATTTTTTTACAATCTCCTCTCTAAAATACGCTACGGCTTTTTCAATTTGCTTTAACAGGGGGCCTTCAATAGTGAATGGTCGTGATACAAAATTTGGTTTTCCAGAGAAAGACGGACTTGTTCCATAATAATGTGATATCTTTATCCCACATTTATTTTTTAATAAAACGGATGGGTTTTTGCTAAACAACAAAGCCCCTGCTTTTGTTAATTCATATTTACCAGACTGTTGTAATGCCAAGCCGTTATCTTTTAAAAATTGCCAATTATCAACACCTTCACTTGATGTATCTTTTTTATATTGATTTAATAATTCGTTATCAAGATCGTCTAATTCATAAACCCCAGATTTTTCATTCTCAAATTTTATAGAACCTTTTTCATACTTAAGACGCATTATTTCTGTTGATCCGATTTTTGTATTTTGGCATCCTTTTCTTACAAAAGTATTTCCTCTTTTTAAGGAATGGACATCATCTCCTTTTTTAATATTAATAACCATTAACTTATCAGCTTGTCCAGATACATTGATAATGTCTAACTCGAATTTACTCCAAAGCATTAATGGCGGATCTATCTCCTTATCAATAAGTCTTAAAAAGTCAGAAGCATTGTCAGGTTTTTCGCTTATACCAATTAATCTTTTTTCGCCCTGAGCCTTTGCAGGATCTTCCAAGCCAATTACAATAAAACCACCTTCGGTATTCGCAAAAGCTATGGCTGTTTCTAATAGTTTGGAGGGATCAATGGCGACTCTTTTGCATTCAAAAGATTGCCATTCTTGCATCTCTAAAAATAATTTTACAATTTCTTTATCTTCCATATAGTTATTTTTTAGTTTTAGGTTTTGGTTTTGTAATATTACTCGACTCGTCCAAAAATGCGTTCAGATCTGATTGCCTAATCCGCCAAGTACCAAGTTTGGATGCCTTAAGCCGTCCGGATTCAATATAGCGGTTTACGGTTCTGGTATGTACTCTTAATATTTTGGCGATTTCGGTTATTGTAAAAAGTTTTTCAATGTCATTCATAAAATATTATTTAACTTTTAGACCTTGATACCATTTTACTCTTTATGATTTGTATTGTCAAAATTACGCAATTTTGTCATAATAGACTTATAATGACAAACTACTGCTTTTGTCCTTATTATTTTTGAACACCCAGATAAATGGCGATAAAACCGTGATTTCGTATCAAAAACCCTTTCAAATGATCTTTGACCGAGTATCCAATATAACTCACAAAAAAGCCCGTAGATAAAGAGAAAAGCAGAGCTTTTGGCTCTGCTCATCCCATATGGCTCCGCGAGACTAGGCGCTTCGCTATTCGAAGTCGTCGCTTCGCTCCTCCCACGAAAACCTTGCGCCACCGCTGAAGCTTTGGCGACACGCGGTCGGGTTTTCGTGAACTTTCCTCCGCATGTGAAAACTCCTCCGCCAAAGGCGAACAGGCTGTTTTCACCCTTTCCCGTTCGAATCCAGATTCCAAAACAATAAAATAAATACCCGCTAAAAAGCTGGTATTTATTTTATGGCTCCGGGACTAGGATTTACCCCTACGCTACGCTTCGGGGCATAAACTTCTCATCCTTTGCCACAGAATATAATTAAAAAATAGGACAAAAGTCCTATTTTTTAATTATGCTCCGGGACTAGGATTCGAACCTAGGATATCCACGTTAACAGCGTGGCGTTGTACCACTCAACTATCCCGGAATTGGTACGCTTCATTCTGATTATTCCGGCTATTAAGTGAAAAACTACTCTCCGCCCAAAGCGGATCAGCCTCGGGCTGAAACTATCCCGGAATTAAAAACCCGCCTCTTCGGCGGATTTAATTTTGTAATATTAAATTCACCGGCTAAACAAGCGGATTATTATTGTTATTATTATTGGCAACAATAGTAGTGAATTTCTTCATATATAACGATATTATAACACATTTTGACGGTTTTGTCAATACACTTATTTATCTAATACACGCGCCATTTAGACAACCCTTAGAACAATTCACTCGCCGTTTATTAAGCGTACGACCACTGCAATTAAATTCTAATAATCCATCGCGGATTAAGCCGGCATCAGTATTTTCAATAATATCACCTTCGCAAATATCACTAAATGTTGTTAAAAAGGCCGGGGCACCGCCGATAACGCTGTACAAAGAATTACTGCCGGCAATATAAACATCATCCTCGTTTTCCTTGTCCGCGCTATCGCAATAATTAGTGGTACTCTCGCTACCTCTACTCACACACAACCCATTGGCGCAGGTCTGACCAGTTGGACATGCTACCGAAGTTTCATCGGCTCCTCCGAGAGAAACGTTACACGAAAATTCATCAACCGCCCCCGATAAACAACTATCCACATTAACCGAAGTGGCGCCAGTAGCATTATTAGTTACCACAGTCATACCAACAAAACCGACATCAACTCCATAATCATTA
>MFQZ01000008.1:0-104828 GCA_001784435.1 Candidatus Magasanikbacteria bacterium RIFOXYC2_FULL_42_28
ATTATAAAAGACTATATTAAAAAATCACTTATTATATTAAAAGCAGATAAGTGTTTTGGGCTCGGGCATTCACCCCTTAATCCCCTCTGCCCTTCGCCCAAAACGGAAAAAGAAATTTGAAAATTTTTAAAACAAGCCCCGCCGATGGCGGGACAAAAGAAAAGGAATACATCAGCTAACAGCGCATAAGCGGTTCCGTTCAGTCGCTTCGCTCCTTCACTCCACCCATATTTGCCACTGGTCGCCCTTCGGGCATATTATACCGCTGGCAAACATCGTATATTCTGGAACATTCGGCAAAATCGCTTCGCTCTTTTGCCGAATGGTTCGCGGGCTCCGCGAACCATTATGTGAAATAAGCTTTTCCTTTTCGCCAGACAGCGACGTTTTTAGATAGTGAAAAAATTTTATTTTTGTTTTATTTTAAAGGGGAAATGCTGTGTTTTCGCCCATTGCGAAATGGCCAAAAACCGAATTTTTATATTAACTCCAAAGGTAATATGAAAAACAATTTGTTAAAAAATAAACTAGGAATGATCGGACCACTTAAAAAGACTATTGAAAGCGACACGAAATATAAGGTAGACCGGATCAAAGAACTCACGGGGGGCAGTATGAACTATGTTTTTAAGGTTGAGACGAGCCAAGGCACTGTGGTTGCAAGAATATTTGCCAAAAATGATTTTCCAGACGACAAAAAACTCCTTTGGGTTGATAAAGCGTTAAAAAAAGCGGGCGTTAACACTGCTAGAATAATTTTTTGTACGAGAAAAAACAAGCCCTTCCGTTTTGGCTATATGTTGACGGAATTCGTTGAGGGAAGAGACGGGTGGAGCGCGATAAGAAATGGCGATGTCTCATTACAAAAATACTTTGAAACATTTGGCCGGCTTCTGAAGCGAATTCACGCAATAAGGCTTTCAAAAAACTGTCCTCTCAAAACAAGCTCGCCCAAGGGGGATTATGGTTGGTTTAGAGATGTTTTAAGAAACTTCGCACGTAAAAGCTTTCTTTCCGAAAAAAGCTATGTTCGGATACAAGATTTTGTTATTAACACGCTCACTCGCTACGCGCTCCGGTGTAAGAAAGTGTTGTGCCATTGCGATCCTGGTCTGCAAAATCACATTTATACAAAAAACGGAAGGATTATTTTGATTGATTGGGATCTCGCAGAAATTGACATTTTCTTCAGAGATTTTTCGGTAATCACCATTGATAATAAAAAAATGGATCTCTTCGGAAAACGACAGGCCGTAACTCGTCTAATTCAAAAAGCTTTTTTACGAGGATACGGTCGGACTGGATTTACATCGATTGAAATACAAAGAGCGACAGACGCACATCACATCATTTCTCATGTTCAAAACGCTCTTGCCTATCCACCCATTGGGAAAGGCGCGGTCCGTTACAAAAGAACAACAAAAGAAATTTTAAAAATTTTAGGTAGGTATCCATACACAGTTAAAGTTAGTTTATATCTTTCTTGTGTTATTCTAAAAAGTATGCTATTATTGGAATAAGCCATTTCGTTATTCTAACCCTTGGAATAACAAAACCCCTTATTCTAATCATAAAATATGCCAATAAAACCCTTCGTTTTACCTAAATTACCGCCAAAAATTGATTATGACCAGCTAATCGGTAAAATTACCGAAGCCCATCGAGCGATTGCTGGCTTGGATTCCTTGCTTAACGCTCTACCCAACCCTGCCCTACTTGGCCGAACCATGCAAACCAAAGAAGCGGTGGAAAGTTCCAAAATAGAAGGCACACAAGCGACCCTGGAAGAAGTTTTACAATTTGAGGCCTTAACCAACAAAAAAGATGAAACCACAAAACAGAAGGACATAAACGAGGTAATTAATTATCGACAAGCTTTAGATTTGGGGATTAAAAGTTTAGAATCATTGCCGATATCAGAAAACTTGGTAAAAAAAATACACGCCACCTTGTTAAAATCAGGTCGAGGTGCTAACAAAGCACCAGGCGAGTTTAGAAAAGTGCAAGTATATATCGGCAAATACGGCGCAAGTATTGAGGATGCATCCTATGTACCGCCCGCGGCAAACGAAGTTATTCCGTTATTTAGCAATTTTGAAAATTATTTAAATTCTGACGAAGAAAAAGATAAACTGATACAAATTGCCGTAGCTCATTACCAATTTGAGGCTATTCATCCTTTTCTTGACGGTAACGGCCGCGTGGGCCGGCTAATAATCTCGTTATTTTTGTATGAGAAAAAACTTCTATCTCACCCATTTTTGTATTTGAGCGAATTTTTTGAAGAACACAGACAATATTATTATGAATTACTACGCGGCGTTAGTGAAAAACAAGATTGGCTAAGTTGGATCAAATTCTTCTTAGACGCTTTGGCAATCCAAGCCAAAAAGGCCGAGTCAACCGGGAAAGAAATACTAAAATTATACGTTACTCATAAAGAAAAAATCTCTATTGTTAACTCTATACACGCAATAAATTTGTTGGATGCAATTTTTGTACGTCCAATTTTTACTACTGCAAGTTTACGAAAATTTGTTAAAATTAAAAACACCCAAACCTTGTTTAGTTTAATTGCTAAATTTGTTACCGCTGGGATATTAAAAGAAGCTGACCCAAAAAAACAACGGAATAAAATTTATATATTTACCGAATTGATGGAATTGTTAAACAAATAAAATATTTTGTCGGGGCGCAATTCACCCCTTTCGTTCCCCTCTTGCGCCCCGTCAAATGGTTAAAAATCCAATTTTTACGCCATCTAAAAACGAGCCCTGTGACGGGCCTAAAAGAAAAAGCATACATCATATAACAAGTTGTATCTGGTTACGGCTTTTTCCAAAATCCTCCACCCATATTGCTAACGCAACATCGCATACACGCAAACGTTCGGAAATATTACTTACCCTAACATTATGAAAATTAAAAAATGGCATTGGATTATTTTGTGCATAGAGGCTTTCGCTACCTGGTTTTATGTTCTAAATTTTGTTCCTCTTATTCCGATTCAAAGACCTAACACTTTTTTTGTTCAACAAGAAGAAATCTGCCCGCTTAATTACTGGCTTTGTTATAATGATATGGTTGACACGGACACCTTCCCAATCATACTTAAACAGGGCATCTTCACAAACATTTTATTGCCATTTTTTTTCCCACTTATATTGACTTGGGCTACCTTTTATTTTGTATCAAAGAAGACGGGTAAGTAATACATCCGATAACACGGCATATACGGTTCCACCTCGCTTCACCCAAATTACTACGCAACTTCGCATGATGCCGAAACATTATCGGAAATAAATTATTTTTTCACTTTTTGTTTTTTTGTGATTGGTGAGGGGGGGGCGAATGTGGACGAATTGAAGCGGTAATTAAGGTTTTAAGATGTTTTCTTCGATTCGCTACAAAAATATAACCTAACATATTAATCAATGATTTTATCTTATGAAACAAATACATTTTGTAAATTTATTATTTCTTAAAACTATCCGCATATTTTTGTGGCTATTATTGTGGTGTGGCGGTTCGTTAGCTTTAGGAATGTTCTGGGGCGAAATAAGCAAAATATTTTACTCATTTTCAGAATATTTATCTATTTGGTATGTTTTAATTTTTGCTGCTTTCATTTACCCAATATATTTACTAATAAAAACATTAAATTTGGAAATCAATCTGATGGAACATTTGGATTATGCAAAAGTAATGATTAAACACAAAATAAAAACATTAGATGCTAAAAAATATCCCTACTTATGGTGTATTGATAAAAATGAACTTTTTACAATCATATATAACAAAGCAGAAAAAAATCTTTCATCACAAGACGGCGTTTTTTATCCTGCGCAAATTGATGAAATTTTAATGGAATATGAAAATTATCTTAAAGAAAAAAGAACACAACAATACCCAATTGTGGCTAAAAATGACACAACTAAATTGCAAAAGGAAGTGGAACAAGCGATAGATAGTCTGAACCCTGTGCACTTTCCGCAACTGATAAAATGGCGGAACGCAAACCGGAACCGGCTGATCGAAGTAATCTTGAACGAGATGACATCATCGCCAAACGATTCGATCGGGATGATACTGGCGTCCTACGAGAGCGACCTCGAGCACCTATCTCCAACATTAAATAATAAAACAGACCACAACTAAAATTACCGCCCTCCAAAATCGACATCACCAAATTCCCAGCCGACATCATTGTTAATGTCACAAAAAACACTAGTCAAAAAATAAAACAAAAAATGAACAAGTATTTTTTATTACATTCAACGAAATATACTTTAAATTATACAAACAAATATTGAAACTCGGAGGAACGACAAAATCAATCTATAAACAGTGCATTTAGTAAATTCGATAAAAAACCCAACACCTTAGCCAAAAAACCAACCCTTAGCATTACTATGTCAGTATAGTGATATAGTAAGTGCCATTACTCAATCATTTGACAGGTAAAGAGCCAGCTTGACTTAATCTCCTTAATTGGATATAATTGGATATAGTTAATATATCCAATTTGAATATATGCCTAATACTAGCCAAAAAATAACAGAAAAACATCAAATTTCAGACAATTTTGCCAAACGAATTGAACAAATTCCGTCTAATATTGTATCCAAGATTGCCAAAATTGACGAGTTAAAAGGACGATGGATAACTGGGGCGCGCTTAAGCCCGCAGGTTTTGGGACGTTTAAAACGCTCTGTTTTGATCACCTCCACTGGCGCATCCACTCGTATTGAGGGCTCTCGCCTGTCTGACGAAGATATTGAAAAACTGATGCGTGGTATTAACATCCAAAAATTTACCAACCGTGATAAACAGGAAGCCCATGGATACTATGAACTATTAGAAAATGTTTTTAATTCCTGGAAAAGCTTAAAACTTAGTGAAAATACGATCAAACATTTTCACCAAGAACTTTTAAAATACGTTGATAAGGATGAAAAACACCGTGGTGAATACAAAAAAGGCGAAAATAAGGTACACATGTTAGACGATACCGGAAAATCAATCGCTATTCTATTTGACACCGTGCCGGCATATCTTACTCCGAGCCAGATGCGAGATTTGGTAGAGTGGACACAAAAAACATTAGCGGAAAACAAATATCATCCACTACTAATAATTGGAAATTTTCTGGTGGAATTTTTGAAGATCCACCCTTTCACAGATGGCAACGGACGATTATCTCGCGTACTTACCAACCTGCTTTTACTGCAAGCTGGATATTTGTATATCCCTTATGTTTCTCATGAAAAATTAGTGGAAGATAATAAACCTGATTACTATGTTGCGTTACGCCGCAGTCAAAAAACCATCGGAACGGGTAATGAAAACATCGCTGATTGGCTCAATTTCTTTTTGGATATGATCTTAAAACAATCAGAGGTGGCTGTGGAATTGTTATCCAAAGAAAACATAGAAAAAATCCTGTCCGAGAAACAGTTAATTGTTTGGCGATACATTGAAAAGATGAAAGAAGCAAGCACTGGTGATATTGTAAAAAACACCAAAATTATTAGGCCAACAGTAAAACAAACGTTGGACGTTTTGCTTAGATTAAAAAAGATTGAGCGAGTCGGATTGGGGAGAAGCGCGCGATATAAAATTATTTAAAACGATATAGCTACTGGGCATTCACCCCTACCCCTCTGCCCCTTCGCCATATTGATTGACGAATTTGCCCCCCCATTGAGCGAGCGAAAAAAAAACAAAAAGTGAAAAAATGATTTACATCAGCTAACTAATTATATCCCCGTCAACCCCAATCTGTGGATAACCCAAGAGGCCGTCAGGCCTCTTTTGGTTTTATGGTGGTCGTTTTGGTGTAATCAACAAACGGTTTGTTATTGCTCCAAACTGAGTAAATGAGACTTAATAGACAAAACGGTGGGGCTATAATATAGAGAAAAAACTAACCTAAATTACATATGCCAGCTAAAAAAAGTGCCCTGTTTGTCTAAAATACAGCGTTAAAAAGAATGGAAAAAGAAGAGGAAACCAAACTTACAAGTGTGTTGATTGTGGACACAAATTTCAAAACAAAAGAAGAGCCGGACAATTAAAATCAGCTCTTTTAAAACAATACGTTTGGCAACGTCAAACATATTCTGATCTGGCTAAAAAATACGACCGCAGTAAAAAATGGGTGCAAAGACAACTGGATGAAGACGAAGCGCGGTCAGTCGTTAAATTAAACAAGCAAGGATTAGTAATCGTCGCCGACACTACTTTCTTTTCACACGCGAGTGGCCTCACTGTTTTCCGAGAGCCAAATTTAAAAAAGAATGTTTGGTGGCAACCAACAATTCATGAACGAGCAGAAATATATTTAAAAGGCAAAAAACATTTAGAGGGTAATGGGTATACCATTCGTGCCGTCATATTAGACGGCAGACGGGGTATTAGAGAGGTATTTAGTGGTATTCCGACCCAAATGTGTCACTTCCACCAGAAGCAGATTGTAAAACGATACTTGACCGTGCGACCAAAATTAGTCGCTGGTCGAGAATTAAAATTAATTGTCGAACAATTAGTTAATACCAACGAACAAAAATTTGCCAACGAATTAAATTGTTGGCATGAAAAATGGAAAGATTTTTTAAAAGAAAAAACCACCGACCAAAATACGGGACGATGGTTTTACACTCATAAAAGAGTACGAGCGACTTATCGAAGTTTAAAAACCAATTTACCCTACCTGTTTACTTATCAAAAATTTCCCGAATTAAATATCCCCAACACCACCAACTCTCTCGACGGATTCTTTAATCGTTTAAAAAGTTTAATCTATGTCCACCGTGGACTAAAACCGGAAAGAAGAATGCGAATTGTTGTTGAAATTTTAAAGGGACGAAACGAGTAATCCAGCCCCACCAATTTGTCTATTAATCCTAAAATTGCAAAAAGTTTGGTTTTGGTGTAAGATTAGATAAAATATTAAAGGTGATATTAAGTTAACGCAACAGTAGTGGCTGGAACGTTAGGCGAAATAGCCGGAAATTTCTTTTTTTTATTTTAAAGTTTTTTTGGCAATTTATTTTCACGGTCGACATAGCTTGTAATTAGAAAATTTTAATTAAACTAAACAATAATACTATGACAATTGAAAGAGAAGGACAACCAATGCCCAAACTAGAAGACGTGAATCTCAATCTAGAGCTTGCAGACGAAAACAAACAACGGAAAGGGGGAACAGAAATAACTAGCGTCACATTTAATAACGTCACGCTTAACCTAGAAATCACATACTCTAGCCACATCACACCCAATGATAATACAGCGGGAAAAGTTTTAATACGAGCGTCGAAAATAGACGGGGGCGCCATACCGGCTGGATCACTAAAAATAGAACTACTAATACAACCCGGCGAAGACGGCCGGCGTATTTGTTTTGTAACCAGCGACGTAGCAAACTACGACCGCTCGCTACCGAAATTGGGTAGAGCTTTGTGGGATTTAATACCTAAATTGACACAAAAAATAGCAGATGACAATAAAATTGCCACTATACATTTAGTAAAAAAATCACCGTCGGGTACTTTAAAACCTGAAAAATGGGACGAGATTTTCGAACAATTTTTAGCAGATCGGCTATATCTACCAACCGACAAACAATCTCACTTCAAAAAAAATGGGTACGGTTGGGTAAAAAAATATACACCGCAAAAATAATAGGTTAGGATTACTTAAGAATATATATTTATATCATGATTTAAATCATGATATATTTTATCTTACTAAAACCACCAACCCCTCCACATGCGGTGTGCGCGGGAAGAAATTATATAACCTGGAAAATTTAATTTTGTATCCTCCGGCGATGAACACCTGTAAATCGCGCGCTTGGGTGGATAAATTACACGACAAATACAAAATCTTTTTTGGCTTCTTTTCTAAAATTGCCGCTGTCACATCTTGATGCAAACCGGCGCGGGGCGGGTCTAAAATTAAAATTTTATCCGCTTCAATCAAATCGGTGATATTTTCGGCCGGCACGCATTCGGCAGAAAAATTTTTGGCTTTATTTAATTTTATATTTTCACGCGCGTAATCAATCGCTTCACTATTATTATCCACCAGAACGCAACTGGCCAATTTATCACGCAATGGCAAGCTAATTGCGCCCACGCCCGCGTAAAAATCCACGGCCGACTCCCCGGCCTCAATAAAACTACCCACATCGGCCAAAGCAGTTTCAAAAACTGGAATATGAACTTGAAAAAAACTTAACAAGCCGAATTTTAGTTTGATACCCATAATTTCTGCTGTCAAAAAATCCTGCCCTTCTTTATATAACGATTCCGTCGGCACCGACGCTGGTGAATTATATTTAGAAAAATATATTTGAAAACCCAAAAACTTTCCGGCCAATTTCGGATAATCAGGAAATTCCATTTTATCTTTTATAAATAGCGCGGCAATTGTTTCACCGGCATTATTCGAACGCACAATTACACTTTTTAAACTGCGATAAGTAATTTTGTGTTTATTTACCCAATCCAAAACAATTTTTGAGGTTTCGTTTATCGCCGGGTCTGCCAAAATACATCCTGCGTGCGCCGCGCGCCCATGTTCACCACGATTGAAAAATGCCAAAGACATTACGCCGTCATAATTATCAGTGAAAGAATATTCCATTTTATTGCGATAGCCATATTGAAAATCATTCAAAGCAAAAATTTCCGGCGTTAAATCCAAACCACCAACTTTACGGTAGGTCTCAATTGACATCGCGCGCTTCCATTCATTTTCTTTTTCCCATTTCATAATCTGCCACGGACTACACGACATATAATGCGTTTCCAATGGCGCAATTCTATCTGGCGATGGCGTTAAAATATCCACGGCCTCGGCTTCGCAATAATCCTTTTTATTTTTAATAATTCGCGCTACTACGGTCTCGCCAGGCAAAGCATTCCAAACAAAACAGGCCTTGCCGTCTAAACGCCCCAAACCCTGTCCACCAAACACCATTTTCTCTATTTTAATTTTTATCATATTTTAGCCAAATTTAACATCAAAATCTACTAAAAATTATACCCTATTTATCCCCAAATTTCAAGTGGTAAAACGCTTGCGGCATAAGCAAAAATATGATATAATATCGCTGTTATAATCGGTCGTAAAACGACTCAGCAATTTTTCATTTTCCCGCTAGAGGCGGGTCCGCCTGTGGCGGAGATATTTAAATTTTGAATTGATATTATGCACATTTCCTGGCTCGGCCAAACTTGCGTTAAACTGCAAACCAAACACAATGACGAAGACGTCATTATTTTAATTGACCCCTATCGTCCGGCCAAAGGTGATTTTCCACGCAACTTAGGCGCCAACGTCGCCTTATTCTCACGCGGCGAAAATGACGCCATTACCGTTACCGGTGACCCGTTTGTCATCGCCACTTTGGGAGAATTTGAAATTAAAGAAGTAATGGTCTATGCCTATCCACACGCTGATGGCAGTATCATTTTCAAAGTTAATTGCGAAGGCATGTCGCTTGTACATCTGGGACAAACTAAAACTCAGATAGATACGGCGCTACTTGACAAAATCGGCAATGTGGACATTTTATTGTTACCGATCGGCGATGACAAACGCTATTTTGACCCCGAAGACGCTACCAAAGTAATTACCGAACTGGAACCGCGCATCATTATTCCCATTGCCCACAAATGCGATACCGACCCGACCGCCGGCACGGTTAGTGATTTTATCAAAGAATTAGGGCTTAAACCAGAAGTCACTGACAAAAAAATAATCATCAAGAAAAAAGATCTACCGCAAGAAGATCGGAAACTTTACGTGTTAGAAAAAAATTATTAGTTTAATTTTGTATGCCAAAAAAAGGGGGTAAAAAAAATAATAAGATAAAAACGGAGGTTAAACAACCAAAGGAAACCGCCACTGAACAACTGGCGCGCTTGCGCGCGCTGGCCGAATCGCGTAGTCAAGCCAAAAATTGGTTTTACTTAGCGGTGGGCGCTCTCGCGACGATAATCCTCCTATTTTGGGGATATTCAATGTATAATCAACTGACATCTTTTGAATTCCAAAAAACCGACGAAAACAAACTCTTAAACGAAAACAAAAAAACTTGGAAAGAGATTTTTGAAACTGTGGGTAGTAAAGATTCCACTGGTGAAATTAAAACAAAATTACAAACAATTTTAACAGAATTAAAAAAAGCCGCCGAAACTACCGCAACCACTACGGCAACGACCACAATAAGTATGGCAACCACAACCCCGGACATCGCCTCGGCTACAACCACTACCGCTACTCCAATTTTATCATCAACAACGACTACTAATAATCAGTAAATATTTATGCAATCTAAAATTCCATTAGCCAAAGGAGACATTGGAAAATTAACCTTAATGCCGATAGTGGACGAAGTAAAACGTTCATACTTGGAATACGCGATGAGCGTCATTGTTTCACGCGCTCTGCCAGATGTACGCGACGGCCTAAAACCGGTCCACCGCCGTATTTTATACGCGATGTGGGACATTGGTCTTAAGCACACCTCCAAATACCGTAAATCCGCTCACGTGGTCGGTGAGGTGATGGCCAAGTACCATCCACACGGCGATGCCGCGATTTACGATTCCATGGTCCGGATGGCCCAGGACTTTGCCATGCGCCACCAATTGGTTGACGGTCAGGGTAACTTTGGGAGTATGGACGGCGACAGCGCGGCCGCGATGCGTTATACTGAAGCGCGTTTGCGCGCCATTGCCGAAGAAATGTTACTCGACATTGAAAAAGATACGGTTGGGTTTATCCCCACCTATGACGGCTCCCACACCGAACCAATGGTTTTGCCGGCCAAATTACCAAACCTGCTGTTAAACGGCACTATGGGCATCGCCGTTGGTATGGCCACCTCAATTCCACCTCATAATTTAGGAGAACTTTGCGACGGGGTCATTAGATTAATTGAACAACCAAAAACTACCGTGGAAGAACTGGCCGAAATTATCAAAGGTCCGGACTTCCCCACCGGTGGCATTATTTACAATAAAAAAGATATTTTAGCCGCCTATGCCACGGGCAAAGCCGGTATTGTGATGCGCGCCAAAACCGAAATTCAAGAAACCAAATCCGGACAATTTCAAATTTTGGTAACCGAAGTCCCCTACCAGGTTAATAAAGCCGAGATGATTGAAAAAATCGCCACTTTGGTGCAAGAAAAGAAAATTGAAGGTATCCGGGACCTGCGCGACGAATCCAACAAAGACGGCGTACGCGTCGTAATTGAATTGAAACGCGACGCTTATCCGCAAAAGGTCTTAAATCATTTATTCAAAACCACGGATTTACAAACCGCCTTCCATTGTAACCTGCTCGCGCTCGTGGATGGTATTCAACCGCGCGTTTTGAATTTAAAAAATATTTTAGAAGAATTCGTCAAGCACCGTAAAGTAGTAATTAGAAAACGCACCGAATTTGATTTAAATAAAAATCTTGATCGCGCCCATATTTTAGAAGGTCTAAAAATGGCGTTGGATAAAATTGATTTGGTTATCAAAACCATTCGCGCCAGCGCGGACAAAGAAGAAGCCAAGAAAAATTTAATCGCCAAATTCAAATTCTCTGACCGCCAAGCCACCGCCATTCTAGAAATGAAACTGCAGCAATTAGCCAACTTGGAAGCGCAAAAAATTGAAGACGAATTAAAAGAGAAAAAAGCGATTATCAAAGAATTGGAATCAATTTTAGCGTCCGAAACAAAAATTGCCAATATTGTTAAAACTGAAACCACGGAAATTAAAACCAAATACGCGTCGGAGCGACGCACTAAAATCGTGGCGGGTGGCGTAAAAGAATTTACCACCGAGGATTTAATCCCCAACGAACCGGCCATAGTGATGGTAACGACCGGCGGTTATATCAAACGTTTGGATCCGGATACTTTTCACCAACAAACCCGTGGTGGTAAGGGTGTGATTGGCGTTACTACCAAGGACGAAGATAGCGTGGAACATTTATTGACCACTAATACCCACGATAATATTTTATACTTCACTAATCGCGGGCGGGTATTCCAGTTAATGGCTTACGATATCCCAGTGGCGAGTCGCACGGCCAAAGGCCAAGCACTCGTCAATTTCTTACAACTCGCGCCTAACGAAAAAGTTACCACCCTCCTCGCGATGTCTGACATGACCACTGCCAAACATTTGGTGATGGTGACAAAGAAAGGTTTAATCAAAAAATCCGCGTTAGACGAATTTACTAACGCCCGCCGCAGCGGTTTGATTGCCTTAAAATTAAAAACTGATGATAACTTGGAATGGGTGCGACCATCTTCGGGCAACGATGAAATTATGATCGCGACCAAAGCCGGCTTGGCTATTCGCTTCCGCGAAAAAGATGTGCGTGAAATGGGGCGTAATGCCGCCGGCGTGCGCGGAATGCGCCTTAAAAGCGACGACGAAGTTATCGGTATGGATGTAGTTGACCCCAAGAATAAATCTTTGGAATTTTTAACCGTGGGCGAAAATGGCGTTGGCAAACGCACTCCACTGGACGAATATCGTTTGCAAGGCCGAGGCGGTGGTGGAGTTAAAACTACCGAAATCACCAAAAAAACCGGTTGGTTAATCCACGGGCGGGTAATTGATAAAGTGGAAGCCGATCCCAAAGATCTGATGTTAATTTCAGCGCAGGGCCAAGTGATTCGCCTACCTTTTAAATCAATCGCCACTTCCGGCCGTGCCACGCAAGGCACGCGCCTCATGCGTTTTAAAGAAGAAGCGGATAAAGTGGTGAGTGTGACAATGTTGTAAAAAAATATAGATCATTTAAAAACCTTCTCATAATCGAGAAGGTTTTTTAAAATTCACTTATATTAATTTAATTTTTTTAAACCAATAATGCACGGCGGGGTCAAGTTTTAATTTCCTTACTTCTTCCGGAGTATACCAACCAATACTTTTGGCCTTAGTGACGACGAGAATTGGATCGCCAGAAACTTCGCATTCATAAACATACCAATAGTGCACTCCGATTCCACGATTGCACCAATTCCCCTGTACTTCACCCTCGTATTCCTGGTGATGGCTGACAATTTTTAAACCACTTTCTTCATCTACGATTCTCACCAAGGCCACCTCGGGCGTCTCGTTTTCATTAACATGGCCGGCCAACACCGCGAACCCAAATGGTTCAGTAGTCCTATCAATTAACAAAAACTTGCCATATTGCTTAATAATGACGCCGACCGAATAGTGGAGAGCATCGCCATTCGCAGTTTTACCAATTTTAGTAGCCATATTAACGGCCTTTATAGTACCTTCTACTATACAGACAAAAATATCTCACGTCAATGCTGATAATTTTGTGGCACGCTTAGCGTGCCGATTACGACGCTAAGCGTCGTGCCCTCGGCGCGAATCGAACGCGCATCATCTCCTTCGGAGGGAGATATTTTATCCATTAAACTACGAGGACTATTTTCAAAACACTCCCCATTTTACCTTTTTTTCCTTAAAAAATCAACCCCACCGCCCCTCTTGCCAAAACCATTATTTTATGATACAATTTTACTGTATTTAATATTATAATCATATGGGTTTACCCGGTCACAGGCGCACCTCGGGCGACAAACGTCGCCGAAGCGCGCATTTTGCTTTAGTCGTCAAAAACGGCAGTACTTGCGCCAAATGTGGCAAAACAATTTTACCACATCGCGCTTGCAAATTTTGTGGTACCTACAAAGGCCGTCAAGTTCTAAACGTAGAAAAACGCGCCCACCGCAAAACCAAATCCTCTAAAGCCAAAAAATAAGCCCGACCCCGACAAGTCGGGGTGTCTGGGCGGGCTTTTTAGACAAAGTGTCGGCTCCGCCGACGTATCCATAATTGTTTAATACCCGCCCCGACTATGTCGGGACGAAGTATTAAACTTCTAATAAATTTTATGTCCAATCGCCATTTAGCCAGAAGTATTGCCCTGCAAACTCTGTTTGAGTGGGATTTTCGCGGACAACCGACGGCGGCTTTGCCGGCGATTTTAGAACATAATTTAACCGAATTCGGCGCGGGTTTAAATCAAGAAAAATATTTTACCAAAGAACTGGTCAATGGCGTCATTACCAATTTAGCAAAAATAGATCCGATAATCGTAAAATACGCCCCGGAATGGCCACTAAACCAAATTACCATTGTTGACCGTAATATTTTACGAATTGGAATTTTAGAATTGCAATATCAACCTACCGGTGTCCCACCCAAAGTGGCTATTAATGAGGCGATTGAGCTTGGAAAAACCTACGGCGGTCCGGCTTCCGGGAAATTTATTAACGGTGTTTTGGGAGCGATGTATAAAGAAATGGAAAAAACAAATTAAAATTGTATGGCAAAAAATAAAATCCTAGACCTACCCGAAGTCAAAGAAAAAGATTTCGCTAAATTCCAAGAAATACTCAACACAAAATTTAAACATCCGGAAATCCTAGTGCAGTCATGCGTGCACCGTTCTTATCTAAACGAACATCGCGATTTTCCGATCGGACACAATGAGCGGTTAGAATTTTTGGGAGACGCGGTGCTAGAATTAATTGTTACCGAATTTTTATTTTCAGAGTACCGCAACCCGGAAGGTGAGCTGACTAACTGGCGCGCGGCGCTGGTTAACGCCAATACCTTGGCCAAAATCGCTTACGAAATTGACCTGGAACCTTACTTGTTTTTAAGCCACGGCGAATCCAAAGACGCCGGCACCAAAGCACGCGACTACATCATGGCTAATTTATTCGAAGCGGTCACCGGCGCGATTTATTGGGATCGCGGTTACGACGCGGCCAAACAATTTATCACCCACTGGGTAATTTCAAAACTCCCTCATATTTTGGAACATGGTTTGTATTTGGACTCCAAGAGCCGTTTCCAAGAATCAGCCCAAGAATTAACCGGCATCACGCCTACCTACAAAGTCCTGCGCGAAGAAGGGCCGGATCACGCTAAACATTTTGTGGTGGGAGTGTATTTAGGCAAAGAATTAGTGGCCGAAGGCGCCGGTTTAAGCAAGCAAGAGGCCCAAACTGAAGCGGCCGAAGCGGGCATTTTGGTTAAAGGGTGGAAAGGGCCAAAAATTACCATTATAAAAAGAGAAGAAAAAGACGGAGTATAACCAATCAGCAAGGGCCGGTAGCTCAGCTGGTAGAGCAGATCCCTCTTAAGGATAAGGTCCTGGGTTCGATCCCCAGCCGGCCCACAAAACAGAAAACGCCACAGGCGTTTTTTTGTTTTGCGCCGGGAACGAGCCAATAGTTTGGCTCGTGTTGGGGATCGAACGCCGGAGCGATGTTTGGCGCGCTTGCGGGCGCGACAAACCGCGAGGTGGTGGTTAGCCCGAACGAGCGGAAGCGAGTAAGAGGCGAAACCGATCCCCAGCCGGCCCACGATTACAAAAACCGCTTTTGGCGGTTTTTGTATTACTTATAATGGTTGCTGTTGGGTAGAACAATGAATTGCTCCAAAACCCCAAATCAAATCAACGCAATCAATTGCTACCACTTTTCTGTCTGAAAAAACATCTTTTAAAATTTTTAAAGCAGTCACGTCTTGCGGACAATTATATCTTGGCATCAAAACCACGTCATTAGCAATATAAAAATTCAAATAACTGGCAGCCATGCGCGCATCATTAATATATATCGGTCCGGGCATTGGCAAAGTAATAATTTTAAATTTTTTACCATCTTGGTCGCGAACAATTTGGAGTGATTCATAATTTTTTTTCAAACAAGCATAATTTTCATCAGTCAAGTCATCAGCCAAAGCGCACAAAATAGTACCGACATCAACAAAGCGCGCAACATCATCAATATGACCATCCGTGTCGTCTCCCACTATCCCCTCTTCCAGCCAAATAAAATTTTTCACCCCCAAATAGTCGCTCAAATATTTTTCAATTCCCCTCTGGTCTAAATTAGGATTACGATTTTGATTTAATAAACACTGCTTAGTGGTGAGCATTGTCCCCTGCCCGTTAACATCAATTGACCCGCCCTCCAATACCATGCCCGGTTCTATCACCGGATAATTAAAAATCTTACCAATTTTTTGGGGCACGATATCATCATTACGGTGTGGCCATTTACCACCCCAAGCGTTATAAACCCAATCGGTGATTATCAAATTGCCAGCATCATCTTTTACAAAAATCGGCCCGTGGTCGCGCGCCCAAGAAGCATCGGTGGGGATAATAAAAAAATTCACCTGATCGTCAGTGAAATTGACGCCCGCGATTTTTAAAACGTCGCGCGCTGCGTCTTCCATTTTCGCGTTATTAACACAAACGTAAACCTTTTCACCATCTTTAAGCGCTCGAATAATTTCAGCGTAAACAAAAGGTATTTTTTCTAATTTACCAGGCCAATGTTTTTCGTAATGTGGCCAAGCCAGCCAGGTGGCGGTATGCGGTTCCCATTCCGCCGGCATGCGATACGGCATAATATTTAAATTTTAGTCAAACGCTGACTCAAAAACGGCCAATCCCGATCTTTTTCCGCTTTAACGGCAAAATCACATTCTACCACCAAATTGGTTTCGGTATTAGCAGAAGCTTTTTTAATCACCCGACCATACGGATCAGCCACAAACGATGTACCCCAAAATTTTAAATTTCCCTCTTGACCGGTGCGATTAACAGCCACGACATAAACATTATTGGCGATAGCATGCGAGCGCTGAATTACTTGCCAGGCATCATGCTCGGCCTGATTTAACTCGGCCCGGTCTTTGGTCGGCCAACCAATGGCCGTGGAATAAAATAAAATTTCCGCCCCCTTGGCCGCAACCGCGCGTGCGCTCTCGGGGAACCATTGATCATAACAAATAAGTGGCCCAATTTTGCCGTATTTAGTAGCCACGGCTTTAAATCCTAAATCACCACCGGAAAAATAATAGGCCTCGCCGTAATGGTTAGTAGGGTCGTCCGGGATGTGCATTTTGCGATACTTACCCGCGATTGAACCGTCGGCGTCAAACACTACACTAGTATTAAAATATTTATTTTGAGAAGTTTTTTCATAAAGGGAGGCCACTAACACTACCCCCAATTCAAACGCCAGCGCGCTTAAAATTTTGGTGGTCGTCCCGGGAATTGATTCGGCCAACGCAAAAAACTTTTTATCTTTTGATTGGCAAAAATATTCCGAAAGAAACAACTCGGATAAGCAAATTATTTGGGCGCCACGTTTGGCGGTCGCTCTAATATTTTTGATGGCTTTAGCTAAATTTTCGCGCGGATCAGCGCTGTGTTTCATCTGGATAAGCCCGACAGCAACTTTTTTATTCATATTCCCAACAGTAATTTACCAACCAAATAATTTCGCGACGTCGTCCAAGGTTTCGCGACGGCGGATAACTTTGGTCTCACCATTTTGAGCTAAAAGTTTTAACGGCGATGGCAACAAACAATGGTGTGAAGCCAAAGCATCTTGATAGGCACCCGAATCAAAAATCGCCAAAAATAAGCCCTCTGCCGGATCTATATCTGAAAATCTTGGTAGCAACACATAACTCCCTTGCGCGGTATATTTATCATCAGCATCACAGGACATGCCAGCCAACCAACTTCGCGTGCGTTTTTTAGCATCCATATGATTTACCGGCACGACATGCCACTTCTGGTGGATCGCCCAGGTATCCAACAAATCATTCATGAAACTACCATTGATAATATACCACTTACGCTCTCCACTTTTGCTTTCCAAAATATCTTTTTGCGCTTCCACCTTATAAATTGTCACCTGCGCCGGCGCCACTACATAACGTCCCCATTCACAAGCAATATTGGGCGGAGTGATACCATGCTTTTTGGAAAAGGCCAACAAGAATTTGACAATACTTTCGATCAAACTATCCACACTGTAGCGATATTTACGGTCGTATGGTATCGGCATGCCACCACCGATATCAATCGTATCCAATGACGGGTTTACTTTTTTAAGTGCCAAATAAGTTGTCATAGCTTTGCGGAGTGGCACCATGACGTCTTTAAGCACCTCAATCTGTGAGCCAATATGATAATGTAAAATTTTAAGATTCTTTATTTTTCCCATTTTTTTAATTTCTCTATCAGCCAAACCAAACTGATCAATCTCGTGATTCCAATGGGACTGAATATGAACATCAACATCCAAACGCACGCCCACACCCCCGCGATATTGGCGTAAGTATTCATATTCATTCCAACCTTCTATAATTGGTATCACGTCTAAACCCTTAGTTTTAAGTTCAGTCACCAAATCTAAATATTCTTTGGTCTTTGGCCCATTGCACAAAACCTTGATTTTGTCGTTCAGATTTCCGGCCTCCCACATTTTTTTAACCAACTTCAACTCATTGGCCGAACTGGTTTCCAAATTAGCGCCCTCGGTCACGAGCGGTAAAACAAATTCTTTACTTTGGTTAACTTTCATCGGATAATGATAATAAAATTTGCCTGGATAACGATAAATTTTAATGTAAGAATTAAACAAATTGATCAAGACCTCTAACCTATCCTCCAAAATATAAGGAAACACCACTTCCAAAGGCGAACCGTATTTTTTAATCAGATCCATAAAATCATACTGATAGTTCCCTTCTTTAACCACTAAATGCGACTTAGAATTAATATCAAAATAATGGGTATTGAAATCTTCAACACCTAATTTCCAAAATTTATTTAATTTGCCATTACGCATATATTTGTCCAAATGGACTTTTTAGTGCCATCGACTTGAGCCGACTCGCACTTTGTCTAAATATACCACATAATATACACTCTTTCCCGAGAAAACGCAATAGTTGATTTTTAGCCACAGTTATGATAAACTCCCAAATACCAAGCCCTTGTATTTTCCGCCAGAGGCGGACCACCCGTAGGGTGGCAATAAACAAATATAATTGCCCTTGTATTTCAATGGATAGAATATCAGGCTTCGAACCTGAAGATGGGAGTTCGATCCTCTCCGGGGGCACGACGCTTAGCGTCGTTAGAGGGACGCTAAGCGTCCCACCAAACTATCACGCTAAAAAATATTTTGATTTGTATCAAAATATTTTTTTATTTTATAAAATAATTTATTTACACTCACCGCCTGCTTGCAGGCCGAAGTTCCGACCGCATCGGAACGAAGGCCTGTGCATAACTTTGCTTAATACTCTTTCATTTTATTTCATTTCACTCTATAATATAGATGGTCGAAAGATTTTTTTACAACAATGCTTGTCTTGTAAAAAATCAAAAAGAGTTTTCTCTCGCGATCGCGAGAAAAAAAATTATTCCGACTTAATCGGAATAAAAGTTAGGAGGTGGCACATATGGCAAAGAAGAAAAAAGTAGCGAAGAAGACCAAAAAGAAAGCTACCAAAAAGAAGAAAGGTGGAAAAAAGAAGAAATAGTCTTCTTATAAAAAAATTCCCATGACTTTACGTCACGGGATTTTTTTTAATTATAAATTCATTCTAAACTCCACGCCATAATCAACAAAACCCAATTTTTTATACCATTTATGCACCTCCGGACGAGTATGGCGACTGGTGCCAATAATTTTGGCGCAACCGATTTTTTTTGCTTCGCCAAGCGCTAATTCAATTAATCTGCCACCGAAACCACGACTTCGAAATTCCTCGGCTACAAATAAATCTTCCAACAGGCCGTAAGGGGCGTCGTGGAGATCGTTTTTAATTAGATACAAATAAACTCGTCCGGCGAATTTACCCTCTTCTTCTAAAACAAATTTAATCGCCCGACTGGTTAAATCATTTTTAATTATTTTAGGTTTGTCCATATTATTTTAAATAATTATTTTCCTCAAATATTTTCCCAAACGCTCAGTGTCATAACCTGGCCAAATTTTTTTGCCAAAATCATAAAATTTTAAACGCCCACGATAGACCGACAAATTTTTATCATCGCATTTAATTAAGTACCAACCATTGGCTTTTACTGATTTAGCTTCCACTTTACCTGGAATATGAGAATTAAAAATAATCTTATCAAGTGGCCGAGGCAAATGCTGTTCTAAATGAGCGATGATGTCGCTCAAATCGCTCGGGCCGGTTTCGCCATGAATCAAATTATAATTGGTCAGTAAAAAAACCAAACGCGCGCGCGATTGTTTAACCGCGTTAAAAATCCCCTTAACCATAAGCGGAGCAATGACACTCGTATACAAACTACCGGGACCAAAAATAATATAGTCCGCGTCCAGTAGCGCGCGAGTGGCATCTTGATTGGCTATCCCTGAAGACGGCAAAGCGCGCGCAATTTTAAACCTACGGTCATAGTTGGGGATATCAATATTGCCTTCTCCTTTAACAACTCGCCCATTATCTAATTGAACGGCTAAATCAACTGGTTTTAAAGTAGCCGGTATGACACGACCGAGTGCGCCCACACTTTCGGACAATGCCATAATAGCGTTTAAAATATTTTTGGAATATTGACCGCCTAATGTTAAAAACAGGTTGCCCAAATTATGTTTTTTTAAAGCCCCGCCGGCACTGAACCGAACTTCATAAAAAATCTTGCGCAAGACCACATAATCAATGGGGCTTAAAGATAAAATAGCCCGTAAAATATCACCGGTCGGTATCACATTGAATTCGCGTCGCAAGCGCCCGGAAGAACCATTGGAATCAGCCGTGCCAATAACGGCGGAAATGTCCAAATTATTGGCATATTTTTTTAATGCCTGCAAAGTAATAGCACTGCCATTACCACCACCCACGACTACCACTTTAATTTTCTTTTCCATATATTTTTATTCTACGGTTACACTTTTAGCTAAATTACGTGGCCGATCCACATCGCGTCCCAAAGCAACAGCGGTGTGATAAGCGAATAGTTGCAAAGGGATTGTATTCAAAAGTGGCTCTAACAGTTCCATCGTCGGTGGCACATAAATCACATCATCAGCTAACTCACGGGCACTCTCATCGCCAACAGTCGCAATTAATATTAAAGGAGATTTACGCGCGCGCACTTCTTCCACGCTACTACGCATTTTTTCGTATAACTGATTTTTTGTCATTATCGCCACCACTGGAAAATGGGGACCTAAGAGAGCATTCGCTCCATGTTTCATTTCCCCGGCGGGGTAGGCCTCACTATGAATATATGAAATCTCTTTTAATTTATGTGAACCTTCTAAGGCCACTGGATAATTAATGCCTCGTCCTAAAAATAACATCCCGACGCTATCTTTATATTTTTCCGCGATGGTTTTAATCCGCTCGCTTTGTGCCAAGACCTCTTTCATCTTCGTGGGAATTTCAAGTAACGCGGCAATCAACCGTTCGCCCGTGGCTTGAGTTAAACGATTCAATCGCCCAAATTGAATCGCGTACAAAATTAACACCGCTACCATATTGGTATAGGCCTTGGTGGAAGCGACTGCCAATTCCGGTCCGGCGTGCATATAGGTGCCACCGTCAGTTTCACGCGCGAGCGTAGAGCCGATGACATTAACAATCCCGCGCACGAACGCGCCCTTGCGCTTGGCCTCGCGTAGCGCCGCCAAAGTGTCGGCTGTTTCACCCGATTGGGTAATACCAAATACCAAAGTGTTACGATCAATAATCGGATCACGATAACGAAATTCACTGCCCACATCCACTTCCGTCGGAATACCGGCCAAACGCTCCAAGGCGTATTTCCCAACCAGCGCCGCGTAAGAAGCGGTCCCGCAAGCCAATAAAATAACCCGGCTGACAGAATGCATTTGTTCGCTCGTCATATTCAAACCACCCAAATGCGCCGTGCCTTCGGTCAGGTTATACCGCCCGCGAATCGCATCTTTAAAAACCGCCGGCTGATCAAAAATTTCTTTCAACATAAAATGCTCATACCCCTGTTTTTGCGCGCTCGCTTCGTCCCAATCAATTGTTTCCGAATATTTAGTAATATTTTTTGAATCCAAACTGCTAATTTTTAAACCGCTTAAACTTATTTCCGCGATTTCACCATCATCCAAGAATATCACCTCTTTCGTGTGCGCGAGCATTGGCGAAGTATCAGACGCTAAAAAATATTCGCCATCGCCTACTCCAATTACGAGCGGACTACCAAAACGCGCGGCCACAAGTTTGTCCGGCTCATCCGAATGCATCGCCGCGAGACCATAAGTGCCGCGGACTTCTTTTAAAGCCGTACGTACCGCTTCGGTTAAATTTCCTTTATAAAACACTTCGATTAAATGCGCCAAAATTTCCGTGTCGGTCTCGGATTTTAATTCGTGACCTTTTAAAAATTTTTCTTTTAATTCTCGATAGTTTTCAATAATACCATTATGCGCGATTACTAAATCGTCCGCGCAAGCACTATGGGGATGGGCGTTGGCTTCAGTAACACCACCATGCGTCGCCCAACGAGTATGAGCGATACCAACACTGCCGTTTAAATCCAAAGGTTTTAATTTTTCCGCCAATTTTTCAATTTTACCAACCGCCTTAATCTTGGTAAATTTTTTTCCGTCCGACACCGCCACGCCGGCAGAATCATAACCACGATATTCCAAACGACGTAAACCATTGATTAAAATGGGGAGCGCTTGTTTTTTACCGATATAACCGATTATTCCGCACATAAAAATTAATTGGTTTATTAGTTAATTGGTTGATTATTTTATTAAACTACCGGCCAGCACCAATTGATCGGCGGTATTAATTCCCACCGCCTCGCTCGGGTCAATTACAATAGACGAAATAGCAACTCCTTCCGCCACGGCCTTGGCAATTAAATCAGTTAGATAATATTCACCTTGCACGTTATTATTTTGGAGCGCGCGCAAATGTGGCCAAAGCCAGACGGAATCAAAACAGTAAAAACCCGGATTCACTTCTTTTATTTCTAACTGGGTAGCGGTCGCGTCTTTCTTTTCGACAATACCAACGACGTGATTTTCAACTCCGGCGCGAATAATTCTGCCATAACCGCTCAAACTCTCACGCCAATCATTAAAATCCGGCGCCACAACTGTCATCAAAGTAACCTTATTATCTTTTTCCCGATGTTTTTTAATCAAACTGTTAATTGATTCCGGACGCACAAATGGCATATCTCCATACAAAACTACTACTTGGGCTATCTTATCTTTTAAAATCAACTCGGCTTGCCTGACCGCGTGCCCGGTGCCAAGACGCTCGGCTTGAACAACATACTCGGCTCTGCCATTCAAAAAATTCTGCACGGATGGATCGTTGTCACACACCACTACTATCGGTTTGCGTCCAACCGCAGACGCTTCTATCGCTCCCACCACATAATCAACGAGCGGTCGACTATCTAATTCGTGCATTACTTTTAATTTGGCACTTTTCATTCTTTTTCCCAAACCGGCTGCCAAAATAACCGCGCCCACATTGTTAAAATCAACTGACATATTTTTTAAATATTTTTAAAAGTTCAAGCAGGCCGTCGGCAATCACTATTCTGTCCTCATAATCAGCTCTTAAATTTGCCATAACTTTTTCACCGCTACTACGCTCGTCGCGAGTGTCGCGCCTTAAAAAAACCACTAAGTCATTAAACGCCAAAAGCAATTCGGCCGATTCATCCGCGCGGTCATTAAATAACACCGTATTTTTGCCGGTAAAATCTGCGCCAAACAGCGCGCGCAAGGCCTCGGCCTTACCACCATTTTCTTTAACCGTAAACACCGTATTTTTATCACTAAAAATTTTATCAATTTTAACCCAACGCATTTTTTCCAACTGCCAATCACGCACGCCCAAACTTAACAGATAATAATTTAATTTTTTTTGCTGACAAAATTCCAATAATTCGCGCGCCCCTGAAAGCAACAAACCCGCACCCTTTTTCTGAATTTCACCCACCACCGCGCCCGTCGCGATTTCGTCAATGTTTCTGCCTTCGACCTGACAACGACGACGAACCTCATCAACATAACGCGCTAAGGTAATAGCGATAATTCCATCCTGTTCATTACGCGCGGCCGAATAAAACGCGCGCGACTGTTCGTCCGAAAAACCATTCGCCTGGGCAATGGCGCGAAACAAAAATTTCAATTGCATGGCGTCAAACAGCGTATTATCAAAATCAAACACCACTGTTGGTTTTTTACCAATTAAATTCTTTGCCATAAAGCATCAAATAATTTTTTTTGAGTTTCAAACACGCCCGCGTTTTCAATTACCACGCCCCACGGATCGCCTTTGGCGTCCAAAGAAATATAAGCCACATGTCCGGGATAAATAATAATATAGGTGCCGTGATCACCGCCCGCGAGCCACTTGCGTTCGTCCAAACCACGCAACTGTCCGCCCTCGCCCAAAGCAATTACTTTTACGGCCACGCTTTTGCCAATGCGCGCATCCGAAAATGTCGGCCAATTGTCGTACAAAAATTTCCGCACGCCTTCGGCGGAAAAAATCCGATAAGTTTTTTCAGCATCTTCCGCGCAAACATCCAGCACCTCTTCTAAAATTTTATTAATTTCATCTTTTTCAAAATACCGGGCAATTGGTCGCGCGCCCCCGCGGTTATATAGCGCCTCTAATTCCGTAGTCATTTGCGCCAAACGTGTTTCTGTTTCTCGCCACGCGGACTGCTCTTCGCGCGCCAAACGAACCAAACGCTCCGGCGGTGTTGCCACAAACGACTGGCGCGTATCTTTTTTATAAAATTCCACGAGCCCTTTTTGTTCCAGCCAATTTAAGGCCTCATAAACCGTACCCCGATTAAGCCCACAGGAATCAGCTAAATCACGCACTGATGACGGGCCCAAACTTAATAATGCCAAATATACTTTGGAAAATTTGTCAGAAAAACCTAATTTTTTAAAAATCTCAATATCCATATTTTGGCTAATATTAGTATAATACTAAATAAAAAAACTGTCAACTTTTTGCTGACAGTTTCTGTGGATAACTACTAAATTTGGCTAACTTACGCGATTTTAGCACGCGGATCAATAACATTATTACGCAGTTCCTTCCAAGGATAGACCGGCCAGGCCTCAATTTCCCGACCGGAATAATCAGGGGTAAATTCTGACCAAGGTTGTTTGTAAAGCACGGCATAACGGACCTCTTGCGGTTGTTTCATATCCATATACGACTTCATCATTTTTAAAGTCGAACCCGACACGGCCATTTCATCCACCACCAATATTTTTAACCCGCGCACATCTTTGGTTAATTCTTGGGTAATCACCGGTCGCTCCATTAAATCCTGTTCCTTACCATCTTGTTGAGTTTTGGAAAAATCAATCTTAACAACATACAACTGTTTATTACCCAAAGTGTAAGCGATAAGCGCGGCGGGGATAAGACCAGAACGCGCGATTGACACTATCAAATCCGGCTCAAAATTATCGTGTTTCATGTCATCAATAATTTTTAACGTATCCTTTTCCACATCCTCCCAACTCAAACGTAATGTCCCAACATTCTTTTTATACAAATCAATTGGTTTTGCCATAGTAAATATGAAATACAAAGCTCGATTCCAAAACCGAGCTAATAAATAACAATTATATTATAATCCCAACGCGATTTTCTTGATTTCCACAAATCGTGGCTTCGCAATATTGTACAAAAAATTTTGCTTTTCGTCAATAGTTTTATAATCGCCAATCTCCTGCCAAATCGCCCGACCGGCCAAGAAACCTTTACACCCAGCGGTCATTGCTTTTTTTAAATTATCTCTAAACACGTCGTATGAACCGCCGCCGGTCAAAAGTATCCACGGAATCGTCCCAAGCTTTTCGGTTATCCGCGCGCAAGCAGAATCATCACCTTCTGGATATTCTATCTTAAACACATCAGGTAAAATCCCGGCTTTTAAAAACATATCAACCGATCTTTCTACCCACTCTCCCCGAGTCGCGCCAACCTCTTGGTAGCCATAAGTAACAATTTCAAAAAATAATGGCAATCCACTCGCGTGACTGTCGGCTAACGCTTCACGCACAACATTCATTTGCTCTTTGACATTATCCGCTTCAGGATTAAAATATATTAATAATTTAGTTCCGCTCGCGCCCAGTTTTTTTAATTCTGCTGATTTATATTCTAAAATAGTCAGCCGTCCTTGGTCAGTATTGGTATAACCGCTTTTTTCTAAACACAGCAAATACGGTTTGGTACGATTTTGATAGGCCGGCAAACCCACTTCCGGATCCAATAACAGCCCGCTGCATTCGGAAGCGAAAACACCAATCACCAATTCCTTGGCGATAAGCGCTTCGTCGGCGCTGACTAATTCCGGATGCGCCGGGTTTAAAATTTTATTAAAACCTTGACGGTGGTCAAACGCCAGCATTAAATATTTATCGCTTTGGGTAAAAATTACTTTATTCATATTTTGCCATCCCACTCGCGCAAGAATTGATCTAAATAAATTTTGGTAAATTGGACTTTTTCCTTGGCCATCTTTTTCGCGGTCTCGGTATTCATCATTTCAGATAATTTCAAAATCTTTTCATAAAAAAAATTAATGCTGGTGCCTTCGATTTTTTTGTGCAAATAGACAACGCGGGGCAAACGTTTACGTGGTCGACGATCCGGATCGTGAATAATGCGTTTCAAACGTCCGCCCGTCGCGAAAGTGCGAGCGATTCCAATCGCTCCCAAATTTTCCATCCAATCGGCGTCTTGAATTATTTTACCTTCCAAAGTGGCCGGTGAAATGGTGTCGTCGCCGACAAACATGCTATCTTCCACGATCGTAATAATTTTTTTTTGAAAATCAGCGGGAATTTCTAAAACATCCATCATCCCACGCAACACTAAAATGCCTTTTTGCTCATCAAACTCCAACTGCTTGTAATCACCTAAATCATGAAGTAACGCCGCTAATTCCACCAATTCCAAATCGCCACCCTCAACCGCTTGAATTTTTTTGGCTGTTTCCCAAACACGTTTAACATGCCAATAATCATGGCCGGTGGGCTCATTGGCCAGTTGTTTTTTTACAAAAGCCAAAGTTTTTTTGACTAATTCTGTAGGCATAGTTATTTAGTTTGCTCAATAATTATAACACGCCGCTGACATTCTGACAACTAATTTTTGCAATTAAAAAAGAGCCAATATTCTGGCGGCGGCCTACTTTTGCCTTACGGCTATCATCGGCGCTGGAGAGCTTAACTACTGTGTTCGGGATGGGAACAGGTGTGACCTCTCCGCTCATGCCACCAAAATATTGACTCTTTTTGGTTTAATTTGCGAATATTCTACGAATAAATAATTGGGTGCGGAACAATTCAAGCACAACTTAATGCTCTCGTCGTACGCTCGACTTATTAGTACGTCTCGGCTCAACATATTGCTATGCTTACACCTGACGCCTATCAACCTAGTAGTCTACTAGGGGTCTTAACGAATGTTAATCTTGAAGACGGCTTCACGCTTAGATGCTTTCAGCATTTATCCGTACTAGACATAGCTACCCAGCGATGCCCCTGATGGGACAACTGGCACACTAGAGGTCTATCCTTCCCGGTCCTCTCGTACTAGGGAAGAGCCTTCTCAACATTCAACGCCCGCAACAGATAGGAGACCGAACTGTCTCACGACGTTCTGAACCCAGCTCGCGTACCGCTTTAATTGGCGAACAGCCAAACCCTTGGGAGCTTCTCCACCCCCAGGATGCGATGAGCCGACATCGAGGTGCCAAACCGCGCCGTCTATATGGACTATCGGGCGCGATCAGCCTGTTATCCCCGGAGTAGCTTTTATCCGTTGATCTTCCACTCTCCTATATGAGGTGGTCGGTTCACTTACTTCCACTTTCGTGACTGCTCGGGTCGTCGCCCTCGCAGTAAAGCTGGCTTATGCGTATGCACGTCCAGGTCGATTTCCATCCGACCTAAGCCAACCTTTGTAAACGCCTCCGTTACTTTTTGGGAGGCAACCGCCCCAGTTAAACTACCCACCAGACACTGTCTTCTTTCCCAGATTCATGGGAGAAAATTAGGCACAAAATTACTTAAGGGTGGTGTCTCATTGGCGCCTTGCGGCTCCCACCTACTCTCAACATAATTAACCTTGTGTCAATATCAAGTTGTAGTAAAGCTTCACGGGGTCTTTTCGTCTAGTTGCGGGTAGGAGGCATCTTCACCTCCCTTGCAATTTCACCGAGTCCTTCGCTGAGACAGTCACACCATCGTTATACCATTCGTGCAGGTCGGAACTCGCCCGACAAGGAATTTCGCTACCTTAGGACGGTTATAGTTACCGCCGGCGTTCATCAGCGCTTCAGTTCGGAGCTTGCACTCCTCCCTTTAACGTTCTGACACTGGCCAGGCATCACCCCCTATACTTCAGCTTACGCTTTTGCAGGGAGCTGTGTTTTTGTTAAACAGTCGCAGTGTGTCTTTTGTTGTAACCTCTCCGAAGAGAGGTGGGCCTTATCCCGAAGTTACGGCCGCTGTATTGCTTAGTTCCTTAGCGAAGGTTCTCTCGTGCGCCTTGGTCTTCTCGACCTATCTACCTGTGTCGGTTTACGGTACGGTTACTTAAAACTTAACGGTTTTGGGCTTTTCTGGGCACCCCGTCTCCCAATCTCGACTCCACCCGAAGGCTTCATCTCGAGCTTGCGCAACGTGTATATTCAAAACACGCATTGGGTTCAAAGGTGCGCACCCTAACCAAATCTTAAGCAGTGCGGGAATATTAACCCGCTCATCCATCAGTTACCCCGTCTTGCAACGGGCTGGCCTTAGGACCGACTAACCCTGGGACGATTCTCGTTGCCCAGGAAACCTTGGATTTTCGGCGTCCGGAATTCTCATCCGGATTTTTGTTACTCATGCCTGCATTCTCGCTTCGCAACGCTCCACCGCGGCTCGCGCCTACGGCTTCAGTGCATTGCGAACGTTCCTCTACCAATTGCTACGGGGAACTATTCTTCCGAAATATTGATCAGAAAAAAAGTTCCCCGTAACAAGTTCGCAGCTTCGGTACCATGTTTTAGCCCCGGTACATTTTCGGCGCGAAAACTCTTGACCAGTGAGCTGTTACGCTATCTTTAAATGATGGCTGCTTCTAAGCCAACATCCTGGTTGTATAAGAATTATCACCACCTTTTACACTTAACATGGATTTAGGGACCTTAGCTAGCGATCTGGGCTGTTCCCCTTTTGACAATGAAGCTTAGCCCCCACTGTCTGACTCCCAAGCTATGCTTGACGGTATTCGGAGTTTGATTGAAAACGGTATCCCGAAGGACCCAATTCTCATCCAGTGCTCTACCACCGCTAAAAACGCTTGAGGCTAGTCCTAGAACTATTTCGAGGAAAACCAGCTATCACCGAGTTCGATTAGAATTTCTCTCCCATCCACAAATCATCCCCGAGTTTTGCACGGCTCGTGGGTTCGGACCTCCTCCCGCCTTTCGGCGGGACTCATCCTGTTCATGGATAGCTCACCCGGTTTCGGGTTAATAGCACACGACAAAGCGCCCGTTAAGACTCGCTTTCGCTACGGCTCCGGACCATTAGGCCCTTAACCTAGCCGCGTACTATTACTCGCAGGCTCATTCTTCAATAGGAACACAGTCACCCCGTACATCTTGCGATGTCGTGGGCTCCTGCTCTTTGTAAGCATACGGTTTCAGATACTATTTCATCGCCCTTACCGGGCTGCTTTTCACCTTTCCCTCGTGGTACTTGTCCACTATCGATCACCAAAAGTATTTAGTCTTAGACCATAGTCGGCCTGAATTCAGACGGAATTTCACGAGTTCCGCCCTACTCAAGAATATAAGTTATGTTAAGTTAACTCCTTTCGCGTTACAGGACTTTCACCTTCTCCGGTAGCCCTTTCCAGGGACTTTCAACTAGGAAGGATAACTTACCACCCATTCTGACAAATAACGGCACTTACATCTTATTACCCCGTATAAACAACGACTTGTCTCTTTAATCTGCATGTCCAAATCAATCTTGCGATCAATCTTTTGACACAGAAACATTTACACGGTTTGGACTTTTCCCTTTTCGCTCGCCACTACTAAGGGAATCTTTTCAATTTCTTTTCCTCTGGCTACTGAGATGTTTCACTTCGCCAGGTTTTCTCCGTACAGCTATGTATTCACTGTACAGTATACCGATTAAATCGGTATGGGTTTCCCCATTCGGAAATTCCCGGATCAAAGGTTGCTTGGGACCTCCCCGAGACTTATCGCACCCTGCCACGTCCTTCATCGTCTTTTGGTGTCAAGGCATTCACCGTATGCCCTTAATGAAATTGCGTACAACGAAAACACTAAATAGTGCTTTCGCCTACAATTTAAAATTGCTTACCTACCCTATTATTTTATTCGTTGAATTTTTGAATTGTCAAAGTTCAGTCAGATCATTCGCAAGTATGTTACGAAATATTTTTCGCCTCATGCTTGCGCTTGCCTGAATTTTTTTCTTGTGGATTACACCGGCTCTGCCGGCGTTAAAAATTACCGCAAAATTTATTTCGCCTTGGCTCGTAAATTTTGTTAATTTTTAAAAAAAGAACCGCTCTATTCAAGCGGTTCTTATAAAATACAGAAAAAGAATTCTGCTTTTAACCGCTTGGATATTTTGAGTAAGAATTAGAGATCAGTAACATGATGGTGTTAGATTCTTTTCCCGACTTAGTCGGGACTTACCCAGAGGTCCAAGCGAACGTTAGTTCAAGTCTTGTGGACGTGGTCCCGATTTATCGGGAAGTTAACGCACAGGCGATTATACAATAAATACAAAAAGCTGTCAAGGGAGGGTTGTGGATAACCTGTATACAAATTGTATCCACTACTTTTTGGCCTTTTCCCAGTCGGCCAAAAACTTGGTAATACCGGCATCGGTGAGCGGATGCTTAGTCATTTGTTCCAATATTTTAAAGGGAATAGTAGCAATGTGCGCGCCTAAAATGGCCGCCTGTTTGGCATGCTCCAAACTACGCACTGAAGCCACAATTATCTGCGATTCATAATTATAATTTTTTAATAAAACCACGGACTCGGCGATCATTTTCATACCGTCTTCACCGGCATCATCTAACCGTCCCACAAACGGACTAATAAAACTCGCGCCCGCTTTCGCGCACAGCAAAACCTGATTAACCGAAAACACCAAAGTAACATTTACTTTAATACCTTGGCCTTCTAAAATTTTTGTCGCTTTCAAACCGTCGGGCGTACAAGGAACTTTGACAATCACATTTTTGTGCCAAGCCGAAAATACATTCCCTTCTGCTACCATTTTGTCCGCCTCTAAACTAATCACCTCGGCCGAAACCGGCCCATCCACAATTTCACAAATCTCTAAAACTGTTTGTTTAAAATCCCGACCTTCTCGGGCGACGAGCGACGGATTGGTGGTAACGCCGTCTAAAATCCCCCAGCTGGCGGCGGTTTTAATTTCTGCTACATTGGCGGTGTCTAGAAAAATTTTCATATAATTTAAATTATTAACAACCTTAATTTAGCACACTCTTTACATTTTAACAAGAAGGCGATAAAATATAGGCGTAAATTATTAAATTTTATGTCCAAAACCAAATTTCAAAAACTATCTCCGGGCTTGCGCAAATTTATTGTCCCCGAAACCAAACCGGCTTCGGCCGGCGGTTTAAACGCGCGCCTAAAAAATGTTAAGTCGCCGGTATCCGCTTTTGCCGAAACCACTTTGAACCATTGCAACGGCGGCTCCACCATGCAGGCCGCTCTGTGGCTCAAAAATCACCTGGATAATGGGGGCAAACTAATGGTAACTTTGGCCGGTGCTTTGAGTTCGTTCCAAGTCGGCATTATGCTCGCCGAACTTATTCGCCAAGGCAAAGTCCATTTGGTTTCGGCCACCGGCGCTAATCACGAAGAATCATACTATCGCTATGTCGCCCATTCTCATTATGCCTATATCCCCCGCTATACCGAATTAACCCCGGAGCAAGAAGCGGAATTACGCGATACCGGTTTGCGCCGAATTACCGACACTTTCTTACCGGAAGATGAAAGTGTGCGTATTATGGAACCACATTTGTTAAAGATGTGGAAAGAGGCGGAAAAAAACGGCAAAAGTTATTTACCGCACGAATATTTCCGTAGATTATTTTCCGAAAAATTAATTTCACCTGACCCACAGGCCAACCCAGATGATTGCTGGGCGTATGCCGCGTATCAAAAAAATATCCCGATTGTGGTGCCGGGTTTTGAGGATTCTACGATGGGCAATATTTTCGCGAGTTATACTTATAACGGAGCGCACAAGAAAAAAGGCAACACCAGCGTGAGCCCAAACGTGATGAAATCCGGTTTGGATTATTTCCATCTGATGTATGATTGGTATATGAAAGAATCCCAAGACGCGCCGATTGCTTTCTTGCAATTAGGTGGTGGAATTTCGGCTGACTTTCCAATTTGCGTAGTGCCATCACTTAAACACGATCTGAAATTGAAAAAAGTCCGCGATTGGGCTGGATTTGTGGAAATTGGTTCGTCGCCGATGTCCTACGGCTCATATTCCGGCGCTGGCGGTAAAGAAAAAATCACCTGGGACAAATTATCAACCGAAAGTTATTATCAAATTATCCAAAGCGATGTGACAGTGGCTTTCCCTTGGATCGCGGCGGTGCTGTTGGGGTTGTAGAAATTGTGCCGACGGAGAGACTCGAACTCTCAATCCTTTTGAGAACATGCTTCTAAGGCATGCGTGTATACCAATTCCACCACGTCGGCTTAATTCACCGATATTTAACCATAAAAACATCCAAAAATCAATAGACGGACCAAATTGGCCCGTCTATTTTTTATCTCTTAGAATTTTCGTCCTCCGCCACCATGTCCACCACCGCCAAATCCACCACTACGTGGCGGACGGCGTTCAAATGGCGGTGGTTCTACAAAACCTTCTGGTTTTGGTATGAGCGCTTTCATGCTCAAATTAATCCGGCCTAAATTATCAACTTCTTTGACAACTACTTTTACTTTGTCGCCAATTTTCATCACATCGCGTGGGCTGTTGGTGCGACTCCAAGCAATATCAGAAACATGCACCATACCATCTTTACCCGGGACAATTTCCACAAACGCGCCAAAATCTTCAATGCGCACCACCGTGCCTTCAAATTGTTCGCCCGGCATCGGGTCGTGCGTTAAATCATGAATCCATTTCTTGGCTTTTAACATTCCTTCGGGTTCATGGGAAGTGATAAACACCGAACCATCTTGCTCAATGTCAATATCCACGCCGGTCTCGGCGATGATTTTGTTAATCATTTTTCCGCCCGGACCGATGACATCGCGGATCTTTTCCGGATCAATCATCATGATTTCAATACGTGGCGCGTATTTGGATAAATCCGCGCGCGGAGTGGAAATAATTTTTTCCATTGCGGTTAAAATTTCCAAACGTGCGGCTTTTGATTTGGTAAATGTCTCTTGCACAATTTCCCAACTCAAACCGGTGGTCTTGGTATCCATTTGGATAGCCGTAATACCATCGCGGGTGCCGGTAATTTTGAAATCCATACCGCCCGGTCCATCTTCTACATCTTGTAAATCCGTTAAAATTTTGTAACGGCCTTTTTCGTCGCTCGCTAATCCCATGGCAATTCCGCCCACCATTTTTTTAATTGGTACGCCAGCGTCCATTAAGGATAAAGTGGAGCCACAGGTAGAAGCCATGGAAGACGAACCGTTTGAACCCAAAACCTCGGACACAACACGCATAGCATAAGGAAATGTCTTTTGATCAGGTAAAACCGGCTCTAACGCACGCTCTGCCAAGGCACCGTGGCCAATGGAACGGTTGCCAGCGCCTCGAAGTGGCCCGGCCTCACCATAAGTGGCTGGGGTGTCATTGTAGTGGTGCATGTAGCGTTTGGTGCTGTCTTCGGACATCGTATCAATCGTTTGCACATCACCCGGCGCGCCCAAAGTAACAACCGACAACACTTGCGTATCGCCGCGTTGGAACAAACCGGAACCATGCGTGCGTGGCAATAATCCCACACCGATATTTAACGGACGAATCTGGTCTAATTTGCGATCGTCTAAACGCTGGCCCTTATCCAAAATTCGCGCGGTAATAACTTTTTCTACATAAATTTTTACGCGTCCCAAAATTACTTTAGAAGTGTCGGCATCGGCCTCTTTGGTTTTTAACATTTCCGCGACGGCAGTGGAAAATCGGCTAATCATTTCCACACGCGCGCGACGATCCGGTTTAGGTGCGTCAAAAACCCAATCATTGGCATGTCCTTTCACAAACGCAATTACTTCGGTTTCAATATCGCGTAATTTTTGTTCAGCTTCAGAAACATTTTTGGATAAATCCAATTTCTTTTCACCCACTTCGGCTTGAATTTTTTTAATAAAATTCACGACGGTCGCGAAATTTTCCGAACCAAATTTAATCGCTTCTAAAATTTCGTTATCGGCGACATCGTTCACGCCGGCTTCCACCATTACCACTTTGCCTTCGGAACCGGCCACCACCAAATCAAAATCAGATTTTGTACGCTGTTCAACGCTCGGATTCAAAATCAATTTACCATCAATGCGTCCCACGCGAGAAACCGAAATCGGACCATCCCACGGCAAATTGGAAATTGATAACGCCACCGAAGCGGCAATCATCGCCGGCACTTGCGGGTCATTTTCACTATCATACGAAAGGGCGGTCAAAATAACTTGCACATCGTTACGCAGTCGCTCATCAAACAACGGACGAATCGCACGGTCAACTAAACGACCGGACAAAATCGCGTCCTCGGTCGGACGGCCTTCGCGTTTGATAAATCGTGAGCCCTTGATTTTTCCGGCCGCGTAAAATTTTTCTTCAAAATTCACCATCAGCGGGAAAAAATCCAAACCCGGACGTAAATTCGGACTCATGACAGCGGTTGCTAAAATTACCGTGTCGCCATAGCGCACAGTACAAGAGGCGTTTGTCTGTAAAGCCAAACGACCTGTTTCCACGGTAAGCGTTCTACCCGCCCACTCGGTGGACCAATTTTTAATATCCATAGGGATACCTTTCCAGAGCTGATTTGAGAGCTACAGACCAAAAAGGTCTATGTGTCCTCAAACCAGCAATTAGTTAATAATTATTTTAAATTTATTTTTAGTTTTCTATTTGTCATCCCGATGAAAATCGGAATCTCTGTCCAATAGTGATTGCCGTGCGAAGATCCCGATTTTCATCGGGATGACAGTGACGAGTGCGATGACAATGGCGAGTGCAATGACAAATACAACTATTTTCTAATAATATTTTTAATCAAAAACTTCCCCTTATCTTCACTCAAATCAATAAAATCGTCAGCCGCTTCTTTCAATTTACCTGACGCTGTTCCGCCAAAGGCCATCACTTCGGCTTGGCAGCCTTGATTAAATTTCAAATATTCAACTAATGGTAAATAATCGCCGTCGCCGGAAACCAACACCACCGCGTCTAAACTGGAAGACAAACGAATCGCGTCCACCGTTAACCCCACATCCCAATCCGCTTTTTTATCACCACCGTAAAAAATTTGCAACGGGCGTTCTTTGGTCTCAATTCCCAAATTATACAGCGCGTCAAAAAACGGCTGTTCGTCTTTACTTTCGGTAGAAACAACATAGGCAATCGCCCGAATCAATTTTCGCCCGGCCGTCGCTTCTTTGACAATATTGCCAAAATTAACTTTCGCGCCAAACAAATTTTTGGCGCTGTAATACATATTTTGGACATCAATAAACACCCCGACCCGTTGGTCGGGGTGTTTTAAAGGATGAGATGACTTATTCGGTAACATCTTCTTTAATATTTACGTCTTCTTCTTCGGCTTCCAAGTCAACCACTTCGCCTTTACTACCCGGTTTCAAAACAGCTTTCGGCTGTTTAATTTTGAGTTTTTTAGTCAATTGTTCGTAACTCTCGGCATTCTCTTTTTTTAAATGCTTCATCAAACGACGGCGCGCGCTTACTTTGCGCAGTAACCCCCGACGAGAAGAGTGATCTTTGGGGTGTAGTTTCAAATGCCCGATTAATTCATCAATTTCCGCAGTCAAAATGGCAATTTGTACCTCGCTACTGCCAGTATCCCCTTCGTGGGTCTGGTATTTCTTAATGACGGCCTGCTTTTTCTTGGTATTTAACATACATGCGTATTAGTTACCGCCGGTGTCGGAGCATGTTCCTAACCGTTCGGTCCCGACTAAGTCGGGATATTTAATGGGGTTATGATAGCAGAATATTAAAAATTTGTCAATCTGGTTGCCAGAAACAATACGGAGAATAATATCCACACATATCTTGCGTATCGGCTTCGGCACAAAGATCAGTTATGGAAAACCTCGTTTGCCCACCAGGTACTCCTTGACCATTTTCCATACTGCATGCTCCATCACACACGCCAGCCACATCCTGATCCCTTTGTAAATTACAAAACGACGTACAAAATTGATCCGGCGAAATGTCGCCACCCATACATTTCCCTGGTACTTCGTCTAATATGTCTCCCCCTCCTTCTTTCCAATCACAATATGTGGTCTCTGCCAAGCATTGCTCTTCATCTTTATCGCCACACTGGGCTTGTTGAACCGCCAACTGCTGTTCCGCAGTCATAACATCGGTATATTTTGGTGTGCATCCGACTTCGCCATGTCCTCCACTACCCCCCCCCGCCAACTTCCCAATCACCCAATTCCCCACGCCCAAAGAGACAAAAATTATCGCCATACCAATTAACGCCGCCTGAATTATATCTTGCGCTTTGGTGATATCTTCTTGGTTGCCGCGCGCGATTAACCACCGTCCACCACCATAAAGCATTAAGCCAAACAACGCCACCCCAATCATCGCCAAAACAATACCCAAGACCTGGCCAACCAAAGACAATAAATCCGCCCACTGGCCTACGTTAGGCTCCTTAGCATCAGCAATATACCCGGCTTTTGCTCCGCTATCAGACAATCCGTAATCTGCGGTCGTGGCCTTAGTCGCAATAACAAAAAACGAAAACACGCCCAAAGCGACAACAAATAATAAAATAATAATTTTGAATTTCATAAATTTTATAGTGTTATTTAGCATTGTTATTATACCACACCTTGATTTTTTCTTCAAAATCAGGTAAAATCGCTTTAGTTATGACCCTGTAGTTCAATGGATAGAACAATAGCCTTCTAAGCTGTGGATCTTGGTTCGATTCCAAGCGGGGTCACACGCCAAATTTCAAAATCCAAATTTCCAATGTCAAATCAATATCAAAGCCAAAATGTCAAACCAAACCAGGTAATACAGTTGGTATTGATTTTTTGTAAATAACCTGTTATAATCGTTTGGAAATTGGATATTGGAAATTTGAAATTCCCCCGACTAAGTCGGGGGCTACACGGTGCCTATAGTGTAATGGTTAGCACGAGAGATTGTGGATCTCTCAGAATGGGTTCAAATCCCATTAGGCACCCCAAACGGTATCTAATATAACCGAGTTCGGTTGATTGGATATCATTGCAGGAATCTCGGCAATTTGTCGGGATTTTTGCGTTTTAGGGGCAATCTTGGATTTTGATTTGCCAGCTATGAATGGTGTGAATTCTACGGCCAAGTCGGTTATTATTCTCGGACCGGTAATTTCTTTGTATTTCTTGGTAAAAACCATATCCTCAGCTTGCATCAGTCCTCTTATGATCGGTGATGGTATTACGGTTTGGATTTTTTTGTCGGCTACCTCAAATCTTTCCCAGTAAAGCCCAAGGAATAATCGTTTCATTTCGTCCGGAGATTTAGTATAGGCTTCGTAAGCGTTGCGGACAAACAAGAGCATATCTTGCAGTTCATCGATCCTCATATTGAGTTTTTTATCTTGGACGTACAGTTCGTCTTGCAACAGCCCAAGCTGTTCTTTAATTTTCACTTTTATTCTGGTGAAGTCGTCATCGGTAATAAGTCCGGCAAATAGTTTTTCCTCGGCGGTGTCCCGTTTCTTTTCAAACATCATCTTTTGAGTATTCAAGCCTCGTTTGTCTTTATTGATCACTTCTTTGCGACCGCTGTAAATCTTTTCAATCTTGGTCACCAGTCTGTCGGTAAAATTGGGAGTAAATTCTATATACTTGAACAAGTTAGCAACTTGCTGTTCTATATCCCAGACTTCCACATATTTGTCTTGGCATTTAATCTGATCGCCAGACCGGTTGCAGTGATAATATGATTTATTTTTCTTAGGATGATGTTCGGCGGTGTATCTTTGTCCGCAGTTGGCACAAAAGGTTAGACCTCGCAGAATGAAATTGAATTTTTGCCGTCGGCAGGCATATCTATTGTGTTCGGCCATAACCAACTGGACTCGTTCCCACAAATCTTTATCTATAAGTGGTTTATGTTTTCCGGTGTTAACTAATCCTCGCCACCTCATCTCACCATAATAAAAAGGATTTTTTAGTATCTCGATCATCTTACTGTGAGCCAATCGTTTATCGGCGTGTGTTCTAAAACCTTTTTTGTATAAAGCATCGCGAACTTCAAAGACTGAATAATCGCCAGTCACATACATTTTGAATGCTTCTTGAATAAGCGGTGCCCGTTCCTCATCTACAATAATAATTCTTTTTTTCTCATCGTCCGGCTCGCCAGCATTTAAATAGCCGACAGCCACACCGGTCGGCCACCAACCCTCCCAGAATTTTAGCTCAAGACTTTTCAAAGTTTTTCTCGAAGTGATTTGGGATTGGAGTTGGTTCACACCGGCAATAACCAAGTCCATAAAGTTTCCCTCGGGGCTATCGGTAATGCCAGGTTGGGAGACAGAGAACAGTTCAACATCATGCTTTTTCATGATCGCTTTGATCTGCATGTGATCAAGAGCGTTTCTGGCTAGTCGGTCAGTGTCTTGAATAAAAACCGCCCTGATTGTTTTGTCGTCTTGGATTTTAAGTAACATGTCTTGTAGACCGGGACGATTCATATTAGTGGCTGATCGTCCGGGGTCTTCAAAAACACCGTCATCTATCAGTTTGAATTTGTTACTTTCCTCGATCGCTCGTTTGCAGAGCTTGAGCTGAGTCGCAAGCGAGTGGTGGCCGTCCTCGGCCTGTTCCTCGGTTGAGACTCGGCAGTAAATTAATGCATGTTCCATATTATTTTCATTTTAATTTTGGCTAATAATTTTAGGCTTAGCTTTCAAACACAACATACGCTATTTTTGGCAACAAGCTAAGCGTTAGTTGCCCACAGGCTTTTTATTCTTGTATTTCTCTAAAATTTCCTCTATTTGACGACTACCTCTTTTGTATTCTTCGTCATTACAATCATCATCTCTGCCTCCAGCCGGACCTCGGACAAAATCAAGAATGGTTTTGGCCGCTCGGAATTTCATGGCATCGCTTTTGGCGCCCATAAGACTAACTAACATTTTGGATGCGGTCTCGGCGTGTTTCATTAGGACGGTATCGGTCTCTTTATCACGAACTTTATTTCTTTCTTTTTCGTATCGTTCGTACTCATCCTTAAGTAAACCGTCTGACCGAAACCATCTCTTTACAGTAACGTGAGAGACTTTTAGCAGTTGGGCAATCTCTGAATAAGTAAAATCGCCGTATTTTAAGCGGATTGCATTCTGGTATTTTTCATTTTTTATGTCTACATTTTTTGCCATTTGGGTATCATTTAGTATCTTTTAAAGGGTTAATAATTTATTGAAATATGCACCTCTATGCCGGATTTTGTCGCTTGGTTGATCCATTACAGACCGGTAGGCTTCCTCAATTCTTGCTAGTCCGTATTTCTTGAGAGATGATAAAATAAAAGTCATATCTTTTTCTCCCAGCTCTTTGGCGATCTCCCAACATTTCTGTTCCTCATAAGACTTGGGAGTGAATTCTCTTACGGGTCGACCACGATTCGATCGGTTGTTTTTATTTTCTTTTTCGTTGTCGTTCTTGGAACTTCTGCCAAGCGAGCTTTCCGAACCGAAAGAAAACCTATCTACTAAAGCGTTTTTGTCACTTTCCAACTTCTGCCGAACGTCACTGACTTCTGTCGGTGCTTCTGCTGGTAATTGTGTATCAGTACCACCCTCACTTCTGCCATACTTCTGTTTGCTACGGGTTTCAAGGTCTACAAAACCGCCATTTGATAAGGGGTAACGGGAGATATCAACATGGAACGAACTTCTGCGACCTTGCTGTATGGCAAACCATACCCACTTCTTACGCTTCAGGTTCAGCATCAGCCGATTGATGTGATTCTTGGAATACTTTTCTTTGAAGTCCTTGGAAAGTCCTGCGTAGCTGACATGAGCTTTTCCCATTCGTGGGTTGGCAGTGATCCATAACCAGACGAGGACCGAGTATTCCTCAAAACTCAAATAGCCGTCCACAAGGGCGGTCTTGATGCTTCGGGGAAGCTTTACGTAATCATTGTTATCTATTTCGAATGGCAAATTTTCCATATTTCATATTCAATTATTTTCAACTGATAGCGTCGTTATACATCAGTGATTTCAGCTCTTTGATCGCCAAGACAAATTCCTTGGCGTTCACGTCGGTATAACCTAAAAAATAACCCTCCACGAATTGGGGTCGTCCTGGTTGGTCAACAAAGACAAAACGAAACCGGCGAGCATCGGTTTTATTTATACCAACAAGTTGGTATTTGTAGGCGAGCAAAAAAGCGGCCACATAGAAGTCGCTGGTAATAAAATTATTGTCGGGTGTTTGGTTTTTCATATTCATTTTGATTATTAGATTGTTTTTCTTTCTCTTTTTGCTCGTAGCGATAATCCAAAAGTCGGACAATCAGATCGGCTAATCTGTCCATGAAAATTTCCTCCATTTGAGCTGGGGTGAGGGGTGGTATTTTCTTTGTGATTATTGGCTTCGGCATATTGTTTGCCGGCCCGCAAATAAAAAAGCAGACCGTTTTCTTTCAGTCTGCTCTTTGCTGTCCGAATCAGGTCGGACTCCACCTTATCCAGCTTTGTAATCAATAAATATGCGCCTAACTTTCCATTTCAAAAGCTTGTCTATCTCCAGCTTATGCTTCACTTTTTTATTTATCGCTCGCATAGCGTCATAGACACTGTCTTTGCTGTCTTTTGCCCAGTCCATTAAATCTAAAAAGTCTATTTCTTTGACCAGTGTGCCAAACGGGACTGCGAAAATAGTTTTGCATAGGAAGTATTGGTTGGTGTTAATCGGAATAGGGCAGGTTTTTCCTCCCATGTTTATTATTCCGGTTTTCTCATCAAACCTGATCTTAGTATCCACCGGCTTTTCCAGTTTTGGTTCAGGCTTGTCTTTCAGTTTGAAATAATAATCATTGAGCATGGACCGGCTCGGCTTAGAAACTACAAAGTCGCCGTCATCCAGTTTAAAGCTGGCAATAATCTTTTTCTTTTTCAGCTCGGTCATGACCGCCTTCTGTTCGGAAACATCCAGATCAGATATCGGGGAATTAAAATACACTTTTGCTGGTATTTTATGTGTGACGTCCGTGTAGGATTCCACGCTCCCCAGCAGGGCATAAATAAAAACTAACTTTGCATTTTCATTTTTCATATTCATATTCGTTAACGCCTCAACGAAAAGAGCTCGTGATCAATTACCACAAAAAGTGATAACAATCACGAGCCCTTGAGCACGGAATACCATTCAGGTCGCCCCTTGAGGCGAAATTATTAAATTGTTGATTTTATTATAGCACTGCTCAAAATTTCTCGGAAGTGTGTAAGGTGTTCGTTTTTCCGATATGAGACACTTTTGTCATATTGCTGAAACGGGGAGGATTGCTTGCTTTTATGGTCAAACTCGGTATATAATCTAGTGAATAGGAAGCAATATATGGTCTCCATTCACTAAATATTGACTTTTAAGTCGAAATCGCTTATACTAACCTTATAATTTTAACAAAACATATGGCTATAACAAAACCTATAAAAGACAGGCTTACAGCTCTAAAAAGCGAATATGACACCCTCCGCAAAGGCAAGGAGTCTCTTTTGGTGATGATTGACGAGGCCGAAGTGCCAGAAAGCGTCTATAACTCCAACGCTATTGAAAACTCCACCCTTACCCTCAAGGAAACTGAGAAGATCCTTTTGGATATGGAGGTCTCCCGTGATGTTTCGTTGCGTGAAGTTTATGAGGCCAAAAACTTGGCTCGAGTTATCGGCTACATTCGCAACAAGAGTAAAGAAACGGAAACTAACAAAGAGACAATCTTACTTTTGCATCAAATGCTTATCGGTGGCATCGACGACAAAATTGCCGGTCGTTTTAGAAAGCTCGGAGAATACGTCCGTGTTGGGACCCACGTTGCCCCAGCACCGGAACATGTTGAGAAAATGATTGAGGCAATCATCACTGAATACACCGGCGACCTCTCAAATTATTTCTTAGACAAGATCGCTAAATTCCATTTGGATTTTGAAACCGTTCACCCTTTCAACGATGGCAACGGCCGTATTGGTCGCGTGCTCATTTGTTTTCAGCTTCAGCGTCTTGGCTTTCCGATAATCATCATTCGTGATCGTGAAAAGAAAGAATACTATAAGTCATTTGCCGAATACCGTGATGAAAAAAACGCCAAAAATATGGAAAAGGTTATCGCCTTGGCTTTGATGGAATCATTGAGTAAGAGGATTACTTATCTCAAAGGTCAAAAGGTTATCACTTTGTCCGAGTATACAAAATTAAACAAACTATCTGCCCCGGGCATGATTAACGCCGCTCGCCGTCAAAATATTCCGGCTTTCCGAGAGAAAGGTGTTTGGAAAATCGGCGAGGATTTTATTTATAACTCTCGCAAAGAAAAATAAAATATATGGCAATTAAAAAATCACAACTCTATAGCTCTATCTGGCAAGGATGCGACGAACTCCGTGGTGGTATGGATGCATCCCAGTATAAGGATTACGTCCTCGTGCTTTTGTTCGTTCGCTATGTCTCGGATAAATATGCCGGTAAGGCCAATCAGCTCGTAGACATTCCGGCTGGTGGCAGTTTTTCTGATTTGATAAAACTCAAAGGTAAACCGGATATCGGTGACGGGATCAATAAAGTTTTGAATAAGCTGGCCGAGGCCAATGGCTTGCAAGGTGTCATCGATGCTGTTGATTTTAACGACGAAGACAAGCTTGGCAAAGGCAAGGACATGCAGGACCGCCTTTCCAATCTTATCGCTATCTTTGAAAATCCTGATTTAGATTTCAGCAAGAATCGTGCCGAAGGTGATGACCTCTTGGGCGATGCTTACGAATACTTGATGAAGCATTTCGCTGTTGAATCAGGAAAAAGCAAAGGACAATTTTATACTCCGGCCGAAGTTTCTCGCATTATGGCCAAAGTGATTGAAGCTAACAAAGCCGACACCGGTATGCACACGGTTTACGATCCGACCTGCGGTTCCGGTTCACTTCTTTTGAAAGTCGCCGAGGAAGCTCAAAAAATTACAATCTACGGACAAGAGCTTGATAACGCTACTGCCGGACTCGCAACTCTTAACATGTGGCTTCATGGCAAGCCCGAGGCTGAAATTAAGAAAGGTCAGAGCACGCTTTCTACTCCGCTTTTCACCGAACATAGTGCCCTCAAAACTTTTGACTATGTCGTGGCCAATCCACCTTTTTCTTATAAGTCTTGGCGTAACGGCTTTGATCCTGATCACGATCAATACGGCCGTTTTGACGGCTTCGGTATTCCTCCCAAGAAAAATGGCGACTTCGCTTTTCTTTTGCATATTTTAAAGTCGCTCAAGAGTACTGGGACCGGTGCAGTCATTTTGCCTCATGGTGTTTTGTTCCGTGGCAATGCTGAAGCGGAAATTCGCAAAAATATTATTGAACGAGGATATATCAAAGGTATCATCGGCTTACCGGCCAACCTTTTCTACGGTACCGGCATTCCGGCGTGTATTATTGTTTTAGATAAAGCCGGAGCTAGTGATCGCAAAGGCATTTTTATGATTGATGCCTCCAAAGGTTTTGTTAAAGACGGTAATAAGAATCGTTTGCGTGAGCAGGACATTCGCAAAATCGTGGACACTTGGAACGGCAAATTGGAAACCGCCAAGTTTTCTCGCTTTGTGGCCAATGAGGAGATAAAGAAAAACGAATATAACCTCAATCTCCCACGCTACATCGATACGCAAGAGCTGGAAGATATCCAAGACATCGAAGCACATCTCAAAGGTGGAATTCCTGACGCTGACATTTCTGCTTTGTCCGCATATTGGGATATTTGCCCAACGCTTGAAAAATCTCTTTTCAAAGCCAATGGCCGAAAAGGATACAGCGAATTGCTTATCGCTTCGGACGAAATAAAAAAGACTATTCTTACTCATCCGGAGTTTGAAGCTTTTAGAAAACAAACCCTGAATACTTTTGCCAAGTGGCAAAAAGCGTCAACTGATTTTCTCAAGAATATTGATACTGCCAATCATCCAAAAGCGGTCATTTATAAAATTGCCAGCGACCTGCTTTCAGCTTGTGCCAATCTCAAACTGGTTGATAAGTATGATATCTATCAGCACCTGATGGCTTATTGGGAAGAAGTGATGCAGGACGATACGCATATTATTACCATTGACGGCTGGAAAGCTGGCAAGGAAATAATCCGCTTACAAAAAGAAAATAAAGGCAAGAAAAAAGAGATTGAAGGACTTGTCGGTCTTGAAGGTCGCCTTATCCCGATCTCTTTGGCTATCAAAACTTATTTTACCAAAGAGCAGAAAGCTCTTGATGATTTGAACGCTACCCTTGAACAGGTCGGCGTTGATATGGATTCGCTCAAAGACGAGCATGGCGGTGAGGAAGGCTTGCTCGAAGAAGTAATTGATAACGACAAAATCAGCAAGGCCAGTGTGCTTAAACGAATCAAAGAAATCAAAAACAGTGCGGACGATGTTGACGAGCTTGCTGTACTTGAAAAGTATTCAGCTTTGTTTGAAAAAGAAGCCGACACCAAGAAAGCGATCAAAGACGCCGAGAAAGACTTGGAGAAAAAAGTGCTGGTTAAATATCCGACTTTTACCGAAGCAGAAATCAAAACTTTGGTGGTTGAGAATAAATGGATGGACGAATTGTCTGCTCGAGTTTTAGGCGAAATAGATCGTCTCTCCCAGACTCTCGCCGGCAGAGTTAAAGAATTAGCCGAGCGTTATGCCGAGCCAATGGCGGAAGTCACGAGCGAAGTGGAGACGCTTACCAAAAAGGTTGAGGATCATCTCGCTAAGATGGGATTTAAGCTTAAATAATATGGCAAATCTAACCACGAACGAAAAACAAATACTTGAGAAGCTATTCCAAATGAACGGTGGTTATGTTTTGAATTTCTCCGATAGGACTATGGGTGAATTTTTCAGGGATGATATTGGTATGGATATTTATAGTAAAAAGTATCTGTACAGTAGTGGATCAAAGGCTAACCGTTTGAGAGGTTTGTGGTTGAATGGCGACGATAAAGTTGTCGGCAAGAGCGTTGTCAAGTTACTTGAATATGTTGAGAATCAAATCCTTATAGACAATCTTAAAAAGGAAGATTTTCCGGAGGACAGAATGAAAGCAGGCAAAAATGTTGCCGAGAGATTGTTGGGTAAAAAAACGGATAAGAAAGAAAACAAGTCCGAAGCCACATTCAAAAACGGTAACATCAACATTCTTTTGCAGAAAGATATTTTTGACCACGTACAAAAACTTTTAAATGACGGGCATTGTTTTAATGCTGTTGAGGAGGCTTACAAGGTTGTTAGAAAAAAATTGAAGGATGTTTCCGGCAAAGAAAAAGCGACTGACGCTTTTAGTGCCACAAATTACGACAAGATTTTTGGTCACCAGCCTGTTGATGACGCAGAAAAAGACTTTTTCGAAGGTATTAAGTTTTTGCATATGGCCATCCAATTTTTGAGAAACGAGAAAGCCCACACACCAGCTCGTGATTTAGATAAGAATTTGGCTATCCATTACATCTCCCTAGCCAGCTTGGCCTACGATCTGATTAACAGGAAATAATATGACAACAACTACACAAAAAATTCCATCAGGATATAAACAAACCGAGATCGGTGTGATTCCGGCCGATTGGGATGTCAAAAATTTAGGTAATGTTTGTGAAAAAATAACCACCGGAAAACTTAACGCCAATGCAATGGTTGAAGGTGGTGAGTATCGTTTTTATACGTGTGCCAAAGATTATTATCGAATAAATCGTTATGCTTTTGATACTGAGGCACTGTTAGTTTCTGGTAATGGTGCAAATGTTGGATATGTACATTACTACAAAGGGAAATTTAATGCTTACCAAAGAACGTATGTGCTATCTGATTTTTCAGCAGACATCCAATATATAAAATTATTTTTGGATAGAAATTTACAGGAAAGAATAAGAGTAGAAGTTAATGCAGGCAATACCCCATATATCACAATGGGTACACTTACGGAAATGCAACTTGCAGTTCCTCCATTCAAAACTGAACAAACTGCAATTGCGACCACCATCTCCGATATAGGTATGTTGGTTGAAAAGTTTGAAAAATTAATTGGAAAGAAAAAGAATATCAAACAGGGTGTAATGCAGGAACTTCTTACTAAGAAGCGACGCCTTTCGGGATTTTCTAGTAAGTGGGAAACGAAAACCTTGGGTGATTTAGTTGATGTAAAAGACGGTACGCACCAAACACCAAGATATGTTGATGAGGGCGTACCTTTTTATAGTGTTGAAAGCGTTACCAGCAATGATTTTGAAAATACTAAATATATTAGTGAAACCGAACATAGACTATTAACCAAAAATTTCCGAATAGAAAAGGGTGATATTTTAATGACAAGAATCGGGTCTATTGGAGATTGCAAATTGATTACATGGGAACCGAATGCCAGTTTTTATGTGAGCTTGGCTTTGCTAAAACCCAAAGATAAAAAGACCTCTCTTTATATCTACCATTTTTCTAAGACAGATTTCTTTAAAAAAGAATTAGAGGATAGATCCTTGCAATGGGCTGTGCCTAAAAAAATTAATCTCGGCGAGATTTCCAAAGTAAAAATTTATCTCCCAGTTGATCCTGAAGAACAAACCGCTATCGCCACTGTCTTGTCAGATATGGACACAGAAATTGAAAAACTGGAATCGCAACTTACCAAATACCAAAATATTAAACAAGGAATGATGCAAACACTTTTAACAGGCAAAATAAGATTACTTACAAAATAACAATATGGAAACACTAAACACAACTAAAGTCGGCCAGCTGGAACGCAAAACGCAAGATCGTATTGTGGCTTTGTTTCGTGATCGGCTTGGCTATGATTATCTCGGCAACTTTGAAGAGCGAGAGGAAAACAACAATGTTGAAGAGGTCTATTTGCGCTCTTTTCTTTTGCGTTCCGGACACAGCGAAACTTTGATCAGCAAAGCCATTGAGAAGTTAAAGAAATGCACCAATCGTCCGCAGATGAGCTTGTATGATCTGAATAAAGAAACTTACAGCTTGCTTCGCTACAGTGCCAAAGAACGAGAGAAATTGGGAGAGCACAAGCAGGATGTTGAATTCATTGACTGGGAACATCCGGAGAATAATCATTTTGCGATTGCCGAGGAAGTGACGATCAAAGGCAACCGTACCAAACGGCCGGATATCGTGCTGTATGTAAACGGCATTGCTGTCGGTGTGATTGAACTCAAGCGAAGCATTGTTTCCGTGTCCGAAGGCATTCGCCAAAACATTGGCAATCAAAAAGAAGAATTTATCAAAACATTTTTCGGTACGATTCAGTTAGTTATGGCTGGTAATGACACTGAAGGTTTGCGTTATGGCACGACCGAAACTCCCGAACAACATTATTTGTCTTGGAAAGAGACAGGTCTCGGCAGTGAGTCCAGATTGGACCGAGCTATTTTGCAGATTTGCGATAAGAAGCGTTTATTGGAAATTATCCACGACTTTATTGTTTTTGATAGCGGTATAAAAAAGACTTGCCGACATAATCAGTATTTTGGCGTTAAGGCCGCTCAGGATTATGTCAATCGTCACGAGGGTGGAATTGTTTGGCATACGCAAGGTAGTGGCAAGAGTTTGACGATGGTCTGGCTGGCTAAATGGATTCGCGAGAATATCAACGATGCTCGGGTGCTTTTACTTACCGACCGCACCGAACTTGATCAGCAAATCAAACAGGTTTTTGACGGCGTGAACGAAGAAATATATCGAGCACCAAGTGCCAGAGATTTATTGGACGAATTAAACAAAAAAGATAAGTGGTTGCTTTGTTCGCTCGTGCATAAATTTGGCCGAGTAAACGGGACCGGCGAGCTTGATGTTGATGACTATCTTTCAGAGATAAAGAAAAACTTGCCGAAGGACTTTTCTGCCAAAGGCAATTTGTTTGTGTTTGTGGATGAATGTCATCGCTCTCATACCGGCAAACTGCACGAAGCGATGAAGGAACTTTTGCCAACGGCAACATTCCTTGGCTTTACCGGCACTCCGCTTCTCAAGGTTGATAAATCAAACAGCATCGGGGCGTTTGGACCGTATATCCATACTTATAAATATAACGAGGCCGTGGCCGACAAGGTGGTTTTGGATTTACGTTATGAAGCTCGCCGAGTTGATCAAAGTATCAGCTCCCAAGATAAGATCGACGAATGGTTTGAAGAACGCACCCAAGGGCTTACTGATGTCGCCAAAGCAGAACTCAAGCGACGTTGGGGTACGATGCAAAGTTTGCTCTCATCTCGATCACGACTGGAGAAAGTGGTTTTTGATATCTTAGATGACTTCTACAAAAAGGATCGCTTAGCCAGTGGTCGTGGCAATGCCATGCTCGTGGCCAGCAGTATCTATGAAGCTTGTCAGTATTATGAAATTTTCCAGACGATGGGCTTTACCAAGTGTGCCGTGGTGACTTCTTACGAACCCGGTGCTTTGTCTACCGATACTCGCGAATATGCGGTTTATCAGAAAATGTTAAACGGCAAGAGCACGGAAGATTTTGAGAAAGAAATCAAAAAGAAATTCATTGAAACTCCGGGTCAAATGCAACTGCTGATTGTGGTGGACAAACTTTTGACTGGTTTTGACGCACCGCCAGCTACTTATCTCTACATTGATAAGAATATGCAGGATCACGGCTTGTTCCAAGCGATTTGTCGTGTGAACCGATTGGATGGCGAAGATAAAGAGTACGGCTATATTGTGGACTATCGGGACCTATTCAAAAAACTAGAGAAAGCTGTCGGCGATTATACTGCCGGTGCTCTTGAGGGTTTTGATAAGGAAGACGTGCTCGGGCTTTTGAAGGATCGCATGGATGAAGGCAAAAAGGATTTGGATGAGGCAATGGAAATTGTGAAGGCACTTTGCGAGCCAGTCTCTCCGCCGAAAGATTCAGCCATGTATATCCGCTACTTCTGCGGTGATGTTGAAAACCCTTACTCCCTCAAAGAAAATGAAATCAAGCGAGTAAAACTTTATAAATCTGTCAGTCATTTGCTTCGAGCTTATGCCGACTTGGCCAACGATATGGCTGATGCTGGTTATACCAAAGATCAGGCACAAGCGATTGAGCGAGAAGTTAGACACTACGAACAAGTACGAATGGAAGTTAAACTTGCCAGCGGTGATTACATTGATCTGAAGAAATACGAACCGGCAATGCGAGTTTTGATTGACCGTTATATTTCGGCTACCGAAAGCGAGAAGTTGTCGGCTTTTGACGATATGACTTTGGTGGACTTAATTGTGAAGAAAGGTGAAGACGCTTTGAATGACTTGCCAGACGCTATTAAGCAAAGTCAGGAAGCGGTTGCCGAAACAATTGAGAACAACGTCCGCAAGCTGATCATTGATGAGATGCCGACTAACCCGAAGTATTATTTGCGAATGTCCGAACTCTTGGATGAGCTGGTCAAGAAACGCAAACAGGCTGACGTTGAGTATAAGGAATATTTAAAGCAGATTGTGGCTTTGTCCAAGAAAGTTAAAAACCCAATGGACGAGTCTGTTGGTGCGGAAATAAATACCTCTACTAAGCGAGCGATTTATGACAATCTTGGTCAGGATGTAAATAAGGCCGTGGCGGTGCATGAAGCCGTGATCGCTTCGAGGCAAGCCGACTGGCGTGGCAATCGTTTGAAAGAACGAGCAATCAAGATTGAAATCAAAAACGCTTTGCCCGAAATCACAGACGAGGAATTGAAAAACCTTTTTGAGATTATCAAGAATCAAAATGAGTACTAATTCTTATCTACAACTTGGCAGTGTTGAAGCATTGGTCGTCCGCAAGCCGATCAAGAATTTGCATCTTTCGGTTTTGCCTCCCAACGGTTGGGTGCGTGTCACTGCACCAGCAAATATGAAAGACGACGCTATCCGTACGCTCTTGGCTTTGAGATTGCCATGGATCAAGAAACAGCAAGCCAAATTTACTGGCCAAGAAAGGCAAACCAAGCGTGATTATTCCTCCGGTGAAAGCCATTACTTTTTTGGTAAACGCTATCGCCTTGAAGTGGTTTATAAAGACGAGGCACCTGTTGTTACCTTGAAAGGAAAAAATAAGATTATTTTACAGGTTCGACCGAAAAGTCCGGCGATCAAACGCCGAGAAGTGATGATGGATTGGTATCGCAAGGAGTTGCACACGGTCGTTGATGAATTGATTGCCAAGTGGCAAAAGAAAATGGGCGTAGAGGTTAAATTTTGGGGTATTAAGCAGATGAAGACTCGTTGGGGTACCTGCAATCACAAGCGAGCTCGAGTCTTGATAAACCTAGAGCTAGCCAAAAAGCCGATCGCTTGCGTGGAGTATGTCGTAGTCCACGAGCTTTTGCATTTGATTGAGAAAAAACACAGCGACAAATTTGTCGCCCTAATGGCAAAATACATTCCGAAATGGAAAGGCATAAAAGAGGAACTGAACAGTTTTATTTTGTCGTACGAGGAGTGGAAGTATTAGTCTTGACTAGTAAAAATAGGCTGTAATTTGCTATCGAAAAATTTTCGATAAACTGATATAATTATTGTAGTATGAAATCACAATCCTCAAAAATTAAAGTCGTTGATTTATTTTGTGGCATTGGTGGACTGACTCACGGTCTTATCAAGGAGGGTTTAGATGTGGTGGCAGGAATTGATAACGATTCAAGTTGTAAATTTGGTTATGAATACAACAACAAGGCTCAATTTATTGATAGCGACATTCTTAAGGTAACACCTGATCAAATAAATAAATTATTTGGTACAAAAAAGGGCACAATACGTGTTCTTGCTGGTTGTGCCCCTTGCCAGCCATTTTCAAGATTGAATCTAAAAAAAGTCACCGAAAAACAACTTGAGCCACTGGGTAAATTTGCTCAACTTATTGCGACTGTTCAGCCAGACATTGTCTCAATGGAAAATGTTAGTGGTTTAGCTGACACAAATAAATACCCCGTCTTTGCTAAATTTATAAAGACTCTGGAGGATAACGGATATAAATATAAATATGAAGTGGTAGATGTCTCAGAATTTGGCGTACCTCAAAAACGAAAACGATTAGTTTTATTGGCCTCAAAGTTTGGTGAAATTGAATTGATAAAAAGAACTCACAAAGACAAGCGAGTTACTGTTCGTGATGTTATAAAACACCTTGAACCAATCAAAGATGGTCAAACAAGTAAAAAAGACCCTCTTCATAAGGCAAGAAAACTTGATCCAATAAATCTTGATCGAATCAAGGCGACTCCACATAATGGCGGGAATTCAGAAAGTTGGAGTGAAGATTTAATGCTTGATTGCCACAAAAAAGCTTCAGGAAAGACTTATCGAAGTACCGTTTATGGCCGAATGAGATGGGACGAACCAGCACCGACTATGACAACTCAATGCATAGGTTTAGGGAATGGTCGTTTTGGTCACCCAACACAAAATCGTGCTATAAGTTTAAGGGAGGCCGCAATATTTCAAACATTCCCTGAAAATTATAAATTTACCGAGTCCGAAGACTCTATGGTGGTTACTAAAGTGGCAAAGTTTATTGGAAACGCAGTACCAGTAAGGCTGGGATCAGTCATTGGCAAGAGTATCAAGAATCACCTCAAATATTATGAAAAACAATAATGATAATTTCTCTTTTGAGATTTCACTGAGCGTTTTGAATCACTTAGGAAGAAATCTGTACAGAAGTTTTGCTACAGTTCTCGGAGAAGCAATCTCTAATGCATGGGATGCTGACGCAAAAAATGTCTCAATCTATATCAACAAGAAAGGCAACAGCTTTTTTATCAAAGATGACGGAGTTGGTATGACAAGTGATGATTTTCAAAATAAGTTTTTGAAAATTGGATACTCAAAGAGAAAAGATGGCGGTTCTGCTTCTCCCAAGGGCAGACCTTATATAGGCAGGAAAGGTATCGGTAAATTAGCTTTGCTGTCTTGTGCGGACAAAATAACCGTTATATCAAAAACTAAATCCAGCAAGTACATTGGTGGTGTCATTGATAACTCCGGTTTAGACAAAGCAATAACAGAAGATCTTACTCCCAAGGAGTATTCTCTTGGATCATGGACAGAAAGCACTTTTGCCACCCATACAAAAGATCATAAACATGGCACAATAATTTATTTTGAAGGTATCAAGGACGGTATACAAAACAGCTTAGAGTTTTTGAAAAAGATTGTTGCTTTGTATTTTCGTTTTTCACTTTTAGATAAAACATTCAATATCTTTATTGATGGCGAAAAAATCACACATGAATCCCTTAATGATCTTGCTGAAAAAACAGAGTTTTTATGGAAAATAAATGAACACAAGGATCCTTACGTTCAAAGTCTTGAAAAGAGATTTACTCCAGAAAAAAACGAGCAAAGAGACATCGTCCTTAAAGGTACTAAAGTGAAGGGGTTTATTGCGTCAGTTGAACGACCAAGAGATCTTAAAATAATGACGACAGAGGAAAGAATCGGAATCGACCTTTTTGTAAATGGAAGATTGCGAGAAAGAGATATCCTCAAACATATACCAACATCTCGAGTGGCCGAGAATTATTTGTATGGACAGATTCACTTCAATGAGCTTGATAGTGGCGATGATATATTTACTAGTAGCCGAGAGGGTGTGGTTGCTGATGATCCAAAATATAAAAAGTTTCTAGATACTCTGCGAAAAAGTGTGATATTAAAAATTGTTGAGGATTGGGACAAATGGAGAATAGCCCACAGGAAGGATGGCGATTCAGAAAACGAGAGAATGACCCCTCGAGATAGAAAATCAATGGAGTTATTTAATACCGTTTCCAAAGAATATACAGTTACAGGAAAATCAAAACATAAAAAGAAAATTGACACATGGGTTAATGATCTTGCTGATGACGCTCAATACAATTTTGGCTCTTATGCGGAATGTTTTGTATCAGAAAATTTAATCAGAAATTATATTGGCGAAAAGAAAATAACCTTGTCAAAGGAAGCAAAAACAGAAATTGCGAAATGGAAAAAAGTAGAAACGGAGTCTAAAAATAAAGGCAATGTTAGTATTGGTATCCGCAAAAATAATAGTGATTTGAGCTATCTATCTATGAATGATCTCGCATACCTTGTAGATAAAGCAAAAGATCCAACTAAAGAGGCTTGTCTTGCGAGAGATGCAAACGAGTATAAGCCAATTCGAGACTCGCTTGCTCACACAGCACTTCTAACTGATGCGGCGAAAAAGAAGTTAACCTCGGTTTATGAAAATATCAAAGGCAGACTCATTACATTACTGTCTGGGAAGGCCTAACTAAAGTAAATATGGGTTATGGCCAACGATAACGATCCAATCAAAGACGACCCAGATGAAGAAGCTCCGGACGAGGAAGTCGCTGAGCTTATGGAAACCCACGATCTTGATAAAGACACGGCCGAGCGTGTGCAGGAGATCATGGAAGATTTGGGTGTGGACGAAGATGACGCCGTTGAGATCGAGGAGAGTCTTTAGTTAAGCAATTATGACTCGGTGCAATTTGCTTAACTTTTCCGAAGTTAAGCAAATAGTTCTAGGCTCGCAAATTTCGTCAAACCGGTGGGCTATGGTCGCAAGATGTGTCAAAGGTCTATCCGGGGTGCAAAGCTCGCCATAAGGGCAGACAAGGGGCAACAACGTTTTACTTTTTGGCTAACAGGAGATCGTAGTTGTAAAACTTGGCAACTTTCTTGATGTTATTCATTTTTTCGCGTAAAGTAACCATATACTCTTTATCCTCGAGCACTGTTATAAGACCCGACAGTGCCTGACCCCGAATTTTTTCTTATGTTGCCAAATGTTGCCAAAAACCGCTATGTTAACGCCTTATTTTGGTTGATGTTTTTTTCGGCGGCCGTCCATATGGCGGTCTTATTTTTTCTGACGATAATCAACAATAATTGGCAAATTATAAATTATTTTAATATCTTGGATTTTGATTTAATCGCGCCTAATTTTCCTGGACTAAATAACTTAACTTTAGCCACATTTACCGGTTTAATAATTTATCTTTTAATATTTTTCTTCGGCACAAAAAAAAATAACTAACGCACATCGGACAGATAACCTTTTTGTTTACCGCTAAAATAATAACATAGAAATTGAAAAAAATATTCCCACAGCCCTTTAAACACGCTCCCCTTAAACCGCCGACCGGAAAAAGCCACCGCCGGCGTCGGTAAAAAAACTATTTTACCCAATTTATTAAGACGAAAACCCAAGTCCAAATCTTCCATTGCCTGTAAATTCGGGTTAAACCCGCCCACGCACTCATAAGTTTCTTTATAAACGGCAAAACTAAACCCGGAGATAAAATAATTACCAAACAAGCGCCAATAAAACCAATTCCACTTTGGCCAAAACCAATTAAAAAACCGGCCGCGCCAATCTAACAAATCATTAATCATCACCGCTCCGGTTACCGCCGGGGCATTTGTTTTTTTAAGAGCACCAACCATTGCCTCCACCCAATTCGGTGGCGCGATCGTGTCGGCATCGGTTGATAAAATAATTTGGCCTTGGGCGCTGTTAAACCCAGCCGCCCGCGCCGCTCCTCGGCCTTGCTGATGTTCTGAAATAATACGCAAATTTAAACGCGACTGAAAGCGCGTGGCGACGGCGACAGTTTTGTCCGTAGAATTATTATCCACCACAATCACTTCAAAAATATAACCGGTTTTTTGCGCAACTAAAAATTCCAAACAGTCAGAAATTTTTTCTTCTTCATTAAAAGCGGGTATTACTACGGAAATTAAATTATTATCTGGATTCATACCATTTAAAAATCCTTCCCAAAAATATTTTCGGAAGGATTTTAAATTATCACAAAACTACTGTTTGGGTAAATGACGATTATCTCCTGAGCAAATTCACTTCACCAACCGGCACTCCGGAAGCATCGCTGTCATAAATCGGCGCTTTTTCCAAATCATAGCGACGGATCTGACCATCCCAATAATCGGTATAATCACCTTTGGCCAATTTAATCGCGAATAGCGTGATGGAATAAGCGCTTAAAATTATCGCCAGTCCAATTACCGCTTGAGTTAAAAGCGATTTGGCTTTAGTTACCTGCTCATCGTTACCCCCGGCCGTCATCCACAAAAATCCGGCGTAAAGAGTAAACACAAAAAACAACATTCCCAAAAATTCCAAAGCCACGCGGATGATATTGGCGACAATTTGGCGGGGGTCTTTGACATCGGCCGGAGTATAGCCAGCGCCAGTGCCGGCCGCGCCCAATTGGCCCACGATATCCGGTCCGTCTAAAGCGCTCGCTTGGCGAGCGGAAAACAATCCTACACCCAACATAACAACCAACGCCGAGATAATTAAAAATTTTGTAAATTTCATAAATTATTAATCTACCGGCATGCAACAAGTGCCGGGTATTTCTTCTTGAGTTGCAGGATCAACTTGGCAACTGACACCGCCAACCAAAGCATCAAACCAATCTACTATATCTCCAAAATCAGAATTGCTTTCCGGCTGATAGGCCTCTCCGCCTAATGCCGTGCAATTACTTTGGTGAGTTGTGCCACCGGCTGTTGTCCATCCCGCTGATGTGCCGGTAACACTCGTGAAACGCAAAGTGACAAAAAACGTAATACTGAAAGCCGCCAAGGCAATAATCATACCAATAACCGATGCTTTTAAAATATTCACGGCTTTGGTAATCTGCTCATCGTTACCCCCGGCCGTCATCCACAAAAACCCGGCGTAAACAGCCAAAGCAAAAAATATCATGCCCACAAGCGACAATGTAACGCTAATAATATACCCAATCCCGCTGGATAGTTGATTGGCTTCGTTGCCGATTTCGTAACCGGAACCTTTGGCCACCCCCTCCAATGTGTTTTGCCCAAAATCAACTGCGTTGGCATGATTCAATGCTGGCGCGCCTAAAAGCAAAATGCCGACAAAGATACTCACCAAAATAAATTTAAGTCTCATAAATTTTATTATCTATTTGTTACTCTGGGCAACTTTCACCAGCACGCCAAACCCCATCGCCATTTGCACAATCAGCTTTGCTGATACCGCCCACAACTGTATCTATACATTCTTCCACACCATCGGCATCTGTTAACACGCACTTACCCCCCCCGCCACCCCCACCCACCAACCTATTCGTCACAAACGCCGTAATCGCATATGCCAAAAATACAATTGTGATGCCGATTAAGGCCGCTTCCAAGGTGTCTTTGGCTTTAGTAACTTTTTCGTCATTGCCTTGAGCGGTCATCCAACGAATGCCGGCGTAAACCGTTAAGATGAAAAATACCGTGCCAATTAAAGCCAAAATCGTGTTGATTACTAAACCGGTGGTGCTTTCAAGATTAGGTGTCAAGCCGGTTTTTCCGCCGATTTGACTCAATTTTGTGCCAGCGTCATTAATTGTCAAAGCACTTACACTTAAAGGCACAAGTAAAACTGTGGCTAAAATGATAGTAAAAAAAATCTTACGCATATTTTAAAAAAATTATTTCAAATTCAACGCGTTAAACACAAAGCGAGCAATGGCATAAGCGGCCAAAACTATTACCAAACCAATACTGGATGTTTCCAGCAATTCTTTCGCCTTGGTAACGCGCTCGCTATTGCCCAGGGCCGTCATCCACACGCCACCGGCGTATAAAGTCAAAACGAAAAATAACGCGCCGATAAGCGACAGGGCGATACCGACGATAGCGCCAATAAGGTCGATGACATTGGTGGCGTCGGCTACTTCTTGCGGTAATTTTGCTTCCTTGGCCGCTGTGCCTAAACCATATCCACCTGTGTAGGCCTCGGCCAAAACAAAAGTCGGGGCGAGCAGTAAAACACCGGCTAAAATTGTTAATGATATTTTTTTAAAAGACATAGTTTGATTAATATCAAATTTCCAATGTCAAATGTCAAATCAATTTCAAAATCCAAATTTCAAAAAACGATTTGACATTTAAATTTTGGATTTGATTGGAAATTGGAAATTTAGATTTTGACATTTCACTCAACCTATTTCCCGACAGGGGGTTGCGAGTTCGCCCACAAACGCAACTGTTTAAAATTGCGAGCGAGCGCGCGAACCCCCTGCCGAAAAATATACTACCCGGTAAACCCTGTTTTATCAACTAATTCTCCAACCACAAACTGCGCAATCGCGTAAGCGGACAAAATAATTGCGAGACCGATAATACCCGAGAATATCCATTTCTTGGCTTCGCCTACTTTTTCATCATTACCGCCGGCCGTCATCCAAGTAAAGCCGCCGATCAAAATAATGACGATGGCGACGATACCCAAAAAGCCGAGTACTACACTAATAATGTTACCAATAGTAGCGCGCAAATCACCATCTCCCAAACCACTTGTTTTAGCAAAGCCCAGGCCCAAGTTCTCTTCTTGATCTGGCGTACTGCTTATAGCCAACACTGGCGTGGCAAACAAAGCCAAAGCCATCACGCCCAAAATTACTCCACTTAAAATCTTTTTCATATTCTCACCCCCTTTCGCAATTTTAATATCATATTATTAATTTCAAATTTCCAATGTCAAATGTCAAATCAATGTCAAAATCCAAATTTCAAAACGCGATTTGACATTTAAATTTTGGATTTGATTGGAAATTGGAAATTTGGATTTTGACATTGCTAATATTATACCACATTTATTTTTTCGCCACAACTACAAACTACTTTGGAAAATCACCCGTACCCAAATACGTCAAAACGCCATTTAAAAACAAATAACTAAAAAACACGATGAACGCGCCCAAAGCCGCAAACGCCATCGTTTTCCCGCCGGCCTTAATTTTTTCCGGATTGCCGGCGGCCATGAGCCAGGCCTGCGCACCCCAAATAAACATCAAAAGCACGACCGCGCCGATTACGCCCAAAATGCCTTTAATTATTATACCGATAATAGTAGGGACGTCGGTAGTGCCACTGGCCAAGGGGTTGTCAAGACAAACCGAACCGGTTGGACAAGGTTCTTTTGTTTTTGAAGTATCAGGCGCTGACGCGGCGTCGGCGATTGGCGTTTCGGCAGGGGCGACAGTTGAACCAGGCACAACCGCTGTTTCCTCTAACTCTGCAGTGGCCAAATCAGGTGTCCAAATAGTAGTGACTGGGGCAGTTAAAGTTAGTTTGTCAGCCACAGTAACTTCACCCGAAATTGGCACTGTCACTACCGGCGGTATATTAAATTTCGCCATTAGTTCTTCCACTGTGCTAGATTCGTTTAATAACTCACAATCTGCTTGGAGATTTATTTCTTCCACATCAACATTGTTCCAAAAACAAGTTGCTTTTTCTGTAAGACCACCGGCATTATATGTTCCATGATATTGACTACATGCAGATTCCAACGCGACACCTAATCCATAATCTATTTCCAATTCACCTGCAACTTCACAAACCCCCTCTGCCAATACCGGCGCCGCCGAAAAAAACAAAACAAAAAATGATAGTGGCACCAACAAAAAAGATAAGATAATTTTACGCATAAATTTAAAACAAACTAAACAGCGAACGCACCAACCAATAAGCCGCCATTTGCACTATAATGGATAGCGTCGCCCAGAGCAAAATGTGTTTGGCTTTAGTTATTTGTTCGGCATTGCCTTGGGCGGTCATCCACAAAAAGCCGGCCCAGACATAAAACAAAAGTAAGAGCGAGCCAATTATGCCCATTAAAAAATAAATTACTTTACCGATAAATTCATTGACGCGACCGGTGGCCGTTGATTCTGTGAGCCATTTAAAAGGATTTAATTTTAATTTGGCGCTGGCTTGTAAACTTTTAAGATCGCCGGTTTTTAGGGTGGAGGTGATCGGATCGTGTTCGTAAGAAGCGCAGGTACCATCGGGACCCAAATCATTAACAATTGCGTCTTTTTCACAACCTATTACACAACTATTATCTTGTAATTTTTTAGGAGTTTCCACGCAACTGACTGATCCATCATCAACACTGCGCACACAACAACAATTGGGCTGTTCACCCTTAAAAAATTGGCATAGAATTCGGGGAGAAGCAAAATCATTAATATCTGTGGATGCCCCTCCCAATCTACCGACTCTATTAATTGGAGTAGTGATTTTAGTGCAAACGTCATTCAACATCGTCAAATTAAATTCCCAATCGGATAAAAGACCATATAAACCGTTAACCTGTTTTAAATCTCCACTATATAATTTACTATTCTCGGTAAAAACTCCATAATAGATTGGCGCCACCCCAAACTTGTCCAAAATATTACCACCAAAACCACCGCCAGTAGAAAAATCAATAGAACAAACACAAGCACTTTTGTGTTGGCATTTATCGGAAAACAATTTGTCAAGTGCTGGCTCAGTTTTGGTAAAATTATTATGCAAAGTCCCGCCTGGCGTAATTTCGCCTGACGCAAAATCCGGCCCGATTGAAATTCCCAATAAAATGACAAAAATAAAAACAGTAATTTTTTTCATAAACATCTACTTTAACTTTAAACCAACACCCCCGAGCGACCCCACCCCTACCGCTTCGCTTAAAAATCCGACTAACAAATACGCGGAAAAAACCACGATTATGCCAATAATAGCCGCGAGCATGGCGTCGGTGCCTTTTTTAACGCGTTCGGGATTGCCTTCGGATATGATAAATAAAATTCCGCCGTAAATAAACATCAGGAGTGCGAGCGCGCCAATAATGCCAAATAGGTAATTGGCGATATTGATGCCGAGCAAAACAAAAATGCCAATATCGCGACAAGGCGAATCTTTGGGAAACTCATTGGCTAAAATACAAGCCGGTAAAAACGCGCTGGTATTGGCCTCAGTGCTGGAAACATCTTTGGTTAATTTGGTGCGGTGCGCGTCCCAGGTAATAAGAGCGTCTTTACAGCGTTGGTAGCCATCGTCAATACCACCGTCAAAAAATTTACAGCTGTCGAAGTCGTTAATATACTCATAAGTTCCGGCCGTACTTTTACAGGCATCTTCATTGCTTGTAGTATTACATCCGCTATTTTTAGCATCTTTTAATTCTTCCGGAGTAACCCCGGTGTCTAAAGGTGAAGCGCAAAAACAATAACCACCCGCTTGGGCCGGAGTTGAAGTTAAAACCAAACCGGCGAAAGACAGGAGGGCGACTGATAAAATTATAAATTTTTTGGACATAAATTGTTATTTTATAACGTTTGGCCGACTTTGGCCACCGCGTTATTTAACACCCCTTGACGCGCTTCATCTTCTTTAGCAATCCCAGCCGGTATGGTGAGCCAATCATCTACCATATCACCCACGGCTTTGGCCGCGACCGAATAATTACTGCCCCGATACCAATTTTCGGCCATTAAAACCTGTTCTACAAACGGCGCCACTTTTAAGTCAGCCCGTTGCTCCTCGATATACGCGCGCAGTGCCGTCGGCCGACCGCTGGCATCTAAATAATCTTTGGTCGCTTTGGAATGAGCCAAATAATCTATCAAACCCCAGGCCTCATTTTGATGTTTGGATTTGGCGGTAACGGCCTGTAAATAATAATTAGCCACGTTCACCGGTTGATCCGGATTTAATTGAAATAATGGTAATACGCCAATATTCAACTGGGGAGCGCGCGCTTTAATGGTCGGATAATCATAACTATATCCTACCATAAATCCAACTTTTCCGCTAACAAACGCGTCCATGGCATTACCCATATTTTTATTCCAGCCATAAGTGTCACGCGTAGGATTGGCAAAATCAGTATAAAAATCTAACACGCTAAACGAGGCGCTGTTGGCATCCGCGCGTCTGTCCCGCCCACTGCCAAATTGTAAACGACCAAAATTATCACTAAACGGCACGCCACTTTGGCGGAATAAAACAAACAAAATATCATCAACCGCCGCGACATTTTTACCAGCGCCAAAAGCCACGCCCGATTGAGTGATTTTGTCGTTTACCCGATCATATTTATTAATTTTTTTCACCGCGGCCTGAAATTCATCCCAATTTTTAGGCGCTTCCGGCACACCCGCGCGGTCCAATAAATCTTTGTTGTAATAAACAGCCAAAGTATCCAAAGACAGTGGCAAGCCATAAACCTTGTCGCCTATTACCGCGTCCTCTTTGACTACTTTTACATATTCGCGCTCCAATTGAGTCGGCGTTACGAGTGGTATGGTGCCAACCTGAACGGTAGTTTCGTCGCCCCCCAGGGCGGTTTTGGTCGTAAGCAAACGCGCATCCGAGACACTGGCCGGCATCGGCGCGATTTTACTCAAATACCCGCGCACCATCCGATTGGAAATAGAAATAATATCCGGACCTTTATCTTCGGCAAGAGCTTCAATCAATCGCTGATAAAATTCCGAAGCGCGCAATTGGCGAACATTAACAGTTAAGTAACTACGGCCATCCAATTTATATTTTTCAATATTAGTTTTAAGCGCGTCCACATCATCGGCCACAGTCCAATATTCTAAAGTTAATGGTTTAACCAATTGTTGTTGATCGGCAGAGATGCCTTTACAGCCGAGACCAGAAGTAATTAGAAACGCAAAAATACCGCTTATAATAAGTAGGGGTAAAATTTTCTTATGCGACTTTGGCATAAATTTTAATGTCAAATTTCCAATCAAATCCAAATGTCAAATATCAAATTTTGACATTGTCCACCACAGGCCGATCCGCCTTTGGCGGAGAAATTTGGATTTTGAAATTACCAATATTATACCACACTTTTCAAATATTTCCTAAAATCTTTTCCCAAAATCGGGCTACGGAGCGCAAAATCAACATTGGCCTGAATATAACCGAGCTTGGAACCGGTGTCATAATATTTACCATCTACTTCACAGGCGTAATAGGGGCGTTTTTTTAACACTTTGGCGTTAGCGTCAGCCAACCACAACTCCCCGCCTTTGCCCAATTTGGTAGTTTCTAAAGCAGTAAAAACATCCGGCGTTAAGATAAAGGCGCCAAACATACCAAGGCGTGAAGGTGATTTTTCTGGCCCGGGCTTTTCCACAATTTTTTTAACTTGATACACCCCTTTTTCCACTTCCACCCCATCAATCATCCCATATTTTTTTGTGCCTTCATCATCGGTTTTTTGCGCGGTAATTACTGGATCGCCATATTTTTCATAAACATCCATTAATTGTTTTAGATGCGGTTTTTTAGGACAATAAAAAAATTCATCGCCCCACATAACCGCGAACGGCTCATCACCAATTATATCTTTGGCGCAGAGTACCGGTGTGCCGTTGCCATACGGCCCTTTTTGACGAATAAAAATAAAATTAGCGAGGTCGGCAATTTTTTTCAACTGTTCGGCCACCTCTTCTTTACCTTGTTTTTTTAATAAATTTACCAATTCATAATTTGGACTAAAATGATCTTCCACCGCGCGCTTACTGGGACCGGTTACCATAATAATGTCAGTGATTCCCGACCGCACCGCGTCTTCAACCACATATTGAATAATCGGCTTGTCCACGATAGGGAGCATTTCTTTGGGTTGGGCCTTTGTTGCTGGCAAAAATCTTGTTCCTAAGCCAGCTACTGGAATGACAAGTTTTCTGATCATAATTTTAAGTGATTATTTCATTGAAAATATTATAGCTTTTTTAACTTTATTTTACAAGAGAGAACTTTAATTTCAAAATCCAAATTTCCAATTTCCAATCAAATCCAAAATCCTAATATCAAATTTGACATTTTGGCTTTGACATTGATTTGACATTGGAAATTGGAAATTTGACATTTTCACTCTATCTCTTCCCAACTCACCAAAAAATATTCCGACCCAACCGGAAAACCGGGGGGTGGATTTAGAGTTAAATTGGCATCGTAAGTGGCATAGGTATTTTTGTAACCCGACACCACCGACCCGCCACCGGACACATAACTCCAAGTCCACAAATCATTGGAAATTATCGAACCATAAATAGTTAAACTTTCCCGTTTATTGCCCATATAAAAATATCGCTTGGCCGCGCCGGTTTGGGCGAGCATGGCCGCGTCCACTTCCAAGTAATTAGGCGCGATGTAGGGCAACAAAATATTTTTCTCAGCAATCAATCCCAAAACATTAGTGCCGTCTTTCGCTAAATAAGTTAAATTATTGTTAATAACAATTGATTTGTCATCCGCCGTGCCGACCGTCGCCCGACCGTTGACAATCCCGTCCACCCATACCATATCTTCTACATATATATAGCCATTGGTCGGCATATCATATACCACTGCCGTGCCAAAAGTGGCGGCGTCAATGCAAAACCAGCCAAAGCGCGCGTGGCCATTGCCCCAATAATCTTGGCCGTAATAACAATCCGTGGTATTAACTTTGTAAATATTAATTTTGCCATCAGCGCGAAATTCCAGCCGATATCCTTGCTTACCGGACGATGTTAAATAAATACCATTAATTTCCGCCTCGCGTTTAATTTCGGCCAGTTTGGCGGTAACGCGCGAAAAATCTTGCGCCGGCACCGGAAATTCCCACAAACTCTCGTCGCCGTCGCCCCACACTCCGGGTTTTTCTTGATTACCGCAACCGTGATGTTGTTTACATATATAAGTAGGCACCGCCGAGGTAATGGGTGCGTTGCCAATGCCGTCAAAGCGCGCCCCGCCGTTAGCATGCAGTTTGCCGTTGGCGGTTTCGCTGTCGCCAATCCAAATATCCACATTGGTAAGATACGCAAAATCCGTTAAAGCCGGAAACCCGACGCGCGCTTTTAAAGTGCGTTTGCTATCGGGCTGTAAATCCAACCAGCCGGTGGATTCAATCGTAACGACCGTGGAACCGCTTTGGGGTGGAATAATATTTAAAGAATAATGGCCGATGACATTGCCATCTTTATCTTCGTATTCGTGGATGTATGGCCCAACCGCGCCCGTGCCGTCTTGATAATCAGTTTTATCATGCGCCAAATGCCAGCGATAATAATTCACGCCCGCCTCGGCAATTTGAAAAGCCATTTCGCGATTATGTTTATGAACCGAAGCCCGATTTTCCAAAACCGCGTAACCGGTAACACCGACGACAATTAAACTAAAACTAATGGCGCCGAAGATGAGGGCAAAGAGTAATGCTGTTCCCCTTTTGTCAAATTTTAATTTTTTATAAATATTCAGCATGCTAATAACTATTAATAATTCACTAAGTCCTAATTCGCTAATTAACTAATCAAATACCAAAGTATTCAAGAATTGAAAATTTTATTAGCGAATTAGTTAATTAGTGAATTAGTTAATTTTCGTCAATTTGTCTTAAGATTTCTAATCGCCGCCTTGGTCTCAATCGCAAACGGCACCGGCGCCACATTAGGTTTTTCTTCTAATAATAAATTTATGCCAATCACCCGCACCAGCGCCGGATCAATCGGTGCTGACATCGGCGTGCCGGTCGCGCCGGTATAATCCTCATCATAATAATAAAACAGCGACGAGGTGGTATTGGCGACATCATGAACAATATCAGTAACAGTTTCGCTCCCTAAATTATACGCGAGCGGTGTGCCGGTCGCTTTCACTATCCCCACTTTCAACGTCGTGCTCACCAAAAAATATCTAATCCTCTCCCGAAAAGAATCCGCGTCTAAATTGGAATAAAAAACCACCTCTTGGGCACCAGCCGACTCCAAACCATAACCGCCCGTGGCCGACTGCCCGGCGCGACGCAATTGATTAACAAAATCCTGCACCACCTTACGCCCTTCGTTTTGGGTGGACAACTGCTCCCACACCACATCGCGCCCCCGAAATCCCCATATAAAAATTTCCATCGTGCCCGCTGACACAATCAAAAAGATTCCAATCGCCACAAGGATTTCAATAATGGACATGCCGCGGGTATCAGTTTTGAATTTGGGATTTTGGATTTGATTTGACATTGGAAATTTGGATTTTGAAATTACAACGTGGACATATTAACAAACGTATCCGCGTTCCCGACAACATCCACCTGACCGGCATTATTCGCATACCCCGAACGCGTTACCGTCACGGTATAAGAACTGGCGGATAAACCGCTAAAAAACGCCTGCCCGGGCGGGGTGCAACTATTAGTATAGGTAATGGACAATTCGGATAAAATGGGGGTGTAGTTGTTGTTAGTAGTGCTTAAATACGCCTTATAGCGCAAATAACGCTTATCACTCAAAGAAGCCGGAATAGTGGGATTAGCAACCGTAAAATAGGTGCCGGCGGTGCCGTCCGGACCGACAAAACTCCAACTGGCCGGCGTGGAAGAATTGGAAGTGGCTAATTGAAATTTCAAAGAATTAGCGCCGGTTTGCGACGGCTGGGTCAAGGGGTTAATTACCAAATTGCGCAAAGTTATAGGCGCGCCAAAATCAAAAGTAGATGATTCTAAATTACCGCTAAGATAATATTTAGAACCATTCTTTTTTAATTTGACATTGCCGGCCGTGGCGCCGGACACATTAATCGTGCCACTATCGCTAAAATATTTATTTTCAATTACATAAGCCACCTGTCCGGTTCCGCCCGACCAATCGGTCTGACGCAAGTAACCGACGCCCGTGGATAAGGTCTGATCATAACCGCCTCCGCCGGTCAAACGCACAGACGCGTCCGACAAGGGCAAACCGGTGCCGGAATCAAACACTTTTACCAATAAAGAATTAGCGCTATGCGGTTGTAAAATCGCGGTAACATCTTGCGTAGCGCCCGCGTGTAAAACAATCGGCAAGGGTGGAATCGTGCCAGCAATATCATAAACACCACTCGTGGCACTGATATGATAATCATTAAATTCCAAATTATTCAAAGCAATACTGCCGGCGCCACCCGTTAAAAAATTTTGATTATATTTATAAACATCCGGATCAATACTCAACATTTTTTCACTGCCGTACATATTAAAATTCGCGTTGCCGACCGCGACGCAGGTGGCGTTAACGGAATTAAAATTAATACTCCCCAATAAATCAATGGAAAAACTGATATCAGTCACGGTTTGCTCATTAACATTAGACGGTGGTTTAACCGGAGCCGGTACCGCTGGCGAAGTCGCTACCGTATAATCAGAAGAATACCCGTCTTTGGACACCGTAATATGATAAGCCAAAGTGCCGGTGGGAGTATCAATAATCCGCAAATAACCATTGGCATCAGTGGTGTCATCAATAATTAAATCCGGATTTAAATCAGTATTAGCCACATGAACATCAGCCCCGGCCACGGGTAAACCATCTTCGCCAAACACCTCAATAAAAAGCGCGCCATTACTGCTCGCCCCTTCTAGTTGTCGCGGCGACACCATCGTACTTAATTTAATCGGCATGGCCTGACCGCAACCAAAACAAATTGCCGACATTTCCACTAATTTATAATCGGCCGGTGAAGTGTCATTCGGGCTACCGCCGATGGTACCGTCAAAAGCATCATCAATATTGCGCACCGTGGCCGTTATCAAAAAATCCAAATTATTACGTGTGACGGTTTTCGTGCGCGCCAGTGCCCCCACCGGCACACCGTTTAAAATACCAACACTTTCATATGGCAAATTGCGCGCCACTTCCAATTCTTCTGACAGTAAAGCCGTTTCCAAAATTTTAATGCGCGATTGATAAACAATTTTAAAAACCAGCGATAATCCGCTATAAATCCCAATCGCGAATAACAAAAATATGGCCGAGGCGACCACGGCTTCCACGAGAGTGAATCCTTGGTGGGATTTTATTTTTGGCATAAATATTTAAACACTTGTCATCCCGATGAAAATCGGGATCTCTGTCCCACTTTGTATATTATACCAGAAAAATCACCCGCTGTCATTCCGAACAAATGTGCAATAAAAAAACGTCTCGCGAATAATGCGAAACGTTTGAAATTTTCAATAAACCAATTTACAATTTTCAATCAATTTTCATTTTTCAATTAAACAATCCTAATGCCGGTCTTTTTAATCTCATTAACCATCGGATTGTTTTTATCGTTAAAATCAGCGACGGTGAAACCGTGGGGTTCAATTCGCCCATCCACATTACTACCGGCCATCCACAGGGCGGAACTATTTTCAAACCGACGTAACTTATCAGAAAATATCGCCACATCAATATCACTAAATTTATTAGCCAAACCTTTGGCGGTGGAACCAAACCAAAAAATACTGGCAAACGGAAAATTGCTTTTTTTTAATTCGGCCGCGTAAGAACAAACAATTTTTTTTACTTTATCTTTTGACATAACTGGTTGTATAATTTTTTGATTTTACCGTGGTATTTTTTGGTAAATTCCCCGGTGCATTTTTTGTAAAAATCCAATTTGTATTCCGGGTATCTGGTACGGATATTAAACTCGTTTACCTGCCCTAAAAAAATCATCAAATCGTCATCACTTTCTAATTTAGCCAATTCATAAAGCCGAATTAAATTGTGAATATAAGGCGCGTCTTTTTTGGTTTCTTGCACCACGAGCGCCTTTAAAATTTTCTCCAAAACAATGTGGCCAAAAAACAAACAAGCCGAATAACGTTTACTTCGATATAACGCCAGCATCGTATCATAATCATGCTCGGCAGTTTTAACCCAATATTTTACTAGTCCTTTTTTGTCCATAGTTGTCCAAATTATTTTTTCACCATTATAATAACTCCATAAATTTCCCCATCAACTTATCTCCGCCAACCGTTTTCAATTCTTTAATAATTTGATGCTGTACTTTTAATTCATTGTGCCTCGGAATCATTATAAACGGCCGATGTCCGGCTGGAATTAAATAATTTTTTGGAAAAGCATATTTATCATGACTACCGGTGCGATCATTGTTTAAATAAAAACCTAATTTTTTAAGCGCAAATACGCACTGCCGTTTGTTGAAATTATAGTCCCCCATATCTATAATTTTTTAAGTGGGCTGGGTTTGCAATTGTGCTTCGTAACGAATTACTTCGTTATTGGCCATTCTAAATTCATTGAAAATAAAATCCGACTCTCTTTTCGGCACCCCAAAATAAGTAAGTACGGCATCGTTTACCATATCCAACAATTCTTTCTTTGACTGGGCTTGAGTGAAAATACCCGACAAATCTTTGCATTCGGCTACAAACCAACCGTCCGGAGTAATCTCCACAGTCCAATCTAATCGATCGGGAATACCATATTTTTGTTTGATAAAGACCGGATCTTTTTGAACGACAAAATACCGATAAGCCCGATTAAACGTTTGTTGTATTTTTGCGGTAAGCATACTATTTGTGGATATTTTTTTACATTGATATTATACTATAAATTATGGTAAATGTCAAAATTACAAACACAAAACCACGCGATTAAACGTGGTTTTATATTACTCTTTGACAACTAATTTAATTACCAAAGAATGATGCCACTTTTGAACGTGTGTGGCGCACGGGTGATTTTGAAAGGTTAATCACGAACCATTGAGGAAGGCGATGCTGGAACACCTACGTACGACGATGCAAAACCAGAATCAGGTCATCTTTGGCAAAATATTTTCTGGTAAAACCCATGACCCACCCAATGACCCAATTCTGTGTCGTTTTGTCATACACGAGACATTCGCACAAATACCCTTGATAGGGGTGCCAATGGCCAGTCAGCAAATAGTAATTTTGCAGGTTGGTCGGAATTTCCGACTGACCTTCCAACACGAACATAATATCCTTCCCCGAGGGTAAGTCAGTCACTTCAGCCAGCATCTCTTTCGGAGTCATGGGCATCTTGTCAAACGAACCACCAACGACTTCATACCGCCTTCCCTCAACCGAGAATTCAACCCGAACAGGTTCTACAGCCACCTCTTTCAGTGGCAACGGAATTGGCACCTTATTGAGTCGATGCACTACAAGAACGCTCCCCCACTGCCGCATGATCTCGCCGTTCGCGAAAAACTGCACAGCGTCTCGACCGCTTTGTGGAAAATAGCCACGAGGAATTCGTTCTATCCTACGATTCCACCTTGACCCCTCCCAAGTAAAGTACACACTGTACCCGGGGTCTTCTTCATCCCTTGAGTTGGTCAACAGTTTGGAACAGTAGCGCAAAACAGATGGCAGCTGATCCAAACGATCAGCCAAAAACTTGCAATCCTCGTCTCCGATCCCCACGGAGTTCAAAGTAGACACCAAGACAGAAAGATCAATGTAGGTCGGTCCTTCTACCAACCCGCCCATGGCCTCATACCATCGTCCTTCAACCTCAAACTGGATCGTTTTGGTATTGCCTTTTCTAACTGCTTTAGCACCTTTAGTCGTTGTTTTTGCCTTCATTACAGCATCTCCTCCCGTTTTCAAAGAACTTGTTTACCACACGCGACCCCATGTCACGTTTGGCAGAACATCATAGCATATACCGTTTTGTTCGCATTGTCAAGATAATTGACCCGATATATTACTTTTGATTAAATTGTCATAATTTATTTAAAATTAGCCAAAATATAGTCATTTTTAATTACTATTCTGTGTCAAAAAACTTGACAGATGTTAAAATATGTGTTATAATAGCCAAAGTTATACTGTTATATTGTCCACAAGAAATCCTGCAATAACCAACTTTAAGGGATTCCTCCACTCGCTACAGCTCGGTCGGAATGACAATAACCACTCGCACCAATAAACCACTAAACTAATAAACCAATCAACCGCCATGTCCGACACTACTCTTAATTTAGCTCTACAAAACCTCGGTCTAGATGACAAAGAAGCCAAAATCTATTTGGCGCTTTTGGAATTAGGCAAAGGCACTGTCGCCGATGTTGCTAAACAGTCCGGCGTCAAACGCACGAACATTTACAATTTTATCGGTCCGATGAAAGACAAACATATCATCGGTGAAATAATACAGGACAAACAAATTATTCTTATCCCCGAAAATCCCCAAGCCCTAATCAAACGCGCCGAACAAAATTTTGTTGACATCAAAAATCTTTTACCAAATTTATTATCCATTTTTAACACCCCCGAATCAAAACCAAAAGTAAAATTTTTTGACGGGGCGCAAGGAATTAAAAACGCTTGGGATGATATGACCACGAGTGGTGAAAATATTTACGGTTTTTCTGACTATGAAAAAATGTTTGGCGTTTTTCCAGATGATTGGCTCGGGCAAATACCTAAAACCCGCGCGCAGAACAAACAATTTTATTATTGTATTGCCAAAGACGGTCCCTGGGGCAAAAAAATTAAATCCAGAGACAAAAAACAATTGCGCCAAACCAAATTAGTCAAAAATTTAAATTTAGACACCGAAATAAACATTTACGGCGGAAAAGTTTTGCTAATAAGTTTCCGCAAACCGTATTCCGCGATTATAATAGAAGAAAGAGCCATTGCCATGTCGTTAAAATCAATTTGGCAATTGATTTGGGATGGGTTGAAGTAGTTATGCACAGCGCCAGTTTTACGAAAATGTGGTATAATATGTGTGAAATACTAAACCCTAAATCCTAAACTCTAAAGAAGTCCAAATATTTAAATTCAAAAAAAACAAAAATTTTGACATTTTTATTTGGAATTTGTTTAGAACTTAGTGTTTAGAATTTAGAATTTTTATTGTGTCTCGTCCTCGTCGCATGATCCACTACCAAAAACGCCCGGCCGCGCCGCGTTTTAATCTTAATCCCGAATTAAACAACGGCATTATTGCGGTTTTGCTTTTTATTTTGGCTGGCATTGCCACTTTGAGTTTTTTCCAAATGGCCGGCGTGCTCGGACAATTTGTGGATTCATTTTTGGCATTGCTGTTTGGCCAAGTACGCTACTGCGTCCCCTTGGTTTTAATCACCGCTTCCATCTTACTCGTCAAAGACATTGAATATAACTATCGCCACACCCACTCGGTCGGCGCGATTTTATTTTTCTTAAGTTTCAACGGCCTCGTGCATTTACAATATCCGCTTGCCGATATGGCCTCAACGGCGCAACAAGGTTACGGTGGCGGTATGATTGGCTTTGCCCTCGCCTGGGTAATGGCCTCGTATGTTGGCTATTGGGGCGGGATGTTAATTTTAATCGGACTTTTGATTGTCTCACTCATATTTTTGTTCAACACCACGCTCGCGCAAATGGTGGAAATTCACAAAAAATTATTTTTAACTTTGGGCTGGCTCGGACGCGAGATTGTTGCGTTTTTTGGCAGTTTTAAAAACCCGTCTTCGCCTTGGGCTACGCCGGGTAAACCCGTAAAATTTGCTATCAAGGGTGATTATGAAAATCAAACTCAACCCGAAGATAATATTAACGAAACCGATGGCGAAGAAGAGCGCGTCTTTAAACAAAAATCGATTGCTCAAACTGACGACACCGACGAAACAGAAGAAGAACCAGCCGAAGCCGAACCGGAAGAGGAAAAAGTGGTGGGCGTGCCTCAAGCCGTTATTCGCGATTTACCAAATTTAGATTTATTATTCACCTCCAAATCCAAACCATCGGCCGGTGATATCAAAGGCAATGCCGAGACCATTAAAAGCACTTTGAAAAATTTTGGCATTGAAGTAGAAATGGGTGAGGTGCGCGTTGGTCCGACGGTAACGCAATATTCTTTCAAACCAGCGGCCGGCATTAAATTAACCCGCATCACTACTTTATCAAATGATTTAGCGCTCGCTTTGGCCGCCCACCCAATTCGTATTGAAGCGCCAATTCCAGGCCAAAGTTTAGTCGGCGTGGAAGTTCCCAACCAAAAAGTGGCGATGGTAACACTGCGCGAATTATTAGAATCTGAAGAATTTACCAAACGCCCGCACAACATGATGATCGCGTTAGGCAAAGATGTCGCCGGTAAAGTTTGGTGGACGGACTTATTAAAAATGCCCCACCTACTCGTCGCCGGCGCCACTGGTTCAGGCAAAACCGTTTGTATCAATGCGATTATCACCAGTCTACTTTATCAAAATACCGCCGAAACTTTGCGCTTTATAATGGTAGACCCTAAACGGGTGGAGTTGACGCTCTACGACGGCATCCCCCATTTATTAACGCCGGCAATAACCACTCCGGCCAAATGTGTGAACGCGCTAAAATGGACTATCAACGAAATGGAACGCCGTTTTGATGTTTTAGCCAAAGCCGGCAAACGCGATATTGCTTCTTTTAATAAATCCTCGTCCGAACCACTTCCATATATAGTATTTGTCATTGACGAATTAGCGGACTTAATGTCCCAAGCCAGCGCCGAAGTGGAAGCCGGAATAATTCGCATTGCCCAAATGGCGCGCGCGGTCGGTATTCATTTAATTGTCGCCACCCAACGCCCGAGTGTGGAAGTGATTACCGGTTTAATGAAAGCCAATATCCCCGGGCGCATCGCCTTTTCGGTGGCTTCAATTATTGATTCGCGCACAATTTTAGATTGCCCGGGCGCGGAAAAATTATTAGGCCGCGGCGATATGTTGCTCCTGACCGCTGACATGTCTAAACCAAAACGCGTACAAGGCGCGTTTATTTCCGAAGAAGAAATTGATCATGTAGTGGAACATTTGAAAGGCGACGAACCACCCACTTACGACGACGCGATTGTGGCCAAAGGCGATAACAGTGGCGGCACCTTAAATATGTTTACCGGTGGCACCGATGACCAAGACGCGTTATTTGATGATGCCAAAAGATGTGTAATTGAAAGTGGCAAAGCATCCGCTTCATTATTACAACGTCGCTTAAAAGTGGGCTACGCCCGCGCCGCGAGATTATTAGATGAATTAGAAAATGCCGGCATCGTCGGGCCCGCTGACGGCGCCAAACCGCGCGAGGTGTTTACCGAACATATTGGCAATGGACACCATATGCCCGCGCCCGAAGCCGAAATTCCGGCGGACGAGCAGACGATGGATTTGGGTGGGGTGGTGTTGGATGATAATAAACCGAAAGAATCAGAAGCCGAAGAAGAACCACCAACACAATAAACTGTCTCGCTGTCTTTCCCCTCCTTTTCAAGGAGGGGACCAAGGGGCGGTTCACTCACCAACAAAAAAATATCCGCCTCACAGCGAATATTTTTATTATAGAAGCAAAACCACCCTCGCCAAAATTAAACTATTTTAATTCTAACGAGGTAGGGGTGGTCTTGCGATGTTCTGTAAGTCCGCCCATACCTTTTCTTCGTCATTTTTTGTCCTCACCCTCTTGATCGTTGGCGCCCTCACTTCTCAACGACTCTGCGTAGTCGTTGTCGGACTGTAGCTTTTCCAACTGTTCTTTTTCATCTTCTTCTTTTGTTTTTTTTGACTTCTTTTTGAAATCGGACGACATTCGCCCTCCTTTTGCCAGAGAGTGATTTCTCGGTCTCGGAAACTCTAACAAATAACTCTCTCTCTCTGTCAAATATCCCCCCCCCCCCACGCTTAGCGTGGGTTATGGGACGCTTAGCGACAACGCTTAGCGTCCCCTTGACAAAACCACCAAGATAGTATATAATATACTATATACTATGTATTCCGACACCAAACAACAAATCCTTAATATCATTAAGGAAAACAACGGCACCAGCCCCCACTCTCTTATTACCACCCTAAACAAAAACGCCTCGGGAATTTTTCGCCATCTAAAAAAATTAATTGAAACCAGCCAAATCACCAAGGTTGGCAAACCGCCAAAAGTGGTGTATTATTACTCTGCTAATAAAAATAATATGAACGAAAATCAAACTGCCGGTGACAAAATTTTAAACTGGGCGACTACCGGCAACACTACCACAGTCCAACCGAATTGGACTTGTCAAACGCGCGATGTTTTTCAAGCCCGGCACGATCGTTTGTTAAATGAATTAAAAAAGAAATTCAGCGAAAATGTTGCTTTCACCGTTGCCGCGATTACCGGCGAAATCGGCAATAATTCCTTTGACCATAATTTGGGAAATTGGCGTGATGTAATGGGAGTAGTATTTGAAATTAATTTGGAAAAACGTGAAATTATTTTAGCTGACCGTGGCCAAGGGATACTGGCGTCAATTAGACGTGTGCGCCCCCAAACGACCGATGACGCCGATGCGCTCCAAGTCGCGTTTACCGAAGTAATTTCCGGACGATTCCCCGAACAGCGCGGCAATGGCCTAAAATATGTCGCCAAAAATATCAAAGCCAATAATTTTTCCCTAAAATTTTATTCTGGCAATTCCAGCTGTGAAATTATCGATAATCAAATGACAATTAAAAAAACTAATCAACTAACTCCGGGAACATTGGCAATCATTAACTTCTAAAATATGCGTATTGAATTAAAAAAATTTGGCAACAATCTATCCTCCCGCCCAGCTGGCAAAGAGGCCTATTTGAGCGCGCGCGCCTATATCTTGCCCAAGGATAAAAACGAAAAAGTAGAAATTGATTTTACCGGCGTAGATGTTTTGACCCCATCTTGGGCCGACGAATTTTTAACACCAATTAAAAAAGAATTCGGTGATAATTTGGTTTTGTTACCATCGAATAATGTGACAATTAAATCAACTTTGGAATTTTTGGAGGAGATTAAATAATACCACCCAAAAATTTCATGTCCATCTTCTGCATAAAAAAATTAGAACCGCCGGAATCAGTGGGAGCGCGCTTAAAACGCAAACGCGCGGAATTAGGCGAACACCTTACGGCCATATCCGCGCGCATTGGCGTAGCGGAAAATCATTTGACCGCGCTGGAAACCGGCCACCACCGCGAACTCCCCTTAACTATCGCCCATCGCTCGGCTTATTTAAAAAAATACGCGACCGCGCTCGGATTAAACCCGGACATGCTCTGGAAACAATTTGTCCAAGAGGGCGGAACCGCTGATATCAAAACCGGCCATCCGGCCCAAGCGTTAAAAAATATTCGCTTTGATTCTTTGGCCTCGCTTATTCGCAACCTCGGCATCGCTACGCTCGTAATTATTTTCGCCGGCTATTTAATTTGGCAAATTCGCGGAATTTTAACTCCGCCACTCCTCGTTGTATACACGCCGATGGAAGGCACCGTTACCAGCCACACGAGCATCGTCGTGCAAGGCATAACCGACAAAGAAGCGCACCTATCCATCAACGGCAAAGATATTATGATCGACGAAGACGGAAAATTTTCCGTAGAAATTTCCTTAGCCCCCGGCGTTAATTCCATTACGATAACCACCATAAAAAAACACGGCAAAACGACCACAGTCGCGCGCCATGTGGTGGTAAAAGAGAAAAAATAGCCCCCAGTTTTATCCACTTGCGTAATATTGCCCGTTTGATTATAATACCCGAACTAATATCCGCCAGAGGCGGACCAGCCTGTGGCTGGAACTAATCCATAATATAAACTCTATGCCCAAAGTAAGCGAAGAAGTAAAAAACAAATTAAAAGCCGCCGAAGCCGCCATTGAACAAATTAAGGCCAAATTTGGCGAAGGTGCCATTATGACCTTTGGCGATAGTAAAGCGATGGATATAGACACGGTTTCTACCGGTTGTTTATCAGTTGACCTAGCACTTGGCGTTGGCGGTGCGCCCCGTGGTCGTATTATGGAGGTTTATGGACCAGAAAGTTCTGGTAAAACAACATTAGCGCTCCATACTATCTCCGAAGTCCAAAAATTAGGTGGGATTGCGGCGTTTGTGGACGCTGAACACGCTTTTGATCCGGACTATGCTCGCAAAATCGGTTTAAAAGTGGAAGAACTTTTAATGTCCCAACCCGACACTGGCGAACAGGCCTTGGATATCGTGGAAACACTGGTGCGCTCTAACGCCGTGGATATTATTGTCGTGGACTCGGTGGCCGCGCTCGTGCCCAGAGCTGAAATCGAAGGCGACATGGGCGACAGTCATATGGGTTTGCAAGCACGTTTAATGAGCCAAGCCCTACGCAAATTAACCGGCATTATTTCCAAATCAAAAACCATTTTGGTTTTCATTAACCAAACCCGCATGAAAATCGGCATTGTCTATGGCAACCCCGAAACCACTACCGGTGGCACGGCTTTGAAATTTTATTCAAGTATCAGAATCGAAGTTCGTCGCGCCGCCCAAATTAAACAAGGTGACAAAGTTATTGGCAATCGCGTCAAAGTCAAAGTTGTCAAAAACAAAGTCGCCGCCCCGTTCCGCACCACGGAATTTGATATTATGTATAACGAAGGCATTTCCATTTCCGGCGATGTACTAGACACCGGCGCAATCTATCAAGTAATTTCCAAACGTGGCAACACCTATGCCTATGGCGAAGAAAAATTAGGCGTCGGAAGAGAAGCAGCCAAAAAATTCTTAAAAGATAACCCCAAATTATTAAAAGAAATTTCAACCAAAGTAAAAGAGGTAGTCGCGCGTGGCGAAGCGCCGGAAGAAGAAGCCCCGATTGAGGAAGCGCCGTTGCCGGAGGAGGAATAGCGCTTCGCCTGCGGCTACGCACTATAAATTAGCGCTTAATACAGTATTGCCAGTTTACAGGGCGTAGTCCGCCCAAGGCGGACGAAGCCCTGAGGAATCCCTTTACGAAAATTCACATCCATAACCAACACAAAAAACCGTCACAATCGTGGCGGTTTTTTTGTATAAAAATTGCGCGCCACAACTAACCAACCACATAAGAAGTCGACTTGCCCTTGCCGGTCGCCTTAATCATTTTAAGTTTTTTTAATTTTTGCAATTGCAACTGCGCTGATCGACGCGGACAAGATAAAATATCTTCCGCATCGGCAACGGTAATCCGGCCGACCTGATCCAAGAAATCAATAATTTTTAACTGTTCCGGCGAAAGATAAATTTGTGATTTTATTTTACCAGCAACATTACGAGCGGACAATGGCAACACCTTACTCTTCACCTCATCAATTTCCGCTTTAAATCCTTTTACAAAATATTCCAACCAAGAAGTGAGGTCAGTACGCCTGGCTTCATAAGTTTTACCTAAATTAATCGCTTTATAATATGACGATCGGTCGGTATTATAATAATCCTCCAAGGCAAACAATCGCCGAAAGTCATACCCGCGCTGATAAAGTATTAAGGTCGCCAAAGCGCGCGCGGTACGCCCATTACCATCGTTAAATGGATGAATAGCGGCAAGCTCCATATGAGCAACGGCCGCCACAATCACCGGGCTTATTTCCTTCTCCTCACTGTCTTTAATCCAAGTAACAAATTCTGCCATAAGTTGCGGTACTCGCTTTGCCTCCGGCCCGGTATATAAAATTTCTTGTGGCATGCCCAAACGCCGACGCACCACATAAATCGGGCCGGGACGATAATGGCCGGAAAACTGTGAATTTAATGTTTTATCAGTCACTAATTTATGCATTTTTAAAATCACTTTTTCCGTTATTAGCTGTTTTTCGGCCACTATTTTTTCAATAAATTTCAAAACATTTAAATAATTTTTTACTTCATAAATATCTCGATCCGGCGCGTCAATTTTCTTGTTAGCATAAAGCGCCTCCACCTGCACCATATTCAGTTGGTTCCCTTCAATTTCAGTGGAATGATGGGTCATACGGATAATCGCTTGCCGGCGTAATTTTATTTCTTGTTGCGGTAAAATTTTAGCACGATCAATAATGCCTTTGGCTTCGGCGATAGCAGTAAGGTCGCTCAAAATCTTGTCGGTATATTTAAATATTGGAGTAAACATATGATTTGTATTATTTTATAACTACACCAGTATTATAGCATAAAATTACGATTCGCGCAAGATTCGCGCAACAATCGCGCAAAACTTTATGAAGTTTTAAAAAACCGTCACAATCGTGACGGTTTTTAATAACAAACCAATAATCTCTATACTGAATTTATCGCCAAAGATAATTGGCGATACCATTTTCTTCATCCTCTCTCTTCTTGTTATATTCAGCAAAATGAATATTTTTCTTTAACTCATCTTGCCAATCCTCTGGTAATTGATCCCAATTATCAAGAAGGTGGCCGGCGGCGTCCCATTCTACGATAGTGTTATTTCCGCCTTCCACAAAAAATAATCCAGCCACTTGGCCAGCCCAGTCCTTCAATGCTCCACTTAATGGTGGATAATTTTTTTCTTTCTCCACCGACGGTTGTGCTACCCCTGGTTGCGGTCGTTTATCCATATTTTTTATATTAAAAATAAAATTGCTTTTGATTAATACTATTATTCTTTATTTAGGCTCAGTAGCCAACAGCAGATTTTCCATATAGAACCCGCCTGGCCAATGAGTACTTTCACCATCATCGTCAACGGGAATTATTTTTGTCTCTTCAATCTGATTTTTTAATCTATTGTGAGGCAATGCTGATGTTGAAACAACGAATACTATATCTTCTGCCTTATTTTTACCTCTTCTCACCCGACCGTACGCATCGCGGGCCATTGGCTCTGATCTAGTTACGACAACACATGGTGTCTCACCCTCCATGAGCTCGCTATTTAAAAATGCTTGACCAACGGGAGAAAGGGAAACTTCTGGGTAAACCATTATTTTTGTTCCCTGCCCCCTCCATTCGGCAATTTGCTTGGCTAATGCCAACCGGCCTGACCCATCGCCGTGTATCTGGAGCACCTTCCAACCACTGGGAAGTTCGTCAAAATTCAATTCTGGAGCTTGTTCTTGTCCCTCTTTTAATAAATAAGCCTGAAAATTTTCAGCTGTATTATCTATTAAAGTATCCAAACTCAGAATTTCCGGCTGTGGTTCGCCACGTATTTTCCCTTCGCTTATTGTCATATATTTTTTAAATTAAAAATAAATTTTTCCCTATTAAGTATACCCCCCCCCCAACCGCTTTTGGCAAATTAGTTATCCACAGATCGCCACCCTTTGGGCTATGACCTTTTTGCAAGGCAGGGCAACCAAAGAGTGAAAAAAATATAAAAACAGCCGTTTAATTTAACACCGATAGATAATTTTTTAACAAAAACACGACCTCCGCGCGCAAATGATTTTTAACCCACGCTTTTTCTTTTTCACTTGGTAAAAGCTCGGCCAATCCGTGTAAAATTTCATTGTCTTTGACGGCCGCAATTACCGCGATACAATCAGCCAAATGTTCTTTGACGGTTTTGTCGGTTCTGGCTCGAAGCACATCGGTATTAATATCCCAATTATTTTTAGCAAAAAACCAAATATCGTAAATATCGCGCACTGCCAATGTTTTTCTATCAGTCAAAGCCGCCAGTTTACTCGCAAATAGATAATCTTGCTTGCCAACCAGCATCGAAATTCCCAAATAATCTTTCAATTCGTAATGTTCTTTAATATTAGGCATTAAAATTCTAACATTCACTTCAATTTTGACATTGTGGTCAGTGTCGCCATAAGAAAGTAGAAAAAAAACAGTATTTCGTTTGATATAACTATCCTTGACCTCCCCATATTTTCTAAGCATACCGCCAATTTTTTCCGATACCAATTTTTGCGTGGGCTCATCAGTAATAAATAAATCAAAATCCAAATCCACCGAAAATCTGCCCAGGGCATAAAAAAAATATATACAGGTTCCACCTTTAAATCCGATGAGCGATGAAATGGAAGTGTCGGAATAAATATCACGCAGAATCTGTCCCATGATAAGTTGATGTTTTTCTTTATTGAGCATATTTTTGGTAGGTATTTAATCGCTTTATTAATTGCTTATTATCATAAATTTTTACCAATTCAAAACACTGCTCCCAATTAATGGATCGTAAATTATCAAAATAAAATTTGGGTGATAAATAAATCGTATCAAGAAACGCTCGTTCTGGCGTGGCGATACAACAATTTTTTTCGTTTCTAACACCAAGCGCGTTATAAAGCACGCTATTTTTTAATTTTCTATATACAATTTTATTATCATCAATTTCTTTTTTCATTGGATAAGGCCCAGCGACAAAAATTGAATCATATTGCTGAAAAATAATCCCGGCCTCGCGCAAAACTGTTTCAAAACTTACATAGGACGGGGTATAAATACTGGTCGCTAATTCTTTAACATCATATTCCTTGTTCTTGGCAAAAACTCCACGAGTTAAACGAATTAACGACCCCTGATTGGTATAATATTTAAGCTTGGAAAATAAATTCACATTATTGGTTTCCTCCCAAATCAAAGCAACATCCTTGACGGTAAGGATTGTTTTGGGGGATTCATATAATTTGGCGATTAGGTTGTCGGTGGCCATATTACAATATATTTAATGGAAAGGTGATATTCTCACCTTTCCATTGTATATTATTTAGACAACTCTGCCAAGTGGACTGGTGGGGATAAGTTAAGTATGTTAACAATTAGTGCTAAATTAAGCAAAAAACCGTCACAATCGTGGCGGTTTTTAAAAAATTACACTATAATTAATATGTTAGTCAATTTACAATTCTGTAACCTTGTTCAATAAGTATCTCATTAACAGCGCGAAGTAGTGTGCCCGCTGATGCCTGCTCTTCGTGAATCAGAGTTGTTTTAACTTCAAGAGTGCCAGATTCTTCGGTATCATCCTTAGCAACTTCAATTTCTACTGATTGTCCGTGATACAAACCAAGCCCATTAAAATCAATTTGGAATTTTTTTGAATTTACAACAGTGTAAGAAAATCCTTGACTTCTGCCTTCACTGTCTACCGATTTTCCTTCTTCATACGGCCGATCTGGAGCAAGCGCTTCATTTTCGTATTTATGAACCAATTGTAGTAAATCTGCTTTATGTTGTGAAAGCGTATCAACTATTTCGCGTGTTTGATGGTCTAACTCCGGAAGTTTTTTGTCTTTTGAGACAGAGGAATGCCCAAAGTCTACTTCCCGATTATGCTGTATGTCCATAATATTTTTAAATTAAAAATAAATTTTTCCCTATTAAGTATACCCCCCCCCCCAGCCACTTTTGGCAAATTAGTTATCCACAGGGCTACACCCCGTAAACTACAAAAGCAGTAAAATTCTGGGACAAGAAAATATTTAAAAATAGTCCCAATTTAGTCGGGACTATTTTTTTGTTTATTTTTCTCACTATCGTTTTTTATAAATATTATGCGAGCCGGTATCAAGCAGATTCACAACATCGGGAGCGGAGAACTCAATTATGCCCGCAAGGCAGATATCAAACTGCGTGCGGTTTTGTGAGAAGTGTAATCGCCCAGCGCGTAGTCAAGCCGCGCTGACCCGATAATTTCGTCTAGTGTTTTGGCATCATTCACCCGCACAATATCATCCGTGGCGATTTCCACCACGATTTTTTTCTCACGTGGATAACGAGAAAGATAGCGCAAAGCCGACAAAGGTAATTTGACCATTGCCTCTTTGGTTTTTTGAATAGTGGCCATATAATTTGGATTAAGTAATTTATGATTAAAGATTATCATATTATTACAAAAAAACAAGGGAACGCACCACCATTTTACATCGTCATCTTTCTATTGTATAATTCATATGCTTCATCGTGGCTAAACTAATTTACACAAAACAATATGATGAACTTTGGATTTTGGCCTTTTGCCTCTTTCGGCTGGATTTTTATGATGCTCTGGTGGGTTTTGATTATCGCGGGAGTAATAGCTTTAATAAGATGGTTTGCTAACCAATCCGGCAACTCTCGTCCTAACGAAAAATCAGCGTTAGAAATTTTACGCGAACGCTATGCCAAAGGCGAAATTGAAAAAAAAGAATTTGAAGAAAAAAAGAAAGATTTAATTTAAAATATGAAACTTGGAATAATTTTACAATCCAATAAACCAGAACATGTTTGGAATACTTTCCGTTTAGGCATTGCCTCGCTTAAAGAAGGCCACGTCGTCCAGATCAATCTTATGAGCGAAGGGGTGGAAGCGGAAGACCTGCCCGATACCGAACATTTTGATATTTCTCAAAAAATTCAGGAATTCAAAATCCTAAAAGGCGAACTACTGGCCTGTGGCACTTGCTTGAAAATTCGATCCAAATCAGAAAGCAAAGTTTGTCCGACTTCCACGATGCAAAATTTGGCAAAGATGGTGGCGGAATATGATAAAGTGTTGGTGTTCGGGTAAAATAACTAAAAATGATCGTCAAAAAACCGTCACAAAATCGCGACGGTTTTTATTTTACACAAACTATCCCTATTTCTTAATACTCACATTATGCATCCAAGCAACATACGCCCCGGCCACACCCGACCAAACAGCGACAGTCAACGCCCCAAAAAACCAACTGCCAAAATTTACGCCGGTGAACCCCGGGAACAACGCAAACAAAGAGGCATGCAATTCGGCTGCCGCGCCACTTAAAAATTTTCCATATACCATACAAACGGTATAGGCGATTTCGCCACCAAACAAACACAGCGACGCATATTTTTTGATAGAAAGTTCGTGCATATTTCCACCCCCCTTCTAATTAAAATTTATCTTATATTTTTTACCTTGTAATAATAACGTGTTCAATGCTACACCAATTATTCACCTACTACCGGTAGTATACCCCCATATTTAATCAATGTTAAGTACTGGTTTTATGATTGTTGGGCTGGACAATTTCGCAAACCGCGCCCGAGTTAATTTTTTGCGCGACAATGTAAATGGAAAAAAATAAACTAATAACCGCGAATAAACCAAACTCGCTCCCCCGCAACGGCAACGCGCCTAACATATTCGTGGCAATGGAGAATCCAAAGACGGAAGACAATATCACTGAACCACAAGAAGCGCAACCGACACCGAGTAGCCCTGCCAACATCCCGGCCACGCTCACACCCGCCGCTTTTTGCCACACCGCGCGTTGTTTAAAATAATAAATCAAAAGCGCGCCGTTCAAACCCACAAGCAACGCCGTCAAAAATGTCAGTATCAAGGTGGCGGGCCCGAAAGTGGTCAGAAATAGAGTGGTGGCACTACCTAAAATAGAAACACGGTCGCGCCACGAGAACGCGTCCGAGTGATAAACAAATAAAATCAACGAATAACTGGCCAACCACATTTCCAACAAGGCAAAAATAAGCGCGCTACCAAAAACCGCCCAACGATATTTGGCCGATGATAGGACAACGCGACAAACACCAATAACATTGGATATTTTCCCCATAATCAAATTATTTTTCCGGCCATTAAACAAACCCGGGTGGCACTGCGTTACGCGATGCCACCCGCGCCACACCATATTTTAACGAAGCGCCGCGTCAATCGCCGTTTTAATCTGTTCAAACGGCAACGCACCGGGAATAAGCTGTGCTTGACCGTCTTTACCAATAATGAATGTCCCCGGGGTGCCACTCACGCCCGCGGCCGAACCGGAATTTGTTTCATCTTGAATATGTTGTGCGTATTTACCGCTATCAAGACAAGTTTTAAACTTACTTTCATTAAGGCCGAGCTCTTTGGCCAAAGAAACGAGCGCGTCAAGCGCGAATCCGGTACCGTTAGAAGTGGTGCGTTCAAACAACGCATCCAGATATTTCCAAAAAGCGTCATTACCGCCTAACTCATTGGCACATTCCGTGGCTTCGGCTTCTTTTTGAGCGTTAGCATGAAATGATAATGGGTAATGGCGATAGACCCACTTTACTTTTCCTTTAAATTCATTCATTACCTGTAACATGGTCGGGTGGAAACGTTTGCAATATGGACATTCAATATCCGAATATTCAACCAATGTTACCGACCCACTACCGCGCACATGATCGGCTTTCGTGAGTGGCGGAACCGAACCGCTCGGCACGGGCGCGGCCGGTTGGTTGGGCGCGCTCGGTGCTTGCGCCCCGGCGACAGGAATAGAGTTGCCAACTCCAACAATATTTTTGCTGTTGCCATTTCGCCAATACAGACCAAGCAAAACTACAAAACCAATAGTGCACAATACCATCACCCCACCAATCAACCCGACAATCAAGGCGCTTTTGGGAGAAAGTTTGTTGAAAAAATCATTCATACTATAATAATTTTTAATTATTAATATCAAACACGGTGTTTTTAAAAAATCAAAACACCAACACAACCGGTTAACCGCCTAAAAAACTTTACCGTGAAGCACGCCGCCGCTAAATAAAAGAATAAAATAATTCCATATTTCCGCGTTTCCATAACATCGCCGCAACCATAACCAACACCATTTGGGCACGACAATTATCACAGACATTGCCGCCAGCGCCATTGCCAAAGAAATCGGTGCGGTCAAATCAAAAATTGCGGAACGAATAAAAGCAACAACCGTGGCGCTGTGAGAGGCGGGATGAATTTGTTTATCCAAGATATCACAACAAGTAACACCGGGTATGCTAATAATTTGATCCGACACCACAGCCGCAGACGCGCTATGGCAAGAAAATAACGCCGCACTAATAATTAGCGCTACGAAAAATTTAATTATTGTCGGATTTTTGGACATTGCCATAAATTAAATTTACCCCATCCGACTCAACCTTGCGAAAACAAAAAATATCACACTAAACCCAACCCCCATCACAACCGGCGCGAAGAGCGACAACCAATTGGTTTTCCCCGGCCGAAACCGACGCAAAAATAATGAATTAATAACAACCGATACCGAAGACAACGCCATGGCCAATCCGGCCAATTCCGGTTTTAACACCAAACCAATGCCGGCAAAAACTCGCGCGGCAATTGGAATGCCGATGACATTATAGAACAACGCAAAAAACATATTTTGTTTTATTTTGCCCATGGTCTCGCGGCTTAATTGAATCGCGGTCAGCACATCGCGCAAATCGTTTTTGATAATTACGATGCCACCAGTTTCCATCGCCACGTCTGTGCCACTACCCATTGCAATTCCCAGATCCGCCTGCGCCAACGCCGGCGCGTCGTTTATGCCGTCCCCCACCATGGCGACTTTCACACCCGCGCTTTGTAATTTTTTCACCTCGTTCGCTTTTTCTTCCGGCAACACCTCGGCCAATACATTTTTAATTCCCGCTTGACGCGCGATTGCTTCGGCCGTCCGACGATTATCACCGGTAATCATATATACTTCTAGCCCACGCTTCTGCAACATTTTTACCGCTTCCACTGTTGTCTCTTTAATTGTGTCCGCGACGGCAATCAACCCAACCAAATCATTTTCAATAACCAAAAACATTACGGTCTTCCCCTCTTTTTCCAACTGCTCTACGACATAATTATTAGCGGGCGCAATCACCAAATTATTATCAGCCAATAATTTCCGATTTCCCAATAAAATTTTCTGCTCATTAATTTTACCAACTACACCATGCCCGGGAACTGCGCTAAATTCCTGTACCTCCAAAAGCACTAAATTTTTCTCCTTGGCCTTATTCACAATCGCATCAGCCAAAGGATGTTCTGACTTGGATTCTATGGAAGCGGCAATTTGAAGAATTTGATCATTGGGATTTGAAAATTGATTGGAAATTGGAAATTGGAAATTGGAAATTGCGATGATATCCGTCAATTCCGGCTCTCCCTTAGTCAAAGTCCCGGTTTTATCAAAAACAATCACTTTAATTTTACATGCCGCTTCCAATGGCTCACCCCCTTTGATAAGTACGCCGTGTTCTGCACCTTTACCCGTGCCAACCATAATCGCGGTCGGCGTGGCGAGGCCCAAAGCGCACGGACAAGCAATAACGATAACGGAGGTAAACGCCATTAACGCGAACGCGAGCGACGCGCCCAAGAAAAAATACCATACCAAACCGGTCAAAATCGCAATGCCAATTACCGCCGGCACAAAGTAAGCGGAAATTTTATCCGCGAACGCCGCAATGGGCGCTTTGCTCCCCTGCGCGTCTTCCACCACGCGAATAATTTGCGCGAGCATAGTTTCGCCTCCGACTTTCGTCGCGACAAATTCAAAACTGCCGTGCTTATTTATGGTGGAACCGATTACCACATCGCCCACATTTTTTTCCACCGGAATACTTTCACCCGTAATCATACTTTCGTCCACAGCTGACTGGCCTTTGGCAATTTTTCCATCCACCGGAATTTTTTCACCCGGACGCACGACAATGACATCGCCCGCGACCACCTGTTCAATCGGTACATCCGCCGTTACACCATTTTTAATTACGCGCGCAGTTTTGGCTTGCAAACCCATTAATTTTTTAATCGCGTCCGAGGTCTGGCCTTTGGTTTTTGCTTCCAACCATTTACCTAACACCACGAAAGTAATTAGAAACGCCGCGGTCTCAAAATATAATTCCGGAATTTTCGCGCCGTTTAAGCCGATAAAACTATTGGTGATCCGAACATAATTAAGATATTGTACTAAACTGTAAAAGAACGCGGTGCTCGTGCCAATCGCAATCAAACTATCCATGTTGAAAGTTTTCATTTTCAAACTACTCCACATTCCTTTGTAAAATCCGGTGCCAATAATAAACTGCACCGGAATGGTCAAAATCAAAGAAATTATTCCGACATAAGGCAATAGTGCCGCTCGGAGTGGAATAAATGAAAAGAAATCAAACAACATGAAATACAACATCGGCAAAGACAACCCAAAACTCCACCAGAATTTTTTGCCATATCCGGTTAACACAGTCGCGCGCTCGCGTCTATCCGCCTCCGGATCAGAGTTATCATTCAAACGCGCTTTGTAACCGGCCTTTTCCACCGCCGAAATTAATTGCGCGACGGTCGTGAGCGAAGTATCAAACACCACCCGCGCTTTTTCCGCGGCAAAATTTACATTGGCGGTTTGAACGCCCGTCACCTCTTTTAATCCCCGCTCAATCAAAGTGGCGCAAGACGCGCAGTGCATGCCTGACAAATTTAATTGTTTATTATCGATCATATTTTTATAATTATTGAGAAATACCACTACCACAACCATCAAGCGAACAGGAAATATTATCAGCATTTTCTGTTGTGTTAGTATTGGCATTAACCGCTGTATTTTTATCTTCTACCACAATAAATTTCCCACGATACATCCCCATGGAACAAGAAAATGGAATCGTGCCCACTTCGGTCGGTGTAAAATTAATAATATTTTCACCGGCGTTAAGCCCTTGATTAATTCCAAATTTGCGCATCACAATCGACGCGGCGCAAGAATATTGCGAAGTGGAATTGATTATCCATTTAACCGGCCGGCCTTTCACCACGGTAAAAGTATCAGGCGTGTAACCATTATTATTTTGCGTCATGCGCACTTCCTGAACCGTCCCATTGGCTGGTGCAACAATCGCCGAATTATTTTTAACGCTGGCTCCACCCAACAATTCCCGACCATTATTCAAATTATACCAACCGAGCATAATAACGGCGAGACCGGCGGCCATAAAAAACAACCGTGCTTTTCGGCCTTTAAAAAATGAACTTAAACCGCCGACACCGAGCAATCCCGGCGCTGTCCCAAGCGCGAAGAGTCCCATAATCGTCATTCCCTGCCAAAAACTGCCGGTAGAAACCGCATACAACTGCATTGCTTGCGTAAACCCGCACGGCAAAAAGAAGGTAAGCGCGCCCGTTACCATCGCGCTTTTCGGACTGTATTCTTTTACCTCATTATTCAAGCCAAAAAATCGCGCTACGCCGGACGGCAAGGTAATATTTTTGTCACGCAAGGCCGGGAAAATTTCAATCAGTTTCAAACCGAAAAATATCATCACGGCGCCAATCACCATTGTCAGAAATCCGAGCGTGTTAACCGACGGTTTAACGGCCTGCCCAACAAGACCAATCATTCCACCCAAAACCGCGTAGCCGATAATCCGGCCGAGGTTAAAATAAATATGTGGCCGAAATTTTTGCATCGCGGTCGCTTCCGGATGTTTCTCGGCGTGACGTGCCGAAATCCCGAGCACCAAACCGCCAACGAGCGCCATACAAGTTGATAATCCGGCGACAAGACCAACCAGAAGCGCGACCATTACCCCCGAATTGCCACTATTAACATTTAAATTAAACAAGCCAAACCAGCGAGCGACAAAATATAGCACCAAGAGAATCAAACCGGCCCGCGCCAAATCAGCATAATCAGCACCCCGACGCGAAAGCCACGGCAATTTTTCTTTTTCGCCCACCTGATAACCGGCCGTTGCCACTGCTTTGGCCAAAACATCGGCATTAGGTTTTTCACCGGAATAATGAATTTCCGCTTGGCCGATTTTTTGATTGACTTTGGCGTGGGTTACACCCGGAATCTTTTTCAACTGCTCGCCAACGAGTATTTCGCACGACGCGCAATGCATCCCGCGAATTGGAATAGTACATTTGTTCATAATAATTTTTTAATTAAAAAAAAATGCTTCCTAATTTAATTTCATTATCATCAAAAATGCCCCCACTTCACGCATAAAAATAATAAAATTAAACCAAAGAAGCATTGCCACTATTTTCTAAATTAGCCAAATACGCCAAAAATGTTTTTTGAGATTTCTGCCGAATAGAATGATAAAATAACCGCCAACGTTGCCGCAAACGCACGGTAATAAGGCGCGCAAAATTAATCAAGAAATTTTTTCTCACGCTACCAATTATTGCCAGCCCAAACGCCAAAACTACCATCCCCAACCAAATTGCCACCGGACTAAATAAATTACTGATAAACCAGCGCGCGTTAGCCAAATGCATATCCACGCAAACGCTCATTGCTCCGAAATTATCCAGCGTATTTGCATCCGCGCACATTATTTGGCCACCACTGACCCCGTGCGCCAGCGACGCGGAACTGCCCATCGGACAAATAAAAATAAGCAAAATAGTCGCGAGCATCAAAGCGGCGGTCAATCCGGAAATTAATTTTAATAATTTTCCTCGCATATTTCAATTATCTTTTTTAGACAAAGAATACACTTTCATCACTTCGGAAACGGCTTTGGCGTGCTGGCCGGATTTAATTTGTTCCACCACATGCGTCGAGAGATGATTTTTCAAAACCGCGTCTTCAAAACTGGACACGGCCTTTTTCACGGCGCTGGCTTGTGTTATAATATCTACACAATAGGCGTCAGCATCCAACATCCCCTGCAATCCGCGCACTTGGCCAGCAATAATTTTCAGCCGTTTTAACAGTTTATTTTTCAATTGAGTATTCATATCAATATGATACCCCCAGGGGGTATGGTTGTCAAGGGCTTCGCCTACGGCTACGCCCTGTAAACTTTTACATATAAACTTTATATATAAACTTTATATCTTGACAACCTGATAATACTGGATTAAAATAGTATAGATTTCCGCCACAGGCGGACCCCATGCCAGAGGCAGGCACAGCGCCTCTGGTGGTTATTCATTAACATTTAATATATGGAAAACAAACTCCCCGTCATCGGCCAAGCCGTCACCGACCACAGCGCTGACGCGCTCGTGGACAATAAATTTAAAAAAGTAAAAATCTCGGACTACGCGGGCAAATGGCTGGTCTTATTTTTCTACCCGGCCGACTTTACTTTTGTCTGCCCGACTGAATTGGAAGAATTAGCGGACAATTACGATGAATTTAAAAAATTAGACGTAGAAGTGTTATCAATCAGCACCGATACTCAATTCGTCCACAAGGCCTGGCACGACCATTCCCCGGCCATTAAAAAAATTAAATTCCCGATGTTAGCCGACCCAACCGGCAAAATGGCCAAAGATTTCGGAGTATATATTGAAGCCGAAGGACTGGCCTTGCGTGGCACTTTTATCATTGACCCGGACGGCAAATTAGTCGGCACCGAAGTCATTGATAATTCCATCGGCAGAAACACCAAAGAATTATTGCGCAAAATCCAAGCCGCCCAATACGTCCGCTCCCACCAAGGCGAGGTCTGCCCGGCCTCTTGGCAACCAGGTAGCAAAACTTTAACACCCAACGAAGATTTAGTCGGTAAAATTTAATTTACTTAATAATTGTCATCCCGATGAAAATCGGGATCTCTGTCCAATATGTTCACCCCTCAAAACTTCGACCACCTCCTCGGCCTGTCCGGCTTCTCCGACACATTACTCAAAAACCATTTTACTCTCTATCAGGGCTATGTAACCAACACCAATAAATTAATTGATATTTTGGAAGCAATGGAAAAAGATAGCAAATTCGGCACGCCCGAATTCACCGAATTAAACCGCCGTTTCGGCTGGGAATTCAACGGCATGCGTTTGCACGAATTATATTTCGGCAATATGAAAAAAGACGCGACCGCACTCGCATCCGATTCGCCTCTCGCCCAAAAAATCGCCACCAACTGGTTTGGATCTTTTGAAAATTGGGAAAAGGATTTTCGCGCCACGGGTGCCATGCGCGGCATCGGCTGGGTGGTGCTGGCCCACGACAAAACTTCCGACCGCTTGTTTAATGTCTGGATAGACGAACACAATACCGGCCACTTGGCCGGCGCCACGCCCTTACTCGTGATGGATGTATTTGAACACGCCTTTATCACCGACTATGGTATAAAACGCGCGGATTATATTGAAGCGTTTATGGAGGCGATTGATTGGGGTGAGGCGGAGAAAAGGTTGAAATAAATAACATACTATCAAAAAAAATATCATGATTTAAATCATGATATTTTTTTATTCAACTGCCTAAACACCACGCTCCGAAGATGCAACCGCCCGATCCCAATCAATTAACCGCACCACCAATTCCCATTTCCCCGGCTCGGCCAAATAATCGCCAACATCAAAAGAAAACTGGCTTGGCTCAAATGGCAATTGATTAATATCACAATCGGGTTTAGACGCCAAATAATTTTTATTAATAAGTTCCACGGTAAAATTACCCTTTAAAGGATGGCCATGCTCAATTCCCAAGCCATCCAACTGTGAATAAATTTTGCTGGCCATTATATTTAACAAATAATAAAGTGGTTCCAGTGGTGGACGATCTAAAACATGTCTCCAAAAAGCAAGATTGTTCCCACAATAGCGAGAAAACACCCCATCCTCCCAATCAAGAGCGGTAGAAAATGAACCCCCTTCTATAATTGGCTCTACCGGCACACCGGCGTCAGAGGCGTGCCGCCATTGCTCGGCCGAAACGCGATTGATTTGGTGAGCAAATACCACCGGCCGATAACGTTGGCCGGCCGCATCAGATTGTATGTAGCTGTCCTTACTGCCAATAATTACTCCGAGCGCGCTCCCGCCCTTGTCAATGGCACTAAAAAATTGCTCACCGTTTTGAAATGCCTTAACAAATTCAACCGCGCGGGGGTGCAAGAAACTTCCATGCTTGGATAAAATCATCCGGAAAAAATTTATTTCCGGCATTGATAATTGCTCCAAAAAATTATCAAACTTATTAATAAAATTAGTATGACGCAAATCACGAGGGGTGTACTGTGCAACTATCCGCTCTTTTAAAACCACTCTTTCTACGTCGACTCTCTCCCTTAAATCATCCGCTTGCCCGGGATAACGGGTGCGCTCAACAATTAATTCTAACAACTCGGGGCAAGAAAGAATCCACCCTAGTCCTATTATTTTTGGTACAATCGCCATCGCCTTTTTAACTGCCGGATTATAACCTGAATGGAAATCAAACGGGACAACGGGCTGGCTTTGAATCGTAGTTTGAAGTTCGGCAATAAGTTTCTCCAATGACGACCCGACTAGCTCCGTGTGGCCCAACTCCACAATTGCTAATAACAAACGATCCAAATGTATATTTGGTAGATGATAATTATCAACACTAAAAACATTATTTTTTACCAGCACCTCAACGACCTTCTCTGCATAACCCCAATGAACAAACAGAGATAACTTGTCCATCTCCGCCGCGTCTTTTATGTTAATTGTCTGGTGTTCTTGAAAAAATTTATCAGCTAACGGCGCCAAATGTTTTGCCATCTCATCACGAAATCCGCAATCAGCCAAAATATCCCACAATTCTCCGTGCTTGGCCACCGCATCAATATCAACCGGCGTCATTGGTACATCTCGCCAAATATCGGTAAGCGCGCGCCGAACGTTTTCCGTCTGCCCAAAGGCACAAAGCGCCCGTAATAATTTTTCGCTATTTTCAACCGCACGCGCATCGGTCGGAGGATGATTTAAAATAATTGCGGCCACCTCTGAATCAGAGTTGACTTGCACCACAAATACTAACAGCATGGCTTTAACGGCGTCATCATCCCAATTCAACCCGGCGGCGTCTATCGCGGCCAATCTCTGTGTTACTACTTTCTTAGGAAAATCTTTTCTGCCAACTGATATTAAATTCTTCAATAAACTGCCAACCAGGTTGTATTCTACTTCGTCCGGACCAAACTGCATTTTTTTTGAGATTGCGAATTGTTCGGTATTCCCCCAATCCACCTGCTTTTTTTCTAAAAATTGCTCTACCCCTTCCCCTCCGCCTTTACTGATAAAATATTCTAACAAATCAATTTGGCTGTCAGTCAAACAACGGCCAACGGGCCAGTAAACTTTTTTATCAAGCAAATCTCCGACCGAAAAACCATAACCGGTATTGGCCAAAACACGCAATAATTTATTGGTAGCGGGATTTTCAATGTCAAGTGGCTCACTTACCTGATTAATTAAATCCCGGACATAATCAACCTCTCCTAAAGCAACCAAACTAACCAACCGGTCACCATCACCGCCATTCAAATCAACTGCGCCCGGTGTTAATTTCTTTTTAACTTGGTCTACCGGGCGCTCACGATGCAACACCAACGCGCCGGCCAACGAAGGACCATACTCGGAGCCAGCACGATCTAAATCTAATATGTTTGCATCCAACGGGCGTTCGTGTTGCATATTAATTTTTAATTTAACAAAAAATTATCCAGCAGACGCATTCTTGATGTTCCCGCCAAATTATTTCGGTATTATAACAAACAACCATTAAAGAAGTCAAAAAAACAATATTGAAAACGCCCAGACAAATCTGGACGTTTTCAATTGAAGACAAAATTATTTTATTTAACACGACCAAGTATCATTTCTTCTTCAACAACATATTTTTCTGCGTCTGATCCCAAGAATTACCGGGCAATAAATCCCAAATCATTTTGAACCACGCCCGATAAGTGTTGGCCAAATCCTTATCAATGATAATAAAAATCCGGATATTGTCGTCAAACCGGCCCGGATGCACACCACTAAACGTAACCACATAATCGCCAAAAATATCCACTAACCCCTGCGTAGCATACTGGTCGGGCAACACTTTATATTCGCCTTTGGCGTTCTGCACCACTTCCGGCAATTCGCGCAACACGCCCGGGTCAAACAAAGTGTAGTATGGCACTTTTCGTTTTTCAAATTCTTTTAAATAATTGACGCGAAAACTTTTATTCACCTGCGGACTATTCCAAAGCGATTTGGCACCCAAAAAAAATACCTCCTCTTTCTGCGACACACGCAATAAATCGCTATGATAATTTTTATACCCCTCTACCCCACTGTAAATAAAAGCGGCTTTAAGCGGTGGATCAGATTCATACAAATCGCGCAACTCTGGCAATTTAGTCGTCAACCACTTTTCTTTTTCTTTTAATAAATCCAGCAACTTATTCGGATGCACGGCCTGAAACAAATTCTCCCCCGTACCCACGATTTTATAAACCAGCCCTTTTTCAATTAAGCGGTTTAAGGCGTCATAAACATTGCGCCTGGGCACGTTGGAGCGCAAAGCAATGACCGAAGCGTTGGATTCCCCTGTGGATAACATACCCTCGTATATCTTAGCCTCGTTCGGGGATAGATTCAATTCTTGCAATAATTCGCTATACATAGAGAAAAAAATTAGTTAAGTTATGGTGATAATACACGCCATAGGGTGCTATTGACCACCATATATATAATAGCATAAGATACAGCTTAAAGTAAAGACGGGCCAGAGGCGGTAAAGTTTTTCTCTTTACACTTCGCCTAAATTTTTCTTACCAAGAATTATAAATAAAAAAATATTTCGTTTGCCTAAAATTAATTATTTTAGTATACTAACTGGTATATATAATTACCCCATATGCCGACTAAAAAACAAATCGCGCGCACTAATTTGGACATGGACACCATTGGCCGAATTTTTTATTCTTTAGACATTGATTCCAAAGATTATATTTTCAAACAAGATCTGCTCCAGGCCCTGCACGACCGCGGTATTTTAGCCGATGACAGTCGAATTCGCCAAACCATGGCGGGATTAAAAAAATATAATGAAAAAGACCGCATTAACGCGGCCGCTTTCCGCGCGCTCGTACAACCGCACATCACCCTGATTGAAAAAGCTCTTATTGGCGACCTCGTAATTCCGGATTTTAAAAATTTTGCCAGTTTTATTACCAACTTATATAATCGCACTTTACAAAATACCGATGGCACGGTGGATAATTCGATTCCCGAATTAGCCAAAGTTGATCCCAATCATTATGCTTTGTCAGTGTGCACCGTCGATGGCCAACGTTTTAATATCGGCGATTACAAAACCAAATTTTTGGCGCGCTCTACGGCCAAAGTATTTAATTATTGTTTGGCGCTAAAAGAAGGCGACGAAACCGGCATCCACGAAAAAGTGGGGCGAGCGCCCAAAGAACCAGGTTTTGATTATTTGATGTTAAACCAAGATGGCCGTCCGCACAATCCGCTCATCAGTTCAGGGGCGCTCCTGATTGGAACACTAATCGGAGTCGAAACGCCAACACCGGAAGCAAGATTCGCGCATGTGAAAAAAATCTGGAAAGCGCTTTCGGGCGGTGTGGCCACGGATTTTAACGAAACTGCTTTTGCATCGGAAAAACGCATTGCCGACAGCGACCGCGCGCTCGGCTATTTTATGCAACAAAAAGGTTTGTTCCCCAAAGGCGACAATATCACTAATCATTTAGAATTTCTTTGGCGCTGTTTAAATATTGAAACTACTACCGAAGCGCAGGCCGTAATGGCGGCCACTCTGGCTAACGCCGGTGTCTGTCCAACCAACGAACAAGAAGTATTAACTCCGCGTATCGCCCGCAATTGTCTGGCGGCGATGTTTATGGCCGGCATGCGAGATTACTCCAACGAATACGCTTTCACCATCGGACTACCGGCGATCAGTGGCAGTTCCGGTGCGGTCTTGATTGTGGTGCCGGATGTCATGGGTATTGTGGTCTGGTCGCCACGCGTGGATATTGCCGGCAATAGCAACAAAGGCATTGATTTTTCTCACAAGCTGGTGGAACGATTTAATTTTCATAATTTTGACAGCACCATAAAAAATGTCAACAAAGTGGACCCGCGCTTAAAGAAAAATGAAACTAAAATGAAAGGCGTAATGGCGGTAACCGCGGCAGCGAGTATTGGCGATCTGGATGAACTCCAACGCCTGTACGCGGCGGGCGTAGATTTAAACGAGGGAGAATATGACAAACGCACCGGCATTCACTTGGCTGCGTCCGAAGGACATCTGGAAGCGGTTAAATTTTTCATTGAAAAAAATGTTGACATCAATCCCAAAGACCGTTGGGGCGGCACACCATTTGCCGATGCCAAACGCGAAGGGCACAAAGAAGTGCTGGAACTTTTAAAAAAACACGGTGGCACCGAAAAGGCCTAATTGTTCCTAGATATTTTTCTATCATATGACCAACAACAAACAACTTCGATTGCAAGATTCCATGTCCGTGTGCTGGGCCGCAAGCCAAGGCGACGTGCATGAATTACAAAGATTATACGCCAGTGGCGCCGACATCGCGGCGGCGGATTATGATGGCCGCACCGGTCTACATTTGGCCGCGTCCGAAGGACATCTGGAGGCGGTTAAATTTTTGATTGCTAAAGGTATTGATGTTAATCCGAAAGACCGTTTCGGTGGCACCCCACTCATCGACGCGCAACGGGGAAATTTTAAAAAAGTTATTGATTTTTTATCAGCCCAAAAAGTATAATTATAAAACAGCAAACTAAAATAAATTAACTGGACAGCGCTATGGAAAAAATAAAAATTTATGTGCTAAATACCGGTGGCACGCTGGGCATGGTTGGTAATCCACTGCGCGCCGCCAAATCCGCCGCCGAATTAATTGAAGGCGTTCCAGTACCAAAAGACGTGGAATTGACCATGGAAGATTTTAAAATCCGCCAGGATTCCACTAATTTGTTGCACGCTGAACGCGTGATGATCGCACGCCAACTCGCCACTAACTACCTAAACTTTGACGCCTTTGTCGTGATGCATGGCACTGATAGTTTAGCCGAAACTACCGCGGCGTTTAGTATATTTTTTAAACGCTCACTCCAAAAACCGCTGATTGTGGTCGGCGCGCAAATGACCAAAGACGAAGTGGGCAGTGATGTCCAAATGCAACTATCCAACACCTTCCGCATTTGCGCCGCGTTTCACCGCAATAAGGCCGTGGGCGTGTATAATGTTTGTATCGGTGATGTCTGGGATGGTAGTCGTCTTAAAAAACGCGCGGAATCAAATTTTATGGCTTTTTACACACCGGGCCGAAATCCGGTGGCGCGCGTTTGGCCACATGTGCATTTTGAAGAGGGCATCCGCTACAAAAATCCGATTTTGGCCGTCCAAAATCTCCGCCTAGACACTGAATTTGAAAAAAAAGTTGGCACTATTCGCGTGTCGGCCGACACTCCACCCTGGATGCTCATGGATATGATCGAGCACGCTCGTTTGAAAGGGGTAATTTTGGAATGTAAAGGCGCCGGCCAAATTCCCAATCGCGAATGGACTGATTACAAAACCGATACAACCTATTCCTGGATTGACGCCATTGCCGCGGCCACCAAAGCCGGCATTCACGTCGGCATCCTATCGCCGTTTGAAGATGGTCGCGTTATTTTAGATCGATACGAGTTAGGCGCGCTTGCCAAAGAAGCCGGCGCCATTAGTTTGGAAAGTTTAACGCCGGATATGGCCGATGTCAAATTCCGCCACGCGATTGCGCTTTGGCCCGATGACCGCGATCGCATTCAACAATTTATTTCCACTAATATCATCGGGGAATTATTGACCGGGATTGAAGACGAGGGCTAAAAAAATTATCCAAAAAAAATATCATGATTTAAATCATGATATTTTTTTAATTACCCCCAAACCTTCCAAATTGCCGACATCACAAAAAAATGATATAATATTGATATTCACCAAATATTTATATATGAAAAAGAAAATCACAAATAATCAAGTAATCGTTTATCAAGCCAAAACCGGGGCGATTGAGTTACGCGGTGATTTTCGCAAAGAGACATTATGGGCAAATTTAGATCAAATTGCTCATGTTTTCGGTCGCGATAAATCAGTTGTCTCCCGCCACATTCACAACATTTTCGCTGAAAATGAATTAAAGCGCCATTCAGTTGTTGCGTTTTTTGCAACAACTGCCACTGATGGCAAAATTTATCAGGTGGAATATTTTAATTTAGATTTGATATTGTCAGTTGGTTATCGAGTAAATAGTAAAAACGCCACTCTATTCCGCCAATGGGCCACTAAAACTTTGCGTGAACATATCACAAACGGCTTTACAATAAACCGCGCGCAAATCAAAAATAACTATACTGAATTCATGAAGGTGGTGGATAATTTAAAAATTTTATTACCCGCCGGCAAAATCATTGATAATAAAGAAATTTTGGAATTAATCTCGGCGTTTTCCGCGACCTGGCTTTCTTTGGACGCGTATGACAAAGACAAATTAATCTCTTCCGGCACCACCAAGCGAGCAATTGCGCTTACGGCCGAACAATTATCACAAGCGTTACAAAATTTCAAAATCGCGTTGATTAAAAAAGGCGAAGCGACTGAACTTTTCGGTTCAGAAAGACAAACAGGAAATGTCGCCGGCATCGTTGGCAATGTGATGCAATCTTTCGGCGGTAAAATGCTCTACCCCACCATAGAAGAAAAAGCCGCGAATTTATTGTATTTTCTAGTGAAAAATCACCCGTTCACCGATGGCAATAAGCGTAGTGGTGCCTATGCCTTTGTCTGGTTTTTGAAAAAAGCCGGACTATTGAATTTGTCTGTGGTCAATCCATCAACACTGACAGCGCTGACGATATTAGTCGCCGAAAGCGATCCAAAAAACCGTGAAAAAATGACACGATTAATTTTGCAATTGCTAAAAAAATAAACCCGACCTCGGGGCAAGCCCCGAGGTATCCGGGCGGGTTTTTTAGACAAGGTGTCGGCTCCGCCGACATATTCATAATTGTTTAATACCCGCCGCAAGCGGCGGGGTATTTAACTTCTAATAAAATACAAAAAAATCTCGGACCAGCCGAGATTTTTTAATCCCCCCCAAACCGTCTCTGCCGTTTCGCGTATTCCGCCAAAATAAATTCCACGTCGCTTTCGTCAAAATCTGGCCAATGTTTTTGTAAAAATAAAAATTCGGCATAATGCGCGCGCCAAAGCATAAAACCGGAACTGCGCTGTTCGCCCGAAGTACGCACGACCATATCTAAATCCGGAATCGCCGGATTGTAAAGATACTCGCCAATTTTTGCTTCGGTAATTTGCGTCGCGGGCACGCCGTCGGTAATTATTCTTTTCACCGCGTCCGTAATTTCTGGCTGACCGCCATAATTTAGACAGATATTTAAAGTGCCATTGAGGCCGGTTTTAGTTTTTTCCATAGCAACACGACAAGCGTCCGGCAAATTTCCCGGCAATTCATGAGTGCGCCCGCTAATCATTAATCGATAACCTTTTTTTAACGCCACACCGGTCTGTTCGGTAATCGCCCGCTTTAATAAATTCATCAAATAATCCACTTCCTCTTTCGCCCGATCCCAATTTTCCGTAGAAAAAGCAAACACGGACAAAAATTTCACCCCGCGACTAAAAAACCAATCCGCGCAGTTGGTCAATTTTTCATAACCGCGATAATGGCCTTCCAAACCGGTTTTATGATTGGCCTTGGCCCAACGGCGATTACCGTCCATGATGAGGCCGACATGATTGGGAATATTTTTAGTATCCATATTATACTCGCTCATGCATCGGCGCACCGTGAAATGCTAATAATTTTAAACCATTCGGCCCAGCCGAAAAACCATGTTTTTTATTTTTCACCAAGAATACCAAATCATCTTTTTTGACTTCAGTAATTTTATCTTCTTCGGAAATAGTTCCAGCACCACCCAAAACCAAAACAATTTCTTCCGAAGTAACATGCGCGTGTGGTTTAATACTTTCACCCGCTTTTAAATTTATCATAATCACGTCAATGTCGTGCGCGCACTTTTCCAAAATTGTCCCTTCAAAAATATTTTCTTTATCTGCATAAATCATCACGGCGTCGCTAACATACGCATCGTTTTTGTTGGCTTTAATTTCACCGAGGTTGTGTTTAAGCATGCTTAATATTAATTAATTATAAATATTATACTATCATAAACTGAGCGTAAAGCAAATAGCACAAGTAATGTAGCAAAAATCTTAAACACTGTCGCCACCAAATTTTGCTTTAATAAAATCGGACGAAAGCGAGAAAATATATACCCCAATCCAGCGGTCATTAATAACCATCCCAATTCAAATACTAATAAAAATATAAATCGTCCGCCAAAAATTAATTCATCCAAAGAAAAAGCGCGTGGTACGCAAACCGTTAGCCAAAAAATCCAAAATCCACCGTTTAAAATTGTCAACATAAAAATCTTTGCGAGAGTAAAAATTTCGCCATTACTATTATCAATTTTATTTATCTTCCAAACCTTAGACGCTAGATAAATTAAATACCCTGAACCTAAAATAGAAAGAATATAAAAATATAATTGCGGAATATCCAAAGCAAATATCGCGAGCAATACAACCAAAGCCACCACCGTCTCGGCAAAAAGCGCCCGACCAACCACGCGCAAACTTTTCACAAATCCCCCACTCAAAACTTCGGTAAAAACTGCCGTTAACATCGGCCCGGGGACTGCCCCACCAATAACACCCAGTAAAAATATTTCTAAAATTTTGTTGAATACCTCCATATAATAATTTAGCCAATTTTTGCCAACAATTTTAAAGTCGCATTTACAGAAGGATTATTCGTAGACATTAATTTCACTCTATTACCATAAATCTTCAAAATCGGCGTAATGAACTCATCCGCCCACGAAGGAGTAAAAGTTACTACTCCATCAAAATCAATTTTTATTTCTTCATTATCGGCAACAGACCCCAGTGTTGAACTATAAGCATTACAGGCCTCTTTACCATCTTGCCTGGAAGTTAAAGTTGTACCAAATTTATTCAATTGAATAATCATACTATTTTAAAATTTAATTAAAGACATACATCCGGAAAATAAAATATCGCTACTTTTAATATTCAAATTTTCCGACCCTTGTTTAATAAATAATTTAGCACTACCCGAATAAAACTCAATGCTAAATTGATTATTATCCGATATAACTTGCCTAACAAATTTTAACCCATTCCCTCTCGCTTCCGGCATTCTACTTGAAATAATTTCAGTAAAAGCAACTTTTAGTGCTTCGGCGTCATTCTTTAACTCCGGCCTTACTTTCCGCAAAGTTTTCAAAATACCCTGACCGCGATCAGCTAAAACAATTTGCTTTTTATTTAAATCATAAGCAAAAAATATTCCCCTAACATCCGGCCAATTACCCAAATTATGATCATAAGAATTATTCCCAATCTCACCGACTATCGCAGTAATTAAAGGAAAAATATTTTTTAGTTCTTCTATTTTTGACAAATCTTTTTCTAATCTGCCCAAGCGAGTTTTAAACACAAGAGAATCAGGACAGTAATATTCTGACTCTGGTAAAATCGGCGAACTAATTACCCATTTTTTAGCAACAGCAAAAATATCCTTGAGATACAAATCGATCATTTCTTTGGAATAATAACGATAACCACCCTCTTGTTGACGCACTGCCTTTAATTTCCCATTCTTGTCCCAACGACGCAAGGTGTCAATTGACACATCCAACAATTTGGCTGCTTCATTGATTGTTAAATAGTTTAAATTCATAATTTTATTGTATCGTTAATCTGTGCATATATAGTATCAACCTATGCAAATAGCATACCACACTTTCACAATCTATGCAAGTATGTAGTTAAACTATGCAAAAATGCTAATTTCATAAACAAAAACTTCCCATAGTCCAGGGAAGTTTCGTATGTCGAAAATCCTAGACGACGTTCGAACTTATTTTGAAAAGAATTTATATATAACTATATAAGCTTCTTGGCTCGGAAATGGAAAAACATTGTTTTTCCATTTCGCTCGCCTGCGTTGTGCTTATAATGGGGTCTATGGTGCAGGGGCTTTTTGCCCCTACAACCCCGCCAATGGAAAAATCAATATATGTGGTCGCCCACCAACAAAGCACGGGCGGGCAAAAAGGAAGGGGTTTAAGGGGGGGAATTTTTGCCCGCCCGTTCGCCCGCTCTGCCAATTTGTTCGCCGAGGGGGTGGTGGTTTGTGCCAACTTTGATAGTGCGTCGCAATATTAAACTTAAGCTAAATCTTTCAATAAAGTCCGCACATCCACATGTTCAGCTTGAAAAATGGGTTTGGTCTTTGGCACAGCTCTATTTGCAGCTACAACCCGTAACATAGCGCTCACCTCTTCATTGGTATTAATAAAATTTATTTCCTTATCGCGCGATAAACTTTTTCTTTTCCAATCTTCTTTAATCGTTAACAACTCGTGCGCCGCAGACCTTGAAACAAATTCAACATTTTTAAAATTTAAACTAACCTGCTTTGACAAGGCAGCTTTAATATGCGCATTTAAGCGGTCAACAATATCTCGCGAAGATATAATCGTCGCGAGCACTTCCGACATCTCAATTGTTGAATTTTTGAGTATTTTCATATGTTTGAACCTACTAATACCTTACCATGAAATGAGGAATTATTCAACATAGGGTGTTATATCAATTGGGCCTTTTGGCTCCGGTATCCTATATGCGACCAACACTCCTTGCCAATTGAAATTAGGTAAAGTAACCAATTTTTCTTCCGAACTCTGCGCAATAAACGCCGCCGAACCAGAAAGTATAATAAAATCACCCCCCAGTGCTTTACACACAATATCTTTTGATGTCCAAACCCCAAATCCTCTCTCCCGACTGGGTTTAGTGGAAACTCCCCGCATTACTTCGCTGATTGCATCTTCACTTGATAAGGTAGTGTGCCCAGCGTCTTTATACGACTGAGCAAATCCTTTACCACAATCAACTATGCAAATATCAAGATAATTCTTTTTTGAGTAATGTTGTCCAAATAGATACCCTGAATCTTTGTGACTATGCTCAAAAATATTTGTTACAAACTCTCCAATTGGCTGGTACACTGCATTTTGGGCACCCCCAATTGATGATAAACTTTTGTACACCATCTTACAAAACAACATTTCTAATTTTTCTCGCTCAACACCACGCTCTTTTTTTAGAACGCTAATCGAAATATACGATTTATGTAATTGAGTTTGCGTCTCAAAATCATCAAGAGAATCTACACCTAAAGGGAATCCTACGGCGTTTAAATACTCCGCGACTTTGTTAGATGCGGGCGGGGTATATGTGCTACCAGTTTCTCCAATGTAGGTAGCAAGTGGTAATAATAGAAGCGGACAGGCCCAATCTAGCTCGGAAAGATCAAAATGCGCCCGCTCACCTTTCGGTACGTTTTGAAAAGATAAATATAACGAGCCCAATTGAGCTACAAGTGATTCATTCTTTGGTTTTTTGACAAGAATATCAAGCATGCTAAAAAATATTGACTTATATTATTTTTTCGTTTTAATGGCCACCTTCTTATTAAAAATAGCCATCAATATTTGGTTGTGGTATTCACCCGCGAAAAAGACATCGTCCTTTAGTGTGCCCTCAATTACAAAACCAAGTTTTTTATATAAATTAATGGCAGGTTTATTTTTTTCAAACACACCTAAGCTTATTTTGTGCAGACCAAGTTTTTTAAAACCGAACTTAATTAAATATTGCATGGCTATTTCCCCGAATCCCTTACCACGGTATTTATCGTCGCCAATAGCAATAAAAACATCTGCGTTGCGGTTGGTCTTATCAATACGTGAAAGCCCCATAAAGCCAATAGGTATTTTACCATAACTCATCGTAAAAAACTTTTTATTTTTATCTTTAAGGTATTTATTAAACCATACCTTTTGCTTTGCGAACGTAGTTTTTTGGTCAAGACATTGCCCGATATATTGATTGACGTTTGGATTATTCAACCAAATAACGCGGTAAGGAATGTCTGAAATTCTATGAGGTCTAATTTCTATCATAAGTTATGTGTTAGTGTATCCACAAAAATATTATCTTCCAAGATATCGTGCGCGCAAAATCTCAAAATTCCGTACATATTTATCCAATTTTAATCTATCGTTATTTCGATTTAAAAAAGGCTTGCGAGCACCTGTTACCATGATATTTTTTCCAGCGATAGAATAATGACCCATGTCTACATATGGTGCAAAACATTTGCAATACGTACTAATTAAGACTGTGGAAAGGTACGCATACTCTTCGGTGGGAAATTGATTTGAGACATCTATCTCCTTGAGGTTTGTTAGTTTTGATAGCGGTTTTATGCCACCAACATTCACTTTCAAATTATGTAATTGAATAAATTCCAAAGATGCCAATTCGGATAGTGGAAGTAGACTATTTGCAACATTTTTAATGTTCATGCCACCAGAAAATGAAAGCTTTTTTATTTTTTTTAATTTTGAGAGAGGTGTTAAGTCGTTAATTTTTGGAGTATCTATTAAAACTAAAATTTTCAAATTCGTTAAATACTGGATGGGGGCAATATCCACTAATTTATCATTCCACTGAATTGAAAGTTCCTCAATATTGGTGAATTTTGAAATATCAACGATGTTGTCTACTTTCATTTCATAAAATTGGATTATTTTGGCATCTAGATACTCAAAAATTTTACCTATAGTTTTTTGGTTTATTCCTACAATATACGCGACTTCACCTTTTACCCTTTTATTTAAATTATTTATCGGTATAAGTTTATCATCTAAAAGTAAAATCGGTTTATCACTAACATCCCATTTTACATCTATAAATGGATTTTTTAATAGATATGACGGAATTTTTAATTTACTGGTATGCATACATTTAAGTTCAATTAAACACGCTTGGACAATATATTATCTGAGCACGCTTTCACAAAATGTTTTTAATAACTCAAGGTTATACTGCTGGTAATAAGATCTTCTGAATTATCACCAACAGAAGCGGATTTTACTTTTCGTAAAAGACGAAAAGGCACTTCTTTATCATGATTAACAACTGCTTCTTTACCGATCCAATTTAAAGTTGACATATTATTTTATTAAATCATCAACCGAAACACCCAATGATTTCGCGATTTTTTGCAAAGTTTCAATGGTCGGATTAGGACTAACATCAAGTTCAAGTTTAACAACGGTATTAAGCGAAATATCGGCCAATTTAGAAAGACGATCTTGCGAAATATCTTTTGCTTGGCGTAATTTCTTTATATTTTTTCCAATATTTGACATAATTCTTACAATGTATTATTATAATATATGAATTATAATGTAATATATTTAACTCATCCATTTATATATATTAAACCTTTTTTAAACATTCGTCAAAGGTGACCACCTTTTCGAACCGACACCCACGGTGGCACATTCGCCACAGCGAATACAAACCACCACCCCCTCGGCGAACAAATTGGCGAGGCGGGCGAACGGGCTG
>MFQZ01000008.1:104865-104992 GCA_001784435.1 Candidatus Magasanikbacteria bacterium RIFOXYC2_FULL_42_28
CTTTTCAAAATAATAATGTGTACCCAGCCATAAGTATCCGTCGGACAGATCGGGATTTAATTTGATTATGGCTCCATAAGAATTTAACCCGGCTTCGCGGTTTCCCAGTTCGAAGTGGCATTTGGCC
>MFQZ01000008.1:104998-105110 GCA_001784435.1 Candidatus Magasanikbacteria bacterium RIFOXYC2_FULL_42_28
TGAAGGGATTCAATGTTTCCAGGTTCGTTTTTCAGATTTTTTTCCAATACAGAGACGCAATTTTCGTATTCTCCGGAATGAAAATATTTTTCTGCCAGGGCCGGTCCGTCAG
>MFQZ01000008.1:105171-105554 GCA_001784435.1 Candidatus Magasanikbacteria bacterium RIFOXYC2_FULL_42_28
ATCCGAGGGGAATTTTCTGCTTTCCAGTTTCGATTTTAGATGAAGCCTGATATGAAGAATCAGTTTATATGTTTTACTGCGGGTAAAAAAAATGAAGAAATTGCGCTTATAAGGGCGATGCAGTCTTGAACTGTCATTGATCCCCATCATTGTTATCACTATATCAGGCCTGAATTTTTTCAGATTATTTTCAAGATTTTCCAGGATATGCTCCGTGTTTGTTCCCGGCATTCCACGGTTGATCACGCTGAATTTCATTTCAGATTTCCGGCTGTTTAAAATATCTTCGAGCTGGGCCGGATAGGATTTCTCTCCGCCCAGCGCAGTGGTCGATTCACCCAGACATAAGATCAGGCAAGCGTCCTTTTGAACTAAAGCTTTGT
>MFQZ01000008.1:105584-105837 GCA_001784435.1 Candidatus Magasanikbacteria bacterium RIFOXYC2_FULL_42_28
CGAATTCTGCGGTTCGCATAACCAGCTCAGCGGCAAGCAGGCCCGCTAACAGGCCTGAAAACATAAGGAGTATTTTTTTTAGAGTCATCCGGGGTTTTGCGGACATTTTATATTATCCTTTCGTTTCCACTATACCGTCTTGTGTTTTAAACTGCGGATCTTTTATGAGCCGACAAGTATTCTTCAGAACGGAAGCCGACGGTCATGAACCCCTTAGTGGCAAATAATGTCATGCCACTGACTTAAACTGCTT
>MFQZ01000009.1 GCA_001784435.1 Candidatus Magasanikbacteria bacterium RIFOXYC2_FULL_42_28
AACCGAAGTGGCGCCAGTAGCATTATTAGTTACCACAGTCATACCAACAAAACCGACATCAACTCCATAATCATTATCACTGCAAAATCTGGTTACATACAAACAGGAACCACGGACACAGCTATTTGACCTAGGACAATAAGAAAAATACGGTTCGGTATCGCAAGTTTGTTCTGCCACCCGCTCGGGAGAACGTGAATCCGGCTCACAAACATCTTTGACAATTGAGCTTGCACTTATTGTCTGGTCATACTTAACGACTACGTTTGTCTTGGTAATATCACGACCGTCCGGGTCATAACAAAATATCGTAGAACTGGTATTAGTATAAACACACCGGCCAAATTTACAACTATATCCGCCCGGGCAGGTAATATCTTTTGAAGTTTTTACTCCACTGCTACACGACCATTCTTTAGTTATGTTAGTAGGAGCGCTACCGACACATTCATCGTATGATGAATTGGTTTTAGCGCCGGTATTGGGAACGACCATTGCGGTTTGGCTACGGCTGAACAAATTATCGCCGCCATCATAATCAATACAGACCGGACTCGCGCCAGCGCAAGACACAATACTATCTCTCAATGTTTTTAAATTAGGACAGCCATAAGTATGCGTCTTACTACCATCGCATCTATTATTTTGATAAGTTTGAGCAACAATAATTCCGCTACCACCAGGAGTTTGAAATTGATCGCAACTGACATTGACATAATTCTCCGTAACCCCGGACGAAATTGCCGTGCCTGAACAACCCGATCCGGAAAAAACCTGTCGAAACGCCCGATAAGAATTGGGGCCGGAACAAGCATACGTATAATATGTTTTTGACCGCGCGTTGCAAGCGGTAAATAATTTTCTGGTTACTCGCACACCATCTAAACCAGCCACATCAGCGCGACAGGCGTAAACCGAATCATTATGTGTAAGTGGTGGTGGCAGAGTTCGCGTCCAAGTGGACGGCACTATCGCCAGCACTGCCCCATTGGCCGCCAAAAGTGCCAAAGTCGCCAACATTAATTTAGTATAAGTAATCGTGCCAGTTTTGACGGCGGTAACAGTTTGCATATCGGTTGTTTTATTAAAAAAATTAAATAAATTCATAAAATAAATTATAGAATTCCAATTTTATTTTTTACCAAATTTATTTTAGCCACAGCTAATTGACGCGCTTTCCCAGCGCCCTCGGTTAAAACTTTTTCAATACCCTTGTCAGAAATCGCGTTAAATTTATTTTGAAAATTCACCAAGAATTTTTCCACTTCATCGGCCAGACCGGTTTTAAAATCACCATAACCTTTGCCCGCGTATTGTTTTTCCAAATCTTTGACACTCGCGCCGGATAACAAAGAATAAATACCTAATAAATTATTTAACGCCGGCTTATCCGCGCCACCTTTTACTTCTGCTCCGGAATCAGTCACCGCTTTCATAATTTTTTTACGCGCGACTGCGGGCGTATCCATTAAACTAATATAATTATTCGCGCTCACCGCGCTCTTGCTCATTTTTTTACTTGGATCATCCAGTCCCATTACGCGCGCGCCATCTTTTTTAATTACCGACTCGGGCACAACAAATGTTTCACCATACAATTTATTAAACCGCAAAGCCAAATCGCGCGCCAGTTCCACGTGCTGTTTTTGATCTTCACCCACCGGCACTAAATTGGTATCATAAAGCAAAATATCCGCGGCCATTAAAACCGGATAGGCGAATAAACCCAAATTTATATTATTTTTATTCTGCGCGGATTTGTCTTTAAACTGAGTCATTCGTTCCAACTCCCCCATTTTGGCAATGGTATTTAAAACCCAACCCAATTGAACATGTTCCTTTACTTGCGACTGCGCAAAAATTGTGGACTTAGCCGGATCAATCCCCAATGCCAGATAAGTTTTGGCCACAGCCAAAATATTGGCGCGCAAAATTTCCGGCTCTTGGTAAACCGTCAAAGCGTGTAAGTCCACCACGCAAAAAATACAATCGTTTTTTGGCTGGGCCGCCAACTCCACCCAATTTTTAATCGCGCCTAAATAATTACCGAGATGTAAATTGTTAGTTGGCTGAACGCCGGAAAAAATACGAGACATAAAATCTAGTTATATTATGCTCATATTCTATCAAATTCCACAAAAACAAACAAGGCGCCCGATTGGACGTCTTGTTTTAGCTAGATAGTATAAGGGATCCTTCTGCCGACCCGGTCGGCATCAGGATGACAGTCCGCGCGAGCGGCCTATCATTTCTTCTTCCCTTCAATAATCGTCTGCGCTACATTGTTCGGCACATCGGCGTAATGGTCAAATTCCATTACCGAACTGGCTCGGCCTTGGGTCATGGAGCGTAGCGAGGTAACATAGCCAAACATGCTGGCCAAAGGCACAATCGCTTTCACCACTTTCATCTTCCCACGATCGGTCATTTCTTGAATTTGACCGCGTTTGGAGTTGAGGTCGCCGATAACATCACCCATGTATTGTTCCGGAGTCAACACTTCGGTTTTCATAATCGGTTCCATAATTACCGGACGGGCTTTTTTACAAGCGGCTTGAAAACTCATGCTGGCGGCCATCTTGAACGCCATTTCGGATGAATCCACTTCGTGATAACTACCATCAAATACGGTAACTTTCAGATCCACAACCGGATAACCGGCTTGGATACCGCGGGTCAAGGCCTCTTTCACGCCTTTTTCCACGGCCGGAATATATTCACGCGGAATAGAACCACCTTTAATTTCATCAATAAATTCAAAGCCCTTACCCGGCTCATTCGGCTCCACGCGCAAATAACAATCACCATATTGACCGCGACCGCCGGATTGTTTAATATATTTTCCTTGCGCTTCCGCTGTTTCGCGAATGGTTTCTTTGTAAGCGACTTGGGGGGCACCGACATTGGCTTCCACTTTAAATTCGCGCTTCATGCGGTCCACGATAATATCCAAATGCAACTCGCCCATACCCGAAATAATCGTCTGCAAGGTTTCTTCGTCAGTGTGGATACGGAAAGTTGGATCTTCTTCGGCCAATTTCTGCATTGCCATACCGATTTTTTCTTGATCTTGCTTGGTCTTGGGTTCAATGGCAATGGAAATAACCGGCTCAGGGAAAATAATTTTTTCTAAAATAATCGGCTTGTCTTCGTCGCACAAAGTATCGCCAGTCGTAACATTTTTCAAACCAATGGCGGCCGCGATTTCACCGGAATAAACTTCAGTAACGTCTTCGCGGTGATTGGCGTGCATACGCACGATGCGACCCAAACGTTCTTTGTTGCCGGTAGATGAATTGTAAATATAACTACCAGAAGTTACCATGCCGGAATAAACCCGAAAAAATACTAGTTTGCCGACAAACGGATCCGTGGCAATTTTAAAAGCCAAGGCCGAAAACGGAGCGGTGTCGCTCACTTCACGAATTTCTTCCGCGTCGGTTTCCGGATTAATACCTTTCATCGCCGGCACATCTAACGGCGATGGTAAATATTGCACCACGCAATCTAACATAAATTGCACGCCAATATTGGCCAAAGCCGAACCGGAAATTACCGGATAAATTTTGCTGGCCAAAGTCAAAGCGCGTAAAGCCGATTTGATTTCTTCCACTGTCAATTCTTTACCATCCAAATATTTGGCTGTTAGTTCATCAGTTGCTTCGGCCGCTTTTTCAACCATCGCACTGCGATACTTGGCCACTTTTTCTTTCATATCATCGGGAATTGGAATTTCAATAATTTTTTCACCGTGCTCACCTTCAAATTTAAAAGCTTTTTGCTCAACCAAATCAATCAAGCCCGAAAATGTGCCCTCCGCGCCAATCGGTAATTGAATCGCAATGGCATTTGGCGACAAACGTTCGATAATTGAGTCGTAACTCATGTAAAAATCCGCGCCTAATTTATCCATTTTGTTAATGAAACAAACGCGGGGCACTTCGTATTTATCGGCCTGATGCCAAACGGTTTCACTTTGCGGTTCCACGCCTTGGGAGCCGTCAAACGCCACCACCGCGCCGTCTAAAACACGCAGGGAGCGTTCCACTTCCACGGTAAAATCCACGTGGCCGGGAGTATCAATAATATTCAAACGATGATTTTTCCAAAAACAGGTGGTCGCGGCGGAAGTAATGGTAATGCCGCGCTCTTTTTCCTGTTCCATCCAGTCCATTTCGGCCGCGCCTTCGTGCACTTCGCCGATTTTATGTTTCTTACCGGTGTAAAACAAAACCCGTTCGGTGGTGGTGGTTTTACCGGCGTCAATATGCGCGCAAATTCCGTAATTACGCGTTTTGTCTAATGAATATTCTCGGGGCATAAGATAAAAATTTTAATATCTACACTGTCATCCCGAGCGAGGCTCGCGCCGACGAGGGATCTCCATTACAACGGTTGTGGATGGAGATTCCTCACCCCTGCGATGGGGATTCGGAATGACAATTGAACTATTTAGCGAAACGCGCAAAATGCGCGAAGGCCTTGTTGGCCTCGGCCATGCGGTGAACATCGTCACGTTTTTTCATGGCGTCACCGGTATTGTTAAAGGTGTCAGTCAAAACTGTCGCCAGTCGTTCGGCCATCGGAGCGCCTTTTTTGTTGCGCGCCGCGCCAATTATCCAACGAAATGCCAACGCATTTTGACGAGTCCCGCGCACCGGCAATGGCACCTGATAATTGGCGCCACCAACACGGCGGGAGCGAACTTCCACCTGCGGACGAATATTATTGACCGCAGTTTCAAATACTTTAATCGGATCTTCTTTGCCACCTTTGGAAATTGTTTCCAATGCTTCGTAAACAATAGAACGGGCAGTGGTTTTTTTACCAAACTGCATTAAATAATTGATAAACTTGGCCAAAAGCGTATTGCCATATTTTGGATCAGGAGCAATCGCTCGTACTGGGGTTTTTTTCTTACCTCTCATAAAATTTTAATTATAAAATTTCAAACTTTTACTTCTTCGCCGCTTTCGGACGTTTGGCGCCATACAAACTGCGCCCCCGACGACGGGCTTCCACGCCTTGAGTATCATAAACACCGCGCACGATGTGGTAACGCACACCCGGCAAGTCCTTCACACGGCCACCGCGAATTAACACAATGGAGTGCTCTTGCAAATTGTGGCCTTCACCCGGAATATAAGCGATGACCTCCGAACCATTGCTCAAACGGACTTTGGCAACTTTGCGCAAAGCCGAGTTAGGTTTTTTCGGAGTGGTGGTATACACCTTGGTGCAGACACCGCGTTTGAAACTGCTGCCGTCTTTAAAAATGGTTTTGCGACGGTGCAAGTTGTCAATAGTAAATTCCAAAGCCGGCACGCGCGATTTTCTTTTCTTGCTAACCCGGCCTTTTTTCATTACTTGGTTAATCGTAGGCATAATTAATAAATATATCCAAAAAAATTAATAAAAAAACTGAACGAATTTGCTCAGCCACGAGTTTTTCTTCAGTCGCGTTCTAAAAAGATTATATCAAACCATTGCTAATTTGTCAAGGTAAATCCAGTAAACCAAGTTTGCTTGCCCCGCAGTGACCCACAGGTCTACTGCGGGGTCAAGACCAACCGTTGACATCCCCTATCGGCCAATAGTATAATACCAGCATAATTTTTAATATTCATAATATATGATTCTACCAGCACTGATGTTGCCACTTCTAATCATCGTTGGCATTTATCTTTTGTCCGGTCTACGCGTCGTCAAACAATATGAACGCGGGGTAATTTTAACTTTGGGGAAATATTCCAGCACCCGCACTCCCGGCCTGACCTGGCTTTTGACAGGATTTCAAACGATTAACAAGGTTGATATTCGCGTAACAACCGTAGACGTTCCTCAACAGGAAGCAATCACCAAAGACAATGTGCCAGTCGGTATCAATGCGGTAGTATATTTCAATGTCGAAAAAGCCGAATCTGCCACTTTGGAAGTGCGTGATTATACTTACGCGATTTCGCAATACGCGATGGCAGCGCTACGCGATGTTATCGGTGGCGTGGAATTAGATGAATTATTAACCGCACGCGAAAAAACCGCGGTGGAAATAAAAAATATTATTGATCAAGCCACCACCAACTGGGGCGTGAATGTGTCGGATGTAAAAATTCAAGACATTGAAATTCCGGCCGATATGAAACGCGCCATGGCCAAACAAGCCGAGAGTGAACGCGAACGCCGGGCCATCATTATTAAAGCCCAAGGTGAAATTCAAGCCGCGGAAAATATTTCTAAAGCGGCTGCGTTGCTTTCTACCGTTCCAGGCGCGCTGTCACTGCGCACTTTGCAAACAATGGAAAAATTACAAGCCGACCCGTCCAAGATGACAATTTTTGCTGTGCCGGTGGAAATTATGGATGGAATTAGGACTTTGGCGAGTGGGAGAAAAATACAGTAAAAAAATAAACAAAAAAATCGTCGTGATTCAACACCACGGTTTTTTAATTACTTTAAACCAATTGTCATCCCGAGCGTAGCCGAGGGATCCCTTAACGCAATCATTAGCACGATTTTCAACTTTAAGGGATTCCTCCGCTCCCTGCGACGGTCGGTCGGAATGACAGAACAATTCTACCTGATTTCCGCTAAAAATCTCTCCGCCAACTGCCCCACATTCCCCTCAAATTTATAAAATGATTTCCACAATACTACAATATCCGCGCCATTAAACACCGCGCTTTTCACATCACGTTCCGAATCCGCGCCGGCCACCGCCACCATGATTTTATACGCGCCTTTGATTTGATTAATTTGAAAATACGGAATGGTTTTGGCGCTGTCCGTCTCAGTTTCGTCCACGCCCCGATGCAATAAAACTACTTTTGGTAATTTATCTAACTGCTTTAACACGACCAATGGTTGCTCAACATTCATCAAATCCAAAAACATATCTAACCCGCGCTTTGTACACGCTTCGCTCAAAGCATTAATTGTTTCAACCGGCGCTATTCCCAAACCAATGACCGCGTTAGCGCCAACATCAGCGGCCAAATTAGCCTCACGCTCACCCATATCAACCGTTTTTAAATCCGCGACAATATAGGCGAGCGGTCGCAACATCCGAATTTCGGTAATAATATTAATGCCATAGCGTTTGATAAAAGGCGTGCCGGCTTCAATTAAAATCCGCTCGGAATTTGGCAGTTGTCGCAAAATTTGTTGTGCGTCTTCCCAATTTCCATTTAGCGCTACTTGTAAATATCTTTTTTTAGAGTCAAGCCCGACCGACTTAGCACTAACTACCGCAACCGCGTTGGGTTCAGTGTCTAATATTTTTGGATTCAATTGACCTACAATCATACCAACTAACCCGCTGTATATTTTCCCTGATTTTATCTTGGACAATTGTTCTTGCAACGTAATTGTTTCGGCCGGTGAATTTGCTTCATCAATATTTATACTTATCTTTCTTTTTTTCTTCTTAGAAAAACTGTAAATAACAAAAACCCAGAACAATAGTCTTAATGCACCTGAAAAAATTTCGCCCCAATCAAACGGCATATTATGCTTTTCTCAAAAATTCTTTAATAATTTCTTGTCCGACTTTTGTTATCGGATTAAACTCGCGCCACACGACCGCAATATGACTACCATTAAAATGCGCCCGAGCCACTTCGCGGCCGGTTTCCCCACCCGCGCTCGCGATTAGACAACTATACGCGCCATAAATACGATTAATTTCGATGTAAGGAACGATTTTCGCGCGATTGACCGCTTCGTCTACGCCCCGATGCAAAACTACGCCGGTCGATTTCTTTTTTAATTTTTGTAAAATTTCAAATGGAAATTTAACACCTAACATATCCACGAAAGAATCAATTTTCAAATTGGCACACTCGACGACAAAGGCGTCAACCGTAGCGATGGGCGCGAGACCAAGACAGGTAATGCCGTTGGCACCGGCAGACGCGAATAAATTAGTTTCCGTCGCGCCCCTGTCCATACATTTTAAATCCGCCAAAATATACCCGCTCCAAAAATTTCGCGCTGTGTGTATTGCTTCCACGCCGACAGATTTGATAAGAGGCGTGCCGATTTCCACAATAATATTTTTATTTTTTGGCAATGACAAAATTCCGCTTTTTAATTCCGCAAGCGATTGATTAAACGCGATTTGAAGATAACGTTGGCGTGGGTCTAACATGTTGATATTTTCTCACAATTACTACAACTCGTCCACTCCCCGCAAAAAACTGTGCCGGGGGGTGGATTTAAACGGTAAATCATCGTCTTCGGATTCGTAAGTAACACCAGCACTATAATCGTTTAAAATCGTTAACCGTGTTCGGGTGCCTGATCCATCTAACAACTGTGCGTCGACTTCATCCAAAAACAAACTCGGCCCGCCCATCGCTCCACCCCAACTCCCGCTTTCTTCCGGATAACTTAAATACAAATTTTTTTTTGCGCGCGTGATGGCGACATAAAACAACCGCCGTTCTTCTTCCAAACCATCACGCTCACCCATTGAACGCTCGGACGGAAACGCGCCGGCAGATAAATTTATTACAAATACCGCTTCCCATTCCAAACCTTTGGCTTGGTGAATTGTAGATAAAATAATTTGATCGTTTTTATTCACACCGGCCGCCACGCCCGGATTCACGCGATCGCGACTAAACGATTCGTGCAAGGCGGTCTCGGCCAAAAATTCTTCCAAAGTAGAATATTTTTTCGCAAATTCACTCATCTGCTCCAAGTCCTCAATGCGTTCGTCGCTATCAACATGTTCATTTAATAAATATTCGCGATACGGCGAATCCGATAACGCCACGAGCATCTCGCCCGGTTTTTTTGGCACACTCACTAAATTTTCCCAAATTCGTAAAAAATTACTCCAGCCCAAGCGCGCTTTTTCACCTAAATTTTCCCCGAGATTTTTCAACTCCCCAATATTTTCCATTTGCTGGATTAAATTTACAATTTTGCCAACTGCCACCGGCCCTAAACCGTCTTCGTGTAGCAATACACGCGTCCAAGCCGATGCGTCCGCCCAATTATTTATGAGCCGCAGATATGCCAGTGCGTCTTTAATATGCGCCCGTTCAAAAAACCGTAAACCACCGCGATATTCATACGGAATATCCGCCCGCATCAATTCCAATTCCAATGGTTGGGAGTGGTGGGAAGCGCGAAACAACACCGCAATTTGACGGGGTGAAACGCCCGCGTCCAAATGTTTTTTTATTTCACGCGCGACTGCTTCGGCCTCGGCTTCTTTGGTGGAATGCGCTTTTAATTTTGGCTTATTGCCAATTTTTGAAACCGGATGCAAGGCCTTTTTATATTGTCGCAAATTATTCGCGATCACATTATTCGCCAAATCCAAAATATCTTTCCCCGAACGGTAGTTCATTTCTAATTTAAAAACTTTTGCGCCCGGATGCGCTTCTTCGAATTTTAAAATATTATCAATATCCGCCGCGCGAAAAGAATAAATACTTTGCGCGTCATCGCCCACGACTAATAAATTTTTATGCACTACTGCCAAATTATTTATAATCGCCGCTTGCACGCGATTGGTGTCTTGGTACTCGTCAACTAAAATATATTGAAATTGCGTCGCCAGTTTTTGTTGCACCGAAGAATTCTGGAGTAGAAACAAAAAATTAATTAACAAATCATCAAAATCCATAACATTGGTGGCTTTTTTCTCGCGCGTGTAAGCATCCGCGACAGTCGTAATCGTTTTAATCATTTGCGCCCACTGCGGAGATTTTTCCATGACAACACTGGCCAATTCCTCACCCGCATTACGCGAAAAACTAATTAAATTATTCACCACTTTCGCCGAAGGAAATTTATCTTCGGTTTTAAATTCCTTAATTAATTTTTTCAAAATTTGTTCCGAATCATCCGAATCCAAAATCGTAAAATTATTTTGATACCCAAGCACACCCGCGTATTGGCGTAAAATTTTATTGGCAATGTGGTGAAAAGTCCCGGACCAAGGAAGACGTTCGACAATACCAGATAATTTTTGAACACGCGTAATCATTTCATCCGCTGCCTTATTGGTAAAAGTAACCAATAAAATATTTTCTGGCCTTACACCCTTCTCCAACAAATACGCCACCCGATAGGTGACCGCCCGCGTCTTCCCCGACCCCGCGCCAGCCAAAACCAAACAAAATCCATCACCGTTTTGGACGACGGCGAGTTGTTCGGGGTTTAGATCTTTTTGATAATCAATCATATAAGTGCATTGATTTTAACATAAATCCACAAAAATAAAAATAGCACTGATTAGGCGCTATTTTTAACAAATTCTACAATAAAATCAGAAAGGTAAACCAAAATTATGGATAAACCAAACGATTTGACCATACACCATCGGTCGGCCAACCTAACAATGTCGCGTCAACCACTACATCTGCCGCTCTCAATATACCAGTCATTACAAATAATGAAGGTGTGGTGGTGGCAGCGGGTGGAAAAATTGGTGTCGCATAAACTTGAACACTTCTAGTAGACCCAGGATACATGGTAGAATCCATAACGTCAAATGTCACATCATCACCACTTACCACACCGTTAAATCTAGCCGTAGGGCCAAGCTTCATCTGCCAATCAGATAAATTTAACCCACTTGTTTTTAGAACATGAAATTTAAAACTTTGGAATGTTACATCCTCCGGCCCAGGAATAGGAACAGTAACATTAAACGATCCTACAACCTGACTAACGCCGTCCATCAAAAGCTGACCAGAAGGAAAACTGGCATTTGAAGTTATAACAACATTACCAATAATCGTACTGGCCACTCTAACATACACAATGGGCGCGGAAGTATGATTGATGTTGGTGCCAGCAACTGTTGGCACTACAATATTCGCGGATGACGCACCTCGCGCTATAACATCGGCAGAAGAAAAAGTAAATGCGTACCTATTATCGTTACCACCATACGGAGCAAGCCCATAAACATCGGATTTAGCAACTAACAACTTATTATTATTTTTCGGAACCTCATAATAGCCACCGGTAAAATCACCGCTAGAAAACACCGCATCCCCAGTGGAATTAACAAACACCGGACCAGCGACTTTGATTTCACCATCATACAAGAAAACCGCGGTAATTAAATCATTTGCATCAACGCCCCCTTCAACGGCAGAAACAAATATACCATCATTATTGCCATCAACATAGGTGTGCATTGTTAACCCACTCAATCTAACATCTTCAACAGCGCCAGCAGACAAAAGCACGCCAAGAGAGGGCACCTTGCCAGCCCCGCTGATTACAGTTTGCGATACCGGGGTAGCGGAACGAGTAATATTAAGGCTACCACTCCCAGTAACCTGAATATAAACACTCGGGACGGTAGTGCCATTAACATCCGTACCAACAACTGTAGGTACAATATTATTAGCAGTTGTAGCCCCATCAGCCTGCACATCAATGGCAGAAAAAGTAAGCGCATAACGATCATCATTGCCACCATATGGCGAACCACCACCCAAAGTCGCGCGCGCAACTATTGATTTATTTGTACCTTTTGGAATTGTATATGAGCCACCACTAAATTTACCAGAATGAAAAACGGCATTACCCGAAGCATCAACCAAAACCGGACCGGCAATTTTGGTAGTCCCGGAATACAAATTAATTTCATTTATTATATCGCGAGCATTAACAGCGCCTTCAATCGCATTAGCAAAAATACCATCTACATTCTCGTCTATATAAACATGTAGCGTCAAATTTGTTAGCCGAATATCTTCGTTTGTGCCAGCTGACAAAAGTAACCCGAGGGAGTCAATACCAGCCGAACCATCATTTATCACCGTTCGAGTTACCGGCGTCGCGGAACGAACAATAGTGAGACTGCCACTTGGTGGAACAGGCGGAGGCATGCATGCTCCACCTTTACACGTATAACCACTGGCACAAGCTACTTGTGTAGAGCTAGCGAACGTATTAAAACACATTTGCTCTGAAACCGTAGTGGTGTTGACACATGAATCATAATTAGTAGTAAAGACCGTGCCTCCAACACTAATAGAAACCGAACTACTGACCATAGTATTAACCCCGCCATCGCCATCCGTACAAACAATCGGTTTACAAGCACCGGCCACACAGACATCATGAAAAGCACAGGAAGTTGTAACATAAGAAACCGACGAACCGAAACCACAAACTGCTTCTAGCACTCCAATTGAAGGAGTAGACGTAGAAGCACATTTATCCGGCAACGAACTCAAAATATTTCCATTATTCAAATCAACCACCTTAGCCACCGATGATATATTTACATTACCACCATCAATATCAATACATTTCTTTACCGGGCTATAAACACAACGACCGACACTACAACTAAACCCATCCGGACAAGATAACGCAGTTTTAGAAATAACTCCGCCACTACAAGTACCTTCCGAAACTCTACCAGAACCGGTACAAGTGTCCAAAGTGGAAGAAATCATCCTACCGCCGGACCATAAGGATGTTAGATTTTGACTAATTAAATTCAACCCACCGTCAGGATCAGAACAACCATTCACACACTTACCCCCAACTTTTTTCATTCGCGTCGGGCTATAACAAGAATAGGTATAATTACTTGAACCGGAACAACCATTATTAAAATTTTCTGTTAAAGAAATTCCATTGGCCAGTTGACGACAAGAGCCATTAACGTAAGAATCGGTAAAAGATTTGCTGGTAATGGCGCCAACGCAAGGAGCGCGCCAAATTAAGCGAAAAGTGTTATTATTTAGACAAACATAGGTATAACCTTTTCCAGCCGTACAACTATTTAAATATTGCCGTTCCGTGGCCACGCCACCGGCAACAGCGCTACACGATGTTACGGTCAAATAAGTTGTTGGTGGTCTAATAGGCGCGACTGCCAAAGCCACATTGCCGGCAACAGCCAAAGCCAAAGTCGCCACTGCCAATTTTAATTTCGTGACGCTACCAGTTTTTACCAGCGTCATTGTGCCCATTGTGTCGGCTGTGTCCATATATTTTAAAGTTAATCCCATAAAAATGGGTAATAAATTTAATTTGCGTATATTATAACACAAATGCCCCCCCCCAGCACAATGAATTTTAAACAAGACGGTGGATAACTTTTTTTGATACTAAAATTTCTACATTAAAAAATCAAACTAAAACGGCACCTCATCTTCAAGCACTTCATCTAAAGTCGTAGAATTCATACACCGACCATCATAACAAATCGGCAATTCGGTCGGACAAGTAAATACCGAACTGGAAACAACTGGCATTGGTGAATTTGGGGCGCAATAATATTCCAATAAATTTCTATCATCTATACACTCATCTCTTTCGGTGGATATCAAAGCATCGTTGAGATAACTTTTTGTATAACCTCGCTCACCTAAATTTTTGCCTGTATCTAAATCTTGACAACGGTGGACATTAATTGGAGTCGTAGTATTTACACATGCACCATCTACACAAAAAGGAGCACCAGCCGGGCAACGATACATACTATAATTAGCCATATATAGAAGGGCCGCTATAAGAACCGGCTGATTCAAACAACATGGCCTCGATATCACTGCTATGCGCCAAAGTGGTGGTACCAACTAAACAATATTGCTCATATACAGCTCGATCGCCAGCGCACCAATCAACGCGTGGGGGCTCAAGATCAAAATGACTACCAAAACCCATTTCATAGTTGACTGCTTCTCCCTTGTAGTACAGATTCGCCCCACCATCACTATCGCGACACCGCCGATGTTCAGGCGGATAACTAGTTAAACATTTTCCATGATAACAACCATAGGGAAGACAACGGTGTGTTGTGGTGTTAATGTCAGTGCCGGCAGTATTACAAGATGCCTCAACTAAATCAAAAAAATTTTTACAAACATCCGCCACAGATATTCCGCCTATTACAGTAGAAGTGCCAGCAACACTATAATCATAACCACTTGGGTTATCTTCGTCAGTATTTATACAACTCACCCGACATGACCTAGAACACACCTTGTATGATTTGACCGATTCGCAAGAGTAATAATTTGATTTCTCACGTGGTGATTTAGTACGACATCTGTTATCTAAAAAAACTGGTGCACCGGAAAATGATGAGCGTCTTATATAAATTCCGTGTAACGCTGTAGTGCAAGACGCCACCTTATATTTTACACAACCACTCATCGGAATAATTTTTGCTGGTGTAACCGCCAACACCGCCACATTCGCCGCGAGTAGCGCGAACGTCGCAACCATTAATTTAGTATAAGTAATCGTGCTGGTTTTAACGGATGTGACAGTTTCCATATTTTTTTCATCAGTAATTAATTTTGAAAAAAGCATAAAAAATTTATTAAAGAAGGCCAGAGTCAGCCCTACTCCGTCTCCCGCCAATCACCAACCACTTTTTTAATATCATCACTATCCACCACGAGCACCCCCATCGCCTCGGCCTGCTTTTCCAAATCCTCGCGCCGTTTGGTTAACGCCTCGGATTTTTTAGCATAAATTTTGCGATCTAATTCTTGAATTTCACTCCATAATTTAGCGGCTTCGGGATATTTTTCACTGGCGGTTTTAAATAAGATGGCCGGCACATCGGGGTGGACATGCGACACTTTCACCATCGCACCCGATTCATCAACCACATCCAACGCCTTGTCCGGCAAACGACGCGACACAATATATTTTTGCGATAGTTTCACGGCCGCGTCAATCGCGGCATCGGTAAATTCCACTTTGTGAAATTCGCGATAGCGGTCTTTGACATTTTTTAAAATGCCGATGGTCTCGGCCTCGGTGGGCTCCCTCACTTCTACCGGCTGAAACCGACGTTCCAAACTGGCATCGGTTTTAATATATTTTTCATATTCTTCCGGAGTGGTGGCGCCAATCATTTGTAAATCCCCGCGCGCCAAAGCCGGTTTTAAAATATCAGAAAAATTTACCGCGCCTTCGGTGCCATGCGACTGAATGATAGTATGAATTTCATCAATAAATAAAATTATCCGCCGATCAGCCCGACAAACTTCGTCAATAATTTTTTTCGCGCGCTCTTCAAATTCCCCGCGATATTTGGTACCAGAAAGCAGACCGGCGACATCCAATGATAACAACCGGTCGCCCTGTAAATGTTCCGGTACTTGTTTTTTAACAATTAAAGACGCGAGCCCTTCGACGATGGCAGTTTTGCCCACGCCCGGCGCGCCAATTAAAATGGCGTTGTTTTTTTCCCGACGCGACATCACCTGCGCCAAGCGCGTAATTTCATCTTCGCGCCCCACGACCGGATCCAAACGATTGGCCGCGGCCAAAGCAGTGAAATCCACGGTAAAAGTGGCCAGTATATCCGCGCCACCTTTTTTAAAACTGAATCCACCGCCTTCTTTGCCTTTTTTAGTGGCAAAATAAATTAAGCCGATGACAACCGCTATTAACGGGCCGACAAAATATGAATTTAACATAAATACCAAAAAATGATTAATCTTTTTTTGCTTCTGATTCAGATAGTTTTTCCCGCGCCCCTACTGCGTCAAATACCGGTTTTACATCCGGATCATCTAAATCCATCCCTTCAATTTTACTGCGCACGATGGCGTTCCAAACATCAGTCTCACTCATTTTTAAATATTGGGCCATACCAACAATTACTTCATCCAAAAATTTTCTTTCCTTTTTATAACCATCATTAACCTCCAAAATATCCAGAACATCCTTAACCGTTTGGGGAGCATATGTTTCCCCATGGCAACGCAATAAATACTTTTTCATTATGTCCCTAGTCAATCGTTCAGTAACAGCCTCATCAAACAATCTAAACCTCGAACTTGAAGAGCCCTGAGTTCTATCGTGTTCTGAATAACCCCCTCTTGATTTACCCAAACGCACCGGCACCATACCATCTAACATATGTTCTATCACCCAAGCCGCCGCTCTTTTAACTATTGAATCAATCTTTTGTTCTTCTAAGAGATTATATGAAATAGCGTGAACTTTTTCGTGAATCATTGTATGTAAAACATTAGCAAACATCAAATTCTCATCAACAATCAAATGTCCTTTTGTTTTTTGCTTTTGACCGCCCTGAATCCAGGCCTTCGCAACCAAAAGCTTGGCATCCAAAAAAATTTTATTAGCGTGAGGGGAATAAAATCCATCAAAAGCGCTCCCACTTTCTTCCAGCTTTTTAAAATCTTCCACTACAACTTCGGCTTCGTTAAAATTTAATTTCTCTGGACTAACACCACTTTTCGCGCCAATTTCTTCAAAAATATTTTGCAGTTCAACCATATTAACTCGTGACAAAAATTCCTCAACCGCTTTTGACCACACCTCAAATGAGCTCCTGTCTGATTTTTCAGTAAATAATCTTTCACGAACCGGCTCCTCTGCTTGGTCAAGCAAAGTTTGAAATCTTTCCGGTTGCATTGGCCGGCCACGAAAATCAATTATCTCTCTCGGACTCATAAATATAATAAATCAAAACAACATCACTATAATACCATATCTTGCCTTTTTCCACAAAATATGGTAAATTTACCGCAAAATATGCCATTTTTTAATTTACAACACACCGACAACCGCGCCCGCGCCGGCGTTCTCCATACTGCTCATGGCGATATTGCAACGCCTTGCTTTATGCCCGTCGGCACCCAAGCCACTGTTAAAACTTTGGATTCTTTGGATTTGGAAAATTTAAACGCGCCAATAATTTTAGGAAATACTTACCACTTGCATTTGCGTCCGGGCGAAGATTTGATTGACACGGCCGGTGGATTACATAAATTTATGAATTGGAAACGACCGATTTTGACTGACTCGGGTGGATTTCAAGTTTTTTCACTTGGTCTACAAAAGGACACCAAATTGTCATTTCGAACCGAGCGTAGCGAGCGTGAGAAATCTCCATCCGGTAAACAATACAATAATGGAGATCCCTCGCTTGACGCTCGGGATGACAGCAAGAACGGCAACGAAAAACTCGTAAAAATCGACGACGACGGCGTTACCTTCCGCTCGCACATTGACGGCTCTACCCATCGCTTTACCCCCGAATCCGCCATTGAAACTCAACACAAACTCGGCGCCGATATAATCATGGCTTTTGACGAATGCACACCTGATCGGGCTTCGCCTGGCTACGCCCGACAAGCCATGGAACGAACACATCTTTGGGCCGAGCGCTGCATTACTGAACACAAAAAAGAAACTAACCGCCACGGCTACCCCCAATTTTTATTTGGCATAATCCAAGGCGCCAACCATCAGGACTTACGCGAAGAATCTGCGAAATTTATTTGCGCGCAAGATTTTGACGGCATCGCGGTCGGCGGTGAATCTATCGGCTACAATATGGAAGCCACTGACGAAATTTTAAAATGGGTGCACCCGTATTTACCAACTAATAAACCACATTACGCAATGGGGATGGGGCTTGATCCAGCTGATTTACTCGTCGCGGTTGAAAATGGCATTGATATGTTTGATTGCGTCGCGCCGACACGATTGGCTCGGCATGGAATGATATTTACAAAAACAAAAGATAAAAGTGGTAAACATAGAATGAATATAAAAAACAGTAGTTTTGCTACTGATTTTAGTCCGATTGAGCTGGATTGCACTTGTCACACCTGCCAAAATTACACGCGCGCGTATATCCATCATTTATTCGCGGCCGAGGAGATGACCGCCATGCGCCTGACATCCATTCACAATTTACATTTTATGGTAGATTTGATGAAACAAACACGCGAGGCAATTTTAAATAATAATTTTGCGGAATTTAAGAAAAATTTCTAAGTTTGATTACACAAGCGTAATCAAACTGGTGGTTTCGCTCGCCACACAACTTTATCCCAGAAAGACACTCTTGGCCGTTCGGCCTAGGTTACGCTTTCTGAAATAAAGTTGCGCGTCGAGCTCTATGGTGCATAAAACAAATGAATATGAATATAAACTTAATCTGTCTAGGCAAACCCAAAGAATCCTACTGGCGCGAGGCCGAGGCCGAATACTTAAAACGGCTTTCTTCAACGTGCAAAATCACCATTCGCGAGCTAAAAGAGAGGAGTTTTAGCGAAAAAGATGACCCGACCACGATTAAACTACAAGAAGCCGAACTAATTAAAAACGAACTAAAAAATACCAAAACCGGCCCAATTTTGGTGCTTTCAGAAAATGGCCAACAATTTTCTTCAACAAAATTTGCCGAAATATTCAAAAATTCCGCTAATTTTACACTAATTATCGGTGGACCGCTGGGATTAGATGAATCAATTATTAAACTGGCGGACAAAGTAATTTCACTGTCTCCCCTAACTTTTACCCACCAAATGGCGCGAGTGGTGCTGTGGGAGCAGGTTTATCGGGCGCAGATGATAAATAGCGGGCGAAGATATCATTATTGACGAGCGAAATGTCAAATTTCCAATTTCCAATGTCAAACCAAATCCAAATTTCAAATAACAAATACCGAATTTGACATTTTTACTTTGACATTGATTGGAAATTGGAAATTTGGATTTTGAAATTATCACAAGTTTGATTACACAAGCGTAATCAAACTGTGGATAACTCTGGGTATAAGTCGCCTTTTCTGTGGATAACACTTCGCTAATTTTAGCCAAAAAATATTTTCGGCAATAAAAAACTAAATTTGTATACACAAGCGTATACAAATTTTTTGATATTTTAAACACTTTTAATCAATAATTTGGCTAATATATAACAAAAACTGCTCGCCTGCCCCACCCCCTTGACAAAACTATAAATATGTGCTATAATATCTTTGTAGTTCATTCTACAATTCAAGTTTCACTTCTGTGAAACACCCTCACGAAACTGCCATTTATGACAAGAAATGGACTTATCACTGTAAAAACTTCAAAAAACAGCTAACAGTGATAATCCGCACTTCTTGCCTGGTATCCCCAATTTTACATTCGTCTGCGTTTTCCGCGACAAATGTCCGGGGTAATACCTCTCAGGTGGTCGGAGGGTAACTCTGTCCGATGATTGACATTTTTCCCTAACGGGATTGATATCTCGTCGCGATGGTTTTACTAAAGGGCTAGAGCCTTAAAATTATTTTTATCGGGTCACTATGCCCTTTTTTTAATCCAATTTTTTTGGTATACTTATCTCATATGAAACCATCACTTCTCACCGGCTTTAGTTTTGGCCTAACCTCGGCCACCATCACCACTCTGGGGCTAATGGTTGGTTTGCAGTCCGGCACTAATTCCAAATTGGCGGTTTTGGGTGGCGTCCTGACTATCGCCATTGCCGATGCTTTTTCCGATGCGCTTGGGATTCATATTTCCGAAGAATCCAAGCTGGACAGTAACGCTAAGCACATCTGGGAAGCAACCGCATCCACTTTTTTATCAAAATTCTTATTCGCGTTAACTTTTTCCATACCATTTTTCTTTTTGTCATTAACCACGGCCGTTATCGTCAGCATTATTTGGGGCATAGTACTGCTGGGAGTGTTTAGTTATCATATCGCCAAAGCGAACGGCGCCCGGCCCGGCCCGGTCATTGTTGAACATTTGGGAATCGCCACGGCCGTTATTATTATCACCCATTTTGTCGGTAAGGCGATCAACACCTTTTTTGGATAATAAAAAAAGACACGGGTGGCTATTGACTACCAAAACGAAATATCGTATAATCTCTCAATAAGAGCGGACGACCTCTAACTTTAATTTATGACAAAAACTACTTACACTAAAGAATTTTTAGACAAAATAAAAAAATCCCTCACTGCCGAAAAGGCGCGTTTAGAGGCGGATTTAGCTAAATTCACTACCAAAAATACTCACACTTCCGATGATTACGACAGCACCTTTCCGTCTTATGGCGATAAGGAAGATGAAAACGCCAACGAAGTCGCGGACTACGCGGCCAATTTAACTTTGGAGGACTCTTTGGAAAAAACCTTACGCGATGTCAACCAATCGCTTGATCGCTTAAAAAAAGGCACCTACGGCGTTTGCAAATACTGCAAAAAGGAAATTGGGATAAAACGTTTAGAAGCGCGCACTACTTCCAGCGCCTGCGTGGAATGCAAAAAAGCGATTACCCAAGAAGTTTAAATTATATGTGGAGGCAAAAATCCCTGACCATAATTTTGGCGGGATTTTTTTTGTCACTGGACCAATTTCTAAAATACCGCGCACTGGGCGCTTGGCCGGAAAAAATTCTGTTAAACAAATTCTTCGGCTGGCAACCGTTTTTAAATGACGGCGTGGCGTTTGGTTTGCCCGTGCCAATGGTGATTATTACGGTGATGTCAATTTTGATAATCGCGATGTTTGTATTCTTGTTGACACGCGATGATAAAATAAAAAACAATTTTGGGATTTTTGCTTGCTTATCAATTGCCACCGCCGGCGCGCTCTCCAATTTAATTGACCGAATAATTTACGGACACACCGTTGATTATATTTTAATTTTTACGGGGATTATTAATTTAGCGGATGTTTTGATTGTGATGGGGGTGGGTGGCTATATTTGGTATAAGAAAAACGATAAATAGATACCTTTTAATTTCCAAATCCACTTGTCATTCCGACAACGAAGGAGGAATCTCTATCCCGTTGGCTATTGCAGGCCAAATGGAGATCCCTCGTCGGATGCGAATCCTCACTCGGGATGACAAAAAACGCTTGGTAACCAAAAAATAATTAGTTAATTTTCAACAACTATGTTTTTCAAACTCCAAACCGCCGCCACCGTCGGCCTAGACGCTCGCCCCGTTGATGTAGAAGTAGACATCAGCAAAGGCCAAACGATGTTCAACATCGTCGGCCTCGCCGACACATCCATCAAAGAAGCGCGCGACCGCGTCCATTCGGCTTTGAAAAATTCCGGATTTAATTATCCGTTTAATTTTCGGATTTTAATAAATTTAGCGCCGGCGGATTTACCAAAAGAAGGCACGGGCTATGATTTGCCGATAGCGGTTGGACTGATTGCCGTGTCGCAAAACATCGCTTTGAATACCGCGGACTCCTTGCTCGTGGGACAGTTGGCATTGGACGGTGCCGTGCGCCACACCCCCGGGATTTTACCAATGGCGGTGTATGCCAAATCCGCCGGTTGTCGCGCCTTGTATGTGCCGGCAATGGACGCGCCCGAGGCGGCGCTCGTGCGGGGTCTGACAATTTATCCGGTCAAAAATTTAACGCAGATAATGGATCATTTAACCGGCAAAGATTTAATCGCGCCCTATGTGGCCGAAGCACCAGCGCCATTTATCGCGGACGCGGGCGGGTTAGATATGAGCATGATTAAAGGCCAAGAATTCGCCAAGCGCGCGTTAGAAGTCGCGGCCGCCGGTGGCCATAATATTTTGTTGTCCGGCCCACCCGGTTCGGGAAAAACTTTGCTCGCCCGCACTTTGCCTTCTATCTTACCACCACTACTCACTGACGAAGCATTAGAAATTACCAAAATTTATTCTATCGCTGGCCTGTTGCCATCTGGTTTAATTATGGAACGACCATTTCGCGGACCACACCACACCATTTCGCATGTCGCGCTTGTGGGCGGTGGAAGATGTCCGCGCCCGGGCGAAATTTCACTGTCACATCGCGGGGTTTTATTTTTAGATGAATTTCCGGAATTTCCGCGCACAGTTTTGGAGGCGCTCCGCCAACCTTTGGAAGATGGTCAAATTACCATTGCCCGCGCGCACGGCTCTTTAACTTTTCCCGCGCGTTTTATTTTAGTGGCCAGTCAAAATCCGTGCCCCTGTGGCTACAATTCGGACCCCGACAAGGCCTGCACTTGCTCATCAGCGCAAATTTCCAATTACACGCGCAAAATCAGTGGACCGATTTTGGATAGAATTGATTTACAAGTAGAAGTCCCCCGCGTGCCGTTTGAAAAATTATCCGATTCGTCTTTGGCCGAATCATCGGCCGTGATTGCCGAGCGCGTGCGCGTGGCGCGTGACCGCCAAACCGAACGACTGGCCAACACCAAAATTTTAACCAACAGCGAAATGGGTAATGCCGAAATTCGCGCTCATTGCCAATTAGACAAAGAATCCGTGGCGCTACTCCGTAGCGCGGTTGACCGCTTACATTTATCCGCGCGAGCGTATGGCCGAATTTTAAAATTGGCCAGGACGATTGCAGATTTGAATGCGCGTGAGAATATTGAGGTGGTGGATATTGCGGAGGCGCTACAGTATCGGGGGAAGGAGTAAATAAAATTTCAAATTGTCATTTCGACGACGAAGGAGAAATCTCTATCCCAATCGATTACCAATGGAGATCCCTCGTCCCGACTAAGTCGGGAGTCCTCGCTCGGGATGACAAAAACCGCCAAACGACTGGCGGTTTTTTCAATTGGGGATAACTTCTACTAAAATGTCTTGTGTGTGTGTAGATTAACTGATACCATAAATCTTACCGGGCCCCGTGCAACGCACGGACTTTCCCCGGAGGAGGAACGAAGCTATGGCGACCAAACACGAGCACCGGCAGAAGACCTACGCGAAGAAGAAGGCCCAGATCAAGAAGATCGACGGCGACACCCGCACGACGAAGACGACCGCCTAGCTCATCTCGCCGAGCAAAGTGGTCAATGCCCTCAAACACCCCCGCGGGGCCAACGCCCCCAACAAGCCGAACCATTCGGCTGGCTCGCTTTTCTGGGGGCTGTCGCTCTTTTTTTTCATCGCTCCCACCCAAGCGCTCAGGCCCCCTACATTTTTCAAAATACTATAATAGTGTTGTGAAAAGTATCATTGGCCTGAGAAAAAATGTCTGCCTCCGAAAATTAAAAATATCTGCCAAATAAGGCGGATATTTTTTGTTAACAGTTATTTAGCCATCGCCAACTGCGTCGGCACGGGCACAATTTCCGGATAATAAACCTCTACAACCAAACGCTTCACCCCAAACTTCATGGCTTCAGCGCGGGTGGTATCTAACCAAATGTCAAAACGTTCACAACCATATTTTTTATTCATCCGGTCAGAAACACGGAGTACCAAATTCTTGTCATATTCAGGGATCTTCACAGCGGTATTATGTTTCAAACAGTTATTGGCAATCATGCCATCATATACCTGCTCGCCCCAAGCGGCCGTAAACGGATCATCGTCGGTTTGGCCCTTCGTGCTGGTATAAGCCGTAATTACCCCATTTATTGTATAACTTGGCTTTTTATCAATATACGGGTAAAACATGCGGTCGGCCTGGGTTTGGCTTAAAACATGGTTTTTGTCGGTATTTTGGCTAATATCAGCCAAAACAGTGGTCGGAATGACAATTTGCCACAAAATAGCGCCCAACATAGCCAAATTATAGGCAATATTGGTATACTTGTGGTTGTTTTTTGGCTTAAATAACATATTTTTAGAAATTAAAAAGGATACCATATACCGGTACCCCTGATTTGCTAACTGAATAGTATAGCACAAATTGGCATTTTTGTCAAGATGAGGTATAATATCCCTGAAATGACAAATGTCAAATTTCCAATTTCCAATCAAATCCAAATTTCCAATATCAAATTAGACATTTTGATTTTGACATTGATTTGACATTGGAAATTTGGATTTTGAAATTATCACCCCATGCCCATCCCACAGTTACGTCCCCGCAAAACTAGAACTTACGGTATTCTGGGTGATTCTCCTCGCCGTAATTTTTCGTTTTTAAAAAAATTCCGTTTCCCGCGCTTTTGGCAACGACGCGAAGGTAGTCGCGGTTGGTTAAAAAAATTAATTAAGCCGGCCATCGCTCTTTTGGCACTTGGTATTATTAGTATTACGGCTATGGTCGCTTGGGTGAGCAGAGATTTACCAGATCCAAATAATTTATCCGGCCGACAAATCGCGCAAAGCACCAAAATTTACGACCGCACGGGCGAACATTTGCTTTACGAAATTTATCAAAACCAAAAACGCACTACCGTGGAATTAAATCAAATTTCTCCCTGGGTGGCGAAGGCAACCGTGGCGGTGGAGGACCGATTATTTTACGAACATAGTGGCGTGCGCATAGTCAGCATCATTCGCGCTGGCATAAACAATTTGCTCGGACGCAGCGCCGGTTCGGGCGGAGCGTCAACTTTGACACAACAATTTATTAAAAACGCCGTGGTCGGCGATGAACATAGTATTTTCCGAAAAATTAAAGAGGCGATTTTGGCATTGCGACTGGAACGCAAATACAGCAAAGACGAAATCATGAAAATGTATTTGAACGAGGTACCCTATGGTTCCACTAATTACGGTGTGGAATCAGCGAGTCAAAGTTATTTTAAAAAACCCGCTTCCGAATTAACCTTACCCGAAGCCGCGACGCTCGCCGCGATTGTAAAAGCGCCCACTCGTTATTTAAACAATCCGGAATCATTACGCGACCGACGTGATTTGGTTTTGCGTTTAATGTTTGATCAGGGAATGATTACGGAGAACGAAAAAACCGAGGCGCAAGATTCCGCTCTACGCCTATATCGCAATATCGGCATTATGGAAGCGCCCCATTTTGTCTTATATGTTAAGCAATTGTTAGCCGAACAATTTGGTGAAAGTTTGGTTGATACCGGCGGACTAAAAATTATCACCACGCTCGATTATGACAAGCAAATCTCCGCGCAAAATATTATAAAAGAACAGGGCGACAAATTCGCCAAGGACTCCAACGCCAACAACGCGGCGCTCGTGTCAATTGATCCTAAAACCGGTGAAATTTTGGCAATGGTGGGATCACGCGATTTTGCCAATGAAGAAATTGACGGCCAATTTAACGTGGCGATTTTAGGGCGACGTCAACCTGGGTCGTCATTTAAACCGTTTGTGTATTTGGCGGCATTTGAAAAAGGATACACGCCCGAAACCGTGCTCTATGACACCATCACCAATTTTGAACAGCGCGCCAATGGCGACGATTATATTCCTAAAAATTACGATGGCAAAGAACACGGACTGTTAACGATGCGCACGGCTTTGCAAGGATCGCTTAATATTCCGGCGGTCAAAACCTTGTATTTGGTGGGGCAGGAAAAAGTGATTGATATTGCCAAACGTTTTGGCTATACCACTTTGACTGCCGACAAAGTAAAAAATGCCGGCTTGAGTTTGGTATTGGGTGGGGCGGAATTAAATTTGTTGGAACACACCGCGGCCTTTGCCACGCTCGCCAATAACGGCGTCTATCATAAACCGACCAGCATTTTGAAAGTTACTAACCCCCAAGAAGAAACTTTATTTGAGAAAAAAGAAAACGTGGGCGTCGAGGCGACAACGCCGGAATTGGCCGCGCTCGTCAGTAATGTTTTAAGTGACAATAACGCGCGCGCATATATTTTTGGCTTAAACAATAATTTAGTGTTACCGGACCGACCGGTCGCGACCAAAACCGGCACGACCAATGACAACAAAGACGCTTGGACAATGGGGTATACGCCCGCGCTTGCTACGGGTGTGTGGGTGGGCAACACTATCCCCACGCCAATGAAAGCCGGGGGCAACACTTTGGCCGGAACAATCTGGAATAAATTCATGCGCACAAGCACAACAAATATGCCGGTAGAAAATTTCCCCGAAGCGCCAACCAGCACCGCGACCAAACCGATTTTGCGGGGCGCGTCCGGTGGTATTATTTTGAAAATAAATTCCGTGAATGGTAAAATCGCGGTATCTACCACGCCCGAACATTTAATCGTGGAGAAAAAATATTTGCTACCGCACGATATTTTACATTATGTGATAAAAGACGACCCTGCCGGACCGATACCAATGAGCCCGGCCGATGATCCGCAATACAGCCGGTGGGAAGATGGCTTGCGCGCTTGGATTGAAAAATCCGTGGCCGCGGGCGAGCAATTAACTTTGGAAGAACCGCCGAGCGAATTAGACAATAATCAATCACCGGAATTAGCGCCCATTGTCAAAATTATCACCCCTATCAATGGCCAAATTATTACCAACCGCGAATTGTACTTGGAGGCAACCGCTTCGGCTCCGCGCGGGATCAGTCGTGTTACTTTTCTGATTGATGGCGCGCCGGCCGGAACGGTTAATGCTCCACCGTTTGTGGTAAATTATCAAGCCAAAATTTTAGAAAATGGCCAACATGTTTTGCGCGCTTATGCCGAAGATGATATGGGGAACAGCGCGGTAGCCGAACAACTATTTGTATTGGACGCGCCCCAGGGGCCACCGGAATTTGTTTGGGCTGAAAATGATAATTTAAAATTAGAAGCGACTGATTTCCCGCGCGCGCTAAAAATAAAAGTATACCGCTGGAACGAAGTTAAGGACTTGCGTATATTTTTATACAGCGCCGGCCCCACCAAATATATTTACAATTTCAAACCAAACGAAGACAAAGCCGAAAACGGCCAATTAAACTTTGAATGGAACACCTATCCGGGCGCGGGCAACTACCAAATTAAGGGGGTGCTGACCGGTAGTGATGGGCAGACAACGGAGCAAACGCTCGCGGTGACGGTGGAATAATTTTAAAATAAAAATTTTGCAATATTTCTATAACCAAAATGGACTTCTAAAAAAAATTAAGGTATAATATCACCAACAATTTATTAATTAATTTATCATCTATGATAAATCTGCAAACGGTGGAAAACAAACTCCACCACCCACACGTCGGCCTGCTCCTCACTCGCGTTGCGCTCGCACTCGTATTTATTCACGCCGGCTGGTTAAAAGTGACCGACATGGATATGGTGCTAACCGGATTCGCCTCCATGGGCTTTCCGGCATTTTTGGCTTACTTTGTGTCCTATGCCGAGTTAATCGGCGGTGTTGCCCTGCTACTGGGCTTGGGGGTGCGCTACGTTGGTATCGTGCTCGCAGTTATTATGCTTGTGGCCACGAAAGTTCTGTTTGGTAATGGCTTTGGTTTGATGGGGGGCGGTTACGAATACACCCTCATATTAATGTTATTATTGATAGCGGTGGTTACGACCGGTCCGGGAAAATATTCAGTAGAACAAATGATGAAAAAATCGGCGGTTTAAAATTTTTTTATAACTAAAAATATCCCGACTTAGTCGGGATATTTTTTTGTAGTAAAAAACTCAAACTACTGCCGTATCGGCATCACAATATACAAATAACTCTCATCTTTCTCCGGCGCGAGTACGCACGGGCTGTCGGCGTTAATCATCTTCATGTACACCCGCTCACCGCGGATGCCATTGAGGCCATCCAACAAATAGCGATGGTTTAAGTTGATATTATTTTCTTCACCCACAATATCCGCGCTAATTTGGGAACTATATTCGCCGGTTTGGGTGGACGATGACGCGAGCGCGACGCTCTCGCCGGCGAATTTAAATACTACCGCATTAACACCGGTCGTAGAAAACAAACTGGCGGCTTTTATTTCTTTGGTTAACTGCGCCAAAGACATACCAGCAGTAGTTTTAAAATCCTTGGGAATAATTTGAGTGTAATCCGGATATTTTCCGTCCACTAAACGCGACACTAATTGCGCGCCATCGTAATGAATCACTAATTGATTTTCATTAATTAAAATCCGCACGTTTTTTTCCGCTTCTGAGCTGGCCGCGGATAATAGATGATGGATTTCTTGCGCCGTGCGTCCAGGCACAATTGCTGAAAATGATTCTTCGCCTTGGGTTAATTTAATTTTTTTCTCGGCCAAGCGATAACTGTCGGTGGAGGCCATGACAAGCCCTTTAAAACCTTCGGGGTTAAATGAGAAAAACACCCCGGATAATTCCGGACGAATATCGTTGCGCGCGAGCGCGGGGGTAACTTGCGCCAAACCATTTTTAAAATCTTCGGCTGACACGGTAAAACCATGGCCGTCTTTACTTTGAGGAACAACCGGGAAATCATCGGCCGGCGAACCCTTAATTTTGGTAGTGGCGCGATCACAGGTTACCACCAGTTCATTATTTACCAACTCCAAATCCACTTTTTCACCCGACAAGAAATTTACAAAATCGGCCAATGTTCGTGCCGGCACGGTAAACTGACCTGGCTCATCCACCTTGGCTCGCAAATACGCCACCATTGCCAATTCTAAATTAGTGGCGACTATTTCCACGGTTTGGGTGTCGGCTTTAATTAAAACATTTCCCAAAATCGGCAGATTAATATTTTTTCCCGCTATCCCACCCACGAGAGATAACACGAGCGCTAAATTGTCCTTGGTGCATGATAATTTCATATAATTTATTTATTTTTTGGTAGTGTATTGGTTTATTATATCTAATTAATAGTAATAATAAGGGTGGGGATAGTGGGGATAATTTCGTTTTTTATTTTATCTTAGCCAATTTAGGAGTGGATAATTTTTTTTATTTTTTAATAACTATGATGTGAGTTTGGGGATAACTATTTGGGTTTGTTTATTTTAAAAATTTGGTGGGGATAGAGGTGTGAGGGTGGGGATAAACTATACGAGTTATCAACAAAGTTATACACAATCTAAACATTATTAATGTATAATTTTTGCTTAATTAAGTCAATCTCTTGCTTTAATTTAATATCATTTTCTACCTCTCTTTTGATTTTTTCATAAGCATGCATAGCGGTAGTGTGGTCGCGTCCGCCCAATTCGTCACCAATGGTGGGAAACGAGGTTTTTAATTCTTCGCGCAACATAAACATGACAATTTGGCGCGGGTTAGACAAGCGCTTTTCCCTATTTTTACTGGTAATTTCATCAAAATTCACATTATAAAACTCACAAACAGCATCAATTACTTGGCGAGGAGCCACCGCATGGCGCATGGAACCGACAGATAGGCCGGTTAAGAGTGTTTTGATTGATTCTTCGTTTGGTTCCAGGTGTTTTAGGTCGTGGTAAGCGATAATTTTGTTAAGCGCGCCTTCTAATTCGCGGATATTGCTTTGGATGGACAGGGCGATTAATTTAATTAATTTTTCTTCTAAAGGAAAGTTTTTTTCAATGGTTTTTTTTCCTAAAATCGCTACGCGGGTTTCAAAATCAGGCGCCGCCACATCCACGATCATCCCCCACTCAAAACGTGATTTTAAACGGTCTTCCAAGGCCGGAATGGCTTTGGGTGGTCGGTCAGAAGTTAGGATTACTTGTTTGTTGGCTTGGTGCAGTTCATTAAAAGTGTGGAAAAATGATTCTTGGGTGCCGTCTTTGCCGGCGATAAACTGGATATCGTCAATTAACAGCGCGTCGGCGGTCCGATAATGATCTTGAAAATTTTTGGCCTCGCCCCCTTTCATTGACGAAATGTAATCATTGGTGAATTTTTCCGCGCTCACATAGACAATTTGATAATGGGGATTTTTTTTGATTATTTCATTGCCGATTGCTTGGAGCAGGTGGGTTTTGCCTAAACCAACGCCACCGTAGATGAAAAGCGGGTTGTAGGCCTCGCCCGGGCGATTAGAAACAGCTTGGGCGGCCGCAAACGCGAGCTCAGTGCCACGGCCGACCACAAAATTATCAAAACTATATTTGGGATTAAGAGTAAAGCCACCGCTAGTTGGTGTGGTTGCCGGTTTGGTTACGGTCTCGGGTGGTATTTCGGTGTTGGGGGCGGGCGCGGCGCAGGCCTCGGCAATATTTTTGATGCTATCTATTTTGTATTCTAATTTTTTAATCGGTTTTTCTGTTACTCTTTCTAATGATTTGATAATATGATGATGATATTTTTTTTCAATCCAGGCCTGGCTGAATGTGCTCGGAACGCAAACCACTACCTGGCCTTCTTGCAGGGTGGTAATGCCGGTATTTTTAAACCAAGTGTTAAAATTGGCCTTGGAAACCATTAATTCCAGTTCGGCGAGGACGGCTTGCCAGATTTCAAGGTTATTCATAGAAAAATCATTTATAGTGTTCGTATTTTACCATGAAAACAAAGTTATCCACAACCACGGATAATTCCGTTTTTTGGCTTAATTGGGGATAAGTTGGGGATAAGTGTTATAATATCAAAATATAAATATCAAAAATCAAAATTCGACCGTTGGGCTTGACAAAACCACAAAAATGTGATATAATAAAGGGGTGATTATTAAAAATATTCAAAAATATGGTGAAACGTACATATCAGCCAAAGAAACGCAAACGTTCTAAATCCCATGGTTTTAGAAAACGTATGAAAACCAGCGCCGGTCGGGCGGTTTTGGCTCGTCGTCGTGCCAAAGGACGCAAAAAATTAACTGTTTCCGATGAAAAGAAAGGCAAATTGTTGCGTAAAAGCCGTTAAAATTACTAAAATTAGCGAAAAATCCGGTTTTATGCCGGATTTTGTTTTTGGATGGTGTTTTGTGTGGTATAATATAATATATGTTAACCGATCAATATCGTTTAAAAAAAGTGCGGGATTTTAATATGCTCATGGAGCGTGGACGCTGGGCAGGCGGGGCGCTTTTTACAGTTAAATGGCTTAAATTAGCGGACCCTGGCATCAGATTGCCAAAGGCAATCGGTGCAGGGCCAGAATTGAAAAAATTTATAGAGCAATTGCGTTTTGCTTTTGTGGTGGGTTTGAAGGTGAGTAAAAAGGCGGTTGAGCGCAATCGCTTGAAACGTCAGATGCGGGAGGTTGTTAGATTGATGATTAAGGATGGGCGAGTTAAAAGCGGGTTTTATGTGATGGTGGTAGCGAAGGGCGAGGCGCTGGGGAAAGAGTATGGTAAAATTGAGAAAGAAATTGAGGGTTTATTAAAGAGGATCGGCGTGGCAAGTTAATAATGTCAAATTTCCAATTTCCAATGTCAAATCAAATCCAAAGCTCAAATTACGAATTTGACATTTTGATTTTGACATTGATTTGACATTGGAAATTTGGATTTTGAAATTAATATGCTTGTAAAGAAAATATTGCTGATTCCGCGCGTGGTAGTTTTATTATTTATTAGATTATATCAGAAAACAATATCTCCTGATCATGGCATTTTTAAAAATTTATTTCCACATGGGTATTGCCGGTTTTATCCTACCTGTTCTGAATATGGTTATCAGGCGATAAAGAAAGGGGGGTTGGTGGTGGGTGGTTTAAAAACTATTTGGAGAATTTTGCGGTGTAATCCGTGGAATAAAGGCGGGGTGGATTTGCCATAGTTATAGTTGTCAAAATATCGCTTTAATGTTAAACTGAAAACAGTTTAATTTTTATTAAAAGCCCGCCCAGACACCCCGGGCTTGCCCGAGGTCGGGCTTATTTATCGGGTATGAAAACTAAATTTTTCTTAGGATCTTTGGCAATTGTTATCTCGGCATTATTATGGAGTTTAGATGGCACCTTTTTACGACCGGGGTTATTCTCTTTGCCGTCGCCATTGTTGGTATTTTTGGAACATACATTAGGATTTGTGGTGCTCGCGCCTTTTTTATTTATTTACCGTAGCCAACTAAAAGAAATTAATAAAAAATCATGGGCTGCGATATTTTGGGTGGCGTTATTCGGGGGGGCGCTTGGCACCACTTTTTTTACCAAGGCGTTATTTGCTACCGGGTTCGTCGATATCTCCGTGGTAATTTTATTACAAAAATTCCAACCGATTTTCGCGATAATTTTAGCGGCGATATTTTTGCGCGAACGGTTTCCGCGTGAGTTTTATGCTTATGCCGGCTTGGCAGTTGTGGCCGGATATTTTGTTACTTTTAAAGATCCGTTTATTGTGTCCGGTATTTGGAGCGCGCCCGCCCTGGCGGCGGTATTTTCGCTTTTGGCCGCGTTCGCGTGGGGTTCATCTACGGTGTTTGGTAAATATTCTTTGAAAAATTTAAATCACGGTCTGCTCGCGGCTTTGAGGTTTGGGTTAACGGTTTTGATTATGGTTTTCCCGGCGTTGTATTTTTATGGCACGGGAGTTTCGGCAGTGGCGGGCAAACAATGGTGGACACTCATTACGATTGTATTCAGTTCCGGCGCGGTGGCGATGTTTTTGTATTATTGGGGATTAAAAAAAGTGCCGGCATCAGTTTCAACTTTGTGTGAATTAGCGTGGCCGGTGTCGGCAATTATTTTTGATTATTTTTTGAACGACAATGTTTTATCAACCACGCAAATTTTGGGCGCGTTTGTTTTAGTACTTGCGGCCTATCGCGCGACCGCGTTAAATCAGCCGATAACTTTTACCGGTAAAGTTTTGCCCGGGCAAGGCAAAGGCGAAGAGGTGGGCGCGAAGACCGCGAATTTAGATGTCGCGCTCGCGGCTAAATTACCGCCGGGTTTGTATGATTGTGTGGTAACAACCGAAGCCAAGGCGGTTTATAGTGGGTTACTGTATTATGGATATAATTCGTTGTCACAAAAAGATTGCTTGGAAGTTCATCTGTTAAATTTTTCCGGTGATTTGAAAGGGCAAGAAATTACCGTTACCACCAAAAGGTTTTTGCGCCTACCGAAAAAATTTAATTCGTTGGATGGGTTGAAGGCGAAGGTGGAGGAGGATTTGAAAAAGACCAAAGAGTAAAAACAAAATAAAAATACGCCTGAATAAAATCCGGCGTATTTTTTTATAGAAGTATTATTTACAAAACGATTCGCCGTCCGGTTTGGCACCATCGTTGACGCGGAGGTTGTATCTGGAAGTGTAAACTGTTTTTAATTCCGGCGCGAAATAATCATAGGGGCAGACGGCGGTGGTGTGGATTGTGCTCCAATTAAGTTTGGAGTCGTCGGCGTATTTATTTTTTGTCGCGGAGTTGTAGAGGCCAAAATCCCAGTTGCCAGCGACGTTTGTTCCAGTGGTGTAACCAATTAAATCTCCGGCTTTGAAATCAACCTTATTTTTTATTTGCTGGTCGCGGCTGTCGCTCGCCGGTTCAGATAGGAAAACATCTTTTATTGTTTGGATTGGGTCGGTGATATGCATCAAGCGCAATGTTACCTCACAACTGACTTGGAAATCCAATCGGTATGGGCCCTGCACGTAATACGCGCCAGTAACCAAAGTCATATCGGTGGGGGCGTAGAGAGGCACTTTGGTGTGGTCGGTTTCAATGTAGCTGTGGGTTTTTAGTTCTGTGCCTACGAAATTTGGCGGGATGACGATGTTGATTATTTTTGAGGTATCGGTTAAATGATGGGTAAAAATCGGATTGGGATTATTGGCACAGGAATTGCCGGTAATTTTTTTGATTATTTGTGTGATTGGATTGGTTGGTGGAGTTTTGATTTCGATTGAGGCAGTGGTTTTAGTGGAGGTAGCAATTGGCGGGATGGTGATGTTGATATTTTGGATATTTTGTTTTGACGGTGTTATTTTTATTTCAGCGGTTGGTGTTTCCGTTTGTGAGGTTGTCGGGGTGGCAATTTTCGGTGTGTTTTTGGGTGGATTGACAATACTGTGGTTGTCTATGATAAAGGTTTTTACAGCTCTGATGCCGATTAGTATGGCTACGATTAGTAAGAGCGCGATAGTTTTGGTATTTTTCATAAAATTTCCACGATTTTGTTTTTAGATTTTTCTCCGGAGATTATTTTAATTCGGCTTTTTGGGGTTTGGTATTCTTTGCTTAATAATTTAATCAGCGCCTCATTGGCCGCGTTATCTACCGGCGGGGCGGTTAATTTTACTTTAATGACGCCGTCGGCCATCGGGCCGATGATTTCGTTTTTACTGGAGCGGGGGATAACTTTTATTTTTAGTTTCATATTTTTTCGTTTGTCATTTGTCATCCCGAGCGCAGCCGAGGGATCCCTTAAACCCATTCTGCGCTTAAATCTTTCCAATGCGGATTGATTTGTTTAATTAAAAATTCTTTTTTGTCTCGACGCCAACTCTTTAACTGTTTCTCTCGGGTTATCGCCGTGTTGATATCTTGATAGTGTTCATAAAAAACTAGTCTGCCAACATCATATTTTTTTGTAAATCCTTCAACTAATTTTTGTTTATGTTCAGAAAGTCGTTTTTCTAAATTATTTGTAACGCCGGTGTATAGCGTGCCACTATCACTTGCCAATATGTAAACATAATAATTGTGCTGTTTCATAGATTTGTAAATGTGATCGTCGTTTGTCATTCCGAGCGTAGCCGAGGAATCCCTTAAACTTATTATTGTACAAATACTATCTGTAAGGGATCCCTCCGCTCGCTAAGGCTCGGTCGGGATGACAAGCGATTAACCCCGTATTTTTTTCAAAATTGCCAGATCTTTTTCAACTTTATCATGATCAGTTTCTAAATAGAAATTAATATTTTGTAATCGTTTGTCAGTTAATAATGCTTGAAATCCCTTCAATCCAATTAGGCCGTCACCGATATGTTCGTGGCGATCTTTTTTCGCGCCGAGTTCTACTTTAGAATCATTGCAGTGCGCCATTTTTAATTTATCAAGACCGATTATTTTATCAAATTTTTTGAGAGTGGTGTCAACTGTTTCGGGTGTGCGGCAATCATAACCGGAGGCAAACGCGTGTTCGGTATCGTAACACACACCGATGTCATATTTTTTTAATTTAGGGTGATAAATAATTTCCGCGATTTCTTCAAAAGTGTCGCCGATAATTTCGCCGGCGCCGGCGGCAATTTCAATTAAAAATTGCGTTTCGCCTTTGTATCCTTTTAACATTTCCGCCAAGTCCTGTGCCACTTGCGCCAATCCCAAATCGTGTCCCAAATCTTTGTAACTGCCGAGGTGCGCCATTAAATATTTGGCGCCCAGAAGCGACGCCCGTTCCAATTCTTCGCGCACAATTTTAATAGAGCCAAATCTAATGCGATTATTAGCAGAGGCAAAATTGATAATATACGGCGCGTGCACCGCCCATTCTTTTTGATTAAATGCTTTACACCGATCTTGAAATTCTTTACCAATACTCTCAGTTATTGGTGGGGTAAATCCGCCCTGAGGCGAGCGTGTAAACATTTGAAAAACTTCGCAACCTAAATTAGCCGCGTTTTGCGGGGCGTTGGTAATCGCGCCGGCAATGGAAACGTGTGCGCCAAAAAGCATATGGTTGTTACTTGGGGTACTTTACAACTTTTCCCAAATTAATTCAAATATAATTTTAAAAGTGTTGGCTAAATGATGGCTTGTGATCACAGTACCAAAAATAGGTTGTTCCAAAGTGAGTAGCGCGATGTTGTTGTCCCAAATCAATATATCAGTTGGCTGGTCGCGGTATTTTTCCGGCAGAAATTTAAAATTATACATACCGCCAATTATTTTTTTGGTCTCTTCGGTGGCGCGCTGCCGGGATGCGCCGGTTACTATATCAATTAGAGCGATATTATTTTCTTTTACTTTTTGTTCAAAATATATCAAAAAATCGCCTTCCAATTTTGATAATAAATTTGTGGACCCAAAGGCGTAAATTTTTTTGTCATTAGTCGTCAGAGATGATAAATAAATTTCTTTAACTTGTTCCCAGCCGTCAAAAAACAATACCCGTGGTTTATTTTTGTTGGTGGTGTATAAAGCACGCAAGTCCGGGAGCATTTTTTCCAGATCAATTTTTTGTTTTTCCCAGTTTAAGATTAGCGCCTGCGGGTCGGCCGCCAAATAAACCTTGCGTTTACGAACTAATTCCGATTTCACCAGTCCGCGATTTTGCAAAGAGCGCAATACATTATAGGCGTTGGTGCGAGCGATACCAGTGCCAAGCGCGATTTGGGGCGGGGTTGATTGGCCTTGCCCAAGCAGATATAAGTAAATGTCAGCTTCATTATCGTTTAAGTCGGCGTTTTTTAGTTGGGTTTTTAGGTCCATATTAGATAATTGTCAATTTTATTTATATCATATTTTATCTATATTGTCAAATAAAAATTACTTTGTAAGTTAAAAAGGTATAGATAATATTGACAAATGCTGGTTTTTATGTTATAATTTAATGTTTAAAACTATTTTTTAATTAATTTCTCGCTATTAATGGTCATTTAATTTGGCCGTGGCGGGAGGAAAGACAAAATATATGAGTAAGAAATTAATAGCGGTAGCGGTATTGGTAGCGGTAGCGATATTTGGCGGGTGGAGGTTATTGGGCGGCAATAAGCAGTCCAATTCGCCGATCACCTCGTTGCCCAAGGTGAAAATCGCGATGGTAACTTTTCCCGGCTATGGCCCGCTTTATGTGGCCGAGGAAAAAGGTTTTTTTGGCGATTTAGATGTTGAGTTGGTGCGGATAGAATCCATTGGTGATATTCGCGCGGCCATGCGCAGTGGTGCAGTTAATATGTACGCGGCCACTTATGACATTTTCCAATCAACCAAAGGGGTCGCCCCGGAAGGAATAGGTTTTGTGGTGATTGATGAGTCGCACGGCGCTGATGGCGTGGCCGTGGCCGGTGGAATTAATTCAGTCGCGGATTTGCGCGGTAAAAAAGTTGCCGCCGAACCCGGATTCCCGCCGTATTTAGTGTTGCAGTATTTACTAAATAAAGAAGGGATGACTTTGGCTGATTTGGATTTTCAAGATATGCCGACGGTTGATGCCGGCAACGCGTTTGCGGCCGGGAAATTATCAGCTGCCGGTATTTATGAACCGGCCTTGTCTGCGAGTGTGGCAGCACATTCGGGCGCTAAGGTATTGGCGAGTAGCGCTGATGTTCCCGGTTTAATTCAGGATTTGCTTTTTGCCGATGAAAAGTTTACCAAAGAAAATCCTCAGGTCTTAGAAAAGGTGGCTGACGGTTATTTTAAAGCGCTTGATTATATTAACACCAACCATGATGACGCGTATCAGATAATGGCGAAGGCCTTTGGGGTGAGCGTGCCGGAAATGGAAGATTTCAAAACCGGCGTTAGCTGGGTAAGCAAAGAAGAAAACAAAAAATTATTCAACCAAGCAAGCGATGTTAATGTTTTTAAGACATACGACATTGTTTGTGAATTGTTGAAGAAAAATGGCGATGCCGATGTCTGTTTGCCGGCCGCGGCAAAATTAACAGAGGAAATTATTAATAATATCAAGTAATATGGACCTTGGCCCGATAAAAATTAGTAAGAAAAACTTACCTTTGATAGTGTCGCTATTATTTTTGTCGGGCCTATGGTTTTTCGTTACCGAAACTACTCGCATAGTTAATCCTTTATTTTTACCGTCGCCGGTAAAAGTGGCGACTGCCCTTAGCGGATTGATAACCAATGGTTTGAGCGCTGATGTATTTGCCACTGTGGGCCGAGTCGCGGCGGCGTTTGTGCTGTCGGTGTCTTTGGCTTTGCCAGTCGCACTTTTGATGTCAGAATCAAAATTCTTTCAGCGCCTGTTTACTCCTTATCTGGATTTTATTCGCTATATCCCGGTGCCGGTTTTGATTCCTTTGGCAATACTTTTTTTTGGCATCGGTGAAACCGCCAAAATTGTTCTACTTTTTGTTGGGACTTTTTTCCAAGTAGCGCTTCAATTTGAAGTTGATTTAGATGATGTTCCGGTGGATTATTTTGATTTGGCGCATTCGCTTAATTTTTCTTTTTGGCAACGTTTAAAAATGAAATTATTGGCCGCCGCTCCGGAAATGTACAATAATATGCGCATCTCGCTCGGATTAAGTTGGTCGTATGTGGTAATAGCGGAGCTTGTGGCCGCACCCACCGGCATTGGGCATATGATCAAAGAGGCGCAAAGATTTTCACTAACCGCTGATGTTTATGTGGGTATACTGTTGATGGGGCTGGTTGGTTTTTTGTCGGATTATATTTTTCGGAAAAGTTATTTTAAATTATTTCCTTACAAAAATTAGTTATGAGCGGAATTAGTGTTCAAAAATTAAATAAAAATTTTGGAGCGAAAAAAGTGTTGGAAGACATTTATTTTGAAGTAGAAAATGGTGAAGTCGTCGCCATCTTAGGTCCGTCTGGTTGCGGTAAGACGACACTGCTCAAATGTATTTTGGGTTTGGAAAAATCGGACAGTGGAGAAATTTTTGTCGGTTCCACGCGACTGACCGAGTGGTTAAAAGATAATCGCATCGCTTATGTTCCCCAAAAGTACGCCAATTTTAATTATTTGACTGTTGCTCAAAATATTTTGGCGGCTCTAAATGGACAAGAATTAAACCTGGATAGCCTGGTTGAAAGTAGTTTAAAAAATGTCGGATTGGATAAATTTAAAACATCATATCCCGGGCAGCTTTCGGGCGGGATGCAACAGCGGCTGGCTTTGGCGCGCGCGCTCGCCTCGGGTGCCGGTATTATCGCTTTTGATGAGCCGTTTAGTTCTTTGGATGTGGAGACGCGCCAGCAAATGCAGGAATTAATTTTAGAATCTCGTTCGGATAATAAGAAAACGATGTTGTTTGTAACGCACGATATTGAAGAAGCGATATTTTTAGCGCGCAAGATCGTGGTGATGGGGACGAAACCCGGCGTAGTTAGAGAAATTATTGATGTGCCGTTTAATTATCCCCGCCCATCATCTTTGCGGTTTGATGAAGAGTTCCAAAAAATTCGCCGGGCGCTGTCATTTATCGTGCGCTCGGAAGGGATTAAGGGTAAACTTTCCGAAGGTGAGCCGATCGTTGGTCGCTCTCATAAAATCGGACTTTATTATTGGCCGGGCAATAGCCCATTTTTTTACGCGCAAGAACGCGGTTGGTTTGAAAATGATTTATTACCGGTCGAGTTTATTTCTTTCAGCGATAATCGCCAGAAAATTGATTTTTGGAAGTCCGGCAAAATTGATATTTTAAATGTTACCATTGATACCGCGCTTAGATTAAAAAAGGAAATACCGGATACGGAAATTATTATGGGTCTTAATATTTCTCGTGGTGGCGACGCGCTTATTAGCCGTGATCCGATAAGTTCGGTAAAGGAAATTAAAAATAAACGGGTGGCTTTGGAAAAAGATGAGATCAGCGAGTTTTTCTTGCGTTATGTCTTGTATAAAAATGGCATGAATTTGGAGGATGTGATAGTGGCGGATATGAAGGGAGATGAAATCGGCGCCGCTTTAATAAGCGGTCGGGTTGATGCGGCCGTTTTGTGGGAGCCGTGGCTTTCCAAAACATTGGAATTGTCGCGCGCGCATGTTGTCGCAACCAGCCGTGATTTTTCAGTTTTCGCGGATGTTTTAGTGGCGCGAAAAAGTTTCGCGGAAGAAAATAAAGAAGAGATTCAAAAAATAAAAATGATTTGGCAGAAATCCGTTGACGCTTATTATTTAAACAAACAAGATTTTACGCGCGCAGTCGCGCCCGCCGTGGGGCTAAGTGCTCGGGATTTGGCCAGCCAGCTTGAGTTAATTGAATTTTTTGATGGTGGGACTAAGCGGGTACTGGAAATTGGCGGGGAGATTAAAGACATGATGAGATAAAAAATAACGGCTCATAATTTTTTCGGTTGAGTACAAAACAAATAATACCGCCAAATTTGGCGGTATTATTACTTATAATTTAATTTTACACCTCACTGATCACATCAAATCCTTTAAAACTACCGGTCAAAGCCAAGCCGATAATTTTTCCGGAACACAGCCCTTTGTTTTTTATTTTTTCCGCCACGGCGTTTAGGGTTGCGCCCGACCCAACGGCGTCGTCTATCAGCAAAATATTTTTGAATTTGCGATTGTCATCCACAAAAATAGTACGACGAGCGTTTTCTACGCGGTCGGACAATTTTGACAATGATTTTTGCGGTACCGCGACATCGGATACAGTTTTTACCAAGTTCAATTGGGGCAAACTGAAATTAAGAATAGTAGCAAATTCTTTTTGAAACTGAATTTGTCTTGGCACGGTGGGCGGAATAAATCCCAGAGCGTCAATTTTATTTTCCTCTATTAAACGCGTCAGGCGCGCGCGGGTGAGTGCCACTACCATTTTAATCAGTTCTTTATTTTGAGTTTGTTTGGCGTGCAACAGCAGGGTGCCGAGTTTGGTTTTGCCAAATCTTTCAATGCTGTAAAAATCAAAATAATAAACTTCATCCAAGAAAATTTGCGGAAAAGTGTTTTGAAATTTCGTTAGCCCGCTAATTAGGCCATCGCGTTTATGTTGATTATATTTTTGCAGTGTCGTTTGATATTCACGCGCGGTTTTTTCTAGAGGCAAATTGTTTTGTCGGCAGAATTGCGCGAAACCGGATAGGCCGGGCATAAAATTTCCTGCGGATGAGATAAGCAGGTAGTTATCGTTGATGAATTGCAGGAGTGGTTTATCGTTTATAGATTCTGCCGCAGTCAAGGTTGGTTCGGCCAGGTGATAATAAACTTTCGGTGGTCGTCCCGATTTAGCTATTTTTTGGGTTGATAGCAATTTGTTGAGGTGTTTGTAAAGGGCCTGGTGACTAATACCAAAAAAACGCTTCATTTCGTTGATTGAAGCCGTATTTTTTTCTTTCAAATAAGCCATTATTTTGTCGCCAGTGGTATGTTCTTGGTTCATAGTTGCAGGTTGAATATCAACTATCATATCACAATAACCAAAAATTGTCAAGTATTAAAAAATCCGCTAGTTTTAGCGGATTTTGTGTGTAATTATTATTTTCCAACCACCTTTTCTTTTAAATATTCCACCACCTTACGATTTTGAACGGTGACAGCGAGCATATCCAGCACCTCCGGGCGTTTGAGGGCATCTTCCACTTTATCATCGCCTTTATACGCGGTGCGAATGGCCTCTTTTTCTTTTTCAATTTCGCTTGGCTCCACTTTGATGTTATTATCTAATGCCACTTGGCGGGAGACCAGCGCGGCTTTGACGCGAGTGATCGCGCGCTCTTCAAAATCCTTGAAAATTTCGTCTTCGGTTTTTTTCAAGTCCTTTAAATATTTTTCCATATCAATACCGGCGCGTTCTAAGTCGGCTTTTAATTCGTTAAACATTTTATGTTTTTCCGTGCGCATTAATACTTCGGGCAATTCGCCAAACTCGGCCACTTCAATAATTTTATGTAAAATTTCTTCTTCCAGACGTTGGGTTTCTTTTTTCTCGGCTTCGGCGGTTAAATTTCCGTGTAATAATTTTTTTAATGTTTCCAAATCGGTTTGGCCCAAGCCCTTGGCGAATTCGTCGTCAAGTGTTGGGTATTCCAAAGTATAAATATCTTTTACTAATACTTCAAAATCAATATCCTTGCCGGCCAGATGTTTTTGATAATGATCGGCCGGGAATTTCAAAGTAAAATTTTTCTTGTCATCTTTTTTCAAACCGACAATTTGCTCGGCAAAGCCCGGGATATAGTGGGGCTCGGATAAATATACTTGGTGGTTGGGGGCTTGCCCGCCTTCGACCGGCACTTTGTCAATAAACATATTCATGGACACGACCGCTTTGTCGGCGGTAGTGGCGACGCCGTCTTTTAACACCTCTTTACCGCGCATTTTTTTCAAATTATCCAAAACGTCATTCAACTGTTTGTCTCCCACTTTCACTTCTTTTTTAGCAATTTTAATGGTCGCAAGATCCGGTAATTTTAGCGAGGGGAAAAGCGCGACTATGGCTTTGAAAACAAAATCATTGCCCGGTGCCATTTTTTCCAAACTGATTTCCGGCATGCCGACCGTGGTTAATTTTTCCGCCACGACCGCGGTGTGGAAATTTTTCTCCACGATGATTTGCATCGCCTCTTCCAGAATTTTAATTTCGCCGATTTGTTGTTTGACAATATCATAAGGCGCTTTGCCCGGGCGGAAGCCGTGAATAGCGGCGCGTAAGGATATGCGCGTAGCGGCGTCTTCCATATCTTTTTTGTAATCGGCAACCGCGACAGTGATGATGAGTTCGGCTTGGGATTGGGGGAGGAGTTTTAGGGTGTGGGACATAGTGTTAATTTAAAATGTAAATATCAAAATGGAAAATGACAAGTTAAAATTAAAAATAAGTGATTGAAGTTTAACCGATTTTTTGGAAAAAGTCAAGTTTAACAGGTCTTTTCTTTTTAAAATCTTTATGATAGGGTAATTGGTGAAAGGAGGGCGGATGAAATATTTCGCCCAATGGTATGATCCCGTTTTGGCCGCTTCTGTTGTAGGTGGCGTCGTGTTCGGCGTTGCCGGCAGTGTTGTGGTCGCAACTGCGGTCGGCTTGGTGGCAGGGGCCGGATTTCTCGGCCTGCTCATCAAGCACGATTCCAACCGTTAGGAGGTTTTGTGTTAACCGATTTTATGGTACCGTCTGATGACATGCTGATCCCGTGCGCGACGATCATCGGTGTACTCATCGGCGTACTCATCGCGTGGTTCGTCGTGGCGGGAGATGTTCGCCCTGTCTCTCGTCGTCCGCAGTCCAAGTGACAGCCAACCTTTCACGGGGCGAAGATTTGAGGACCTTCGCCCCTAGTCCTAAATTTAAAATCATCCCGACTAAGTTGGGATGATTTTTTTGTTTAAAGTAATGGGATAAAAAGTTCGTTGGTTTTTTCGTTGTTGTCAACCCCGTTAAAATATAAACAATAAGTCGCGGAATTCGGGTAGTCCAGCTTAAAAGCAGTGGGCAGGCGGCACTTGCTTTGGTTGGATTTTATTTCCAAGGCGATATTTTGACCATTGCCGATGTCTAAAATAAAATCCACTTCATTCTGATTTTTATCTCGCCAATATTGAGGTGAATATTTGTTTTTGACAAATTGCATGTAGGTGGCGTTTTCCAAGAGTGGGCCGTTATCGGCGCGTTTATCAAAAATTTGAAAATTATTAATAATGTGATTGCGCAAGCCGGTATCAAAAAAATAAACTTTTTGATTTTTTACTATTTCTTTTCTTTTGTTATTATAAAATGGGCGGATTAAACTGATGATGTAGGTCTTGCTAAGAAAGTTTAGGTATTTTTTTAAGGTATGATAGGCGAATTCGGATATTTCCGTCAGTTCTTTATATTCAATTAAATTACCAGTTTGCAGAGCTAGTGCTTTGATTAATTTCCCTAATTTATAATCATCCACTAACCCCAAAATATCCTTTACATCTCTTAAAAAATAAGTGTTATAAATATTTTTTAGCACTTCCTTTTTTTCGGCCTCTGTTTTTGATAATATTACCGCCGGGTATCCACCCCAAATCGCGTATTCTTCAAAATATTTTTTTAAAATTATATTTTGCTCGGCAGTCAAAGAATAATTTTTAGTGTTTTCCCAATCAATTTTATTTTTAGTATAGATACTGCAATATTTAGGGTCGCGACATTGCAAATACTCTTCAAAATTGAATGGCAACATTTCTAAAACAAACACTCGGCCGACCAGAAATTTGGCCGCCTTGATAGTAAGATCAAGTGCTGACGAGCCGGAAATAATTATTTTGGTAGGATGTTCGTCGTAGATATATTTTAAAAGCTTTCCGCCGTTTTTAGCATACTGGAATTCATCAATAAAGACATAATCGTTGCCAGCGATGTGGGTACTAATAAATTCTTTGATATTTTTCTCAAATAAATTAAGCGTGTCTTGATCTTCAAATGTTAAAAATACCGCTTTTTTTAAATCGTTATAAATTTTTTTAATAGTGGTAGTTTTACCGCATTGGCGGGGGCCAATAAGCGCGATTATTTCCGGTCTTTTTAAATACCCAATAATCTCGGCTTCTATTTTTCGCTTAATATACATAAAATTAAGGTTACTACTCTAAAATTGACTTGTATGTTAATTATAGAGTATGCGGTGATTATTGTCAATAGTTGGTGTTTTGGTTTGACAGAGAGAGAGATGTTTGATAGATTTTAGGGGCGAGATGGAGAAAGGGAGGGTATATGGAGCAGCACTTTGTTTTGTCAGAAATGGAGGATGTAGATGTTTTTAGGTTTTCTCCGAATTTTTATGGCCAAAGGCCAAAGGAGGTGTTGTTCGGGTATGCAAGGTTTAACGCCTTGCATCATTTGCTCGACGATTGGCGTGCTCGTCTTCAAGGTGGCAGTTCCGCCACCTCGGATACGGACGCGACCTAACAGGGGGTTTCCATCTCGCACCCCCAATTATTTAAAATCACCCGCCGAATTGGCGAGTGATTTTTTTGTTTGAATTTATTTTTATTTCATGAGCAATCCCACAATTAAAAGCGCCATAATATTCGCCACTTTAATCATCGGGTTAATCGCCGGACCAGCCGTGTCCTTGTAGGGGTCGCCAACCGTGTCGCCGGTTACCGCGGCTTGATGAGCAAACGATCCTTTGCCTCCATAATTTCCTTTTTCAATATATTTTTTCGCGTTGTCCCAAGCGCCACCACCAGTTGTCATTGAGATTGCGACAAATAATCCGGTGACGATTGTACCAATAAGTAATCCACCCAACGCGGCAATTCCTAAAGTGTAGCCGACGATAATCGGAGCCAACACCGGAATCGCTGCCGGTAAAATCATTTGACCGATTGCGCCTTTGGTCACGATATCCACGGCCTTGCCATAATCTGGCTTGGCAGTACGTTCCATGATACCGGGAATTTCTTTGAATTGGCGACGAACTTCTTCGACAACTTTACCCGCGACTTTTCCGACTGATTCCATTAACAATGCGCCGAAGAAGTATGGGAGTAACCCACCAATAAATAATCCAGCTAAAACTTTTGGATCATTAATTAAAAATTGGAATGTGTCTGGTAATTTATGAGTGAAGTCAGCGAATAAAACTAACGAAGCCAACGCGGCCGAACCGATTGCATAGCCTTTTGTCACCGCTTTTGTGGTGTTGCCAACCGCGTCCAATGGATCAGTGATGTCGCGTACAGATTGTGGCAATTCCGCCATCTCGGCAATACCGCCGGCGTTGTCAGTGATTGGGCCGTAAGCGTCAATTGTTACTACTATACCAGTCAAAGACAACATACCCATCGCAGCGACAGCCACGCCATAAATTCCAGCGAAGTGATAAGCGCCAAGCATACCAGCAACGATACATAATACTGGCAAAGCAGTTGATTTCATTGAGACCGCTAAACCGGCAATTACGTTTGTGCCATGTCCGGTTTCAGAGGCTTTGGCAATTTGTTTTACCGGGCCATATTTAGTCGCGGTATAATATTCAGTAATCCAAACCATCGCGGCTGTCAAAACTAAACCGATTACCGCGCAGAAGAAAATATTGTTTGCGGTGTAACCAACAAGGTCGCCCATTAACCATTTGGTGGCTGGATAAAATCCGATCAAAGCCAAAACGCCAGAAGCGCCTAAACCTTTGTACAAAGCGTTCATCACGTTTAAATCTTTGCCCAAGCGAATGGCAAAAGTTCCAACGATGGAAGCGATAATAGAAATACCGCCGAGCACGAGTGGGTAGACAACGGCTTTTTCATTCCCAACAAATAAAATTCCACCCAAGATCATAGCAGCGACAGCTGTGACAGCATAAGTTTCAAATAAATCCGCGGCCATACCGGCGCAGTCGCCAACATTATCACCGACGTTATCGGCAATTACGGCCGGGTTGCGTGGGTCATCTTCTGGAATTCCTTTTTCTACTTTACCGACAAGGTCGGCGCCCACATCAGCGGCTTTGGTGAAAATACCACCGCCGATACGAGCGAAGACAGAAATTAAACTTCCGCCAAAACCTAAACCAATCAAAGCGGATAAATCTTTGGTTAATAAATAAAATCCGGACACGCCGAGCAAGCCTAAACCCACGACCAGTAAACCAGTAATTGAACCACCGCGAACCGCGACGTTCATCGCTTCTTTAAAACCGGTTTTAGCAGCTTCGGCCGTGCGGACATTGGCGCGCACCGAGACACTCATGCCGATGACGCCAGCGACTCCGGACAACACCGCTCCGACTACAAATCCGAAACCGGTCATCCAATCAACGAATAATCCGATTAATAAAAAAACTAAAAACGCGACATAAGCAATAGTTTTGTACTGGCGTTTTAAATAAGCATTGGCGCCGTCTTGAATGGCGCGAGCGATTGCTTTCATCCGGTCGTCTCCAGCCGGAAGTTTGTTAATCCAGTAAACTAAAACACCGCCATAGATAATGGCGATAAGCGCGGGCAAAAGCGCGAACAGGACTACGGTCATATTTGGCTAGGTTAAGATTTAAAACACCTGCTTGGGACAGGTTGAAGGGTTGATTTATACCGTATTTTATGCTAAAATAGGTCAACAGTCAAGTGGCGTAAGTTATGAAAAATATAATTTTGTTAAAGACCTTGCGCGCGCTTATATATAGTAAGCGTGTTTTGTGGTGGTTGGGGTCGGGTTTTGGGCGAGTTTTAGGTGTTATTTTTATTCCGGTGCATCGGGTTTTTGGGTGGGGACATTATAAAATCGGGTATTTTTTTAAAAGAACCGGCCTGACTAGCAGTGGCGCTTGGTGGTTGCGTCGGAGTGTGATGCAAATGGCGGTATTTGTGGTGGTGATTGTTTTGGCTATGCCCCAAACCAAATTATACGCTAAACGCGATATCTCCACCGTTGGTCAAGATAGTCTGGCTTTTCGTTTGACCAGCCCGGAAGAAAAATTTTCTACTGAGGACATTATTGTTGTCAGTGATAATTTTACGCCTGATGTTAATCGGCAAGCCGGGGTAGTTGAGGCCGAAATGTTTTTACCCGGCAATGTGTTTGATGCTTGGCAAGATCAGGAATTATCCGCGATCGTAGCCGGAGGTACCGCTTTTGGCAAGCCGATTTTGTTGCCGGGCGGACATAGTTTGGCCAATAGCACGCGTACCGAGCCGGTGGAATATATTATTGAAGCCGGTGATAATTTGGGCAGTATTGCTAATCGGTTTGGCGTGAGTTTGGCAACAATTTTATGGGAGAATAAATTAACGGAAAGATCAATTTTACGTTTGGGACAAAAAATTATTATCTTGCCGGTAACCGGCGTCACTCACAAAGTGGTCAAAGGCGATGTGGTGAGTAAATTAGCCAAGACCTACCGGACCGAAGAAACAAAAATTATTGAATTTAATAAGTTAGAAGAAAATGGCGGTGGTTTGGTAGCGGGCAATTTTATAATTATTCCCGATGGCGTGAAACCGGCATCAGCGGTTCCGGCTTCCGCTCGTATTACTCCGACGGTTGGTAATGTGACGCGACCGCCGGCATCAGCCGCCGCGCCGACTGCTTCCGGTTTTGTTTGGCCGGCCGGTGTTCGTGTCATAACGCAATATTATAATTGGAATCATCACGCGATTGATATTGCCGGTGGTAATTTTAAGACGCCAATTTACGCGTCTAAGGCCGGCACGGTAGTAGTTTCGCAATGCGGTTGGAATGGCGGTTATGGTTGTTATGTTACTTTGGATCACGGCGGTGGTGTTCGGACAATTTATGGGCATAATTCTAAATTATTGGTTAGTGTTGGCGATTATGTTGGTACTGGCGAAACCATCGCGCTCATGGGCAATACCGGTAATGTGCGCGGTAAGACCGGCATTCATTTGCATTTTGAAGTATTGGTGAATGGGGTGAGGAAGAACCCGTTGAGTTATGTGAAGTAAAAAAAATATCAAAAATTAAATATCAAATATCAAAATGACAATTTAAAATTAAAAATTTACAGTAATGCGTTTGGGCTTGAAAATTTAAAGATTATCTGATATTGTGTAATCATAAAATGGTACCGTGGCCAAGTAGTAAGGCGAAGCTCTGCAAAAGCTTTATGCGTGGGTGCAACTCCCACCGGTACCTCCAAATCCGTCTTTTGTTTAGGCGGATTTTTTGTTTGCTAAAATAAGATTTTAGAGGTAAAATATAGCCACAAAATATATCTATGAAGAAACTTGTTATTATAGATGGGAACGCAATAATACATAGGGCCTATCACGCCATTCCGCCCATGAACACCAAAAACGGGATGATGGTCAATGCGGTGTATGGGTTTACTTCCATGTTGTTGCGCGTTTGGAAAGATTTAAAGCCGACACATATTGCCGTCACTTTTGATATGCGCGGTCCGACTTTTCGGCATGAAAAATTTAAGGAATACAAAGCCACGCGCGTGAAAGCGGATCAGGAATTGTATGATCAGATTCCTTTGGTGCACAATGTTGTTCGTGCTTTTAATATTCCGATTTATGAAAAGGCCGGTTATGAGGCCGACGATGTGATTGGCACGGTCGCTCGCATGGTAGAAAATAAAAAAGAGGTTGAGACGTATATTGTGACGGGTGATAAAGATACTCTACAGTTGATTGAGCCAGGGGTGAAAGTTTTTACCTTGCGTAAAGGGATGAGTGATACGGTAATTTATGATGCCGAGGGTGTAAAAGAAAAATTTGGATTTTTACCGGATAAAATGGTGGATTACAAAGCGCTGGCCGGTGATGCGTCGGATAATATTCCGGGGGTGCCGGGGGTGGGAGAGAAGACGGCGACAGATTTGATTCAGAAGTTTGGGGGGATTGATGAGATTTATGATAATATCAAAAATCAAAAATCAAATATCAAAGATATTAAGGCGGGTGTCTTGAAAAAATTGATTGACGGCGAAGAGTCGGCGCGGATGAGTTTTGAACTTGCGACGATTGACCGCAATGTTCCGGGGGTGGATTTTAAGTTGGAAGATTGCGTGGCAAAAGAATTTGACCGCGAGAAAGTGGTTAAGATTTTTCAGGAGTTGGAGTTTATGTCGTTGTTGAAGCGTTTACCCGGCGAAGCATTAGCGAAGACGGGGTTGCCGGGGGCGAGTGGGGATGGAGATCCCTCGCTTGACACTCGGGATGACAAACAAAAAAAAGTCCGAGCGAAATTTAAAGTTGATGAAATAAAGACAAAAGATGAAGTTGAGAAATTAGTTGAGCAGATTCGTAAAACAAAATCATTTGCCTGCCGTGAGGCCACGGCTGGACGTGAAGTTTATAATTCAGAATTGTTTGGTGTGGCGGTTATTGTTTCTGGCGCCGGATATTTTATTAGTGAAAAATTATTAAAAGAATTTTTGCCGGTATTTGAATTTTCGGATTGTGAATTCGTTGGTCATGATTTAAAACAGTTAATCAAAATTTTAAAACTGCAGGGCGTGGAAATAAAAAATAAATTGTTTGACACGATGATCGCGTCGTATCTGCTGGAACCGGGCAGTCGGGCGCATGACAGCGCCAGTATTGTTTTGAAAGTGTTAGGCCAAGAATTACCAGCCGGTGCCGGGCAGAATAGTTTGTTTGGGGCGGATATGCTTGCGGTAACACAAGAATTATACCAACTATCTTTGGCGGCCGAAAAATTAAAAAAAGAATTAGTCGCGATTAGCGATTTTGGTTTAATGGAAAAAATAGAGATGCCACTTTTGCCGGTCCTCGCGCAAATGGAATTAAACGGTATTGCCGTGGATTTAAAATTACTACAAAAATTATCCGAACAAGTGACGGCGGAAATTAAAACCGTGAGCGCGACTATTTTTAAATTGAGTGGAACGGAATTTAATATCTCGTCGCCGACACAATTGCGCGAAGTGCTGTTTGAAAAAATGGAAATTCCAGTGGAAGGAATTAAAAAAGGCAAAACCGGTTTGTCCACTTCTGCCGAACAGTTAGAAAAATTGCGCGGTCAACACCTAATCATTGAACATATTGAAAATTATCGCGAATTGGAAAAATTGCGCAATACCTATATTGATGTTTTGCCGACTTTGATAAATAAAAAGACCGGTCGGATTCACACCACTTTTAATCAGGCGGTCGCGGCGACTGGGCGCCTGTCATCGTCTGATCCAAATTTACAAAATATTCCCATTCGCACGGAGTTGGGGCGCAAGATCCGCAAGGCCTTTGTGGCCGAAGATGGCAATGTGCTTATTTCCGCCGATTATTCGCAAATTGAATTGCGCGTGGTGGCATCACTCGCCGAGGATAAAAAAATGATGGAAATTTTTGAGGCTGGTTTGGATATTCACGCGGCGACAGCAGCGGCGATAAATCATGTGGATTTAAAAGATGTTACCAAGGACATGCGTCGCGCGGCCAAGGAAGTAAATTTTGGCGTGTTGTATGGCATGGGCGCATATGGCTTGGCTTGGCGGGCCGATATTCCCCAGTGGCAAGCCAAAGATTTTATTGATAAATATTTTAGTGAATTTAGTGGTGTGAAAAAATATTTAGACGCGACTTTGGAATTTACCAAAAAAGAGGGATACTGCGAAACACTGTTTGGTCGGCGCCGGTATATTCCGGAATTAAACGCCAGCAACCACCAATTGCGGATGGCCGGCGAACGGATGGCGATTAATCATCCGATTCAGGGGACGGCCGCGGATTTGATTAAGATGGCGATGATAGAAATATCAAAATGTAAATATCAAAATGAAAAATTATTGAGCGACGATGTGCGAATGATATTACAAGTGCACGACGAATTGGTGTTTGAAGTAAAAAAAGAATTGGCTGATGAAGTCGGTAAAAAGGTAAAAGAAATTATGGAGGGTGTGGCCAAATTGCGCGTGCCGATTGTGGTGGAGGTGAATGTTTCTAAAAGTTGGGGGGAGATGAAATAAATTATGATTATCTATCTATCCGGCCCCGACACCTTTCGGAGTCGGCAATATTTAAAAGAACAAGTGGAGAAGCTTAAAATTGCCCACTACTACGATGGATACGAGAAAATTTTAGAAGATATTTTGGCTAATATATAATAAAAATCGTCCTCTTGACAATTAGTATACTCATAAGGTATAATACTCACGAGTATACTAATTAAAGTATCTATCATATGTCATTTATAAATCGTGAACAAGAGTTAAAAATGCTAAATGAAAAATGGCAATCAAATATCGCTCAGTTTTTTATTATTTATGGTAAACGCCGCGTTGGCAAGACTGAGTTGATTAAACAATTTATCAAAGACAAACCAGCGTTATATTTTTTAGCCGATAAGCGCACGACGGCGGATCAATTGCGGGAGCTGGGGCAAATAGTGGGAAATTATTTTAAGGATGAAATTCTGATTAGCAATGGTTTTAGTGATTGGTTGGAAGTATTTCTATATTTAAAAACAAAGACAATCACCGAACCTTTGATTTTGGCGATAGACGAATATCCGTATTTGGTTGAAAATGATAAATCCACCAGTTCGCTTTTTCAAAAGGGTTGGGATGAATATTTAAAAAATACTAAAATATTTTTGATACTGTCCGGGTCCAGCATCGCCATGATGGAATCGGAAACGCTGAACCAAAGCGCGCCGTTGTTTGGCAGGCGTACCGGTCAAATTTTGGTTGACCCATTAAATTTTTTGCAATCGCGCCAATTTTTTCCAGAGAAAAATTTTTCTGATTTTTTAAATATCTACACTATTACCGGTGGCATGCCGGCGTATTTGAAACAGTTTGAAGAGGGCGCGGGAATGTCCGAAGAGATTAAGAATAAAATTTTTAACAAAACCGCTTTTTTATACAACGAAGTGGAGTTTACCCTGAAAGAAGAGTTGCGTGAACCAAAAAATTATTTAGCAATTTTGCGCGCCATTGCACTCGGGAAAAGAAAGTTAAGTGAAATTGTTAATGAAGTCGGGATGGACACAGCCGCCACCAACAAATATCTTTCGGTGCTTATTAATTTGCGTTTGGCGGAACGGGAGGTGCCGGTAACCGAGAATAAGCCGGAGAAGTCGCGACGCGGTTTGTATAAAATTTTGGATAATTTTTTTGGATTTTGGTTTCAATATATTTTTCCTTATAAAAGTTATTTGGAAATGGGCAATTATAATTATGTTTTGGAGAAAATGTTTAGCGGTTTAAAATATAATGATAAGGTTAATTCCGGTTTCAAACTTATTGTCGCGCAAGTTTATGAACGCGTCGCGATTGAATTGCTGCCCGCTTGGCAAGATAAAATTTTCTCGTTTGAGCGCGTTGGTCGTTATTGGGACAATAATCAAGAAATTGATGTGGTGGGGATAAGTTTGCCGGAAAAGAAAATAATTTTCGGTGAGTGTAAGTGGTCCGAAAAACCAGTGGGGACAGATATTTATGAAGAATTAAAAAAGAAAGCGGAAAAAGTGGAGTGGAATTTGGGCGATAGAAAAGAATTTTATATTTTATTTAGTAAGAGTGGTTTTACCGAGGCAATGATAAAAATAGCGAAGAGCGAAGGTGTGTTTTTAGTGGAGAAGGATACTATGAAGTAAAGATAATTATCCAACAAAAAACCAACAGTGATAAGCCGTTGGTTTTTTGTTATCTTCTTGGTACCAACAAGAATGGTGCGCACGGGGTGAAGACGGTGCGCGCGTCTGTGGGGTGGTCAAAATGCATATGACACCCCGGGTTGAAAGAGCAAGGTCCAGATGCCGGTGCCGAGCGTGGTGCCCGGGCCGACCACGAGCGCCAGTGACAAGCCGTTGCCGATTTTGACACTGGTGCCGAGTCCGCCACCGATGAAGTGGGAGTGGGGTGTGTTGTTGTACCAGTAGTTAAACTGGTACACGACCGAGGTGCTCACTCCGACTCGATCGGTGAGCGCGTATGACACTCCGATTCCAGCGCGTGGGGCAGGACGGAAGGTGTCATTCGGCGTTTTGAAGCCGATGAGGGCGGACACACCGAAGTTATTCGGCAGTTTCCACCCGAGCGACAGGTGGAGCCGGGTGGAAACCTCGCCTGGGGAGGTCGCACCGTCTTTAAAGACGATGATCATCCCTTCGGCCATCGCCACCGAGACGCTCGGAGTGGTCGGGTTGGGCTCTTCACCGGCGTTGGCGCACATTGAGATCATCAAAACTCCGATGATGGTTACCAGCCAGATCATTCCACCCGTCAGAAAACAAGTTTTCGCCATCCTATTCATCTCACCCTCCTTTTTGTAGAAGAACCTGCCGAGACCATCTCGACTTAGCATTATATCATAAAATAATATACATGTCAAGGGTTATTTGGCTAATATAAGGCAAAAAGTAGTCAAGTTTGTAATGATTAAACTAAAATTATCTTGACTTTTTTGGCTTTGTTTACTATAATATTATTATCATAAAAATTATGACAGAAGTAATAAAATATGATTGAAAATCAATTAAAACAGTTGGGTTTTGGTAAAAATGAAATTAAAATATATTTGGCTTTGTTTGAATTAGGCAAATGTAAGGCGCATGAGGTAATTGTTCATACTGGTTTGCATCGCAATATTGTGTATCAAGATTTAGAGGATTTAGTTAAGCGGGGGTTGGTGACAAAAACTGAAGTTAAAAATGTTTTTGAATACAGCGCCAATAATCCCGAGGCATTAGTAGAGGAATTTGAAAACAAAAAAGAAATATCGCAAAAAATCGCCGAACAGTTAAAAGAAAAACAAATTGAAACACCGCGCGAGGTGGCGGTGTATGAAGGGGTGGATGGTTTGAAAAAAAGCCGAGCCAAAATTTTAAATTATCAATCCGGTGATGAAGTTTTTATTTTTGGCGCTGATTTAGAACCATCAATGGAAAAAGTAATGCGTAAAATTCACAAAAAACGCGAGGATGCTGGGATTAATATGAAAATTTTATACGACCAAAGCGCTAACAAATCGGATGTTGCTTGGCGTAATACATTGGAGCATAGTAAAGCAAAATTATTGCCATTTAGTCAAAAGTTTCCAATTTGGTTTGCTGGTATTGGAGAGCATTTGGAAATTGGTATACCACAACATAACAATCCCTTAATTTTTAATATTCGCAACCAAGAAGCAGTTGATGGTTTTAAAACTTTTTTTGATTATTTTTGGAATCAAGAAAGCATAAGTTACCAAGGGATAGATGAAGTAGAGTCGGCCTATAATGAAATTTTGGAAAATTCGAGTAATGACCAGGATGTTGTGATTTTTGCAGCTAAGCCAAGCGAGCAGAGAAGTTCTAATTTTAATTTAGAGTGGAATAAGCAATTGCGGAAAAAAGTTAAACGTTTGCGTTTGTTATATTATGGCGCAAATGAAATTAATATCAGTAGGGCAAAAGAAATGTTGGACGTGGGCGCAGAAGCAAAAGTGAGTGGCACTAGCCAGTCGCTTCCAATTTCTACAATTATTGCTGGTGATGTTGTGTTAACGGTGGTTTGGGATAAAAATCCAGCTTGTTTTAAAATAAAAAATAAAACAGTAGCTGATTCTTTAAAAAATAATTTTGAATTATTGTGGAATCAGCAGGTTGGTGTTGAATCTGGCTTAGATCCATTGAAAAATATTATTTATGAAATGTTAGATGAATTAAATTCTGGGGAAGAGTATTGCGTGCTGGGTGCTTCGTATGGCCATGAGACCGGCGGGGTTCAAGAATTGTATGATAAATTTCATACCGACAGAATTAAAAAAGGTGTAGTGACGAAAATGTTAGTTTATCGTGAATCATTTGAGCGGATAAAAAAACGGTTTGAGAGATGTGGTGATCAGTTTGGCAAAGTAAGCCAGTTGAAACAATATGGGTCTGCGCCGAAAATACCTATGCAAATTAATTTATATAATAACAAGGCATTTATAATTTTTTATGGCGAGGCTCCAACTGTAATTAAATTTAATCGGCCGGAATTTTTTGCCGGGTTTAAAACTTATTTTGATGAGCTGTGGAGAAAGGGTGGATAAAGTGTTTTGCATAACATTGGGGAACATATTATAATGAGCTTACTATGATTATATTTATACACGGCCCCGACACCTTTCGGAGCCGGCAATATTTAAAAGAACAAGTGGAGAAATTTAAAATTGCCCGCGATCCACAGGGGTATAATGTTGTGTTTGCGGACGCGGTGAGCGACGAGCCGGGGAAAATTTTAGGGGAGATTTCCAGCGCGCCGTTTTTGGCAGATAAGAGAATGATTGTTGTAGAAAATATTTTGGCATGCAAGGATAAGGATTTTATGGCTACGCTCATTGAAATGGTAAAAAATAATAAAGTGCCGGAAAGTAATGTTGTTTTGTTTTGGCAAGGCGAAGATAAATCAAAAATAAAAGAAGTGGATGAATTGGATAAATTATTGAAAAAAGAAAAATACGCGAAAGAATTTGATATGTTAACGGGCGCGCAATTGTCCGTTTGGATAAAACAGGAATTTGTTAAATCAAAAGCGACTGTCAGTATGCCGGCGTTAAATTTTTTGGCGCAGAACGCGGGTGGTGATATGTGGCGATTGTCGTCTTTAATCGCGCAATTGTCGGCCTATGCCACTGGGCGCGAGGTCGGCGTGGAAGGTGTAAAATTATTTTTGGATGAAAAGGTTGATGATAATGTTTTTAATATGGTGGAAGCGGTCGTGTCGGGCAATCGTAAGCAGGCGTATAAATTATTAACCGAGCAAAGGCGGTTAGGCGAAGAGGACGGAAAATTATTTGGTTTGATATTGTGGCAATTTCGGATTTTGGTGAATTTAAGGTCGTTGTTTGAAACTGAAGATAATTTAACGGCTGATCAAATGGCTAAACAACTTGGTTTGCATCCGTTTGTCGTGAAAAAGAATTTGGCACTGGTAAAACGAATGAGCTCGGCACGCTTAAAAGAAATTTACGAGATGCTTTTGGATATTGATAAAAAAATAAAAACCGGGCGGGGGGACTTGGGGTTGTTGGTTGATGTGCTGGTGGGACGCTTATGAATGTCAAATTTCCAATTTCCAATGTCAAATCAAAGCCAAAATGACAAATTTGACATTTTTATTTTGACATTGATTGGAAATTGGATATTTGGATTTTGAAATTAGTAAAGTCAGACACATACAGAAGCTTGAGTTTAAAACAAAAAATCTCCTTGGCAGGAGATTTTTGATTTAAGTAGCTTATTTTAACGCATTCACTTTCTTCATCAAGCGCGATAATTTGCGCGTGGCGGTGTTTTTCTTGATAGTACCGTGCTTAACGGCTTTGCCGAGCGCTTTTTGAGCGATTTTTACCGCTTTTAACGCTTCGGCTTTGCTGGCGGCTTTTAAGGTCGCCTTGAAACCATCGCGAATGGCGGTTTTTTTGGCGACATTCAGAAGCGCGCGTTTTTTGGCTTGGCGCAAGGCCTTGGCGGCATTTTTTAGATTAGGCATAGATAATTAGTTTGAATAAAATTGAGAGTGATTATGCGGTGGATTATATATGATAATGACTAAAAAGTCAAGGTTATCCTATAAAGCTGCAGATGGTGGACCTCGGCCTCTAAAGTCCACCAGTGTCGCGTCGACACGCCTTGGGGCGGCCCGTGCACGCCCCGAATGTCTTTTTGTGTGGCGTTGGCCAGCAAGCTTACCTGTGGTAAGACAAAATTTGAGAGGACGCATGAGGCATCAACTCAGTAATTTTGTCCCGGCAAGCCCGGACCGGTCGATTGGTCACCCTCCTTGTGCAACCGCGCGAGCACCATAGAACAGTAGAAGCCGAGGTATTTATATTGTACAACTATTTAATTTTGTTATCAAAAACTTATCCCCAGCTTAGTCATTTTCTTCTAATCTCGGCTTATCAAGTGTCAACGGTTCAATCGCTTTTTCTCCATCGGTAATTTTCACCACGTCTTTATCAATTTTATTTAATTCTTTGTAAGCGGTGTTGTAAGAATTTACCGTAGTCGTTAAATTATTTCCTAATTTTTTAAAATAATCATCATAGGCCATAAGGTGTTTGCCTAATTGTTCCACGCGGTCGCGAATTTCTTTGGCCGACTCCTCTATCTTCATGGCGCGCAAACCTTGCAAAACAGTTTGTAAATATGCCAAGAATGATGTTGGTGAAACAATTATCACGTGCCTTTCTTTAAAGGCATATTCAATTAAATCATGCGTATTTACTTTGACCGCACCAACTTGATTGATAAGTAAATCATAATAAATTCCTTCGGCCGGGATGAACATAAATGCGAAATCCATGGTGTTTTCCTTGGGTTTGATATATTTACTGGTTTCGTCAATGCGATTTTTTAAATCATTTTTAAATATTTTTTCCAATTCAATTCGGCGCGTCGGATCACGCTCTTCCACAATGCGATTATAGTTTTCCAAACTGAATTTGGAGTCAATTGGTATGACTTTGTCTTTTACAAAAACAGCGGCGTCCACGATGTCGCCGTCCGTAAATTTATATTGCATTTGATAACTGCCGGGCGGTAAAACATTTTTCAAAACATTTTCCAAATAATATTCCCCGAGGATGCCACGCTGTTTTGGATTTTGTAAAATATTTTCTAAGTTTTGTAATTGATCGGCAAAGCCAACGACTTGGCGATTGGTCTCGTCTAACTTGGCGAGTCGTTCGGTAACGTCGGTAATTATTTTTACACTTTGGCCGTGTTGTGATTGTAACGCTTGGTGCATGCTTGCTTGCGTGGCGTTAACAATTTTATGGGTGTCGGAAGTTTTCTGGTCAATTAAGCGCGACAGATCCTGAATTTGGTTTTGGAGCATTAGGAGCGATTGGGTGTTTTCGGGTGGTTTGGGTTTTTTGGAATTGAAAATTAAAATACCCAGTCCAACGGCGATAATTAATAGTAAGATTATAATCCAAATGTCCATATTATTTTTTGGCTAATTCAAAATTGTCTCCTCACCAGGAATTGAACCTGGATCTAGACGTTAGGAGTGTCTTATTCTATCCGTTGAACTATGAGGAGAAATGATTTTGTTGACCTGTGTATTTATAGCAGAAATTTTCTTAAAAAGCAACCCAGCTTTCTTGACCCTAACTCGACACATGCCAAACTTAAGTTTTCCGATTTTTTTGCCTTTAAGTACATTTATACTTACATTGTCCCACAAATCCAGTTTAGTAATGGTTGACCAATGGCGAATGCACGCGTCTTTGTCCAGATCTTCATAAATTCTAATTGAAATCTTAAAATCCAAATCTTTTACGTGAAATTCAGTTCGCAATATATCCATAAATACTGCCACCATTTTTGAATCGGTGTTTGAGAAACTGAAGTCGCTTTTACTTCCCTCTGCCCAATATAATGCGCTGGCGAAAAGCATTCTTTCCCGATGGCTTAATTCAGTGAGTGTTGTAGTTGCGTGTAAGATGGCTTTGTCCCAATTTCTCTCGGACATGATTTTGCTCGCATTTCTACGCGCCAGCCAGCGTTGTTTAAATTCAGGCAAAATAGTAGTATTTTTTGAAATTCGCCACGCAGTTGCACGATTTACTCCCAAGATTTGGCTAATCTCAGGCATACTTCGGCCGTGTTTTCTTAATTCGACAATTTTATCTTTTATTTCTTGTTTGATTAGTTTCGACATAATCTATCTTAATTTATTACCTAAAATGTATTATAGCATGAAATAGCCAAGTAGTCCAAGTGATGTTTGGCTCTTTACAATAGATTTTGGTAATAATATAGGTCTTGATTAATTTGTAAATATAGTGTATAATTTTATCTAGCGGAATTTGTATTATTATGATAGTGTTTCTGGTTGTAGTTATAATGGGCCCATGGTCTAGTGGTATGACACGGCATTCGCATTGCCGGAGCGGCAGTTCGATTCTGCCTGGGTCCACACGGCTTCACTGCGTTACGCCGTGTAAACTACGGCTATTAAATTAAATACAAAGTAGAGTTTACAGGGCGTAGCCGTAGGCGAAGCCCTGGGGATAACTTTGGGGATAAATCAGTTGAAAAGTGGATGTTTGTATACGCTAGCGTAATCAAACTTTAAAAATGCTCAATTTTGGGCGTTTTTTTGATATATTTAAAATTTGATTACGCTAGTGTAATCAAACGCGCTAGTTCAGGTGTAGTTTTTCAGGTTTTTGTGGTTATATTGCGTGATTTTTGTTTAAAGGTTTGGTTAGGATATGGCGCTCACAGTGTTTCATGTGAAACAAATGGTTTTTACTTTATATTTAGCCAATTTATCTATTAAATCACGAAAATACTGCAAAAATGTTTCATGTGAAACGTTTTTGTTGGTCCAATATGGTAATTATCAACCTATTATCATTTGGCAAGTAAAAAATATTTTTCTTAAACTCTGATCATTTAAATTTTTTTAATGGTATCACCGGTGTCCTTGATGCCAAGTTTTGGAAAATTTATTTTATAAAATTAGCTTACCCCGACGCTGTCGGTCGGGGTCAATTTGATCTTGCGATCAGATTGAAAGTTATACACAGTTTTTTATAAGAAAAAAATTAGATTGTGTGCTATAATATAATAAATAATAAGTAAAAGGAAATTAATTTTTTACATTAAAGCTATGTTTCAGAAACAGTTGGCAAAATTTTTTGAGTTTGGGTCGTATATTTTATTGTTGTTATCAGTATTGTTGGTGCCGATGGCCATTGATAACCAGCTGGTGAATTCGTATATCATACCAAAACAGTATGTATTAGGGGGATTGGTTTTGCTCGCGGCATTATTTTGGGCGGCGCGGGCGGTAGTAACTAAAAAGGTTTCTTATATTCAATCATTTGCCGACAAGCCCTTGATTTTATTTCTGTTAGTCGCTTTACTCACGGCAATTTTTTCTGCCAATCGTAGCAGTTCGTTTTTAGGAGTGGCTGATTATTATATTTTGAGTTTTGCGTCTTTTGTGGTTTCGGTGCTTTTTTATTTTTTAATTGTTAATCATTTCACCACGGCCAAACGTTGGCGTCTCGGCGTTGATTTGACGGTATTAGTTGGTGGTGTTTCGGCAACGTTATTTTTATTGCGCACTGTTTTTAATTTTGATGTTTTGTCTAAGTTGGGGATCTCGGCCTGGAATCTGATTGACCCAACTAACACCGCGTTTGGAATTTGGCTCGTTGCTATTTTTATGCTTTCGGCCGGTCAATTAATCAAGAAAAATTGTCCGGTCGGTCGGTCGTTGTTTAATTTTTTTGTGGCTTTGCTCGCGGTGGCGTGTCTCTTAACTTTAGGGTTTGATGTTTTGTGGTGGGTGTTGTTGATTGGTTTAGCGTTGCTGTTATTGTTAGGTGTAACATTTTTGCGTGAAGCGCGTTTGGGGTGGTTGACGGTTTTGTTTGCTCTGCTTGTTACCGATATAATTTTTATCACTTTTAATTCGCCTAAAGTTTTACAGACCAGCGTGCCGGTAGAAGTGGCGCTGGGCGCGCGACCATCTTGGGATGTTACCAGCGCGACGCTTGGAGGCGGGGTAAAGAGTTTTCTTTTGGGTTCCGGTTTGGGTACTTTTGGCGTGGATTTTTCTCGTTATCGCAGTGTGGATTTTAACAACGACCCAGTCGCGTGGTCATTGCGTTTTAATCAACCGTTTAATACTTTATTGGCATTTTTGTCAGAGGGCGGGTTGTTGCTGGCGTTGGCGTTTGTTTTTGTGGTGGTCTTTTTCTTGGGGCATATTTTGTATGTCTGGCTTGGGCAAAGAGCGGAAGTAATGTTTGGCGGGTTGTCCGGAGATTTGGGTTGGAAGTCCGGAGATTTGCGGTTTGAAATATTTTTAGTGTCTTTGGTTTGGGTGCTACTGACTATTTGCACGGGGTTTGCTTTTTTTGGACAAAGTTTGTGGTGGTTGTGGTGGTTTTTGCTTGGACTTTCCGCCAGCGGTTTGGGTTTTATTTATTCTAAGGCACATAATTTGCGCGAGTGGGAAATAGAAGACGCGCCGCAATATAGCTTGTCCTTTTCTTTTATTTTAGTGGTATTGTCAGCCGGGATTGTAATGTCGGGGGTGATTGGGGCGCGAATGTATATGGCGGAACGAGCGTACGCGGTCGCGGTTAGAGCCGATGATTTGGATACAGTAGAAATAAATTTAAAAAAGGCGATTAGTTTGCGTGATAATTACAGTGTTTATAATTTTTATATGGCGCGCTTGTTTTTGTCTCGGGCGGTTGAAGCCAGTAAAAATTCCAATCCAGACCCCGCGGTAATAAGCGCGCTTATGAGTAACGCGGTAAATACCGCTCGTCGCGCTACCGATATCGCGCCGGCATCGGTGGGGTTGTGGGAAAATTTAGCCACGATGTATGAAAACGCGGCAGTGATAGTGCCGGAAGCGCGTGATTGGGCGGTGAAATCTTGGATGAAATGTACTGAATTAGAGCCCACCAACCCGGTCTTGTGGTTGCGACTGGGGAATAATTATTTGGCGAGCGGGAATAACGAAGACGCGAAGAAAAGTTTTGAGGAGGCGATAAAATTAAAATCTGATTATGTCGTCGCGAGCATTTCTTTGTCGCAGATTTATGAGACCGAACAGAATTTTGAAAAGGCGGTTGAAATATACGAAAAAATTATGACCATAGCCGGCAATAACGCGGAGGTGGCTTATAACTATGGTCGTTTGTTGTATAACCGCAATGCCAAAGGTGATCGCGACGGGGCCGAACAGATTTGGCTAAAAGTGATTGAAGCGCAACCGAATTTCTCCAATGTTTTGTATAGTTTGGGGATGTTGTATGAAACGCGTGGCGATAAATATAAAGCGTTAGATTATTATTATCAAGTAAAAGAATTAAATCCGGATAACAAAGATATCACAGCGAAGATTAAATCACTCGTCGGTGTACCGGTGGCTGAAGTCAATAAAAAATAAGCGGAATTAATTTATGCGTAATTTTTTGGCAATAATTTTAATCGCGCTTGGGCTTGTGGTTGACCCGGTTATTTTGCGCGCGGCGATGTCGTCCACGGATTATTATATTTACGCGGATGATTTTAGTATGGGCGGTGGTTTGAGTACCGGTGGCGAATATAGTTTACAAGATACGATTGGTCAATCGCCGGTCGACGCAATTAGTGGTGGTAGTTATGCTTTAAGCGCCGGGTATCAATTTCAAACGCTTGGAACAATCAGCATGTCAATTTCCAGTTCGTCGTTGAGTTTGGGGACGTTGTCTGCCACGGGCGCGTCGTCAACAGCCGAGACCACGGTTACGGTTATTACTGATTCTGCCAGTGGGTATGTTTTATCGGTTTCAGATGTAAGTGGCGAAAGTTTAACGCCGGTGGCCGATGACGCGGTGGATGGTAATGGTGATTCCGAGGAGTATGGGTTGGCGGTGAGCGGGAGTGACGCGGATTTTGCGACCGATGAACCGGTGGCGACCAGTTTAACATTGGCTTCCAATTCTGAAATAGCCAATGGTAACGCGACCGTTTTGACTTTTAAGGCAATTCGCGGGGTGTCTTCTACCGCCGATACCTATAGCCAGAGTATTACACTTTCGGCAGTGGCGAATTTTTAATCCCGCTTCGCCTTTGGCTACGCAGGACAAGTGCCTGATTTAATAGTTTAATGGTCATGAAAAAAATTTTCTTAATTATTTTACTGGGGATTTTGGCACCGACTTTGGGGGCGCGCGCCTTTTCTTTAAGTCCATTGAAATATATTTTTTCTGTGGAACGTGGTGAAAGCACGGTGATTACAGTAACTCTAAATAATTATGAATCCGGGGTGATTGCCTTGGAGCCGGCGGTGGTGGGGATGAAAACCGACAAAGCCGGTCGGCCGGTTTATGATAGCACAGCCGAGGTAATTGGTTGGGTAAAGTCGGATTGGAATTTTATAAATTTAAAAGAAGGCCAAGGCCAAAAAGTTCATTTTTTAGTTACCGTTCCAGCTGGCGCGTATCCGGGTGATTATTATTTAGGTGTCGGCGCGAAACGCGTTGCCGGTGTCGGCGCGGTAAGTATCGGTGAGCAACTTTTGACAGTAGTGAATTTGAAAGTGGCTGGAACTGCGCGCGAGGATTTGGTGGTGAAAAAATTTGAAGTTAGTGGAAAATTTTTTGAAAAAAATAAAAAATTTAATTTGGAAATTGAAAATAAAGGCAATGTGGAAATGCCGATAAGCGCGGTTTTAAAAATAAGCGATTGGCGTGGGCGGATAATTTTGGAACAGCCGGTTGCGGTGGGAAATAAAATTTTGCCATTAGCATCGCGAGTAGCATCAACCGATTTTGTCATTGCGAGGAGCGAAGCGACGCGGCAATCTATCGTGCCGGGTTTGTATCAAGTGGATTTAACAGTTGATTACGGTTTGACTAAACAAAAAATTACCGCGGTGGAAAATTTTTGGTATGTGCCAACTTGGACGTTGGGTGTGTTGGTGGGGGTGATTATATTGGTGGGATTAATTATTTTTATTAAAAATAGGAAAAATTTTGGGTATTAAATATTACTCATGTTTAGTCCGAAAAAAATATTTTTTACAATTTTGACAGCAGTGCTGGCGGTTGGTTTATCAACCGCCTCTTTAGTATTAGCCGAAACGCAAACCGGGGGGTTGACAGTGGGGGTTACTATTGGGAGTGACGCTGTTTGTGGAAATGGCGCGGTTGAAGGCGATGAGGCCTGTGATGCCGGCAGTAGTAACGGGCTTTGTTCCGCGACTTGTAGTACCAGTTGTACGGTTAAGGCCACGACCGATTGTGGTGGCGGTGGCGATACCGACAATTCTCCGACAATTTCCAATGTAACCACTACTCTGATTACGGTTAACAGCGCAACGGTGAGCTGGAACGCGACTGATAACAACGGAATTTCCACCTCCACTTTTGTTTATGGAATTGATATCAATTATGGCAGTAGTGCGACAATATCAGGTTCCAATCCGTATAGCGTAAATTTATTCGGTTTATCTGCCAACACGGTTTATTATTTTCAAATTTCCGTTACTGATACTGGCAGTCATACCGTTGAATCTACTGGCAGTTTTACGACTTTATCAACGGCGGTAGGAGATACCATCCCTCCTAATATTTTTAATGTTATTGTTTCCCCAATCGGCGTAACTATGGCGACAATTTCATTTGATACCAACGAGTTGACGACAGCGCAAATTAAATTTAGTTCCGACTTTTCTTATGCCAGCAGTACGGCCTTGGACGCGGTTTTGGCTACCACACACACAATTTCAGTGCTGGGTTTATGGCCGGATACTACCTATCATTTTCAAATTATCGCCAATGATGAACCGAATAATACCACCACCACTTTGGATGCTACCTTTACTACTTTGCCGGCGCCGGCCGTGGCCGATGTTGGTCATTTTGAATTATCACCGTCATTTGAAGCAATTACTTTAAGTTGGGATTTGCCTGATTCTCCGTATTACGACCATATTATATTAAATCGTCAAGTTACCGGCGATCCGGCCACATTGGTAGAGTTGCCGGTTGATCCATTGGATAGTTTATTTATCGATTATGGGATTGATTTTAATATCAATTATACCTATACGATTTATGTCGTAGATATTTTTGACCAACAAAGCCAAGGGGTATCGGTAAATGGCGAAGTTTTAGCATTTGGTTTAGAGGATTGTGATAACGGTGATGTTGACGATGATGGCGATGGTGATGCTGATTGTGGTGATTTAGACTCTTGTTTCTCCCACCCCCACTGTGTAATTGAGGAAGTGTGTCATGATGAAAATGGTGATGGCTTGGAAAATTGTGATGATCCGAGTTGCGCTGGCAATGCGGTATGTTTAGCATTACACGAAGATGAGATTTGCGGTAACTTGTTTAATGATAACGGCGATGATTTTGAAAGTGATTGCGAAGACCCTGACTGTGCCGGATTCCCCGACCCGCAATGTGTCCTTTTTGATGTCGTGGCTTGTTCGGACCAGCAAGACAACGATGGCGACGGCCAAATTGATTTTGGCAATGACACCGGTTGCGTGAGCGCTGGTGATAATGACGAAAGTGACGACACGGTGCCGAGTTTTTTACAGTTGAATGTTAATGATATTAAATTTTTTGCCGGTAATCGTCAAATTCCTTTGGCGCCGGTTAATGAAGTGGTGAGCAGTTTGGCTGGTAGTAACTTTACTGTGGCGGTCGCGCCGGCAATTACTCCCCAGGCAGTTACCTTGGTTTTGGAAGGGGCCACTTATCAGTTTGGCTTTAATGCGGTGGATAATATTTATTATTCAGATTTTACTTTGCCATTTGTTGGTGTGCATAGCGCTTATTTAAATATTGATTATGGCAATGGCCAACAGGATAGCGTATTGATTAAAATAAATTGTTTGCCTTGGGGGCAAGTGGAAAGTGGTGGTGAGCTAATTGCGGGCGTGGAAATGTTTTTGCTTGATACCAATAATGAAAAAATATATTTGGGTGAATACGGTCAAACTAATCCGGTTTTGACGAGCGCGAGCGGGTTATATGGCTGGTCGGTATTGCCTGGTCACTACCTCGTGCGCGCAAACAAGGAGGGATTTTATGAACGGACTGTTCAAATTTATGAGGTAAAAAATAATTCCATTAACGCGAATATTGATTTAATTAAAATGCCGACTAATTGGTTAGGGGCCATAGACGCGGCGCGGGGGTTGGCTCTACAAGCGGTAAATGATGTTGCCGATAATCCGGCAGTGGAGCAAGTCGCCCAGCAGGTAGTGGCGCCGGTGGCAGTAGGGGTGTCAGCGGTGGGGACGATTTTGGTGGTGCCGTGGTGGAATTTGTTGGCGCTGTTACGTTTCTTATTTTTACAACCGCTTTTACTTATCGGTCGGGGCAAACGCAAACAGTGGGGCATGGTTTATAATTCTTTGAGCAAAATGCCAATTGATTTGGCAATCGTGCGTTTGTTTGACGCGACCACCGGCAAATTGTTGCGTTCGCGTGTTACCGACGAACACGGTCGTTATGCGTTTATTATGCCACCAGGCAAATATCGTCTGCAAGTGGTAAAAATGAATATGACTTTTCCCTCCGTGTTGTTAGCCGGTATTACGCACGACGGCAATCGGCCGGATATTTATCATGGTGAAGAAATTATTGTTAATGAAAAAAATGTTTTGATTACGGCCAATGTCCCGCTTGATCCGTCCGGAGATGGTAAAACGCCGAAACGGATTTTGCGTGAGCGGTTTTGGCGTAAAGTGCAGTCGGGCGTGTCCGGTTTGGGTTTGGTTTTCACTTTGGTCGCGTTATATATTTCACCGCGTTGGTATATGTGGGTTTTGGCCGGGGCGCATATTGGTTTGATGTTGGTATTTAGACGTTTGGCAAAACCAAAAACTGCCAAGGGCTGGGGAATTGTTTCCGATACTGTCACGAGTAAACCGGTGGGGCGCACGGTGGCGCGTTTGTTTGATACCAAATTTAATAAATTGGTGGCCACCGAAGTTACTGATAAACACGGGCGGTATAACTTTTTGGCCGGTGATAATAAGTATTATGTTACCTATGAGCATGAAAATTACGAGACGACTAAGACCGATGTACTGGATTTAACCGGTAAAGAAGAGGACGCGATCGCGACAGACGCGAAGTTAAAAAAGAAAGATTTATCCACAGAGTAATTTTATTAAAAATGTGGTATAATATATGGAAGAGAAGTGAGTGATTATGGCAATTATAGGATTGAAAAATTTATTAAAATTATCAAGCCGAATTTTTGTAATATCCGCCATATTTTTGTCCGCAATTTTTAGTTTATGGTTATGGCAAAATAGCGCGGTCGCGGCGATCGCGCCATCAGTAATTACTTACCAAGGTAAAGTATTAGTAAGCGGTTCACCAGCGTCATCTACTTTATCAATGAAGTTTGTTTTGTATGACTCTTTAACTGGTGGCACTGCGCTCTATACTGCTTCCGGCACTTTGCCAACCACGAGCACAATTAGTATTACTCCTTCCAGTGGTATATTTAGTGTTGATCTTGGTGGTAGTGGTACAAACACGATTGATCCAACTATTTTTCAAAATAACAGTAGTGTATATTTAGAAGTAACCATCGGCAGTCAAACCCTTACCCCCCGAAAACAAATCACTGCCGCTCCTTATGCTTTCAACGCTAAATATCTAGATGGTCTCGCCACTTCATCATTCGCCAAACTTGGATCCAATGAAACGGTTACCGGCACTTGGACCTTTTCGGCAACCACGACTATGGTCACGACGACGGTGAGTGGGAGGTTAGGTATTGGGACGACCACGCCAGATCAAGCGTTGACAGTGGTGGGGAGTATTAGTAATCCGGTGAATGGGAATTCTGGGATAACAGAAATTGCGACTCTATCAACAGGTAACGACCCGTTTGCGATATTTGTCTCTGGTCGGTATGCTTATGTGGCCAATTCTGCTTCTAGCACCATGACTATAATTGATATTTCTAAACCAACCGTGCCGGTGCAGGTAGCAACAGTTTCTGTCGGAAATTCACCGCGTTCCGTATTTGTTTCTGGTCGTTATGCGTATGTTGGAAATTATGGACATGGCACTATATCCATCGTGGACGTGTCTAATCCATTTTCTCCTGTTGTTGTTGCTACCCAGCAGGATTTGCCGGGTATCCCATCTTCTATTTTTATCTCCGGTCGGTATTTGTATACCACCTTACAAGGCCAAGATATCTTGGCGGTTGTTGATATATCAGATCCGCTGACTCCGGTTTTGGCTGCGGCTGTCACTGTCGGTGATTACCCACAATCAGTTTTTGTCTCCGGTCGTTATGCTTATGTGGCGAATAGAGCATCCGGCACCATTTCTGTGGTTGACATATCTAATCCTTTGTCTCCAGTCCAAATTGCCACGACCTCTGTTGGTGTTTGGCCTAGTTCTATAGCTGTCTCTGGTCGTTATGCTTATGTGGCCCATGATTCTGATTTGTTTATTTCTGTAGTGGACGTGTCTAACCCCGCTATCCCAGTTCAAGTGGCTACCACCTCTGTCGGTTTTGTACAGTCGTCCGTATTTGTTTCCGGTCGTTATGCGTATTTTAGCACGGGTATTACTGCAAATGATTTAGGCAATCTTTCGGTTGTGGATATTTTAAATCCGTTGGTACCGGTTTTAGTGGCAACTACGCCGGTTGGAAAAAATCCACAATCAGTTTTTGTCTCCGGTCGTTATGCTTATGTGGCTAATGCGGGGCCTCTTGCGGGCAATGGTGGGGAAAATACTATTTCCATCATCGATCTCTCCGGCGCCGAATTTTCCACCCTAATCGCCCACTCCGCCGAAGTCGGCCAAATCCAATCGCGCAATGACATCATCGCTCAAGGCATAGTTGGCGCCAACAGTTTACAAATCGGCAGTGGTGGTATCCTCTCTAACGGGCCCATCAGTATCACCGCCACCGATACCTATTCTTACTTCGGCGGTGGCATTACCGCCACCGGCACAGTAACCACTACTAATTTGGCGGTCATCGGCAATGCCACTTTTGGTGGCACATTGTCGCTGGGCAATACCGACATCACCGGCAATCTTACTGTCTCCGGCAACGCTACTACCACTGGTAATCAAGTAATATCCGGCACACTTAATATTTCCGGCACTTCCACTCTCGTTACCACCACTGCCACTGCCTTAACTGTCACTGGCACATCAACTTTAACAAATATTTCATCCACTGGCATTTCCAATCTAGGCACTTTAAACGTTTCTGGCAGTACCATTCTTTCTGGCACATTAAATGTAACCGGCACATCAACTTTGGCCACTACCACCATTTCCAAATTAACCATTAGCAGTCAAGGTATTATTATTTCCAGTAGCACTCCGGTCGTTACTTCTTCCACTTTGTATAATGTTGGTGACACCCTTTATTGGAACGGCAACGCCTTATCAACCTCTACTGGTAGCGGTTTGCCGTCTAGTATTGATGGCCAAATTTTATTCTCCGCTGGTTCTACTTGGACCGCGACTTCGGCGATTAGTATTGTGAGTACAACTGGTAATGTTGGTATCGGTACCACCAACCCAGGTACTTTGCTCACAGTCCACAACACCAATATCGCTTCGGCCACTTCTTCCACTTTAAAACAATCATATTTATCAGTTGACCAAATGGCCTTGTCACAATTAGAAGGTGGAGCATATTTTGGCCGAACAAAAATAAAAAATAATAATTGGGTAGTTCAAGTAGCGGATAATTTTGTTTTGAGTGAGGCACCGTTATCTATGAAGGGTTCGGCTGGTTCGGCTGATGGGGAAATTTTAGCAATAGTTTTAGATGGCAATCAAATCGGGCTGTTTTCCGGTTTTGATGCTGATGTTCAATTGGTGGCTAGCGTTCAAAATTGGGAGGATATCGCGATGTCCGTTGATGGTAAAATTATGTCGGCTGTGATTGATAATGGCGGGATTCATCGTTCCATTGATTATGGCGCCACTTGGGCGACCTCATCCGCTTTGACAAAAAATTGGACAGGTATTGCAATGTCGGCCGATGGTAAATATCAAACGGCCGTGGCCACCGGTGATAGCGTTTATATTTCTGCTGATTTTGGTGTTACCTGGATCGCCAAAGACAGCAGTCGCGCTTGGACCGGTGTGGCCATGTCATCGGACGGTAAATTACAAATTGCCACTGTTTCAAGCACCGGCAATATTTATCTTTCGGTTGATTATGGTAGTACTTGGGTTGCTAAAGCCAGTGCCAATGATTGGGACAGCGTGGTTATGTCGGCTGATGGGCGGGTAGTATTGGCCGGAGTGAATAGTGGCAATCTTTATCTTTCCACTAATTACGGCTATTCTTGGACAACCACTACCGCTCCGACCGGAGCTTGGAGCGCGGTCGGTATGGATGGCGATGGTAAATATCAAGTGGCCGGAATTTCGGGTGGGGCGTTATATATATCTGGTGATTATGGTTCCACTTGGGCCACTTCAACGTCAGCTACGAGTGGGGTTTGGTATGATATTGACGTTACGGCCGATGGCGCTACGGTGGTTGCAACGGACAATGTCGCGGGGTATTATATCAATCAGGCCGATCAGTTTAGTTTAAAAAATATTGCGATTGGCGCGACTACGGTTGCCAGCGGTTTGGCGCTTGATGTTACCGGTGTTGGTTCTTTTTCCGGTAATTTATCGGTTGGTGGCGGTTTAACTGTTACCGGTAATGCTACCAGCACTAATTTTATTGCGACCGGCAATGTTGGAATTGGCACCACAACACTTACCGAAAGATTAAATGTTAAAGGTAATATTAATTTGGTCGGCAATCTTAATTTAGCAACCGGTACGATAAAATATTCCGGCAGTAATTTATTGTCAATTACCGGTGGCGCGTCATCAGTTGCTTTAGGGGTAAATGCCGGGCACAGTGCAACCGGCACAGGTAATGTGTTTGTTGGCAGTGGAGCCGGCCAAAACAATGATTCTGGTTATAACAATACTTTTATTGGTCTTAATGCCGGGCAGACTAATACCTCATCGGCCGGGAACACCTTTATCGGGGCGACCGCTGGCGCTAGCAACACATCTGGTAGTAGTAATGTCTTTGTTGGTTCGGGGGCGGGGGGGCTTAACACTACCGGTCTGGGTAATTCGTTTTTTGGTGCTCAAGTGGCCAGTGCCAATACCAGCGGTAGCATTAATTCGTTTTTTGGAGCCTACGCCGGCATTGCTAATACTGAAGGCGGCAATAATTCGTTTTTTGGAGCATACGCCGGCACTGCCAACATTACCGGTAATTATAATGTATTTATTGGCGAATACGCCGGATCAAGTGTTACTTCCGGGTATTCCAATACTTTTTTGGGCGCGCGCTCTGGTTATTTGAATATTATTGGGGCCGGTAATGTGTTTTTAGGCAATCAAGCCGGTTATAACGAGACAGGCTCTAATAAATTATATATTGCCAATTCCAACACAGATTCGCCTTTGATTTATGGTGATTTTAGCGCGAGTGCCTTGACGATAAATGGAAGTTTAACGGTGTCATCAACTAACACTTCTACTTTTAATAGTAGCATTAATATCACCAGCGGATGTTTCGCGGTCGGTGGAAATTGTTTGTCAGACGGCACTACTCTTAATACCACCGTGCTTAATGTTAGTAGTACTCTTACCACCAACAGCACCACAATTTTGGTTGGTAATAATTATTTTAATTTTACCGGGGCAAATATTGGTGGAAATGATTATGCGTCTTTATCTATCGGTAATGGCGCATCTTCCACTAACGGAGCGGTAGCAATTTGGGGTGATACCACGGTTGGGCCAAGATTTATGTTAGTGGCGACCACATCCGCGCCTTCTGCCACTGTTGGCGATAGTCCGATTTTTGTCGTTGATATGACTAGTGGTTATGCGCGCGTGGATATTGGCAGTACCGGTAACGCCAAATCAGGATTGTTAAGATTATATGATAACGCCGGTGTGAATAAAATTTATTTGAGCGCCAGTTCTACCGACGGCGATTCGTTTGTGTTGGATAATTTTTTAGTGGGCGCGAATTCCGAGAGTATTGCCAACACTGGTTTTGTTTTAACTAATAACAACAGTTTATACACCGAAGGCGATTTGGGTGTTAATGGTAATATTTATACCGACGGGGCAATTTATATTTCTGGCACTTCTACTTTGGCTATTACCACTATTACCGCCTTAACTGTATCTGGAGATGTAACTCTATCTACCTCCACTATCTTTTTAAATAATGTTGGCAGCTTCACCAGCTCAACCGCTTTTATTTTTAATGTTGCTAATTTTTCTTTGTCTGCCGCTGATAGATATATTTTGTCTTTACGTTCTAATAACGCACCAGTATTTTCCGTCTCCGCCAATGGTGATGTTAATACAGTAGGTAGTTTGCATGCGTTTTCAGCCACTGTTGGGGCCGATGGTAATCCCGGTGACTTGGCCGAACGCGTTGATATTGCCGTTGATGATATCGCCGAAGCTGGCGATGTGGTCGTGGTTGATCCAAATAATATTGATACCTATCGCCGTAGTAGTGAGGCATATAGTCAATCCGTGGCTGGAGTAATTTCTACCGCTCCAACCATCGTAGTTGGTGATGGTAAAACTGATTACACCGCTGTCATGGCTATGATTGGTCGCGTGCCAGTTAAAATTTCCAGTGAAAACGGCGCGATTAAGCGTGGTGATTTATTAGTGTCGGCATCGCTTCCCGGTTACGCGATGAAATATAATCCGGAAGATGATAATGGTTTGAAGATGGTGGGTATTGTGGGTGTGGCTTTGGATAGTTTTGCCGATGTCGGCGGAACCGGGAAAATTATGGCTTTAATCCGCACCGGTTGGGTCAATTCGCGTGGGCAAACTATCAATGATATTAAGAGTGACTTAGAAACTTTGGCGCAGAGTCAAGGTGTGAATATTAATTCTAATCCAAGTGATTTGACAGTGGAGCCAAGTGGCGGTAATTTGGTGTATAGCAGTGGTAATTTGAATTTACATGGTGGCAGTTTGTTGGGCGTAGCGGCGATTTCCGGCTTGAATGGTCGGTGGGAAATAAACGCTGATGGTTGGTTTATCACGCGCGTTGACACCACGAGTGGGCAAAAAGAAATGTATGGTTTGCAATCACCGGCCGCGGAATTTGTATTTTCCAGCTCATCACAGTTGATGAATGGTGAAGCGCGGGTTACTTTTGATGTTGCCGCGCAGGAAATTATTGATACGGACGCGATATTAAAAGTAAGTGTAACTTTAACATCGGGCGAAGCAATGGGTGTGTATGTAACTGATAAAAATGCGACTGGTTTTACGGTAAAAGAAGTAGGGAATGGCACAAGTAACGCGACTTTTGATTGGGTGGTGGTGGTAAAGCAAAAAGATCCCAATACTCCGGTAAGCGCGCCGGTTAGTGAACCAATAATAGACACGCCCGTTTCCTCTGGCGATTCTAGCGGTTCGTCAACCACCTTAACCACCGAAACGCCACTGGTTATTGAATCAACCACAACCTCAACTACTGAGCCAGCGCCAGCACCGGTTGAAATCCTAACCCAGGAACCGACTGCCACAGTTGAGCCAACACCAGAAACAACGCCTGTGCCTGAACCAGCGCCGGTAGTTGTTGAGCCCACCCCTGAACCAGCGCCAGCACCGGTTGAAATTCCATCCTCGGAACCAGCACCTTGACGAAATTGAAAGTTGATTGTATAATCTAATTGTTTTTTAAGGGCCCGTAGTATAACGGTAATACACGTCCATGGCATGGATGAGTTAAGGGTTCGATTCCCTTCGGGTCCACAAAACTTCCTGTTCAAGGAAGTTTTTTAAAAAATTTTATGTCTTTTTCCATCGGGATTGTCGGATTGCCAAATGTCGGTAAATCAACTTTATTTAATGCTTTGACGCGCAGTAAGCAAGCGGACGCTGCCAATTATCCTTTTTGCACTATTGATCCGAATGTGGGCGTAGTCGCGGTTCCGGATGAGCGGTTAGCAAAGTTATCCGAAATTTCTAAATCAAAAAAAATTATCCCAACGGTGATTGAATTTGTGGATATTGCCGGTTTGGTAAAAGGCGCGAGCGAAGGCGAGGGTTTGGGTAATAAATTTTTATCACATATTCGCGAAGTGGACGCCATCGCGCAAGTAGTGCGCGCGTTTTCGGATAGTAATGTTATTCATGTGAATAATAAAGTGGACCCAAAGAATGATAGCGAGGTGATTAATTTAGAATTGGCGTTGGCGGATTTACAAGTTGTTACCAAAAGATTAAGCACTGCCAAAAAAGATACCAAAGGTTCGGTGGCAAAAGACAAAGAAAAAGAAATTGAATTATTGACAAAAATTAATGCCCAGCTCGAGGCCGGCAAACCGGCGCGCGCGTTAGAATACAATGATGATGAAAAAATAATTTTAAAAAAATTACAGCTGTTGACAGCCAAACCGATGTTGTATGTGGTGAATACTGACGAAGGGGGCGGAATTTCACCAATTGTTACTCCGACGACGAAGGAGGAATCTCTATCCCAATTGATTGCCAATGGAGATCCCTCGTCCCGACTAAGTCGGGAGTCCTCGCTCGGGATGACAACGCAAATAAACGTTTGTGCCAAGTTGGAAGCGGAATTGGCAGATTTGAGTGTGGAGGAAGCCAAAGAATATTTAAAAACTGCTGGCATTACCGAAACCGGTTTGGATAAATTAGTTGTCGCCAGTTACAAATTATTGGATTTAATAACTTTTCTAACTTCGGGCGAACCGGAAACGCGCGCTTGGACGGTAAAAAATGGCGCGAGGGCCCCGGAAGCGGCCGGAGTCATTCACACGGATTTTATCAAAGGTTTTATTAAAGCCGATGTTTGTGACTGGCAAGATTTTGTTACGCACCACGGTTGGTCAAAAATAAAAGAAACCGGAAAACTCCGATTAGAGGGAAAAGATTATGTCGTGAGAGATGGAGATGTTGTGTATTTCCATGTTAGTACCTGATTATTCTTATGGAGTTAGAATAAGTATTAATAATTTCAAAATCTAAATTTCCAATGTCAAATCAATGTCAAAATCTTAATGTCAAATTTAGTATTTGAGCTTTGGATTTGATTTGACATTGGAAATTGGAAATTTGACATTTCGCTATACTTTTTTGAACCTCCAAATCTCCCGCCCTACTCGCTGTCCCGGCCGGCCATACAACAAGTATGGCTTTTTTTGTTGAAGCGAGACCGTTTTAAATCCTAAATTATTTATTTCCGATTCGCAATTAATCGTGATCCACTGCCCGCGTGAAAAAAAACGGGGAATAATAAAAATTACTGTGCCATCTTTTTTTAACAATTTTGTAAACGCGCGAAAAGCATTTAAATACAAGGTTTTTAATTCGCCAACTTGTAATCGTAACTCGCTTTCGCTTTCACGTCCGGTTAATGGTTTTCCTAAATATGATTCGGTGATGATTGTGTCAATTGAATGGGGTTTTATTTTTTTCTCTAAATTATCAATATCAATATTGTAAATTGGAAATTGAGAATTGATTGGAAATTTGAAATTTGAAATTGGAAATTGCCGTGCCGTCCACTCCACATTTTTTCGTGTATCCGCTATCGCTTTTTCAGATATATCACTCCCGATTAAATTTTTATAACCCAAAATCATCGCCTCGGTCAAAATTGTCCCCGAACCACAAAATGGATCGAGCAAGGTCGCGTCCAAATCTGCTTGCGCCAAATTTATCATCATCATCGCCAACTTCGGCGGCAACATGCCCGAAAAATCATCGCGTCCCGGTCGTCCAAAGTCGCGCGCGCCTAATTCTTCAAACGGTTGAATGGCAATTGTTTTGGCCAAAGCAAAACCGTCAGCAGTTTTGGTGATTAAAAACTCCCGTCCTTTAGTAGTGAGTTGGTTGTGAAATACGGTTGCCGAAGATAACTGGTTATGTTCATCGCTCGGCACATAACGCACTGACAGGCCATTCTTTTTCAATTCTTTTTTTATGTCCAAGGCAAATGGCTTAACGCCAATTTGTCCGGACTTATCATATAAACTGATGCCAAAATGGATTTTGCCGGTAATGGTTTGCAGTTCTGCAATAATTTTTTCTTTTAATTCGTTTTCTGTTAATTCCGAGCCGACCTCTTCGGCGATCTTAATTGTTCCGCCTAAACGTTTAATTAAATCGGTTTCCACGGCCGTATTAATTTTTAAAATATTTTCCGCCAAAAATTTAACCGCTTCATTTGGTAATTTTAAAACCGTGGTGATTTCCGCCGTGGATATTTCCGGTTCTCGTCCTAAAACAAACCAAGTGAAATTATTTTTTTTCATAGGGTAGTACTGGTAGTGGCGCTGGTCGTGGTAGTGGCATCAGCATAATTAAAAATATCGCGCGGATTGGCTGGCCATTCGGTCGTAGTGGATTTTAACAGTAAATTTTTTTGCGCTTGTTCATAAGCCGTGATGTCCACCGCGTCCGTTGACGGCGTTGATTCCCAGACCGCAATCGCGGCGGTGTTGGAAATCGTAGTATAGATATTACTATAAATGAACCAGATTGAAAATAGCGCGCTACCAAACATCGCGCCGACTACAATAATACTGGTCACTCGCCACCACAAATAGTTGTTACCGACTGGTATTTTTTTAAGCCGAGCGGTTGGGTTTTTTTTACTCAGAGACATATAATTGCATCTCAAGATCAAGGTTTAAGTTCGCGGGCACAGCCACATCGCGTTTTATTCGTTCCGACGCGGTGCTAACTTGGATCCGGTTTAATACCAAAAAATATGGGGCTTTTTCTAGATCTGATAGGTATTTTAAAATGTCAGGATAGGCGCCGTTTAAAGATAGTGATAATTTGATAATTTTATTTTCGGGCTTATCTAAATTAGGCGCTTGGATTTTTTGAGTGAGTTTATTATTGGTCGCGGTATTTTCCAAAAAAGTGATTAGTTTTAATTCGTCACCGCGATGATAGAGTGTAGCCGAAAAAATGTCAGTTTGTTTCTTGATGTCGTCTATTTTTTGCGACGACCGCCGTAAGGTCATGACGTTTTTGTATTTTTGATCCAAATAATTTTTGAGATTAAGAGTGTCGCGGTTGATACCATAAATATCGCGCGCAGTCGGTAAAATCGCGCCCACGATAACTACGACCATGATTATTCCCAGGCCGGTTACAAATATTTTTGTTTTGGTTTCAAAATTCAGACGCATATCAGTTGGATGATTTTAATTCGGCTTTAATTTCAAAACTAATATTCTCTTTTTCAAACAGTTGAGAAATCGGCGTGGAGACATTTTTGAGCCAAGGGTAGGAGCGGACGATTTTTTCATATTTTAAAAGCGCCTGGCGCGTGCGTGCGGTACCGTATAAAAGCAATTGTTTTTGTCCTTGTCCAAAATTGACCGTGTTTAGTTTAATGTCTACCGGTAAAGTGACTATTATTTCATTTAACTTGGGTGTTAAGGCGACATAACCTGTGGCCGAACGATTGAATTGTCGTAGAATATTATTATTTTCTCGCACCAGTTGGCTCCGGGCGGAATTTTCGCGATTAACGAGCGTGGAACTTTGAGCGATGTTGTTATATTCGGTTAGTAGGGTGAGCCAGCTCCAAATAAATACTATTGCCAATAAGGTATAAAATAATAACGATATTTCTAATAAATCTCGGGCAAAAATAAATTTGACCAAGGTTTTGAGATTGGTTTTTTTATGGTCGGGCAGTAAATTGATGGTGGGTTGGTAGAGCATGTTTTTATTAAGGTTTTTGCAGGGCGCGTAAAGCCAGTCCTAATACTGACGCCGCTACCAGTCCGCGCGCCTGTTTTTCCCGCGCGATTATTTTTCCCGGTAATAAATTTTTCCAAGCATTGCCCGGGTGGGTGGAGATTTTTAATTTCCGCGATAAAAAATTATCCAAGTTATTCAAATTGGCCACCCCACCGGCCATGGTGATGTGCGTTACCGGGTTCGGGTTGGGAAAGCGGTCATTATAAAAATCTATCGCTCGCCTAACATCTTCGGCTAATTTGTTGGTCAGACGGGTCATAATTGTTAAGTAGCGCGGTGAATTTTTGGCTGGCGTTAATCCTTGTTTAATTTTTAATTGTTCGGCGTCAGCGTATTCCATTTTTAATTCTTGTACAAGCGCGGTATTAATAAGTTCGCCGGAAAAATTAATATTCATGGAAAATTGCAGGGTGTTGTGGTCGTAAATAATGAGGCAGGAACGGGTCGCGCCCAAATCCAAAATCGCGCGGGCTTCGTTATGGTATTCTTTGCCGGCGGTAATTAAAGCGCGCGCCAAAGTGAGCGCTTCTATTTCCAAAGTGATTGGGCTCAAGCCGGCCGATTCCAGAAAATAGGTGTAAGAATCAGAAATTATTTTAGGCACGGCGCCGATTAAAATGTGGGCGACATTACTTTTGGAGTCATAATTGATAATTTGCCAATCCAAGTAGGCCTCGTCTAAATCAAACGGCAGATGTTTAGACGCTTGGTAGAGCACGTCATCACTACTCAATTCGCCGTCTTCACTTGGCACTTCAATTAATTTTAAAAATGTTTTTGGTTCGGGTAAATCCGCTACCACCCACGGCGTTTTAATTTCTTCAAATTTACCTCCTTCTTTACCAAGAAGTAGTAATAATTTTTTACGCGCTAATTCCGGCTGTTGAATTTCACCATTAACAATTATCCCGGGTGGCAAACTAATCGCACGCAATGTTGTTACCGTGTAACTGTCCGGCCGGCCGAAATAGCCGGGTTTTTTTTTCAGTTTAGCCAATTTCAAAGATAGGTCTCCGATATCCAGACCAAAAGCGCCGTGAAAAGGATTGCGTAAAAACATTGGTTTAGAATTATTTATCCTGCGTAGCCTCCAGGCGAAGCGGGATTAAAATTGTTGCGCCAAACTATACATTGGCATAATTACCGCCACGGCCACGCCCGCGACCGCGAGGCCCAAAATTAAAATAATTACCGGTTCAATAATGGCGGAAAAATTTTTCATTGTGCCGTCCACTTCATTACTATAGTAATCGGCGATTTCCGCGAGCATGTGTTCAATTTTCCCCGATTCTTCCCCGACCATAATCATTTCAGTAACCATTGGCGGAAAAACCAAGCGATGACGCGCTAATGTTTCGGACAGAGTTTCGCCTTTTTTTAAATCTTCCGACACCGTCAGAAGCGCGTCGCGGTAAGTAACATTGCCCTGGACTTGGGCGGTAATTTTGACGGCTTCAATTATTGGTACAGTGCTTTGCAAAAGTGATGACAAGGTGATAGAAAAGCGCGCCAGATTTATTTGTTTGATTACCCCACCGAAAATTGGTAAATGTAAATTAAATTTGTGAACCCGTTTTTTTATTTCCGGACGATGAATAAGATAAACGATTAAAACCACCAAACCAATAAAACCCGCAATCGCGAAAATGCCATAACTTTGCATAAAATTAACCACGGCGACTAGAATTCTCGTGGCCAGCGGTAATTCGGCCTTAAAATCATTAAACATGCCAATTATTTTTGGTAAGACAAAAATTACCATTTCTAACCCGATGCCTACCATTGCGATAACAATTATCAAAGGATAAATCATGGCCCCGCGAATAGTGCTAGTCAGTTGGTGCGTTTTTTTCATCTGCGTTGAAATTTGGCGCAATGATTCTTCCAATTGTCCGGCCGATTCACCGGCCGCGATCATACTAATATATACCGGCGGAAAAATTTTTGGAAATAATGTTAAGGCCTCGCTTAATTGTTTGCCTTTTTCCACTTCCAATTTTATCGCGCCAACAGCAGTGCGCATTTTTTTATTATCCAATTCTTCACTTAAAACTTTCAGCGCGTTGACAATGGGTAGCCCCGCCTCGGTCATGGTTTGCAAGTGATAAGCAAACATCATTTTTTGGGTGAAGGGAACATGAAAAGTGACCTTGGCAAACCAGGCTTTTATTTTTTCAAAAAGATCGGAATTATTTTTTGAGGATATTTTTTTCATGACAATATTTTTAATGTCAAATTTCCAATTTCCAATGTCAAATCAATGTCAAAGCCAAAATGTCAAATTTGATATTAGGATTTTGACATTATCGTTTTACTCCTTGGTAACCCGCAAAATTTCGCTTATCGTCGTTACTCCCAATTTCGCTTTAATTAATCCGTCTTCCATCATCGTTAACATTCCTTGGACACGCGCGGTTTTTTTAATATCGTCGGCCGTGCCGTGCGCGTTAATTAGCGCGGAAATTTCCGGCGTGATTTCTAACACTTCGTAAATTCCCTGTCGGCCTTTGTAACCGGTTTGACCGCAACGATGACAGCCGGCGCCTTGATAAAACGAGCCATCATTTTTTAATTTTTTTGTTTCCGTATGTTGTGTTAATAATTTTTCAAAACGGTTGGCGTCAAATGCTTTGGCTAATTCGGCCGTAGCGGTTTTATCTAACTTAAATTCTTTTTTACAAAATTGGCAAATTTTTCGCACCAAGCGTTGGGCAATAATGATATTAGCGGTAAACGCCACGAGAAACGGTGGCACACCCATATCAGTCAAGCGCGGCAGAGCCGTTGGCGCGTCGTTTGTGTGCAAGGTTGCGAGCACGAGATGTCCAGTCATGGCCGCGTTAATCGCGATTTCGGCCGTTTCCTGGTCACGGATTTCTCCGACCATAATAATATTTGGGTCTTGACGTAGGAGCGCGCGTAAACCGGTCGCAAAAGTAAAATTTGCTTTGGGGTTTACCTGACTTTGATTAACGCCGGAAATGCGATATTCAATCGGGTCTTCCACGGTGGAAATATTTACCCCCGGCTGATTTAAAATTCCCAGCACCGAATACAGCGTGGTAGTTTTACCAGAGCCGGTCGGACCGGTAACGAGAATCATGCCGTGCGGTTTTTTGATTGCTTCTTTGACAATTTCTTTCGGTTTTTCTAAAAATCCTAATTGTTCCAGCGTCAATGGTTTCGCGCCTTCGTGTAATAAACGCATTACAATTTTTTCGCCATCATAAACCGGAATAATTGAAACACGAAACGCCAACTTGTCATCTTGCACTTGAATTTTAAAACGGCCATCCTGTGGCGCCATGTGTTCGTCTAATTTTAAGTTGGCCAAAATTTTAATACGCGCGACCGCGCCGTTTTGAATTGTCTTCGGCAAGGTCATCGCCAATTTTAAAATACCGTCAATGCGATAGCGCACCAAAACCTCTTTTTCCAATGGTTCAATATGAATATCAGACGCATTTTCATAAACCGCATGTTCCAAAATACTGTTGACGATATTAATAACCGGCAATTCGGCCGCCACTTTTTTTAAATCCCCGCCCGCAACACCCTCCGCGCCCTCTTGGATTATACGCAAATGTTCTTCCAATTCCGTATGATATGAACGCAAGGCCTCGCGCAAATCCGACGGCGCGGTCATATATACTTTTGGCTCCAATCCGGTTTTGCGTCGTAAAAATTCAATGGTTTGAATATCAGTCGGATCAGCCATCGCCAATTTAATCGCGTCTTTTTCTTTTTCAAACGCTACCACTTGGTGCGTGCCCGCCACCGGTCCGGGAATTAAATTAATAATATCCTGTTTTATTTCTCGCCCCTTCAATCCGATAAATGGTATATCCAAAATTTCCGCTGCACGTTGATAAAGTTCGGTTTCGTCCAGCGCGTTTTCGGCAATCAGAACATCTTCCAAAGGTTTTTTTAATTTGGTGGCTTTGACCGTAAAAGCGCGCAAGGTTTTGGCATCTAATGGCTGTTTAAGTTTTGCCAAAGCGGATTTAAAAGTTTTTGGTTGGAGCATACAATTGTTAATGTCAAATTTCCAATTTCCAATGTCAAATCAATGTCAAAGTCAAAATGCCAAATTTGCAATTAGGATTTTGGATTTGATTGGAAATTGGATATTTGGATTTTGACATTTATCACTATTATTATACCACAAAATCTGGGTATTGACAAAATAGTCAAAATGTGCTATACTTGCTTGTTATTTCACGATAAAATACTTAAAAATCGCAATATATCGTTAATTCATCTAATTTTAGCCAAAAACTGTATGTTTTACGCCACTTGGAGAGAAAGTAAGCGTTTGCCGGCCGTTTTAGGTCTGATTTTTGCTTTTAGTTTAATTTTTAGCATTTTTGCTGTTGCCGGTACTGCGAGCGCGTCTACCTGGCTTGGTACCACCCAATCAGAAGCAGAGGCGATTTCCGCCAATTCCTTGGTGACGTATGGCAATTACGTGGCTTTGTTGTCCAATGGCAGCGGTGTGTATTTATATGAAAAAAGTGGCACAAATTTTAATCCAGTCGCGGTATTAACCCCATCTGACGGTGATAGTAATTTTGGTGGTTTTTTAAATGGGGTGGCAATGGATGAAAATACCGTAGTGGTAGGTACTCGTTCCAATTCTAACAAGGCATATGTGTTTAGGAAAAATGGTAGTTGGTCTGATTCTACCGAGACTGCTATTTTGTCGTTGCCGGCAGAGGGCGCGTCAACGTTTTCCGCTTATAACGTCGGTGTGGGTGGTGATACTGTGGTAGTTTCTGATCATGGTCGTGGCAATGGTTTGGTTTATGTTTATACCGCCCCGGGCGGAGTTTGGGAGTCAACTTCTACTGCTACGGCCATATTAGATCCAGCCAGCACTGGTTATTCTGGTAATTATAGTTTGTTTGGTTATACTTTGGCCATGAGCGCAGATAATATTGTTATTAGATTAAAGGCTAGAGAACTTAATCATAAAGTTTTAGTTTATAATCGTCCGGCTACCGGTTGGACGGATGTGGGTGCGCCGGTGCTATTAACCGAAAGTGCTGGTTATAGTAACAATTCATTTGGTTCTTCTTTGGATATTTCTGATGACGGCAACACCATAGCGATTGGGGATTCATATTTGGGTAAAGTATTTGTATATGAAGGATCTTCTGGAAATTGGGCTGATACGACAGAAACGGCAGTTTTGCAGCCGTCCGATCCTAACCATGGTAATCGTTTTGGTGCCAGTGTTTCTGTTAGTGGTAGCCATATTATGATTGGTTCGCCTTATAGTAATCATGATTTTGTCTGTGCGAATTCTAGTCGTTGTGGCGGACAATGGAATCCAGGTTATGAGTATGGTGCCGCATATATTTTTGAAAAATCCGGTGTTTGGTCTAATACGACTGAAACTACCAGAGTATTTGGTCAAGTAAGTGATCTTAACCATTTTGGCCAAAACGTCGGCCAGATTAATGGTGAGTTAGTGGTTTTGTCCGATAATGACAATAGCTTCTATAGCTTTACTCCGTCTGTTTATGAAAATGCCACTCCGGTATTAAATTTTGTCACACAGCCGGTCCAAAGCACGGACAACAGCGGTTATGTTAATGCCAGTATTTTGGTTAGCAATCCCAATACTGATTTGATGGATTTGACTTTTGAATATTCCGCTAATAATGGTTTAAATTGGCATATTGCCAAATTGAAAAATGTTGTGTTTGATCCTTCGACCGATTCAGCCGTTAATTTATCCGCAGGTACAATTACCAATTTACCAAGTGGCACGACAGTATCGTTTGCTTTTGATACCAGAGGCACGAGAGCTGGTTTGGACTGGGACAGTGAAGCTGTATTGTTAGATGCGCTTACTAACGGCGCAATAAAATTAAGAATCAAAGCTCAGACCGATTTGGCGATTGGGGACAGTCTTGTTTCCGGTGATATTAATATTAATAATACCACTTTGGTTCCGCCTACCCAACTTACATTTGGCGAGATAACCACCAATTCCATCCAATTTTTTTGGGATGAGGTATTTGGCGCCACCAATTATAATATCTTGGTGAATTCTTCTGGTACGCCGTATAATACCGAAACAGTTATTTATCAATTAAATGATTTGTCACCTGATACTTTATACAATATCCAAATAAGTTCTAACGATGGCACTAATACCAGCGCTTATTCAGATATATTTTCCACTTCTACTTTGGCAATGGCGGTTGACACCGCCACGACCACCGAAGAAGACGGTGATGACAGTGACGGCAATGATAATGGCTCTGGAAATGGTTGTGGTAATTGCGGCGGCGGTTCTTCAGTTGTAGTTCCGACCATTATCACTAGCGCCATAATCGAACAAGGCCCAATATCCACCACTACCATTCACATCAATTCCGATGTTACTAATGCCACTGAAATGATGGTGTCAGAAAATAATAATTTTACCGGCGCGTCTTGGGTAAATTATACCACGAGCACCGCGTTTACTTTATCCGATGGCAATGGCCAGAAGACAGTTTATGTTAAATACCGATCATCTTCCGGTGGTGTTACCGAGCCCCGCGCCCTAACAATTGTGCTGGCTAATTTAGGCGGACAAGGAAATCCGGGCGATAATGGTAACGGTAACGGCAATAATTCTACTTCAACCAATAATAATTCCGGTAACACTCCGGTTTCCAACAATACGCCTATTAGCGTCACTCAACCGGTGGCGGTGGTCGCGGTTAGCGGAATAAAAATAACCGATCCGTCCATTTTAACCAATACTAATCCGTTAGAAATCCAATTGGCCACCACGAGTGATAATAATGGTTTAGTGCCAACGGCTCAAGCCGGTGAAAATATCGGTTTTGGTTCCAAAGACAGCGGTTATTTCGCCCGTGTCTTTAATTCGGAAAATAATTGGGTAATTGCCCTTTCCGCTTTAATCGCGGTAGTAATTATCAGTGGCGGTTGGTTTGCCTATAAACGCCAAAAAGATGGAAAAATAGCCGAAAATCCAGTAGTTTCCGAGCAGAAAGAGGAAAAAAATGACAGTAATAAATAATCAGAAAAAATAAGATTTTAAACCCCTTGGCCAGTGCCAGGGGGTTTTGTATTAGAGATATTGACTTTTTTATTAAATACTGGTATTATATTTTTGCCTAATAGCAGACCGGATTGGCTGCGGGCGAAATTGGAAAATTTTAATTTATGAAAAAATACGAATTATTGCTGGCTTTGCCCGGCACTTTGGACGATAACGAAGCCAAAAAACGCTCGGAAGAGATTTTGGCAATGTTAAAAGAATTTGATGCCGAAGCAACCCTAACCACGATGGGTAAAACCCGTTTGGCCTATCCGATTAAACAAATTCGCTACGGTTATTTTTATACCATTGTATTTTCGGTGGAAACAGACGCGCTCAAAACCATTCAAGAAAAATTAAATCTATCACGTGATTTATTGCGCGCGGTTATAACTGAATTTAACGCCAAATATAATCCTAACCAAAAAATTTCTTATATCACTAATGCTATCGGTGTGACGACCGTGGGCGAGATGACCGATGACGCGCCTTCCGAAATGCCCGTTGTTCCGACTCTTGTTATCACCTCTACTTATACTCCGGCGCCGGCCACGACCTCGGTTGATAACGCGGTTGATATGACTGACATTAACAAAAAATTAGATGAAATTTTAGCCGGTGATTTGACACCGGGTGTGTAATTATAAATCATATGGATTTAAATCGTGTCATGATAATCGGTCGTTTGACTCGCGATCCGGAAATTCGTAACACTACTACCGGTAAAGCCGTGGCTTCGGTGTCAGTGGCGACCGGACGACAGTGGACCGGAACCGATGGTCAAAAACAACAGGATACGGAATTTCACAATGTGGTATTGTGGGGGCGGTTAGCCGAGATTAGCGGGCAATATTTAAAAAAAGCGGCGCAAGTATATATTGAAGGCCGTTTGAAAACACGCGATTGGGTCGGTCAAGATGGCGTGAAAAAGTATCGCACTGAAATCATCGCCGAGAGTATGATAATGTTAGGTGGTCCGCGCGCCGGCGCTACCGGTGGTCCGAGTTATGCCCCTCAGAGCGTCGCGCCTATGAGCGAACCCCTGCCGGACAGTGGTGGTGTGGTAGAAGAAGAAGTTAAAGTAGAAGACATACCTTTTTAAAAAATTATGATTACCAATAATCGCAATAACGACAAAAAATCACATGTGCCGAAGAAGTGCAATTATTGCACTAACCACAAATTGGCGGTGGATTATAAAGATATTACATCTTTGCGCCGATTTGTATCTTCGTACATGAAAATTGCTCCGCGTCGCCGTAGTGGGCTCTGCGCCCGCCATCAGCGCCAAGTGGCCAATGCCATTAAGCGTGCCCGTCAAGCGGCTTTGATGCCGATTACCGCGAAGTAATTTAAAACGCGCAAAATTTAAGCGCGATGTGCGACGGCATGTCGCGTTTGTATTTTTTATGAGTACTTGGTCGGAATTAAAAAATAATCCCCGTTTGCGAGAAATTTATGAAACGCGTTTGCGGATTATTAGTTTAATTCGTGAGTGGTTTATCAGTGCTGAATTTTTGGAAGCCGACACGCCGATTGCACTCCGTTTGCCAGGGCAAGAGCCGTATTTAAATCCGGTGGCCGTGGATTTTAATGATTCGACCGGTAGGAGCGAAAGGTTTTATTTGCAAACCTCGCCCGAGTTTTCTTTAAAAAAATTATTAGCAGCCGGATTTAACAATATTTTTCAATTGGCAAAATGTTTTCGCAACACAGAAAGTTTTGGCGGCACGCACAACACCGAATTTACGATGTTAGAATGGTATCGGGCGCCGGGTTCGCTGAAAGATGTGATGGATGATACGGAAAACTTGTTTAAATTTGTAGGCAAGGAGTTGGGAGCGGTCAAATTTCCCTCTCCTGCCCGAGGAGAGGGCGAGGGTGAGGTGGGAGCGTGGCGATGGGAGCAATCGTGGGACCGAAAAAGTATGCGTCAAATTTGGCAAGAATATTTAGGGGTGGAGTTAAATGATTATTTAACAGTTGAAACTATAAAAATTTTGGCCAATAAATTAGATTGTGGTTTGGAAGGTGAGGCCGAATACGAAGATTATTTTTTCAAAATATTTTTAAATAAAATTGAAACGAATTTAGGAAAAGATAAGCCGGTGTTTATCTATGATTATCCGGCGCAAATGTGTTCGTTGTCCCGACCCAGCGCGGACAATCGCTATGCCGAACGATTTGAATTGTATATTAATGGTTTGGAAATGGCTAATGCCTTTGGCGAACTGACCGATGCCGAGGCGCAAGCGAAAAATTTAGAAAAAGACCGAGCATTGCGTGAAAAATTAGGCCGCTCAACTTGGCCGGTTGATCCGGATTTTATCGGAGCATTAAGAAGTGGTATTCCAGGCAATTGCGCCGGTGGTAGTTCGCTCGGAGTAGATCGAATGGTAATGTTATTTACAGGCGCCAAAGATATTAACGAAGTAATTTTTCAATCAGTCAGCGACCAGTTATCTGAAAATTATTAAAGATTAAAGAATGAAGATTGTCAGATCGCGGCGGCTCAATAAATAATCTTCAATCTTTATTCTTTAATTATAAAATTTATGGCTCAAACCTCCGACATCCGCAAAGGCGTTGTCATTAAAGGCCCAAACGACCTATTTGTGGTCGTAGAATTTCAACATGTTAACCCTGGTAAAGGTGCCGCTTTTACGCGCGCGCGCATGAAAGGGCTGGGCTCCGGCAAAGTAATTGAAAATACTTACAAATCCAGCGAAACGATAGATATCGTGTCAGTTCAATTTCAGACCATGCAATATTTGTATAAAGTCGGCGAGCGGTTCGCGTTTATGAATATGTCCAACTATGAACAAATTGAAATGGACGGCGATTTGGTGGGCGCGGACGCGAAATATCTAAAAGAAGGCATTGATTGCGTTATCGGTTTGTATGAAGACCGCCCCGTTAGTATTGAATTGCCGAAAAAGATAAAATACAAAGTGGTAGAAGCTCCGCCCGCTGTCCGTGGCGACAGCTCGGGTGGCAATGTTACCAAAGAAATTAAAGTAGATAATGGTTTAATAGTTTACGCGCCGATATTTATTAAAGAAGGTGAAGAAATTTTGGTAAATACCGAGACCGGTTTGTATTGCGAGCGGGCGTAGTAGGTGAATGAAATATCAAATTTCCAATTTCCAATCAAATCCAAAATCTAAATTACAAAATTTGACATTTGAGCTTTGATATTGATTGGAAATTGGAAATTTGGATTTTGACATTACAAAAATAGCTCACAAATAAAAAATCCATCCTAATTTATCTTAAGATGGATTTTTGTATTTATCCTATAAATCTCTCCCATCACCATAGTCATCGTCGGCATCCTTATCCGCGTCTTTAACTTCCCCCGCGTCCGCGCACTCTTCGCAATCCTCCTCGCCACAACCGCAGGCGTTCATATCGTCGTCGTCTTCTAAAAACATAAAAAATATTTTGATAATTTGCTCGGCGAATGGCGCCGAACCAAGATATTTTATCGGATTTTATTTTGCGAGTCAAGTGGATAAATTTGGCCTTGCCCCGCACCAGAGCTGTGGCTCGGTGCCGGACTGCGGCCGATGCGAATCGGCCTTGATTTTTTTAATAATTTGGGGTAAGATATTGGAAATACGCGGGTGTCGTATACTGTGAGGTATATGGCACTCCTCGTTCGGGAAAGAAAATAAACAAGTTTCTTTTCTTTCCACTCACTGCGGGCATCATATAACGGCTATTATCCGAGTTTTCCAAACTCGTGACAGGGGTTCGACTCCCCTTGCCCGCTCTAAATAATTTTTTTGTATAAAGGCAAGAAGGATAAGGCCAATGGACTAGTTTTTTATTATTAAAATATAATGACTGTGATTAAACCAGATGATTTAAGAATACATGCTAAATTACCAGATTTAGATGGATTAAGGGTTTTTGTGAATAAAGAAGTTCTTTATGATGATTTGGTAAAGAAATCAATAGACGATGGTTTTATGACTGTTGAAGAATTGGTTATTGGACGTTGGGTATATAAATATTTAGATTTGCACGAGCCTAAAAATGACAAAGATGTTGATTCTGAAGAACAGTATGAAATTTGGCTTTTAAAATTGCCTGAAGCGTGTTTAGCCGCGACTCAACAATTTGGGATTTTGGAACAGGAAGTGAAAGAATTGTTTGAAAAGTCGTTAGAAATTAGAAATAGGAATATACCGAGAAAACCAAGCGAAGATTAATATTTCGTTAAATCATTTCTAACGTCCATTACTAAGGAGCTCACTGTAAAACTTCGCTTAAACAGCGGAGTTTTTTATTGGTTGGTAAGGAGAAATAGAACTTAATTGTAGAAAGTCATTTTTTTTGTTATGATTAGTGTATTATGAAACGACAATTACTTACCACTAAAAATTTTGAAACTATACTTAAAGATTATAATGTTGGCTCTTTCAGGAGGAAGCATTTTATTGATATTACTATTGAAAACCAAAATTATAAACTTTTAACTACTAAAGGAACATATTTACTCAAATTTTTTGATAATGAAAATCTTGGTGATTTACTATTTAAGAACAAGCTCATCGAACATCTCCATGATAATAAAGTTAAAGTGCCACGGATTATTTATAATAGATACAAATCCAGCGTGACCAAATTTGGTAATAAATATTTGTCAGTCTACCAATTTATGGAAGGCGAGCATCTCAAAACCTTATCGACTAAACTCTGCAAGGATTTGGCAAAACAAATTGCCATAATGCATATAGCACTCCTGAAATATAAGCCAAAAGATGTTGGCAGAAAACTAACCTTTTATACGGATAAAGAAACTTGGTTGACAAAAAATAAAAAGATTAGGAAAACATTTATACATGGGGATTTAGGGCGCCTAAATATTTTGAAAAAAGGCGATAAAGTAAATGTTATTGTTGATTTTGGTGATGCCAGATGGGATTTGTTGGCTAAAGATTTGGCAGTATTTTGTACTATTTTTATCGATAAAAATCAAAAAAAGTATTTACCATTGTTTTTTAATGAATACCAAAAATACATAAAGCTTAGCAAAGAAGAATTGGATGCTATCCCATATTTAATACAAACCCACGCTAAAGCAGTTTTAAAATGGCTAAATAAACAATTGCAGAACAAACAAACATTGTCACATCGCCGCCATATTGAGAAGGCGCTTAAGCGGTACAATGCAATACATCAAGGTGTGAATATTGTCAAAGAGGTTGTTAAGTGATTCGTTTGTTTTATAAAAACAGTTCTAACATCCATTACTAAGGAGCTCAAAAAACTCCGTCCCAACAGCAGAGTTTTAATTTACGCCAACTTCGTCCCATTTGGCACCGCTCGCTCGGGGCACGCCAGCACCATCGATTTATCTTCTAGCACAAAACCGGTCGTCAATACTTCGGAAATAAACGGCCCGATTTGTTTCGGCGGGAAATTTACCACGCCGATAATTTGTCGGCCGATTAGTTCTTCTTTTTTATAGTAGGTGGTAATTTGCGCGCTGGATTTTTTTATTCCGATCTCGGTGCCAAAATCGATGGTTAATTTATAGGCCGGCTTTTTGGCTTCGGGAAAATTTTCCACCGCGATAATCGTCCCCACGCGAATATCCACTTTTTCAAAATCGGGCCAGGTGATTTGGGTCATATGATTATAATTATAACATTAAATTTAATTTTTTTTAAGGCCACGGATAATTTGTACCACATGTCCGACACGTTCATGGTCGTAGACACAGCGTTTAAGAGCAGAAGTGGCGTTAATTAAGAATGGCTCTAACAGCTTTTTCAATTTTACCGCTGAAATATTTTCTTCAAAGATTTTTGTGCCTAATCGCGCGCTGGCCGCGTCGTAGCGGTAAAAATCAAATCGTTTTTTATATTTTTCTTCGGCGCGAGCGTAACCCCCTAATACCCATTCGGGTTGTGTTTGCAGTTTGAAAGTAGCGTAAAGCTCTTGGTAGGTGTAGCCGGCATCCGCAAACATAGTTTGAATTAGGGCGATGGGCACGCGTCCGCCCAAATTGATTATTACCGAACCGCCCGGGGCGAGGGATGCATGTGCGTCCTGCAAAAAAGCGTTTTGCAAACCGAGCAAGTAAGCATTGAGTAAAGAAGGGCTATGCGGCGCTCTGGAAGCGTCGAAAAAAGTGGAGGTTAGTTGCCCGCTTAAAATTGTATCCGCCTCCGATAGTGGGATGTTCGGCAAGTTCGCGTAGATAATATCAGCGGTAATCTTATTTTGACGCAACGGCTCGCATAAATTTCCGGTGAGCGCCATTACCGCCGCGCTTCCGTTTTTGATATTTTGGTAAAAATTTTTTTCAGTAATCGGCACCACGGCCGGGTGAAGGTCGGTTATGATGATATTTTTGGGCTTAAGAATATGATAAGCACCCACGGCATCCAGCCCTTGGCCCGTGCCAATGGCCACAAAAGTATCAGTTGGTTTATTTTCCTTGGTCAGTCGAGTAGATAAATTTTGAAAGCCACGAAACGCCGGATAGAGCCAATTATTTTTTGGTTCGAGCGCGTCTATTTCGTAAGTATTATTAGTAGCCGTGATAATAAAACGGCCGGGGATACCGACGGCTTTAAAAAGTGAGGTGACATCTTGTTTATTTTTTGTATTTTTTTGCATAGCGTATCCGCATGTTTTACAATCTAGAAGAAATAGTTTATCATAAATTTAGCACCTTGTCAATATTTTTCGTCATTTTGACGAGTAAAATTAGCCAAAATTAAAAAAATGCCTTTACAAAAGGATAAATCCATTGTATAATGACGACGAAACTTTCGACACTTTAAAACAATCAATTATTATATGCAATTAGATAGATTGTTACAACATTTGGGTTTTAGTAAAAACGAGTCCAAAGTATACTTGGCGGCGTTGGAATCTGGTCCTACGTCTGCCCAAGATTTAGCCGAGCGTGCCGGACTGCCACGCACCACCGTGTATTCGGTGTTAGAATATTTAATAGAGCGGGGGGTAATTGGCAAAACAACCAAGCAGGGTAAAACTCGTTTTTTGGCTGATCCGCCGGAAAAGTTATTGGCGATTGTGAATGATTTAAAAAATCAAGTGGAAAAATCTTTGCCACAATTGGAGGCGGTCTATAATAAAAGCGAAACCAAGCCTAAGATTTATTTTTACGAAGGTAAGGGCGCGATTCGCAAGGCCTTTGATGACACGTTAGAGGTTAAGCCGTCGGAAATTTTAATGTGGAACACGGATTTGTATTTCAATTTTGAGCGTTATGGCTTGGATCCAAATTATATTCAAAATCGAGTCGCGCTTGGCGTTCACGCGAAACGCATCGCGGGCGAGGGTTCAATTTGGCACACCAAAAACAAGCCACGCGACGCGAGCGAGCTTTCAGAAACTGTAGTCGTACCGCGCCAGATTTTTTGGCCCGGCATGGAAGTAAATATTTACGCCAACAAAGTGGTGTTTATGAATTTTGCCGAGAATAATTTGGTGATGATTGAAAGTAAAGCCATCGCCGACGCTATGCGCCAGGCGTATCAACTGTCCTGGCTCGGGGCAAAAAGTTTGGAAGTGAAAGCGTAAATAAAAACTCTGCCATTCCAGCGGAGTTTTTGTTATTAGTTTATTTTATCAATTTCACCGTCCCACTTACAGTATCAATTTCCACTGCATCGCCATCTTTAAATACTTTGGTAGAACCTTTGGCTCCCACAACGCAAGGGATGCCTAACTCGCGCGACACAATGGCCGCGTGGCTCGTGAGCCCGCCAGCATCGGTAATAACAGCGCCAGCCAGTTTCATGGCGAAGATATATTCCGGACTGGTCATTGGGGCGACCAGCACTTCTCCTTGTTTAAAACTGCCGATATTGTTCGGATCAAGGACAATATGAACAACACCTTGGCTTTTAGTGGTTTTACCTTTGCTAGCTACCGCGCCTTTTGTTTCAGTAATATGTTTTTCAACTTTGGTTTCGTATGTTTGCCAATAATTTTCCGTTTCTTGCGCGTTTAATTCTTTACAGGTATGGAAAAATCTAACACCAAATCCAGTTTTTCTTTTTTTCAATTTGGCATGCAAATTTTTCTTGGCGATAATTTGTTCTATTTCAAAATACCAGGCACGATATAGTTCTTCGGTAGAATATTTGAAACGGCGCGCTACTTCTTCTAGCATTACATTTTCGTGATGAAGAATCATGAAAATATATTTTTTTCTTTCGTCCTGCCAACCCACTCCTTCGCTGATTGCTTGCGCAATGGCCATGATTTCTGGTGATAGGAAATACTTTTTTTGTATGGCAATTTTTTTTGCCGTGGTTTCTTTAATTTTTTCTTTGGCTTCGGTTTCTAAATTTTTATTTAATTTAGATTTTCTCTCGGCAAAAAATTCAGTTGGCAAAATTTCCGTTCCGGCATAGCTATTTTTTAACCAAAAATATTTTTGTTGGTGTTTTTTTATGTTATCAGTTTTAGACAAGGCAATTTCTTCTTCTTGGTAAAAAGAAATACGCGTTGGTGCTGTTAAAATTTCCATTGCGCTCATTAATTCGTTTTCATTTTTAATTATAGCTTGTAATTTTTCTTTGAGATATTTTTCCGAGCCATAATTAGCTAATTCTGGGATTGAACTGGTTACCCAAAAATCACGGTATGTATTGTGGTATTGAACCCACATTTTTTTCAATTGCGTGTCCGTGAGTTTTGTTAAGTCGGCCGTGTCTATGTTTTTATGTAATTTCAATAATTTTGCGGTATAACCCTGCCATTCTTTGTATATTTTTTTGTGAGTTTTAAGGGGTAATAAATATTTTAAGAATACTTTAACACCGGCGGCTTGAATATCGTTTAAATCATTCACCCAAAACATCCGGCCATTTAAAAATAACCACAATGTTTCTGACCAGTTTTCCTTATATTTTGCGCGGAAGTGTTTGTAGTGGACAGCCGTAAACATAGAACAAAAGAAAAATTTGCCCGGCACCGGTCCCCACTGAAAGATTCGTCCGTTAGGATCAAATGGTAAATTATTTTTTGTCTTTTTCATAACCTTTGGCTTGTTCAATAAATTCAATTTTGTCCCAGCGCGCGTCGTAGGGCAGGCCCAACTCTTTGCGCACTTTTTTGATGCGAGCAAAATATGCTTTGCAGATTTTAGGCGATTTTTCGTAAACATAGGCGTCATGCACGCCGGTGTATAATCCGCAATCAAAAACATCCGCGTCTTTAACAAGCTCAACGTACGGGTTTTTTGATTTTTCATGCTTGTCGCTGTGTTGATGTATGGCTTTAACAATTAAAGCGATTTCCGCTTTATTAAACTTTTTGGTTTTTTTAAGCATTTGTTCGGCAATTTCCGCCCCTTTATGGGCGTGGTCGGTAACGCGTCCGGTATGGTCAACATAAATATCGTGCATGGCGCAAATTATCACGGCCATTTCTTCGTTAAGACCTCGTTTTTGTGCCAAAATCCGGCCGATTTGCGCTACCGAAGAACTGTGCTTCAATTCAAACACTTTCCCCCATGAACGTTCCTCATCCGGCATTTTGCTTTTTTGAATTGTTTCCACCACCATTCTTTCCATCAACTCCGAACGCGAAATTTTGTCCCCTTGGAAGTGCGTGTATATCGGGTTATAGGTATATGACATAAAATTATGTGAATAAGTTATTAATATTTAATCTCAAATTTTTTTAAGTTTTTTATTTCTTCTCAGCTTGTTTCCAATTTTTCCAATGACTCGCGGAAGAAAACATTATGCACCAGTCCGGATATGTAAATATGTGCGCATTTTTACATAGATATTTCGGTAAAATATGTTAAATTTAGTATAGCAAATTATCTCATTTTAACCAAATATCTTTAAACAATCGTGAAATAGAATGGTCTTGAAATATACTTGCATTTGTGTTATACTCAATACGTAGATAAGTTATAATATGACATTAACAAAACGCGCCAAAGATCAATTGATCAAAGTGTTATTTGGCAAGACCTCGGTCCCACGTGGCTTATTTGAGTTGAATCAATATTTTCGCCATTATGAACCAATAAATTTTAAACACGAACAGGGGGAGAACGGGAATATTATTGCCATTAGCACCAATTATCGATACGGTTCAATCGTGACATCCGCGAAAACATTGAGCGAGTTGGACACAAATATCAAAGACGCGATTTTAACTTCTTTTGAAATTCCATCCTCATTTGCCAAAGAGGCAGCTATTGCTAAAATACAAAATAAGCAGGGGGAATATGCCATCGCTTAGCGAGCTACCCGGCGAAATCAAACGAAAAAAGTTTATCCGAGCTCTGCAACGGCTCGGATTTTTAATTGATAAAACCGGCGGGGTTGGGAGTCATTATAAAATTACTTGGCCAAAAACACAAAAATCAATTACGATTCAATCAGAATTACGGAAAGATGTTTTGTATTATTTGTTGAAAGAAATTGAGCAGTATAGTGGGGTGAGTTGGGAGGATATTAAGAAAGAGCTATAATTTTATTTACTACAAAAAATCAACCAATGAAGGTTGGTTTTTTGTCTTGTTTGCGTCCGCGTACTATTTGAAATCGTAGGCAGGCGCAAAGTGAGATGCCCGTTTGGAAAGTGTCGGGCGCACTTAGGTCGGCGGGTTGGCGCGTGGCTTGCGTTGGTGGTGGATGTGGCGTCTTCTCATAGTCATCATGATTACCTCTACGCCACACATGCCGATAACAACCGCCCACACCAACCAGCTGAAGATCCTGGCCGCCAACCAGATCACGGAGCCGGTGTAATAGCCGCAGTCGTGGAAAATCGTGGCCACCACCAGGGTGGTGGCCAACGGCAGGATGATACTAACTCCTATCCATGCCCAGAAATCTTGCCATCCGTCCCAGCCACCCTCCCTCAGCCACACAACAATCGTGGCCAAGGTGTAAACTACCACTGTCGCCCATACTGCTACCAGCATAGTACGCTCCCTTCTGTTGGGTTTGTCAATTGCTCCCAACACATAATTGTATTATATTTTATTAATATTGTCAACATTATTAATTCACCTGTTGACAAAAATTAACAACTATGGTATTTTATACTTAAATATGTTGAGCAAAACTAAAAAAGTACTGCTGGACATTGGCCTTCATGAAAAAGAAGCCGATGTTTTGGCCGCTCTTTTTCAGTGTGAAAGCGCCAAGGTAAGCGATTTAGTAAAAAATACCAGTTTAAATCGCACCACTATTTATGTTATTCTTAAATCATTAATAAAACGTGGCTTGGTAACTTCATTTGTTAAATATGGCATCTCCGAATTTCAGGCCGTTGATCCCAACCTTTTGCCAAATTATATCGAGCGCCAAAAATCGATTTTAGATCAGAAAAAAATTGAAATAGAAAATATTTTACCGCAACTTAATATCGTGCGTGACAATCTTGATGTGGTTCCGAGGATTAGTTTTTTTGAAGGTGCCGAAGGTGTTAAGCAGGCCTATGAAGATACTTTGGATAATAATAAAAATAAAATTATTTATGTTTTTAGCGGGCCGGATATAGTGTTTAAAGAAATGGGTGAAGATTATATTAATTACTATGTTAACAAGCGAGCGCGGCTCGGCATTAAATCTTTTCAAATCGCGCCTGATACGTCTTGGGGAAAATATATTAAAAAGAATGATGAAAAATTTTTACGTTTAACGAAATTAATTCCCAGTCAATTCGCTTTTAACACCGAGATGGTAATATATGATGGTAAATTAGGTATTTTTACTTTTACCAAAAATAAATTGATGGCGGTTATTATAGAGGATAATTCTATCGCCGATACCATGACAGCGTTGTTTAAATATATTGACGGAACTATACAGTAAAGATGAAAACTACCCTAAACAATCGCGAAATAGAATACGCTATCCGCAAAAGCACTCGCGCGCGCAATTTGCGTCTGACCGTTAATTGCGATGCCAGCGTAGTCGTCACTGTGCCGCGGTATTTTTTTGGTATGTATAAAATTGAAAGATTTTTACAAGCCAAGGCGAGTTGGGTGCTCCGTAAAATTGATTATTTTAAAAAATTTGGCAATAGGGTGCGGGTGGGCGAGTCGCGTTTGGGTCACGGCGGTCGGCGGGAATATAAAAAATACCGCGAACAGGCACGCGCTCTTATCGCGCAAAAAATCACCCAGTTAAATCAGACGGGTGAATTTGTTTTTAACCGCATCTCAATTAAAAATCATAAATCCCGTTGGGGCAGTTGTTCTAAAAAGAAAAATTTAAATTTTAATTATAAAATTGTCTTTTTGCCAGAGCATTTGGCTGAATATATTGTGGCGCACGAGTTGTGTCATTTAAAAGAATTAAATCACTCGCGTAAATTTTGGAATTTGGTTGCAGAATTTGTGCCGGATTATAAAGAACAGCGCCGAGCATTGAAGCGGGTAGTTTTTTAAAAATGTGATATAATATATATATGGACGCCCTATACAAAAAATACGCCTGTCTATCGGCCATAGACACTATGGCTAATTTTAAGGTTGATAAAAACGGTTTAACGCCGGGCGAGGCCAAGGCGCGTTTAATTAAATTTGGTAAAAATAAACTATCCGCCCACGAAACGCGTTGGTGGCAGATTTTTGGTCGGCAATTTAAATCGCCGTTTATTTATTTATTATTTTTTGCCACCGGTTTGGCATTTTTTTTGGGTGAAAAAACGGACGCCATCATGATTTTGGCGTTTATTGTAATTAATACCGGATTAGGATTTGGGCAAGAATTTCATTCGGAAAAGGCCTTACAAATTTTACAAAAATTTGTGGTCGCGCGGGCGCGGGTTAGGCGGGGCGGGGCGGAAGATTTAATTGACGCGACTGAACTAGTTCCCGGCGATATTGTGGTTATTGAGAACGGTGATATTGTGCCGGCGGATTTGCGTTTGATTGAAACAGAGGACTTGGTGATTGACGAATCTACTTTAACCGGCGAATCCGTGGCCATATTTAAACAAACGAACGTGGTGCGGAATGATAAAGTCATTGAACCGCACGAAGCCGCAAACATTTGTTTTTCCGGAGCGAGCGTGGTTGGTGGTCGTGGCGTGGGTGTTGTTATCGCCACGGGTGCTACGACTATGATGGGGCGTTTGGCGCGCTTGACAGTGGAAACCGAGCGGGAAAGTGTTTTTGAAAAAGGCATCGCTAAATTTTCTCGTTTTATTTTGCGCATGATTTCGGTAATTTTAATTTTGATGTTCGCGGCCAATATCGCGATTAAGGGTTGGGAAAATTTATCGGAATTAATTTTGTTTACCATTGCTTTGGCTGTGGGTGTCATCCCCGAGGCCTTGCCGCTCGTCGCCACGGTTTCACTGTCGCGGGGAGCGTTAAATTTGGCGCGTAAACATGTGGTCGCGCGGCGTTTGTCAGCGGTTGAAGATTTGGGCAGTATTGAAATTCTGTGCACGGATAAAACCGGCACGATTACGGAAAATAAATTAAAAGTGGTAGCAATGCGCGCGGATGATGAGGGGCTTTGTTTATTCAACGCGGCGCTGGCCTCGTCATTTTTAGCGTCTGGTATACGCGACCCGAACAACTCTTTTGATTTGGCGCTGTGGCATAAATTGTCAGCAACTGAACGGGAGCGGGCGCGATCGTTTGAACGTATTAATGAAATACCATTTGATCCGACGCGGCGGCGCAATGATGTGCTGGTGCGTCAGGGTGACGACTGTTTGCTTGTTGTTCGTGGCGCGCCCGAGGCCGTGCTTGAACTGTGCCATTTAAGCGCACCAGCGAAGAAAGAATTATATGAGTGGATGGCCGAACAAGGAAACTTAGGTCGGCGCGTAATTGCCATTGCCGGCAAAGAAGAAAAAAATGTTGAGCATTGTAAAATTGTTGATGACGAAGCGGATTTAAATTTCTTTGGCCTAATCGCGTTTGAAGATCCGGTAAAACCAACTACCACTGAAGCGCTCGCACATGCTAAACATTTAGGGTTACGGGTCGTAATTTTAACCGGGGACGCGCGGGAAGTGGCGACCGCCGTGGCAAAGAACATTAAACTAATTAAAGATGGCGACACTGTTTTAACCGGTGAAGAATTATTGGCATTGTCCGAAGACGAACAAATCGCCGCCGTAGATAAAGTACAAGTATTTGCGCGCGTTTCGCCGGAACAAAAATATCACATCATCCAGTTGTTACAAAATAAATATGAAGTGGGATTTTTGGGTGAGGGGATAAATGACGCGCCGGCGTTAAAATTGGCGAATGTGGCGCTCGTGGTTGATGGTGCTTCTGATATCGCGCGCGACGCGGCTGATATTGTGCTTTTAAATCGCAGTTTAGATGTTATCGTCGACGGTGTAAAAAACGGTCGAGAAATTTTTGCCAATGTTGTTAAATATTTAAAAATAACTTTGATTTCCAATTTTGGAAATTGTTACGCGGTCGCGGCGGCCTCGCTACTCGTGGCGTATTTACCAATGTTGCCAGTGCAAATTTTGTTGTTAAATTTGTTGTCGGATTTTCCCATGGTGGCGATTGCTTTGGACCGGGTGGATAGCGCCGAGTTGAAGCGTCCACGTAGTTATAACATTAAAGAAGTGGCGCTCATGGCCGTATTTTTGGGCTTAGTCAGCACGATTTTTGATTTCATATTTTTTGCGTTATTTAAAAATTTTGGCGCCGCAACTTTACAAACAAATTGGTTTATTGGCAGTGTTCTCACAGAATTGGCCTTGATTTATTCCGTGCGCACCCACTTCTTTTTCTTAAAAGCGCGCCGGCCTTCAGGTGTATTATCTATTTTGAGTGTCTTGGCCGTGGTCGCGACCGTGATTTTACCATTAACGAGTTTAGGTCAGGAGTGGTTTAAATTCACGCCTCCAAGCTTAAATGATTACGGATTAATTTTTGGTGTGGTAGGTATATATTTTGTTGTTACCGAAATCATTAAGTTGTTATATTATCGTTTTAATAATGGTCGTGCCATGGTGGCGCGGTAGAATTTTAGAGATATTGACAATTTTCGTACCGTCGTGTACACTATATAAATAATAGTACGATGGTTTTCTATGTCAAAAGATGAATTAAAATCAAAAGCATTACAATTACGTCGAAAGGGTTTAAGTTATAATCAGATTAGTAAGAAATTGGGTGTTTCTAAAAGTACGGTTTCGTTATGGTTGGCAAAAGTTGGTTGGTCGGTGAAGATGATTGATGTATTGGCTAAACAAAATAAAACCAGGAGTCGAGCGCAATTGCGTTCATACGCTAAAATCAGAAAAGTAAAAATGGAGGCGATGAGAGAGGTGGCCAGAGAAGAAGCCAGACAGTCATTTTTTTCACTTTCAAAAAACATTTTATTTTTGGTTGGTCTAACAATCTATTGGGGCGAGGGTGATAAAAGGATGGCTAATGGTTTAGTGCGAATTTCCAATATTGATCCAGCGATGGTTAAAAAATTTATAGAATTTTTAAGGAAAGTTTGCGAAGTTCCCCAAGAACGTATTAAAATTTGGTTATTATTGTACAAAGATTTGAATGAAATTAAGTGCAAGCGGTATTGGACAACAAAATTGAATTTGCGCCCGAGCCAGTTCGTAAAATCTCAGTGTATCGTAGGTCGACACAAAACTAGGCGCGTTTCCTATGGGGTTTGTAACCTTTATGTCAGCAATCGGCTATTGAAGGAAAAGATATTGACATGGATCGAATTATTAGGTAGAATGTAGTGGCATTTACGCGGGTGTAGTACAATGGTTAGTATACGTGCTTGCCAAGCACGAAATGCCGGTTCGATTCCGGTCACCCGCTCTTATTAGTTCAGAGGGCGGAGTACAAAGCCAATAGGACGGGCGACAATGGTCGTTCGTATTATATCGCCTATGAACTTTGAACTATTGGCTATGAACTAAAAAAATACAGCGGGGTAGAGCAACCTGGCAGCTCGCGAGGCCCATAACCTCGAGGTTCCCGGTTCAAATCCGGGCCCCGCAACTAAAAAATTACTCCAACTTTGTTGGGGTAATTTTTTTATATTACGGCCCGGATTTGAACTTTCGTTTGTTTTATTCCATCTCCCCCAAAAACACTTTCTCCAAAATTTGTTCGTTAAAATTATGACCGTGGCTCGCGTACACGACCGCGCCTTTATCCAAAACATAAACGCGGTGGGCGATTTTTAACACGGATTTAATATTGTGTTCCACCACCATTATCGCCGTCTGGTGGCGTGCGTTAATTTCTTTTATTTTTTCAAACATTTCTTTGACCATTTTTGGTGACAATCCGAGTGATGGCTCATCTAAAAGTAAAACTTTTGGATCAGACATTAATGCTCGGCCGATAGCCACCATTTGTTGTTGCCCGCCGGATAATTGCCAAGCGTTTTGTTTAGCTTTAGTTTTTAAAATTGGAAAGATTTTATATACTTCTTCAATTTTTACAGCGATTTCTTGTTTATCGTTCAAATTGATCGCGCCCATTTCCAAATTTTCTTTGACAGTTAAGCTAGTAAATACTCTTCGGCCTTGGGATACAAACGCGATGCCCATTTTAGTCATAGTGAGCGGGTTTGGTCGGACTGTTTTCTCATGCCAACGCACCTCACCGCTTTCAATTGGCGCCAAACCAAATAGCGCTTTTAGGGCCGTGGATTTGCCGGCGCCGTTGGGGCCCATGAGCACGACAATTTCACCTTCATCCAAATACAACGAAGCGCGGTCGTTGGCTGTTATCCCCCCGTAACGGACAACCACACCTTTCATTTCCAATAATTTTTCTTTTACTTTGTTCATATTCGAAATGAGTGAGCGAAATGATTAAATTTATTTAATCATTTCCGAGCGAATGAGAATATATGTGGCAAAGCCCATATACTACTCTCCTAAATAGGCGTCCAGCACTTCTTTTTTTGATAAAACTTGACCGGGCGTGCCGGCGGCTAGTAATTTGCCCTCATTAAGCACTACCACTTCGTCGCATAATTCGCGAATTAAAGTCATGTTGTGTTCCACTAAAATGATGGTTTTGCCATTGGCGCGTAAATTTTTCAAAATGGCTTCCACAATTTTTGCCATTTCCGGGAATAGCCCGGCGAATGGTTCGTCAAATAAATAAATATGCGTGTCGGTGGCTAACGCTCGCCCAATTTCTAAAAGTTTTCTTTGGCCGTAAGATAAATCGCCGGCTAAATTGTGGCGTTTTTCGTATAATTGTATTTGATGTAAAATCTCGTCAGCTTTATTTTGTGCGATAATGCCGAGGTGTGGCCGTAAAGTTTTTATTGGCCCCTTGTCTGTTAATACTAGTAGTAAATTATCTAAAACAGTAATTTGATTAAACAGTCGGACATTTTGGAAAGTGCGAGTAAGCCCGAGCGTCGGCGTTTCGTGTGGTAAGATTTTGGATAATTTTTCGCCGTTGATTATTATTAAGCCGGAATCAATCGGCAACAGTCCGGTTAAAACATTTATCAAAGTTGTTTTGCCAGAACCATTAGGTCCAATCAGTCCAGTGATTTTGCCACCGGAAAATTTGAACGATAAATCATGCACGGCTTTGATTCCAGAAAATGATTTGGTTAGATTTTGTAATTCCAAAATGGGCATATTACATTTTATATTTTCCGAGTAATCCTTGCGGTCGCACGAACATTAAAATAATCAATACTAATCCGTAAAACGCCAAACGTAAATTGGCGGCTTGATTTTCCGGCAATCCCAAAAATCGCAAGGCCTCTGGTAAAATCACCAAAATTACCGCGCCTAAAATCGATCCGCGCAAATCCGCCAGTCCTCCCATTATCACAATGGCTAAAATAAAAATTGATTCATTTAAGGTGAAAGTGGACGGGTCAATGAAAGTGATGTAAGAAGCCAAAAGCGCGCCGGCGATAGATGCCAGCCCGGCGCTTAGGGCAAAAGAAATCATTTTAAACCGCGCGGTGTTGTAGCCAAATACCGACAGGGCTTCTTCGTCTTCACGAATGGCTTTGAGAGCGCGACCAAAAGGACAGCGCGTGACACGGTTGACGATAAAATATACCAGCGCGACCAGTAGGACGCACAAAATTAAAAAATAAAAATTAGAACGCAAGACCCAGTCAAAAATTTCCGGACGACGAATGCCCGGTATACCTAAAGGTCCGCGCGTTAAATTGGTCCAGTTGATAAAAATACTGTAAGCGATAATATTAAAACCAAACGACACCAAAGCGTAATAATCATCGCGAAATTTTCCCAGTACCACTCCGAGCGCTAGGGCGGTTAGCGTAGCCACCATGATGCCAATTAGCATCGCAACAAAAAAATTAAGGTGATAAGTGGTTGATAAAATTGCCACCGCGTAGGCACCAATACCATAAAACGCGGCGTGGGTAATTGAAAGCAGGCCGGTGTAACCAACCACCAAATTAAGCGATAACGCCAAAATTACGTAAATAGCGGCTATCACTCGTGTTGCGTTAAAACTCCGCTAATCTAAGCTGTTTTTGTTCGCCGATTTCTGAACTTTGCAAT
>MFQZ01000010.1:0-104943 GCA_001784435.1 Candidatus Magasanikbacteria bacterium RIFOXYC2_FULL_42_28
CTACCTTTATTTATATAATAAAGTTGGCGGAGAATTAAAATTTCGAAAAACAGTGTATATGCGAACCCATTGATAATTAAGCTAAAATACGATATAATATTGGTGTTTACGTGTAATCATAATGGGGGTATGGAAACACATCAATATAATGAAAATTATCGTCCTAGCCGCGATCCGATGGAATTATTGCGCCAGGAAATGAAATTGCGTAATTTCAGCCCCAAGACCATCAAAAGTTATCTTAATTATACCATCAGGTTTATAAATTGGTCAAATCGGCCGATACGAGAAGTGACCGGCAACGATATTAGGATGTTTTTGGAGTTTTTAGTTGATGGTCAGTCTTCGGCTTCTACTGTAAATACGGCCTATTCTGCTCTTCAATTCTATTTTGGTAATGTTTTGGGGCGGAATTTCTTTATAAATATTCCGCGCGCGAAGAAATCACGTTATCTGCCGGTGATTTTATCAAAATCCGAAGTGGCGCGTCTGCTCGCGGCTTTGACAAACCCTAAACACCACTGCATCGTTTCATTATTATATGGCGCGGGCTTGCGGGTGAGTGAGGTGGTGCGGATAAAAATGCTGGATATTGATTTTGATCGGATGTTGTTGCGTATTTTTCAGGGGAAAGGGAAGAAGGATCGATTAACACTTTTGCCAAAGTCGCTTCATGAAATTTTACGAAAACAAAATAAAGTTAAAAAGCCGACTGATTATCTGTTTACGCATGAGCACGGTATGGGGCGGTTGACCGAGCGCACTGTGCAAAAAGTGGTGGCATCGGCGGCAATGCGCGCTGGTATTACCAAATCCGTTCATCCGCATATTTTACGCCACAGTTTTGCTACGCATTTGTTGGAAAGTGGCACAGATATTCGATATATTCAAGAATTGTTAGGGCATGCGAATTTGCAGACGACGCAGATTTATACCCATGTTGCGAGTAATAATTTAGGGGCGATTGTGAGTCCGTTGGATTTATGAATAATTTTGTTTTAATTTTACCAAATATTAGGAGCGCGCATAATGTCGGCGCGATTTTTCGTACGGCCGATGGGGCAGGAGTGGACAAGATATATTTGACTGGATATACGCCACGGCCACCGCATCCGGGATTGGATAAAGTGGCTTTGGGGGCAGAGAAATCAGTGCTTTGGGAAGGGGTTTCTCAAGCCGGGCGGTTGGTTAAAAAGTTGAAAGCCGAGGGTTATAAAATTGTGGCCTTGGAACAAACGGAAAATAGTGTTAATATATATGAGTGGACGCCAGCGTTTCCGTTGGCCCTAATTGTTGGCAATGAAAAAACCGGCGTGTCCAAAAGTTTATTAAAATATTGCGACGCGGTCGTGCATTTGCCGATGCTTGGAAAGAAGAATAGTTTGAATGTGAGTGTGGCGACGGGTGTGGCGATGTACGAGATTGTGAGGAAAAGACAATAAGACCGCAATTGTCATTCCGAGCGTAGCCGAGGAATCCCTTAAATTTAACAGTATACTAAATGTCAGCGTTAAGGGATCCTTCGACTACGCTCAGGATGACAGTTAATGGAAATTGGAAATTTGGATTTTGAAATTATCACTGTATGTCTGCTTCAACCTTAAATATATTTCGTATTTTTCACCGTGATTTGCCGGCTTTGTTTCCGGCTGATCGACGGGCAAAAATTCAGGAGGTTTTAAAGCGGTTGGAAAATAATCCCAATGTTAGCGTCGAAGAAATTGAAAACGCTTTGGTCGCGTTTGGGTATGAGGCCTGGCCGTGGCATAAGGCCAAGAGACATTTTTGGCAACGGGCTTGGGATAAATTGGGCGAACATTTTTTTGTGCCAAAATTGTCAGCGTCGCTTAAAGAAAAATATGGGGATTTTGTTTTGTGTGGCGGGACTTTGCGTGAGGTGCACGCGGGCGCGTCGGTGGATTATTTTAATATTGATGAACGGCGCGAGTTAATTGATGCCCTCACGCAATTAGAAAATGATTTGGCGCGACATGTTGATACGCAAATTTCGGGCGTGGAAAAAGAACAATTTTTGCGTTTGGTGGATGAGTATCGGCTGGTGGCGGATAAAATAAAAGTAAAATTGGTGGAGTTGCGGATGCTCGCTCAGGGAGAAAAAGATCATGTTAATTTGGTGCGGGAGATTAATGAAAAAGTGAAATTATTTGAGCACGGTTGGTGTTATTTAGCGCCCGAGCCGGATTACCGCGATGTCTGCGAGGCGGTGGAATTTTTTAAAGGACGAAAAAAAGATTTAAACCGGATGCGTGGGGCGCATTTAATTCCGGAGGTTAATTTTTATTTGTAAAATTATGTTCAAAAGGGATTTGGATTTTTTGTTTGAAATTGCTTCTTTGCGTAATGTTCCGCGCGGCTGGCGTCAGCATTTGGGGATGGACTGCGCCAGTGTTTTGGAGCACATTGTTCGGACGGCTTTTTTGGCTTTGATTATTGCCAGGCGTGAGGGGGCCGATGAAAACAAGGTGATGAAAATGGCGATGTTTCATGACTTGCCCGAGGCACGCGTGTCGGATTTGAGTTATGTGCAAAAGGTGTACGCGTCAGCGGATGAAGAGCGTGCCACAGCCGATATGTTGAAAGATACCAGTTTGGAAGATTTTACGGATTTATTTGCCGAAGAACAAGCGCGAGAAACTTTAGAAGCTAAAATAGTTAAAGACGCGGATAATTTAGATATTGATTTGGAATTGCGAGAACTTGCCAGTTTGGGCTCGCCGTTGCCGGGAAAATGGAAACATATCCGCACCGCGGTGCGTAATAAAAAATTATTTACCAAAACCGCTCGTCAAATTTGGGACGAAATTCAAAAGTCCGATGTCCATGATTGGCATTTAAGCATGAATAAATATTTGACCGGCAAAGACAAGGTGATATAAACTTAAACCCGCCTCATCGGCGGGTTTTTTTTATTTAGTTTATCTTTTTTGGTTTAATGTCGCTATATTTTTTTATCATTTTTTCTAATTCTTTGCGATTAAGTAAGCCCGCCTGCGCGCCGACGGCGGAAATTACCCCACAACTATTGGCAATGCCCCATTGGAGAGCGACTTGGGGCGAATGGCCGTTAATTTTAGCGGCGATATATCCAGCAGAAAACGCATCGCCGGCGCCGGTTTTAGCAACTACTTTCACCGGAAAACTTGCTAAATGGTAAACATCATCAATGTTGCCGGCATACGCCCCGCGCGCGGCATCGGTGATGACCACTTCATCCGGTCCCAGTTTTAAAAGTTCGTGAATTAACGCGGTTGTGGATTTTTCTTTTTTCAAAGTTGTGCCTAAAATTATTTCTGCTTCTTCTAAATTAATAATTAAGGTGTCCACGGCCGGAAGCAGGGCGCGGATATCGGCCACGTTATGTTTTAATTGGTGCGAGCCGGGCGTGTAGGCCAAGCGCACGGTCGCGTGTTTGGCAATATATTTTAAAAGCGTTTCGTGGAGCGGTTTTAGGCCTTCGGATAAACCGGTTAAATAAATCCAGTCCGTAGGTGGGAAATTTTTCGGCCAAACATAGTCGCGTTTGCCATGTTGTGATAAAATTGTGCGTTCGCCTTGAAAATTTAAAATTACCGAGTAGCGAGTGGGCGGTTTTTTGCTTTTAGAAACCAAGCTAATATCCACGCCGGCTTTTTTTATTGTGTCTAAAATAATTTGGCCGTTAGAGTCAGTGCCGACATCGGCTAACAGGGCAGTTTGCAATCCCAGTTTGGTCGCGCCGACCGCCACATTAGCCCCGTCGCCACCCACAGTTTGGTAACTTTCGCGCACTGGTACTTTGGCCGCGTAATCTAAACATAGCCGGCACCGAGAGTGGTCAACATCGCACTCCACTGACGCGTTGTCAATCATTATTTGGGTATCAATCGTGGCGTCGCCGATAACGACAAGGTGCTTCATATTTTTGGCGGTTCATTTTTCACCCCATGATCTTTGTGGTAGCCAATCATAATTTCAATAAATTCTACAAAACTGGCGGCGGCGAGTCCGGACATAGCGATTGAGAAAATTATATTCCCAATCCAAAGCGCGTAAACCAGTAAACAGGCGGCTCCAACAAAAAACACCGCGTCTTGGCGTTTTTCCGCGTCCAAAAATACGCCATAAGCGATTAAAAATGCTCCCAAACCGGCGACGACATTGACGACGATATCAATGAGTGGCCAGGGGAGGGTGGGGAGGAAGGATGCGAGAGGCATAGGGTTAAAATTTAAGAATGAAGATTATTAAATAATGTGATTAATGTCAAATTTCCAATTTCCAATGTCAAATCAAATCCAAAACCCAAATTACAAATTTGATATTTTAATTTTGACATTGATTTGAAATTGGAAATTTGGATTTTGAAATTCACGTTACTTCCATCTATTAATATACTCTATCGTGGCAAGCGACGCAATAATTCCCTGCCCAACCGAAATGCCGATTTGTTTGTAGGGGATATTGGTAACATCGCCGGCGGCAAAAATCCCCGGGATATTGGTTTTGCATTTGGCGTCCACGATAATTTCGCCGAGCGGAGTTTTCGTAACAATGTCGGCGAATTGGGAGTTAGGAATTTGGCCGATGTGGACCATCACGCCTTGGGTGGGAATTGTTTTTTCTTCGCCGGTGTCAGTTTTGTAAGTCAGGCCGTCCACGCGCGCCTCGCCATTAATTTTGGTGGTGGTGGCGCTGTAAATTATTTCGATATTAGGCAGTGATTTTACTTTGTCCACCAAAATTGTTTCGCCTTTGGGGAAGCCACCGTTGGTGTCTTTGGTGTCGGCGTATTTACTAATTAAATAAACTTTGGACGCAATATTAGCCATCATTAAAGCTGATTCCAAAGCCGAGTTGCCCGAGCCAATGGTGGCGGTAATTTTATTTTTAAATAATGGCCCATCGCAAACCGTGCAATAAGTAACGCCTTTTTGATACAATTCTTTTTCGCCCGGCACCTGCAAATGGCGTGGGTGAATGCCGGTGGCGATAATGACGGTTTTGGTTTCGTAGGTGCTGATTTTGCCGATGGCGTTTTTGGCCGTAACGATGTGGTAATTTTCTTTTGATTCTATTTTTGACGCGCGCAAGCCCTCGTCAATTTCCACGCCATACGAACGCACATGTTCGGTAAATTTTTTGGCCAGTTCAAATCCTTGGATTTCAATATTTCCTGGCCAGTTGTTCACGACGCCGGAAAGCGCCACTTCACCGCCAAGGTCGTCAGTAACAATTTTAAAATTTAATTTGCGGCGGGCGGCGTAAATGGCTGCGGCACTGCCGGCGGCGGAACCGCCGATGATGATTAGGTCAAACATAATATTGATAATTTCAAAATCCAAATTTTCAATTTCCAAGATAATGACCAATGTCAAATTTGTTATTTGGATTTTGGATTTGATTTGACATTGGAAATTGGAAATTTGACATTCGTTTAAGACAGTTTATTTAATAATTGCTCGTACACCTTACCCATATCCTTCGCCTTCGTCAACGTGCTTCCCACATTGAAAATATCCACTCCCCAGGATTTTATTTCTTGGATATTTTCCAATTTCACGCCACCGTCAACCGCGATGAGTGGTATTTTTTTTGTCTGTTTTTTCAAACATTGTTTAAGTTGTTTGATTTTTTCGCCTACTTCCGGTCGAAATGGATTGCCTTGTCGGCCCGGGGCGACCGTTAAAAATAGTATCACATTTACCAAATTAGCGTAAGGGACAACAGTGCCAAAATTGGTTTGAGGCGAAAGGGCGATGCCGGCTTCCCAGCCATAAGATTTAATTTTGGCAATGACCGCTTGAGGGTCGGCAACGCCTTCAATGTGAAAAATAGCGCGAAAAATATTTTCAACCGGACGCCATGTTGCCAATTCTTTAATTGGATCTTTAACCATCAGATGCAGTTCCCATTTCAGCGGGCTGTTTAAGTTATTTATCTCCGCGCGTTCTGAAAATGATTTAGCGCTTACCAATTGTCCGTCCATGACATCAATTTGAACATAGTCGGCAAATTTCTCCGCTTGCGCGGTTTGGGTTTTAAACACTTCAAAATCATCAGTTAAGATTGTCAGGGCGATTTTATTAGAAGTTGAATACCTCGCCACTTTGTGGCGGGTATTCAACAAATATAGATATGTCAGCGGAGCCGACACTTTGTCTAAAAAGCCCGCCCAGATGCCTCGCGGCTTTGCCGCGAGGTCGGGCTTATTTTTTGTTTTCAAATTCAGTAATTTTTTGAATACGGCGAGCATATTTAGGGTTATCAGTTCTAAATTCAGTTTCTAAAAATTTTTTGACAATGGCACGGGCGTGTTCGGTGGAGAGAAATTTACCGGATAAGCCGAGAACATTGGCGTCGTCGTCTTTACGCGCCCATTCGGTGTTTTCGATGCTATGACCGATGGTGGCGCGGATGCCTTCTACCTTGTTAGCGGCGATTATTGCCCCATCGGCCGATGTGCAAATCATAATTCCGAAATTATCTTTTTTTTCTATTACTTTTTTTCCTAACTTAAAAGCATAATCCGGATAATCATCTTCCGGGTCCAGCGTGTATGGCCCCAAATCTTCCACTTCTTTTTTCAGTTGTTTGGTAAGATAGGCGACAAGGTGTTTTTTAAGTTCAAAACCCCCGTGGTCGCTGGCGATGTAGAGCATAGGTTTGGTATGTTTAAGTGAAGGTATTATATCTTGTTTTTGAGATATTGACAAATAGCATTGACAGCCATTTATTTGTATGTTAAACTATAAGTAACTTAAAGATTAACTTTAATTTTATGAATAATGCTGAAAAAATCGTGGGCGTAAAAAAATTGCGCGAAAATTTGGATGAATATATCGCTAAAATTGCCCAAGGCAACAGTTTTGTGGTGGTGCGCCGATCGGAGCCTGTGTTTACTATCGCGCCAGTGGATGATGAGTCGGCTTGGGAAGAAGTCGTGGATTTTACGAAAATTAAAAAAGGCGGAGTGAAAATTGAAGAAATTTTGGCGCGGATTTAATATGGTGGATAAAATTACCAAGTCGTTAAATAAATTTTCCGATTCCGAGCGAGCCATGGTAAAGAAAATTTTAGTTGCCTTAAATAGTGGCAATTTTTCCGGCCTAGATTTAAAAAAATTAAAAAGTCATGAAAATATTTTTAGAATTAGAAAAGGCAAAATCAGGATTATTTATCGTCTGCAAAGTGGACAAATATATTTACTGGCAGTTGAAAAAAGAAATGATAACACGTATAATAGTATTTAGTAGATTTTAATCATTTCCTTCACTACATATCGATTATGAAAAACCATCACATTTTTTTATTGCGTACTTTAGCCGTGCTCGTGGCTGTTTTGGTATTTACCCCGACCGTGGCGCTTTGCTATGATGTTTATGGCGGGGGTTATGATTCTTATACCGGTTCCTACGGTTCCAATTGGGATTATGATAATTCTGCTTATGACAATAGTTATCAATATAATACTGGTGATTCGTCAAATTCCAGTGGTGGGTCATCTGGCAGTTCCGGTTCTACCGGTAGTTCGGGAAGTGCAACCGTTTCGGTTAACGCCACGACCAAAGTTGATTTAAGAGATACCAACGGTTCCGGTTATGGCGCAGTGTTTTATAATTCGTCAGGCGCACTCGAAATTCGAGCATTGGCCGATTGGACTAAACGTTTAATTTACGTTAAGTCCGGCACTAAACCGGATTACACCAAAGTGGTGGGGGAAGTTAAAGCAATCAATTGGATTACCGATGGTTATGCGGGAAGTTGGGGGTATATAGACGTTAATGCTTTGGAAAATTATTTAAAACCGGCGACACCGCCAGCATCCACACCGGCGGTTACTACACCAGCACCAGCGACCAACTCGGCCTCAATTTACGCGACCTCGGCTCCGGCTGGCGCGCGTTTGGTTACTATTGATAGTAACGCCTATGTTCATGACACCAAAACCGGCACGATAATTGATTACGCGATGCCAGAGTTATTTACCGGTAAAATTTATAATAAGAATACCAGTTCGCGAATTGGTTTGATGCTTTCGGCTACGACCGGGTATTTGGATGAGTATGTTACTTATAGCACGTCGGTGGTGAATTCGGATGATACCACCGCTAAACCAGCGATAACCGTTTCCACCAAATCATCTGGCACTATTTCTAAACCAGCAACTGCTCCAGTAGTCACGCCCGCGCCGACCGTAGTTGTGCCAGAAGTCGCGAGTTTAAATAAATCTATTCCGGCTGGCGCCAAGTTGGTATTTGTAGAAAATATTGATGGGGTTTATACCGTGTTTGATAAAGAAACCGGCGCGGTAGTTCCGTTGGCTTTTTATGATTTTAATACCAAGAGTATTTATTATGGCAATTCCGATGAGTTATATGGCAAAATGTTGACGGATAGCATGGGGTATGTGGAGCCGGGTAAATTTGCCGAGTCGGTGGCGAATAATGATAAATCCGCTACTACCAACACCATAGAGGCAGAGGTTAAAACGACGAATCAAGCCAATCAAAAAGTACAGGCGGTCGGAGTGGGGATGGCGGTTAGCAACCTGATTAAGTCCGTGGCCAATGTTTTTGCGGGATTGTTTAAGTCATTTTTTGGGATATTTAATAAATAAATTATATGAATGGTGAAAGTCGTCGAGAGGTGCCAGAGTATGTGGGAGCTGTTTTGTCTGCCGATGATTTTAAACAAGTAAGAGAGCAAAGAGGCACTGGAATTTTTCTGCCGGTTTATTGAAATTTCGTGTATTTTTTTGCTCCGAGTGCCGCAGTTTCAACTAAAGCGATTCAAAGTCCGTATCTTGTTCGTTTTAAAAAAGAACACAGGGAGTTAGCGGAAAAATTGGAGAATGGTGTGAGCGAGGTACAGAAAAATGGTTCAAATATTACTGATTTTGTTGATATAGAAGATGATTTGTATGAGGCCTATTTAATAATGCGTGGATATGGAGCGAGCAATGAAGATTTAATGATTCGACGCACTTTGGATTCTTAAAATAACACGAGAGTTGACTTTTTTAGAAATTATCGGTAATATAGATGTGCAGACGTAATGCCCGTTATCAACGGGAATCCTGATTTATTTAGGAGCGTTAGAAGAAGAAATCCCGACTAAGTCGGGACGTTAGACCTTCTCGGGTAAGCCCGTAATCGCTGTAAGTAAGTTAAAGCCAAAGATGGTACCGTCTTTGCCACGTCGAAGCCCGAAAGGGCGAAGGCGGGCTGAGCCACGCCAAAACTCGTAAGAGCAAAAGCTGGCACAAGGACTCTTGGCACACTAATTTAGTGTGCTTTTATTATTTTATTTACTGTCATTCCGACGAAAGTCGGAATCTTTGTCCGTTAGGCGGTTGGAGAGAGATCCCGATTTTCATCGGGATGACAATTAATTAACATCATTTATGTATAATTCAAATCAACACGAACAAGAAATATTAAAATATTGGCAAGACCATAACTGTTTTGAAAAATCGGTTTCACAAAGGCCGGAAGACAAGCCGTATGTTTTTTATGATGGCCCGCCGTTTGCGACCGGGTTGCCACATTACGGACATATTTTGAGTTCAGTTATTAAAGATGTGGTGCCACGCTATTGGACAATGAAAGGCTATCGCGTGCGCCGACGTTGGGGGTGGGATTGTCACGGCCTCCCCATTGAAAATATTATTGAAAAAGAGTTTAAAGTTTCTGGAAGAAAAGAAATTGAAGAAAAATTTGGAGTTGATAAATTTAATGACGCCTGTGGTTCCAAAGTTTTAATGTATGCCAAAGAGTGGAAAAAGATGGTGGACCGCATCGGTCGTTGGATTGAGTTTGATAATGCCTACAAAACAATGGATTCCACTTATATGGAGTCAGTTTGGTGGTCACTAAAAACAATGTGGGATAAAGGATTGATATACAAAGGAAGAAAGATGTTAATGTATTGTCCCCGTTGTGAAACACCAGTTTCAAAAGCGGAAATTGCCATGGACAATAGTTATAAGGATATTACGGAACTATCACTAACTGTTCGCTTTAAATTATTGGAAGAAAAAGATACCTATTTATTAGCTTGGACAACCACCCCTTGGACTTTACCTGCGCATATGTTTATTGCGGTCGGTCCAGATATAGAGTATGTAAAAGTTAAATACAATAATGAATATTATATTATCGGCAAGAAATTATTGCCGAATATTTTTAAGGGTAAAGATTATGAAATGGTTAGTGATTTGAGTGCCAAAGATTTAGTTGGTAAAAAATATGAGCCATTATTTCCTTTTTATAAAGAGGTTAAAAATGGCTTAAAAGTTTGGGAGTACCAAAATGTTAGTGATGAAGAGGGCACTGGCTTAGTTCACATGGCGGCTTTTGGGGATCAAGAGGAGTTAGATTTTATGAACAAGAATGACATTGAGTTAATTGTCCATCTAAACACCAAAGGAGAATTTGTTGATGGCAATGGTTTTCTTACCGGCAAAAAAATGAAATCGCAGGATCGAGAAATAAGAAAATATCTTGAAGAAAACGGAAAACTCTTTAGCGCGTTTAGTTATACCCATTCGTATCCTCATTGTTGGCGTTGTGACACGCAATTGTTTTACAACCCAACGATTGCTTGGTTTATTAATATCCAAAAAATTAAACCACGTTTGATTGAATTGAATGAAAAAATTAATTGGTTTCCAGATCACCTAAAGCACGGCAGATTTTTAAATATTTTGGAAACCGCGCCAGATTGGAATATCTCGCGCAATCGTTATTGGGCAACGCCATTGCCATTTTGGGTTTGTGGCAATGAAGAGTGCTTAGAAAAAGTATGCATCGGTAGTGTGGCCGAGTTAAAAGAACAAGCGACTAATTACGCCCAAGTTTATGAAAGCGACAAGGTGAAAGAAATGGATTTACATAAACACAAAATGGATAAAATAAAATTAAAGTGTCCGAAGTGTTCTAATGAAATGACACGCATTCCCGAGGTTATTGATTGTTGGGTGGAGTCCGCATCCATGCCTTTTGCGGAATTTCATTATCCGTTTGAAAATCAGGATGTTTTTGAGAAAAGATTTCCTGGGCAATACATTGCTGAATACATCGCGCAAACCCGTGCTTGGTTTTACTATATGCACGTGATGTCGGTGTTGTTATTTGATGATATTAGTTATGAAAATGTAGTGTGTACCGGCACGATTTTGAATGATAGGGGCGAAAAGTTGTCCAAGTCAAAAATGAATTATACTGATCCGTGGATAATTATTGATCAATATGGTGTTGATGCGCTGCGTTATTATTTATTAACTAGTGTTGTGCTTCAAGCGGATAATTTATTGTTTAATGATCGTGAAGTACGCGATATTTATAACAAGGTTGTAAATATGTTGTGGAATGTGGTGGAGTTTTATAAAACTTATGCCACTGAACCGGATGTGGATGACGAAGAGACACGCAATCGTGAGAGTAGTAATTTATTAGATAAATGGATTTTAGCGCGCTTAAGCCAGTTGGTTGGTGAGGTTACCACTAATATGGATAATTATGATACTGTTAAAGCCGGCCGGCCGATTAAAGATTTTATTGATGAGATGTCGACTTGGTATGTCCGTCGTTCGCGTGATCGGTTTAAAACCGGAGATGAAAATGACAAAATAAATGCCAGTAATACCCTGCGTCATGTTTTGGTGTTGTTGTCTAAATTAATGGCGCCGTTCACGCCGTTTATTGCGGAAAAAATATATTTGGAATTGACCGGTGGTCGTTATCAGGAGTCAGTGCATTTAGAAACGTGGCCTGAAATTAGAAAAGTCGACGAAGAAGTATTGGGGAACATGGCAACCGTTCGTAAAGTCGTTGAATTAGGATTGTCACTGCGCGCCGAGGCCGGCGTAAAAGTTCGTCAAGTTTTGGGGCGAGTAGTTTGGGAAAATTCTCGTCTTGCGCCGGAGTATTTGGAAATTGTTAAAGATGAATTAAATGTAAAAGCAGTGGTTGAAGAAAAAGATGGCGCTGGTAAATGGGTGGTAAAAGAAGAAGGCACGCTCAAAGTGTCGCTTGATATGGAAGTGACGCCAGAATTAAAAAAGGAAGGCCTAGCGCGCGAAATTATCCGGGCGATAAATCAAATGCGTAAGGAAACTGGGTTGACGGTGAACGACAAAGTGGATTTAGTGTATGAAACTGATGACACCGAGCTCGCGGATGCGCTTTCGCAATATGGGGAAGAGGTAAAAAGTTCGGTTTTGGCGGCTTCATTGGCTACTGGGACTGGTGAGACCGAATTGGCCGTATCCGGTCGGGTTTTGCGGGTAAAAATGATAAAAATTTAGGGATATTGACGCTGGGCGGTGATTGGTGTATAATGATGGCTATTGAATATGAGCCCAGAACCTTTAGGGGACACAAAAAATAACCAAATTATAATCAAATAACCCAAGTACCTTGAGTAGGTGTTGGGTTATTTTTAATTTATGGTCAATATCAACCAAGCAGCGTTGGAGACAAATTTTATCCGCCTTAAAGAAGCGGTGTTGGCGCGACGTCCGGTTTTAGGTGAGATTTTAAAGATTAATGGTAAAAAAAGCGTATTTGACTTTGTATCCGGTTATATCGCTAAGAAACAAAAACCGCTTAACATTCAACGTCAAAAAGATTTAATTGCCGTAGTCAAGGAGGAAACCACCAAACGTCTTGGTGAAGCTGTGGCCGATTCAGTCGCTAGACAGTTGCAGGATTATTATTATGTTTCGACCACTGATCATTTTGGTCCGATTTATCATCCATGGGTTTTTAATTTTAATTTGGTCGCTTCCGCCGTTTATTTGGAAGACAATAATCCTGTTTTAGAGAATGTGATTACTTTGGCTTGTGCCAATGTTTCGTTAAATAATTTTTCTTTCCCGCGTGGGTTTGCTTTTCATAGTGATGTTACCGGTAAAAGCAATTATCACCGTTTTTCTTTTTTGCCCAGCAATTCTCATTCTTATCCTGTTTATGGATTTAGGGGTTATCATTCTGATGAAATAGAAAAAGTTAAAGTTTGTCTTAAAGAGGCCCTCAATAAAGGCAATATTCGCGTTGGCGAGGCAGAAAAGATGATGATGATTTTACAAGAAGTTTATGGCTGCAGCGATTTGTTATCGGAAAAATATTATTCCGATCAAATATCAAAAACTAATTTTCAACTTTGGAACAAAGTTATCCCGGCTGTCAATAATAAGAAAATTAATTTTGTTTATCTTGAACAAGAATGGATTGTGGCCAGTTTATTAATCAAGCATCACCTTTCTGAAAAAACTACCATCAGTCGCATATTATACGATGATACCTCCGAAGAATTACTGATGAAATATTTTGCCGGTCTGCCCGAATCGTTTTCTCGTCGGGAACACATCGGCACTTATTTATTTTGGGCGCAACCCAAGATTCAAAAAAGTCCGCACCGTTTGCGTTTGTGGAAAGAGGGAAATTTCTTAGTTTCTGAGGATGGTAGTTATAAAGTGGAATTGACCCCTCAAGCTTTGCGGTTGGCTTTAGAAAGTAAAGAGTTGATACCGAGTGTCTTGTTAACTTTTATCACATTATGTTTTTATTATGGTTTAGGGTGTTTGGGCGGTCTCGGACAGATTAATTATTTGCCTCGCTTAAAGGAGGCCTATATAAAAATGCAGGCGGATTTGGGGCACACTGAAAGTATTCAGGCGATTGAGAATATCGAAACCAAGAATTTGGGCGGGGAGATTACCGTTGCTTTCATAAGTTCAAAGATCAACGGGACGGCACCGGCCACTTTGTTTGATTTTTTGTTGAATTATAATCAAGATATTTGGCCGACAGCAGTGGCGCAGATGCACCAACTAACACTGGAGGAGGCAATTGTCCCGATGTTTCCGGAAGATTATCCAATGACTTACCCGCTTGCCGAGCGCGAACCTGATTTACTGGCGGTTGGGCCGAAAGAAATCACCACAATAATGCATCTGGATCAAAAAATCAAACCATGTGTAAGTATGTGATTTTGGTTTGGTTAGAGGCCGATATTTGTAGTCCCCCTTGTTTTTTTTACAATAATGAGTTAGTATAAATTTGTTAATATTGATTATTTGATAATTATCTAATGTATGCTTACAGTAAAACAAATATTTGAGTTTGGTACAAAATTAGGGGTAGCAGCAGATCCGCGTGGCCCAAAAGGGGTGGCAAAATATTTAGCGCGCATCAGGAAACAATATGAAAAAATGAGCCCCAAGGAAAAGGAGTTTTTTGATGTTGATAAATTGACTAACCCTTATCCAGACGGTGGCATTCATTTTGATGATGGCAAAACAAAAGTTAAGCGTGTATTTGCCGGGATAGACATAAACGGTCCGGAGATTTTATTGGTTAGCCAATTGAATGAGCGTGGTAAAAAAATTGATTTAACGATCGCCCACCACCCCGAAGGCAAGGGACTCTCTAATTTGCATGATGTGATGGAAATGTTTACCGATGTTTATATAAGTGATGGTGTGCCAGCTCATATCGCCGAGAAGTTAACCGAAGAACGTCTTAAAGAAATTGGTCGTGGCACTCATCCTATGAATCATTTTGAGGTGGTTGAGATTGCTCGTCACTTAGGTGTCAATTTTATTAATACCCACACTATCACTGATAATTTAGTAGATAAATTCGTACGTGAATATTTGGAGAATAAAAGACCAGAAACACTCGGTGATGTTGTTGATTATTTGATGGAGTTGCCAGAATATCAACAAGCCAAGAAAAATGGCGCTGGGCCAAAAATTATTGCGGGCGCGCCTAATCATCGTGTCGGCAAAATGATGTTAGAGATGACCGGCGGCACCAATCCGTCGCCGAAAGTATATGAACAGTTTTCTAAATTTGGCGTGAGTACCATAGTTGGAATGCACATGCGTGATGACGCGATGAAAAATGCTTCGGAAGTGCATATGAATATAGTGATTGCCGGTCATATGGCTTCGGACTCGCTTGGAATGAATTTGTTTTTGGATGAATTGGAGAAAAAAGGTATTGAGATTTTAGTCGGTGGTGGGCTGATCCGGGTCAGTCGAAACAAATCCGCCCGAGGCGGACAGGGAAAGAAGAAATAATTTAACATAAACCCGCTCTTTTCCAGCGGGTTTTTTTATGGTATGATATTTGTGTATGATCGGACTAATTTTTGGACAAGTTGCCAGTAATTATGACGGCCAAGTAGTTGTAAAAACCGCCGGCGGAGTGGGGTATTTGGTTTATGGTAGTTTGGCCGGGTTGAAAGAGTGGACAGTCGGTAAAGAGGTTTCTATTTTGACATACCTGGCCGTGCGCGAGAACGCGTTGGATTTGTACGGATTTGTTTCCGAGCAAGAGCGGGAGTTGTTTAAACATTTATTGGATGTTTCCGGAATTGGACCGAAGACCGCTTTACATATTTTGTCTTTGGGCAGTGTTTCGGAAATTGCGAGTGCGATTAATCGGGGCGATGTCGCGTATTTAACCCAAGTATCAGGCATTGGTAAAAAAACCGCCGAAAGAATCGCGGTGGAGCTGAAAGAAAAAATTTCATTTAGTGATGGGACAATTTCGTATGGAGAAGAAAGCGGAGCGGTGGGGGATGTTGTCCAAGGGTTGATTGGTTTGGGGTATTCTTTGGCGGATGCGCGGGCGGTTGTTAAGTCGTTGGATGTGAAAAATAAAAATGCCGAGCAGTTATTAAAAGAAGCGTTACAAAAAATTAAATAATTTTATAAAATACTAAATTAGTTTGTCATTCCGACGGCGAAGGAGGAATCTCTATCCCGTTCGTGATTTTATGACGAATGGAGATCCCTCGTCGGATGCGAATCCTCGTTCGGGATGACAAAATAGAGTGTTTCTAATTCAAAATAATTAGTGAATTAGGACTTAGATAATTTCGCCACATACTGTGCCCACCCTTCGGCGCGGTATTTTTTTGCTTCGGCAACCGGGTCGGACGCGGCGATTATCCCTCGCCCCACGATTATCACGTCCGCGCCGGCGCTGATGGCTTTTTCCGGCGTGTTATATTGTTGGCCTAAATCATCACCGCCTTGGGAAATTTTTACGCCTGGGGTCATGTTTATAAAACAAGGATTGTCAGATAGTTTTCTTTGAGTAATAAAGCCAATTACAAAGTCGGTATTGGCTTCGGCCATCGCCACGGTTTTTTGGGCGTAAGAGGCGTCGGTAAGAGCGCCTTTGGGCGACATTTCGGCTAAAAGTAGTAACCCCCGGCCTTTAGGTAGGCCAATTTCTTTTAAGCCGGTAATTATTCCCGGTCCAGCCACGGAATGCGCATTGGTAATATGGGCCCAGTCGGCAATGTGGTAGATACCGTTTTGATATTGTTTTTGGACAGTAGAACCAATGTCGGCAAATTTGCGGTCTTCAAAAATTAAAAAGTTATGTTTTTCCGCCAAGCGTTGTAGTTGGATGATTAAATCATTATCAAAGTCATCTACAATATCAATGTGCGTTTTCAAAACGCAAATTTCCGGGCCGATTTGGTCAGCCAGTTGCAAGAGTTCGGCTTTGGTGGTAACGTCTGCGGCCAAACAGAGATTGGTTTGTTTGCTATCCATCAAATACAAAAGTTGTTTGGCAGTAGGATTAGTGCAGAGGGTGGAGCGTTGGGAGTAGGAGAGCATAGTGATTAATTTCAAAATCCAAATTTCCAATTTCCAATCAATGTCAAAATCAAAATACCAAATTTGTCATTTGAGATTTGGATTTGATTTGACATTGGAAATTGGAAATTTGACATTTTCAAACTTGGTTATCGCGGATGAAGTTTTTCACTTTTTCTACTGTTTCTGCAGTGAGCAGGTTTTCTTCCGCGAGCGAATCCACGACTTCGCTAATTGTTGCCAAGGCATGCAAACTGTATCCTTTTTCTTCTATATGCTTGCGCCCGCCTTGTTCGCGATCAATTAACACCACCACATCTTTTACTTTTAACCCTTCGGCTTCCAATGGTGTGATAGTTTCAAAAACACTGCTACCGCTTGTTACTAAATCTTCTACCACAAGCGCGGTTTGGCCGGCGGTAAATACCCCCTCAATCGCTTTTTTTGTGCCGTAATCTTTTACTTCTTTGCGACGCATTATCATTGGTATATTATGGCCAAGCGAGATGGCGGTGGCAATGGGTAAGGCGGTGTAAGGCACGCCACAGACCAAATCAAATTTTAAATTTTGGATTTTTACCCACATCGCTTCGGCGACAGTTTTTAAAATTTCCGGATAGGATACGATTAGGCGCAAGTCAATATAAATAGGCGACATGATGCCGCTTTTTAATTTAAATTCGCCGAATTTTACCGCGCCGATTTTAAATAGAGCCGAGAAGAGTTTATTGGGCATACAATTAATAATTAATTTTATTTCCCGCTTTATCGCGGTGATATTTTCCTAATTCAAAAATACGGTTGGCGAGCGCGCGGTTTACGACTGGGCCGTCAATGCACATACAAAGTCCGAGGTCGTCGACGGCGCACTGGCCACAAATTCCAAAACCGCATTTCATTTGGCGCTCGATACTTAACTCGCAATCGCTGTCATATTTATTACATAAATCCAAAACCGCTTTTTCCATTAATTCCGGGCCACAGGTGACCACGAGCGGTTTGCTGGTTGCATTTTTTAACAATTCTTCCAGCACATCCGTTACTCGTCCTTTGCGTCCGGCCGAGCCGTCATCGGTCGTGGCGTGAATTTTTAAATGGGGGATTAGTTTGAGGCGATCTTCAAATAATAACAGATCCTTAGAGCGCGCGCCGACGATAAAATCAATTGTTACACCTGGCAATTCGCAAATTTTAGTGCTTAAAAAAGAAAGGGGTGCGGCACCATAGCCACCGGCGACCATAATATAGTGGCGGTTTGGTAAAATTGAATAGCAAGTGCCAAAGGGGCCGGTTGAACCGGCGCGGTCGCCGACTTTTAAGGTAAAAAGTTTTTCGGTTAGAGGCCCGCGTTTGAAAACTGTTAGCCCAAAATTTTCGCCATCGTCACTTGAAATAGAAAATGGTTTTTGATCAATGTCCGGCAACCACAGCATTACAAATTGCCCGGGTTTACTTTTTAAATTATGTGAAAAGTAGAACGTCTTGACCGAAGGATTTTCGTCAATAATTTTAGAAATTTTTACGGTTTTTGGTAGCATAATCTTAATTCTTAGAATAGCGAGTCATATAATTATCTCTCAAAAAACCGTAAGCACGGCCGAGCGGCCAAGAGCGTGTTTTTTGAGAGATAATTATATGGCGAGCGAGCTATTAATTTGTGTGGGCCGCGCCTCTAATTTCAGCTAAACTTTTAATATTTTCCGTTTGCATAAATTCTGCCATTTCCGCCACGATTTTAGCAAAGCAAGTTTTTTCGCGGTAATACGCGGCTGAACCAACGCCTACGAGCGTGGCGCCGGCCATAATCATCGCGATGGCATCGCGGCCGGTAGTTACTCCGCCTGTGCCGATAATGGGAATTTTTACGGAGGCGTAGATATCATACACGCATTTAAGGGCGATGGGTAGTAGGGCTGGACCGGACACACCACCTTGCTTGTTTGCTAAAATTGGTCGGCGTGATTCAATGTCAATCATTAGGCCGGAAATAGTATTAACGGCGGTGATAGCATCCGCGCCCGCGGCTTCAGCGGCTTTGGCCATCTCGGCGATATTCCAGGCGTTAGGTGATAGTTTTATAATTATCGGCACGGTGCTTTTGGATTTGACTATTTTGGTAATGGCTTCTATCGCGGTCGTGGAATAAGCAAAGGGCGTGCCAAATTCTTTACCAACATTGGGGCAGGAAATATTCACCTCAATAAAATCAATCGGGCTGGCGCAAATATGTTCTGCCACTTCACCAAATTCATCGGCCGTGCCGGCAAAGATGCTCGCGATAATCGGCGCGGTTGAAAGCGAGTGGAATTTAGCAATTTCCGGTAAGGCATTGGCCACGCCCGGATTGGACAGTCCGACCGCGTTTAAAAAATAATCGTCCGTTCCCATCATGGTGGGATTTTTGTGGCCTGGGCGAGGTTCCAGTGAGATTGATTTGGTAGTAACGCCGCCACAGCCGTTTTCAACCATGTGAGCCAAAGACGCGCCGGTAACGCCGAGAATGCCGGAGGCGAGGACTATTGGGTTAGAAAAGGTTTTATTTAGAAATGTTGTGTGTAGCATAAGTTGGCAATGTCAAATTTCCAATTTCCAATGTCAAACCAATGTCAAAGCCAAAATGTCAAATTTGATATTGGGATTTTGGATTTGATTGGAAATTGGAAATTTGGATTTTGACATTATTTATACTTTCTTTTCAAATAACCAAAGTATCACCGCCTTCTGCATATGCATGCGGTTCTCCGCTTGGTTGTAAATTACGGAATTTTTGTGGTCAATGGCATCGCGCGAAATTTCGTAGCCAACATGGCAGGGCATACAATGCATAATGCGCGCGTTGGGCGCATAAGTATCAACCATATTGGCATTGATTTGATAGGGCTTGAATGCAGCCAAGCGACGATCATATTCAGCTTGGTATTCAGGAATAACTTTGCCATCTTTAAAAAATTCCATATCAATCCAAGTGTCGGTGTGAACATAATCTGTGCCAGCGAGCGCTTCTTTTAAATTCAAAACTTTTTTTACTTTACCGGTTGCCTCGCACATTTGGTTTAATTCCGCGTCCACGCTTGGCGCGTTGGCTTCGGGTGCGGCAATCGCAACTTCAATTCCTAATTTTGCGCAAGCAAGTTTTAAAGTATTGGAAACATTATTTTCAATTCCGAGCCAAGTAATCTTTTTTACGTTTTCAATGCCATTAGAATATTCCGACATCGTTAAAATATCCGCGAGCGCTTGGCAAGGATGATATTTTTCCGAGCAAGCGTCGATCACTGGAATTTTATTAAATGAAGCAGCAACTTCCACATCGCTGGCTTTCAAAGCGCGGAACATCAAAACTTGCCCATAGCGCATAATCGCTTGAATTTCATCGCGAAAATCGCAAAGTGATAATTGCGTATTGCGTGAATCAATGTAAATCGCGTGTCCGCCGAGTTCGGTCATGCCGGCTTCAAACGATAGGCGAGTGCGAGTGGAAGTTTTTTGAAAAAGCATCAACAAAGTTTGGTTGTGCAAAATATCCACTGCTTCGCCAGCCGTTCGTTTAGCTTTTAATTTTTTCGCGATTGCTAAAATTTCTAGAATGTCTTCGCGAGTTTGTTCTTTTAGTGAGATTAAGTGACGCATATTTTATTAGTTCATAAATAATAGTTCATAGCCAATAATACAGATGATAAATTACCGAATCGCTCTATTGGCTTTGAACTATTGGCTATGAACTATCTTCACCGGCCACCCTTTTAATTTCCAACCATCAAACGGACTCCAACCGCACTTGGTTTTTAGATTTTTATTTTTCACAATTTTTTCTAAATCCAAATCCACAATTACCCAATCATTATTTGGTGGTAAATTGAATATTTTTTCAATGTTCAGACGGGTTAATTCCACGATTTTTTGTATGGTAATTTTACCCTGATTATACTCGTTTAGCAAGAGCGGTAAATAGGTTTCAATGCCGGGAACGCCGGACGGAGATTGGGGGTATGGGAGGGCTTTTTCAGCTAAAGTATGGGGGGCATGGTCAGTACCGACAGTATCAATCGTGCCATCGTTTATAGCGCGCCACAAGGCATCTTGGTCGTGAGCTGTGCGTAAGGGTGGGTTCATTTGCGCTTTTGCGCCTAACAACTCGTAGGCGCTATCGTTGAGGAACAGGTGATGTGGTGTGGCTTCGGCAAAGACAGTTACGCCGGCTTGCTTGGCACTGCGAATTAATTCCAGTTCTTCGGCTGTGCTTGCGTGTAAAACGTATAATTTGGTGTGATATTTTTTAGCAAATTCTGCTGCCTGCGTGACGGCTTTTATGGCAGCTTCGCGGGAGCGGATTTGGGAGTGGTGTTTTACGCTAAGGGATCCCTCCACTGCGGTCGGGATGACAGGGCTTCGCTGCGCTTCGCCCTGTAAACTATTAACTATGAACTGTTGGCTATTGGCTCGTATTATTTCATCATCCTCAGCGTGTACGGCTAATACCAAATTCAACTCTGCGCATTTTTTGAAAATTTTTTCTTGGGCGGAAATTTGTGACACTAATAGATCGCCAGTGGATGAGCCGACGAACATTTTGACGCCAATAATTTCATTCCTTACCTTATCAATTTCAGCCAGATTTTCCGCGGTGGCACCGAAATAAAAGTAGGGTCGGATTGGCTGGCAGGATTGCGCCAACAATTTATTGACGGCGGATTTTTTTTGTTTTAATAATTCAAAAGTGCTTATCCCCGGCATGTTATTAGGCATATCCAATACTGTGGTAACGCCTCCGGCCACGGCCGCACCGGTCGTCCAATCTTCTTTATGTTCACCACCCGGCACGCGAAAATGGACGTGAGGGTCAATTAACGCTGGCAGTGCCAACAAATTTCGGTTAGAAAATTCCGCTGGAAAATCACATTCAATGTATTTATTATCCCAAGTTTTAATCTTCATAAATTTAGGCGCGGTGATATTCTTTTATATCTTCTTGTTTAAAAGTTCTTTCGCAGTAGTGGCATTTAAGTGACACACCCTGTTTATTTTTTTGAGTATGAAAAAGCGAATCCATCGATTCATTATTCGTAATACATTTTGGATTTGGGCAAACCACCAGACCGGAAATTATTTCGGATAGTTCCACTTGATATTTTTTTACCACTTTGAAATCTTTAATTATGTTGATTACCGCGCTGGGAGAAAATATCGCGGTTAAGTTGGCTTTGCTTGGCGTAATTTCCCAATTGGCCAGTTTGATAATATCTTTTTTGCCACTGGTTTTGCTTGGTAGATGCATGCCGATGGTAACAACATTGTCGTGATTTTCAACGCCTAAAATTGATAATATTTTTAGGGCCGAGCCGGCTTTGGCATGGTCAATCACCGTGCCGTTTTTAATGGCGGAAACAAGTAGGGTGCCAGTTTGTTGTATCATATTAAATAGCGTTAAGAACGAGCGCCAGTAGGGCCTGGCGGGCGTATAAACCGTTTTCCGCTTGCTCAAAATAGTAGGCATGCGGAGTTTTATCAACGGCGTAGTCAATTTCATTGACGCGTGGTAGAGGATGCAATATTCGCAAATTCTTTTTAGCATTTTTTAAGTCCGCGACTGTCAATCGATAAACATCCTTCACGCGGTTGTATTCCATTTGGTCGGGAAATCTTTCGCCTTGAATCCGGGTCATGTATAAAACATCCAATTTGGGAATTATGTTTTCAAAACTTTCGTGTACACTAAATTTAATTCCTTTTTCACGAAGTTCAGTTAATAAATATTCAGGCATGGCCAAACTTGGTGGCGCGATAAAATACAAGCGCGCATTAAAATGGGTGAGTGCTTGCGCGAGCGAGTGCACGGTTCGGCCGTATTTGAGGTCACCCATCATGGCAATTGATAAATTATTTAATTTTCCTTGGGTTTCTTTAATGGACATTAAGTCCAAAAGCGTTTGGGTTGGGTGTTGGTTGGCGCCATCGCCACCGTTAATTACCGGTTTATCAGTGGCTTCGGCCGCGCGTCTGGCGGCACCTTCAAGTGGGTGGCGCATCGCAACAACATCTACATATTGACCGACAATTTTTATTGAATCGTAAAGTGTTTCGCCTTTTTTTGCAGAAGTGACGCCAGCATCGGCAAAGCCAACTACTTTTCCGCCCAGTCGTTGCATGGCGGTTTCAAATGAAAGGCGAGTGCGGGTGGATGGCTCAAAAAAACAACTGCCCATGACTTTACCGGCAAGCAAATTCGGTTGTGGTTTCTTTTTTAATTCCAGCGCGAGTTTGACTATGGAATTTATTTCTGCCGGTGTCAATTCGTTTATCGAAATGATGTCACGGCCTTTTAGGGTGGAGAACATAAATTTGTTTAAAAAAAGTCCCGACTGAGTCGGGACTAAATAATAAATAATGAAAATGCCAATCTTTGGCATCGTGAATGGATGTAAAAAAGGTATTGATCATATCGGGATTAGTGTAGCATTTTTGGAGTTGGTTTGCAAATGGATTTTTGGGTTTATCCACACCTTATCTTGACAATATTATATAATTATGGCACAATATAACTAAGAAAAAGGCTTTTGGCAGGGGTTTATATATCACAACGTCGAAGGTCTTTTTTTGTTTTTATTCTTAGCTTCCACAAGAAATTTACAAAGTTGTATTTTGTCAATCATATTTTTTTGTTTATTTCATCTTCTCCCGCAACAACTTCTCCGCCACCACCGGATCCGCCGCCCCTTCGGTCGCTTTCATCACCATTCCTTTTAAAAACTGTAACAGCGGTTCTTTGCCCGCTTTAAATTTGGCTACCTGTTCGGGATGGGAAGCGATGACGTCGTCCACAATTTTGCCGAGCGCGCCCTCATCACTCATCTGGCCATAGCCCTTTTCTTCCATAATGTGCGTTGGGTCAATATCGGTATTGGCATCTAACATTTCATTTAGGATTTTGGCAGCGTTCGTGGAATTAACACGTCCGGTGTAAAACAACGCCAGCAATTCCGAAAAATTTTCTGCCGATAATTTCAAAATCCGAATATCAATTTTGCGCTCGGCCATGGCACCCATCAATTTGGAGGTGAGCCAGTTACCGGTTAATTTTGCTAATGCTGATTTTTTATTATCTAAAATCTCCGAAGTAGTTTTTTTATTTTCGGGCTTGCCCGGCGTAGTCCCACTTGGTGGGACGGAGACGGGTAGAGAATGCAACCACTCCACCAAATCCGAATAAACATCTTCGGCATAAGTCGCCCAGTGCGGGTCAGTGGCTAAAATCGCGGCGTCGGCATAAGAAAAACCGTATTCTTCGTGAAAGCGGGCGCGTTTTTGGGCTGGCAATTCCGGTAATTCAATATTACCGGCAATTTTGGCAGGATTAAAGGGTGGAATATCGGGCTCGGGAAAATAGCGATAATCAGCCGAAGTTTCTTTAATTCTTTGCATGACAGTTTCGCCTTTGTCATCACTCCAACCGCGGGTCTGTTGGGACCAGGCCTCACCTTTTTCAATCATTGCGGTTTGGCGTTTGATTTCAAAATCAATCGCTTTTTCAACTGCGCGGAAAGAATTAATATTTTTTACTTCCACTTTATTATTCAATTTATAATCACCGATTGGTTTAATAACCCCGGCTTCATCAACAAATTTTCCGGTTTCTTGCACCGACACATTGGCCTCACAACGCATTTGCCCTTTTTCCATGTCCGCGTTACTTACGCCCAAATAGCGGAAAATTGTTTGTAATTCTTGGCAATAGGCCTTGGCTTCTATCCCGCTTTGAATATCCGGGTCGGAGACAATTTCCACGAGCGGGACGCCAGCGCGATTAAAATCCACGAGGGTTTCCCCCTCCTGCCCGAGGAGGGGCGAGGGGTGGTGGGAGGCGCCGTGGGTTAATTTGGCCGTGTCTTCTTCCATGTGGACACGCGTGATGCCGATGCGGGCGGTGTCGCGGTGGTTTTTTGAAGTGATTAAATTTAAAACAATCGCGCCGTGTTCGCCGACCGGTTGATCAAATTGGGAAATTTGATATGCTTTTGGCAAATCCGGATAAAAATAATGTTTGCGGTCAAATTTACTTTCGGTAGCGATTTTACAACCCAAAGCAGTGGCAATTTTAACAATATCGGTAAGAGCAGTGGCGTTTGGCACGGGTAAAGTCCCTGGGTGGGCGAGGCAGACGGGGCAAATGTTAGTGTTAGGCGCGCCGTGGTCCGGATCATTTTTACACGCGCAAAACATTTTGGATTTGGTTTTCAGTTCCACGTGGATTTCCAGGCCGATGATGGTGGTGTATTTGGGTGTCATATTTTAATTAAAAACTGGCAGATTATTTCTACCAGTTTAACAGTTTTAGGAAGTTTTGGCAAATTTATTTTTAGACAGTGGGAGGGATAGAGTTGACCGGGTTGGCCTTTAAATTTTCGTATAAAATCAGGCCGGTGGCGATTAATAATGGTAATATTAAAAGTCCAATTATCCGATCAGCAAAACCATTGGCAATTTGCAACTGGATGATACTGATATCCGGAAACCAAAATATTATTTGCTTTATAAGCCATTGTAAAAATCCGCCGATGACGGTAAATAATACCGTGGGGGCAAGTAGGCGCCAGAGTACGGCCCACCAGCGGTTGGTCGCCAGATTTTTGCTCATTTTCATGGCGGTCGTTCCTCGTTCGCCGTCAGCCACGAGCGCATATAAACTAAAATGATACCAAACCATGAAAATTATTCCCGGGATAACAAACAATAATGCCCCAACCAAAGTGATTAGTCCGGTTAGAAAAGAAATCCATATTGCCGGTAATATTATTTTTCCGGCCAGATTTAAGTTGTTCTTAACGCCGGCGATAGGGGCGTTTTTTATAATTTGATCAAAAGTTTTAATCAGCCCGAGGTAAGCCCAAAATGATACTAATAATCCAATTAGATATAGCATGGCTAAAATTATATCATCCCAAGTAACGTTGGTAATGGAATTTACCTCCAAACTGATAGTCGCGAACGCGAGCATCGCCAAAATAACGGCGGGCGCGAGTGAAATGATTAGATATGCCCAGATCTGTTTAAAATGTTTCAAATACAACGCGGTGCTTTGTTTAATTATGTCGGTGGTGCTAATAAGCATACGATTTAAGTTAAAATTTGTTTTAGAAGCGCGGTGGCCTCTGCTTTCATTATACCAATTTTTGCGTTTCCGTTCAACTGGTGGATGGCTGTGCCACGCTTTATAAAAATTTTTTTAAGTTCAGTCCCAAAAAATTGGCGGTGAGATTTTTTTAAAAATGGCAGGTTTTCAAAAATTACGTTATCTTGTTTTTGCGCTCGGCCGGATAATCTTTGGGCCGAAGTGGTCGGATTGGTTTTTACTAAAATTAAATGGTCAGGGCGATGGGTTAGCGCCAAATTATTCCCGGGCAGAGCCGATATTTTTTTCATGGTGAAATTTTTGTGGGCTAGCGATTGGTAGGCGAGCGAGGTGGAGATACCGCGGTCTTGGATAATTACTCGGCCGTCTTTAAGCAAAGGAATAATAATTTTGGTGTAGAGAATTAAACGATCGAGCGCGTAGGCCTCGGCCACGGCTTCAACCGGGTAGGTCGTGCCGTTTTTGATAAGTTCATCTCGAATTACCGCGCCTACGCCGGCGTAAGTTGGCTCGGCCGAAAAAATAAAATCATAGCCGTTAAGTTCGGATAATTTTGGGTATTCTCCGGTTTTTTTTAAATATTCTTTTAAATCAAAAATCGCGTTGCCTTGAGCAACTAAATATTTTTTCCAAGTTTCAATAACAGTGCTTTTGCCAGAGCCGTCGATGCCGTCAATCAATATTAACATATTGAAAATTCTAAGTTCTAAACTCTAAATTCTAATCGATTTGAATTTGTAATTTTAATATTTGGGTTTGTTTAGATTTTAGTATTTAGAGTTTAGAGTTTCTCGTATATATCACAAAATCAAAACCAGCGTGTGGTTCGCGGGCAATTTCTTTCCAAAGCGCGGGATTAATTATTGGAAAGAAGGTGTCGCCATCCGGAGATTGGTGGACGTGAGTAATATATAATGTATCCACGCGGTCAATTGTTTGTTTGTAAATACTCGCGCCACCACAGATAAATACATCTTCGTTTTTTAATTGCGCGAAAGCGTCATCAAGCGAATTAAAGACGCGTACGCCGTCTGGCACTTGGTAATCTTTGTTTAAAGTCAGCACCACTGTTTTTCGTCCTGGCAATGGCTTGCCTAAGTATCCTAAAATTGATTCATAAGTGGCTTGTCCCATTAAACAAGTTTTTCCCAAAGTGGTTTTTTTAAAAAACGCAAAATCTTCCGGAATATTCCACGGGATTTTGTTGTTTTTGCCAATGCAGTTATTGTCGGCGACGGCGGAAATGAGAGAGAACATGTTGATAATTTCAAAATCCAAATTTCCAATTTCCAATCAATGTCAAAGCCAAAATGTCAAATTTGATATTTGTAATTTGGATTTGATTTGACATTGGATATTGGAAATTTGACATTTATTTAGTAAATTTTAAACAGCAATTGGGAATGAGATTTTAGGATGGCTCTGATAACTCATCAATTCCGTATCCCCATATTGCCAATCAAAAATATTCGTGAATTTTTCGGTTTTAATCTGGGGCAGGGGATAGGTATTTGGGTCGCGGGTAAGTTGTTCGCGTACGCCGTCAACATGATTTAAATATATATGGGCATCTGCCAAAAAGCCGACCAATTTTCCTTCTTTTAAATTACATTCTTTGGCTAGTAAATGTAAAAGCAAAGCATAGCTTGAAATATTAAACGGCAAACCAAGCATCGTGTCTACCGAGCGTTGATTCCAGAGTAAATTTAGTCGGCCGTTGATTACCGTCACTTGAAAACCATAATGGCAGGGTGGCAGAGCCATTTCACCAATTTGACAGGGGTTCCAAGCCATCACAATCATCCGACGATCGCTCGGATTGGTTTTAATAGTTTCAATTAATTTTTTTAATTGGTCAACACCGGTATCAGCATAATTGGAATCAAAATTTTCGTAAGGCGCGTTAAAATGTCGCCATTGAAAACCGTAAATCGGACCCAAATCGCGTTCGGCTGCCATTTTTTGTTTGGTGGCTTCGTCGTGGGCGTAAGGTACTTTTTTAGGTGAGCACCATTCATCCCAAATATGGCAGTTTTTGGCTTTGAGCCACTCTTTGTCCGTCAGGCCTTTGATAAAAAACTCCAATTCCGCGGCCATTACTTTAAATGGCATTTTTTTGGTTGTTAAAAGCGGATAACCGGTCGCCATGTCATGTTCAAAATACGCGCCGGCAATCGCGAGCGTGCCGGTGCCGGTGCGGTCGGTTTTGGTTTCGCCTTTTTCCAAAACGGTTTTGACGATGTTTAAATAGGATTGCATATTTTTTAGTTCATAGCCAATAGTTCTTAGCCAATAGGACAGCGACAAGTTTGTTTATTTTCCCGTACTGCCAAAACTGCCTAGTCCACGTTGGGCTTCGGTTAATTCATTTACTTCTTGCAGTTCGGCAATAGCAACAGGATAAATTATCAGTTGGGCGATTTTGTGGCCGGTTTCAATTTTATATGGTTCTTGTCCTAAATTTATTAGTTGCACATTGTATTCACCACGATAACCAGCATCAAATACCCCGCCCATCGTATGGATGCCGCCGTTTTTTGGCAATGAACTTTTATCTTTCACAATCGCCGCGTAGCCGGTCTCAAATTCCAGAGCAAATCCGACAAAAAATATTTTTCTCTCGCCCGGTTGCAAATTATAATCTTCCAAAGAATATAAATCCATACCCACATCGCCCGGGTGGGCATAAGTGGGGAGGATAGCGTCGGGTTTTAGCCGTTTAATTTTAATTTGCATATTTTTTAACCAATGCGTCCAGCTGGGCGTGTAAATTTTCCATGGTGCCGTTATTATTGATGTGTTCGATCGCGTACTTTACCACGTCTAAAATACTTAATTCCGTAGAGCGTTTGTGGTCTTCTAAAAATTGTTCGTAAGTTTTGGTGTTGTCGTCTGAATTTTCACCACGTTTTATCAGTCGCTCGTAGCGAGTTTCTGGTTCGGCAAAAATTTCTATTAAGACAAAATTTGGTAATTGTGATAAATATTCAATATCAGCCATTCGACGGATTCCTTCCACCACCACTAAATTATTGGTAGCGGCTTGCGCGTCGCCGGCAATGGCTTTGGCCAAGGTATTTTCACCAAAAGTTGTGCGGATACATTCCGACATTTTAATCAAAAAATCACGCGATTGTTCCAGATAAATGCGATTTAGCAGGTCGCGCAAAATTGTGGAATAGCGGAAAGTATCGGCTTGATATTTTGTTTCTAAATATTTTGCCACCGTGCCCTTACCGCTTGATAGTAATCCGGTAAATCCTAAAATTATTTTATTCATAAATTTTCACTTAGCCCAATCCGATACATACTGCCGGCATTTAATCCCGGCGGCGTCAAATAACCGACGGGCGGCGGTAAATGCGTCCACGTCGTGGTATTTATCACTTTCATAAATCACTTCTACTACCCCGTTTTGAATAATGGTTTTGGCGCACTCATTGCAGGGGAATAAGCAGGAATAAACACGCCCGCCTTTGACTGACATGTTGGCGTTGTAAATCGCGTTTTCTTCGGCGTGGCACATATAGGCGTACTTGGTGTTCAAAAACGCGCCTTCACGCTCCCAAGGCAATTGATCAGCCTCAATACCGCGCGGGAAGCCGTTATAGCCCATACCTAAAACGACGTTATTTTTATCTACGACTATCGAGCCGACTTGTGAGGAAGGGTCCTTGGAGCGCTCGGCAATCACATGCGTCATGCGCATAAAACATTCGTCCCAGGAGATCGTATTTTCGCGAGGAGTAATAGGCATATATTTTAATTAATTCAATACCGAAATTGTATCAAAAAACCGCGCCTTGGGCAAGGGGCGGTTTTAAGTTGATAAATTTGTCAATGTTGTTGTAATATTTTTACAAAACCTTTGTTGGCGTCTACTTCGATCATTTGGCCAGTCTTAATTTTTTTGGTAGCACCCTTAACACGTATTAGGGATGGCTTATTCAATTCTCTGCAAATTATCGCCGCATGGCACAAGATTGTTCCTCGTTCCATAATTATTGCCCCTGCTTTTTTTATATATGGAATATATTCTAAAGTTGGCATGGTGCAAACCAAAATTTCGCCTTTTTGGAATGATGGTACTTTCGTCCCGTTTACTATTCGAGCTTTTCCGATATATTTTCCGCTATTAGCAGATATGCCCTTGATTATCTTTGCTGGCTTTTTGCGGGTAAGAATGGTTGCTTTAGTGGCTTGCCAGATATCAAATTTCGCCAGGGTTCTGCCCTGAATGCGATTGTAATCGATGAATCTTATTTTATCCCCCGGCCAGACCATAAATTCAAAATAACCGCGTAGGTATTTGCGACTGTTAAAAGACGAACCCAATTGTTCTTTCAGTTGGCTGCGAGTTTTAGCATGGGTAACTTTTAATGCCTGTACGGCCTTTTTTATAATTTTGATCGCGTATTTGTTATGTTTAGAAAAAATCCAGTTAGTGAAATTACTTGAAAAAAAGATCGGCATTTTTTGACAATTCCCGATGCTAAGGCCACTAAGTCGTCCTTCGTTAATTTCTCCCCAAATGCCGTTGTTATTGATAATAAAAATAGCGGATAGTTTAATAATTTTAGAGCGAGGTCGTATTTCTACCCAATACTTATCTTCATCTAATTTTTTGTTTTTAAGCCAATTAATTGCATTATGAGTATTACGCCCGCTTAGCCGCAACTTTGGCAATCTTTGGTTTTTTGGTATGGCACGCAACATACACTGTTGGTTGCCCATATTGTTTACGGTATCTTTAAATAATGGTGTGCGTTCGTTGATGTCGCGCAGTGTCATTTTTTCTGGTTTGTCATAGGGTAAATTTATGAGTATATGCAATAAATCTAGACGATGACGTTTGGAGTTGTCTTCTATAAGCATACGTCTGCCGTTCGGTACTTGAATTTTTTTTAGCCATTCCGTAAACGGCGGCCAGGCATTTTTTTGAAGTTTTTGGTTGGAGTAAATCATAGCTTAATTGGTAACAGTAAGATGATTGGCCAATTTTGCTTGGTATTTTTCCACTTCATTAATAATTTTTTTGGCAGTTGCAATGGTATAAGCGGCTCGCTTGTTCAGTCCAGTTTCATAGCCAAAAATTATTCCGGCGGCACCGTCTAGTACAATGTTGGTTAAGTCGCAGATATCCGCGCGGGTAGGTATATAGTTATGAATGGTGCTGGCCAGAATGTGGGTAGATATTAGAATTGGTTTAGAAAATTTTTTAGCGCGAGACATTATCTGTTTTTGCAGTAAGCCGATTTTTTCAAATGGCATGTTGACGCCCATCTCTCCGCGATCGATCAGTATCATATCAAAAAAATTATCTTGACAAATAGCGTTGAGTTCTTCGGCAGTAATATTTTTTTCTATTTTTATGATGTATTTGAGTCGATTAGTTTTAGGTGGAAATAGCAGTTTTATTTTTTCGATAAACGATTTGCTAATATATGAACAAGCGAGATAGTCGGGGTGCAGACCGTTAATTTGCTCCAAAGTTTTTTTATAAATTTCAACCATGTAATCTTCGTCATAGATAGCGTAGTTATTACCCAAATTTACAGTTTTGGAATTTCTTATGATGCCACTATTGATTATTTGGATTTTTACGATATCAGACGATATGATGTCTTTTATTTGTACTGTAACTTCCCCGTCTCCGATTGCAATTATTTGCCCCAGCGATACTTTTGAGCCGATGTGCGGGATATTTAATGGTATGAATTCAAGACAATCCGGAGAGTAATCAGCGGAACGTAAGATAAGTTCGCTCCCTTCTTGTACCGGGAAAGTCTGACCTTCAAAAAATCCTAGGCGATGTTTATTAAGTGGAAAATCAATAAATTTTTTAACGGACGCATTTAAACTATCGATAACCTTTTCCGCTTTTTGAACCGATTCGATGTAGTTGTCGATGGAACGGTGAGACAAATTAAATCGCAATACATCCGCTCCGGTTAGGATCATTTTAATTATTTGTTCTTCGGTAATGTTGTGACCGACAGAAGCAATTATCAACATAACACGCTAAGTTTAAAAACCTCTGCCGAAAAGCAGAGGTCTTTTGTTTAACTGTTAGTGGCGACTTTTATCGCCGGTCCCATCGAAGAGCACAAGGTCAAGCTTTGCAGATAGGATCCCTTTATTCCATCTGGCTTGGCCTTGTTTAAAGCGTCCAGAAAGGCCGTTAAGTTTTCTTTGAGCTGAGCTTCCGTAAAACTGACTCGCCCGACCAATTGGTGGACATTGGCTCCGTCATCATTTTTGAAAGTAACTTTGCCTTTTTTTAATTCTTCAATCATTTTTTTCAAGTTCGGGCCGACCGTTTCGGTTTTGGGATTAGGCATCAAGCCCTTCGGGCCCAACACTTTCGCGGCCATGGCCAATTTCGCCATCATGTCCGGCGTGGTAACAGCAATTTCAAAATTAATTTTGCCAGTGTCTTTAATTTTTTTAATATCTTCTTCACCGTAAACAAAATCCGCGCCGGCTTCTTTGGCTTCTTTTTCTCTTTCCGGAGAGACGAACGCGGCGACGGTTTTAGTTTTACCAGTGCCGTGGGGTAATACCACAGTAGCGCGTACCTGTTGTTCGCCTTTTTTAACGTCAATCCCCAAGTGGGCGTGGACTTCAATACCGGCGTCAAATTTGACTCCGGATGTTTCGCGGGCGAGCTTAATGGCTTCGTCCAACGGGTAAACCTTGTTTTTTTCCACCTTGGAAGCAAGGCCTTTCATTCTTTTTCCCATACATTATATATAGAGTGGTACAAACTCCAGCCCGCCGGATGGCGGGGGCCGGATCCCACCTGCTTACAGTATACAGGATTTTAGCGGATTTGGCCAGATTTGTCAAGGGTGGGGGTCTTGACAAAAGGTCAAAAATGTGCATAGCCGAAAATCACTATTTTGACAATTTGGCGATTTTGCCGTTGATATGGTAAAATAACAACAACCTAAAAAAATATGGCTGATAAATTTAAACATATAATTTTTAATCCGCGCGTGCGATTGTGTTTGGGTATTTTTGTGTTTATGGCCGTGCTCGGTTGGGTCTATTCCGGGCAGTGGCAAGTTTGGCGTAATCCGGATTTTCCGCCGAAAGTGGAAACGGCCAAGGCCGCCACTTGGTATAACGCCAGTTGGTCGTATCGCAAAACTGTTACGATTGATTATACGAAAGTTTCTACCACTTTGTCTAATTTTCCAGTGATGGTGAGTACTACCGATAGCAATTTATCATCTTACGCGTCTTCTACTGGCGCGGATATTTTGTTTACATCTGACGATGGCACTACCAAACTTAATCACGAAATTGAAAGTTATACGAGTGCAACCGGGAAATTAATTGCTTGGGTAAATGTGACGAGCTTGTCTAATTCGGCGAATACTGTTCTTTATATGTATTATGGCAATACGGGGGCAGCGGATCAGCAAAATATTACCGGGACGTGGGATTCAAATTATGTGGGCGTATGGCACATGAAAGAAAATCCGTCCGGTTCGGCGCCCCAGATGAAAGATAGCACGACTAATGCCAATCATGGCACTACTCAAGGTTCAATGCCTTCCGGATCCTTGGTAAACGCGCAGATTGGCGATGGTTTGGATTTTAATGGTTCCAGTTATTATGTCTCTCTTCCGGTTACATCCTCGCTTAATATCACCGGGGCGATTACTGTTGAGACCTGGGTTTACGCGGATGCTCTTTCGTCGGCTAGAAGGTTTGTGTCTAAAAACAACACCGTAACCAAATCTTGGGAACTTAATTTTGAATCAGCTGTTGGTGGTTTAACTACCATGAGAGTTTTTGATGGCGGAACAATAAAACGTACGCAAGAAGCGGCAGCAATGACGGTCGGATCTTGGTTCCATTATGTCGGTGTATTTGATCCCAGCACTGCCGTGATAATTTATAAAAACGGCTCACAAAGCGGAGCTCTAACTTCCGGAATTCCGGCAGCGCAGAACGACAATCCCAATATCGCGGTATTATTTGCTCGCAGTCCCTATGCTGGCTGTGTAAATTGTTATTTAGATGGCAAAATGGATGAAGTGCGCGTTTCCAATGTGGCCCGCTCCGCCGGTTGGATTTTAACCGAATATAACAATCAATATTCACCGTCGACCTTTTATAGTATAGAAAGTACAGCACAAACCCCGCCGTTTTTTGATCAAATTTATTATAAATTTTTTAATAATGCCGATTCTACTGATGTGGGCTTAAAATTGGCGAATCAAAATTTACCAGCTACTTTATCGGCCACCGGCGACCCGTTCCGTTTGCGCTTGGGTTTACACGTCACCGGTAGTCAAATTGACGCGAGTGGCCAAAGTTTTAAATTACAGTTTGCGGAAAAATCAGGGGATTGCGATGGCGTTTTTTCCGGTGAAAGTTATGCTGATGTAACCGGAGCGACTGCAATTGCGTATTATGATAATGCCACCCCTAATGATGGTGATAGTTTGACTATAAACGCGGGCGACCCAAATATTGGTAATAATGTGATTGAACAGACATATGAAGAGGCCAATAATTTTACCAATTCTGTGGGCGCGATTGCAGTCGGTGAAGAGGGTTTGTGGGATTTTTCTTTATACGATAATGGCGCGCCGGCCGATACCTCGTATTGTTTGCGGGTGATTAAATCAGATGGTAATAATATTGATAGTTATACCGAAATACCGGAAATAATTACTGCATCGGGCGCGTCACCAGTGGTGTCGGTCTCGGTCCAAGACGGAATTATTAGTTATGGCTATCTGTCAGCCGGTTCCAGTACCACCACAATTGCTATTGGCGATTCTCAAACTGTCACCAATAATGGTAATGTGGATATAGATTTGGGCATAAAAGGTTCAACATCTACGCCTGGCAATTGGACATTGGCTTCGCAAGTAGGCCCCGATCAATATGTTCATGAATATTCAGTTGATGTCGGTGATACTTGGGTGCCACTTACTGCCGATTATCAACTTTTGGTTCCCGGAGTGCCGCCAGATGCCGGTGGTGTTATTGATTTCCGAATTCAAGTGCCAAGTTCAACTTCGGATTATAGTACGCAAAATGTTGATGTTACTATTTTGGCGATTCAATCATAGTAGCGCTGTGGATAAGTATGCCTGCGGGAGGGGGTTGGAGATAAAAAAGTTATGTGGTATAATATAGTTGTTAATTTGTTTAAATTTATTTTTTATGAAAAATAAAAAACTGGATTTGGTAATCGGGGTTTTATTTGTGGTTGCGCTCGCGTTCGGGGTGTCGGCGCAGGGGGCTGATACCGGTACGGTAACGGCCACGGTAACAGTGCAAAATGTTTCGGTTACAGTGACTGACGGTGCGGTTGATTATGGTACGATGACGGTTAGTGATACTGCAGACACTTTATCTGGCGATTTAAACGATCCTCAATACGCTGTTAATAGTGGTAATGTGGCGGAAACTTTAAATATAAAAGGGTCTACTTCAACGCCAGGTGATTGGACTTTGGCTGGGAGCGTCGGAGCGAATACCTATAAACACGCGTTTTCTACCAGCACCGATCCTAATTGGGTGGCAATGTCTGTTAACTATCAAACCGTTACAACTACTTTGGCCGTCGCCGCCACCTCTACTCTGTACCTTCAGTTGAGCACGCCGTCTAGTGTTAGCAGTTATGTGGCCAACAATGTTGACTTAACCGTACAAGCGGTTGCCAACTAGTTTTAAATGGTTGTTAAAATAAAGATATGCGGAAATTTATTTTTCTGATATTGATTTGTCTTCTGGCAACGCCACTTTTAGTTTCCGCGCGTATTGGAGTGGGTGTGGGATCTGGTAAAATTGAGGTAAAAGAAAAATTAAAACCTGGTCAGTCCTATGATTTGCCGATTTTACCAGTTATTAATAATGGTGATGAATTAACAGAATACGAAGTGACAATTGAATATCATGAGGGCGTTCCCGAATTGCGTCCGGCGCGAGAATGGATTGAATTTACCCCGCGGACATTTTCTTTAGAACCGGGTCAGGTTAAAAATGTTAAAGTAGAATTGAATTTGCCGGTGAAGGCCGAACCCGGTAATTACTTTGCGTATTTAGAAGGTCATCCGCTGAAGAAAAGTATTGGCACCGGTGGAGCGGCGGTGGGAATCGCGGCCGCGGCTAAAATGTATTTTACCGTCGTGCCCGCCAATATTTTTGCCGCTTGGTATTATAAATTGAGCACCTGGTATGGCCATTATCACCCGTTTAACACAGCCGTACTTGGCTTATTAGCGTTTATTTTTGTAGTATATTGGGTAAAAAAGAATTTTAAATTTCAGATTGCGAAGAAATGATTTACTGTTCGTCATGAAAAAAGTACTTGGCAAAATTATTTTATTCTCTCTCCCCCTACTGGTTATTTCATTAGGGGCTTTTTTTTCTTATTCGGATTTTGTTATTGCCGCTTCTACCGCTTCGGTTAGCGCGACAATTAAAATAGAAATTTGCGGTGATAGTGTAAAAGATGATGGTGAAGAGTGTGATGGTAGTGATTTGAACGGTCAGTCCTGTACTAATTTTAGTGGATTTACCGGTGGAACATTATCCTGCTCGGCCGGATGCTTATTTGTTACAACCGGTTGCACAACAGCTGTTACTCCGCCAGGTGGCGGTGGGGGAGGTGGTGGCGGTGGTGGCGGTGGGCCAATCACGCCCGTAATCACGAGCGCGGTATTTGTAGGGCGCGCTTATCCGGGCAGTTCAGTGACACTTTTAAAAGATGGTCAACTGGCCGTGCGCACCGTGGCCGGGCCGGACGCTAATTTTCAAATGACTTTGGCCGGACTGTCCGCCGGAAATTATATTTTTTCGCTTTATACTACCGATAGTGTTGGCCGACAATCGTCAGCTTTGACTTTTCCGGTGTATGTTACGAGCGGGGCCACCACGCGCGTGTCCGGAATTTTTTTAGCGCCGACCATTGCGGCTGATAAAAGTGAAGTGAAACATGGCGACACCCTGTCTATTTTTGGCCAGTCTTTACCGCAAAGCGAAATTACGGTACAAGTGAATTCCACGCAAGAATTTTTTGCTAAAGCCAGAGCCGACAAAGACGGTGTGTATTTATATAATTTAGATACGGCATTTTTGGAAATCGGCGATCATAGCGCGCGTTCCAAATCCACGGTGGAAAATGAAATTAGTGCTTACAGTGATCGGGTGGCTTTTAAAGTTGGGACCAAATCAGTGAATGAAGTGGTGGATACAACTTATAAAAAAGCGGACTTAAACCGTGATGGTAGTATTAATTTGGTGGATTTTTCCGTGGCCGCATATTGGTATAAACGGAAGTCGCCGCCGACGAAGTATGATTTAAATAATGATGGTAAGATTGATTTGGTGGATTTTAGTATTATGGCGTATTATTGGACAGGATAACGACGAAAGATTGAAGAATAAAGATTAAAGATTGCGAATTATTTTTTGTTAATCTTCAATCTTTAATCTTTAATAATGTGTATTTGTCTAAATTTAAAAATTTAATTATTATCGCATTAGTTTTTGTGTTATTTCCGAATGTAGCATTTGCCGCATCGTTATATTTTAATTCTCCTAAAACCGATTACACCGTCGGCGAGCAATTTACCGCCAGTGTTTTGGTGGATTCAGTTAGCGAGCCGATTAACGCGTTTGAGGGTAAATTGGTTTTTTCTGATGATCAGTTGGAGGTGAAAGAAATTTTTATCGGTAATTCTATTATAAATTTTTGGCTGGACGCGCCTAAGGCCGATAAGGGTGAGATCAGATTTTCCGGCATTGTGCCGGGCGGGTTTCAAGGTGATAATGGGTTATTGTTTTCGGCAGTATTTAGGGTTTTGTCAACGGGGTCAGGAGCAATAAAATTTTCGGATTATAAATTATTATTAAATGATGGACTCGGAACAATGGCCGTAACCACGGTGGCTAATTTAAATTTAACTATTAAACCGCTCGCTATTGGCGCGAGCGCGCCCGACTATTTACCATTTCCCGATGGCACTTTGCCCGAAGAATTTACACCGGAATTGACGCGCTCGCCGGAAGAATTTGGCAATCAATGGTTTTTAGTTTTTGCGACTCAAGACAAGGGTTCGGGCATTGATTACTACGAGGTGTGTGAAGGTAGCCAAGATAATTGCGAAAAAACCGACAGCCCGTATATTTTAAAAGACCAAAATTTAGTTGGTAAAATTTTTGTAAAAGCGGTTGATAAGCGTGGCAACGGTCGTTTGGTTGTTTTAGAGCCGCCGGGCGGTTTGGTGTGGTATGAAAAATACCAAAATTATGTTATAATATTATTAGTATCAATTGCTTCTATTTTGTTAGTCCTCAAAAAATATGCGCGGAGGGTTTAAATATTTATTAGCGGTTTTATTTTTTCTTTTATTGCCGACGGGCGCGGGTGCGGCGTCTTTATATTTGTCGCCCGCATCCGGCTCCTACGCCTTGAACAGTAATATCGCGGTGAATGTTTACGTTAGTAGCGCCGACAAAGCCATGAACGCGGTTTCGGGCGCGTTGGATTTTCCGGCGGATAAATTACAAGTGACTTCGGTTTCCAAAGCCGGCTCGGTAATTAATCTGTGGGTGACGGAGCCGTCGTATTCCAATTCCAATGGCACGGTTAATTTTGAAGGCGTGGCGTTAAATCCCGGTTATACCGGCAGTGGTGGCAAAATTATTACCATAAATTTCAAAGTAAAATCGGCGGGCGCGGGCGCGGTTAGTTTTATTTTCGGTTCGGTGTTGGCCAACGATGGCCAAGGTACGGAAATTTTAACTGGCAAAAGTGGCGCCGGGTTTACTTTGGGCGAAGGAAAACCATTACCACCACCGGTTGAGGCGCCGGTGCCAGCCGGTAAACCGGTCGCGCCCAATGTCAGTTCTGTAACTCATCCGGACCCGGATAAATGGTATTCAGTGAAAGACGCGAAATTTGCGTGGAGTTTACCGGTCGGTGTTTCTAAAGCGCGTTTGTTAGTTGACAGTAAAGCCGACTCTGATCCCTCGGTGGTATATTCTCCGGCAGTTGGCGAAAAAGAAATGAAAGATGTTGGCGATGGCGTTTGGTATTTTCACGCGCAATTAAATAATGCCAAAGGTTGGGGAGGCATCGCGCATTTCCGTTTTCAAATTGATTCGGCTAACCCCATTGATTTGAAAGTAGTGGAGGTTAAGCGTGAAGATCAAACTGACCCACGCGTATCATTTAAATTAACCGCGGTTGACGATGGTTCGGGAATTGATTATTATGAAATTCGGGTTGATAACACCGCGCCGATAATTTGGAAAGATGCCGGCACGCCAATTTATGAAACAGTCTCGTTAAAATCCGGTGATCATATTTTGACCGTGCGCGTTTTTGATCAAGCGGGTAATTCTGCTTTGGAATCATTAAATTTTTCTATTAAGTCATTGGCGCAACCGGTCATAGAAAATTATCCGGAAAATTTACGTACCGGTTCTCCGCTTGTGATAATCGGCAAGACCTACCCGAGCAGTCAGGTGACCGGATATTTACAAAAGGGCGCGACCGAGCCGGTGGCAATCTCTGTGATGAGTGATGTGAATGGGCGGTTTGTGTTCGCGCCCAGCGATGAATTACGTTCGGGAAATTATTTAGTGTGGTTTCAAGTAGTGAAAGATAATGGTGCGCGTAGTGCCACGACCGACAAATTCGCGATCGCGGTTTCTGAGCCGGCGATTTTGCGTGTTGGGTCATTGGCGGTAAATGTTTTGGCCGTAATAATTCCATTAATTGCACTCGTTATAATGTTGGGTGGTGTGCTGTGGTATGGCGCCTATCGGTTTAAACAGACGCGCCAAAGTTTGCGTGTGAAGACCGATGAAGTTGGTTTGGCGCGTCGGGCGTTTGACGCCTTGCTTGTGAATTTACAATCCGAAATAGATGTATTAGAACGCACTCATTTGAAACGCAAATTGACCGTTGAAGAAACTGCGATTTTGGGGCAATTGAAAAATGATTTGGCGGAAGCTCAAAAATTTTTAGGATGCAAACCAAAACCGCTTTTTGTGCCAAAAGTTATTCTTGGCAAGAGTATTAAGCCAAAAAAACGCTAAGATTAGCAAAGCGCAATCTGTCAAGACCCGACGCTTAGCGTCGGTAATGGGACGCTGAGCGTCCCCCTTGACAGATTTTTTATTTGTGATATAATCATTTCAGATTTAATTAAGCCCTTTTGGGCACTCGGCTCCCGATTTAATCGGGACGGGCTAAGCGCGTTTTTTTTGTTCTATAAATTATATGACTTTAAGTGACAAGACCAGTGTAAAGCCGGATTTTAAAACATTACTGCAAGACAACCCGATTAATTTTCCCAAAGTGGGGGATTTGGTTAAGGGTAAGGTATTGTCTGTGGACAAAGGCGAAATTCACGTTGATATTGAAGGATTGACCACCGGTGTGGTGCGGGGCGCGGAGTTGTTCGCGGAATCGCGCGAGCATGCTAATTTGAAAGTAGGCGACGAAGTGGAAGCGACGGTTACGGAAATGGAAAATGAAAATGGAGAATTGGAATTGTCGTTCCGCATCGCCGGTTTTCAACGCGCTTGGGATGCTGTTAAGAAATGGATGAAAGACGGCTTGACCATTAAAGCCAAAATTACCGGCGCTAACAAGGGAGGGCTCATGATGCAAGTAGAGGCCCTGGCCGGTTTTATGCCGGTATCGCAATTGTCTCCGGAAAATTACCCGCGCGTGGCCGGTGGGGACAAAAATCGTATTTTTGAAAAATTACAAGAATTGATTGGCACTGATATGGAGGTTAAAGTAATTGACGCTGATGAAAAAGATGAAAAATTAATCGTGTCCGCGCGCGCGGTGTGGGAAGACAGCCAAAAAGCGGTATTGGATTCTTACAAAGTGGGCGATACGGTGGACGGTGAAGTAAGCGCCCTGACATCATTTGGCGCGTTCTTGAAATTTGGCGAGGGCTTAGAAGGGTTGGTTCATATTTCCGAAATTGCTTGGCAGAGAATTGAACACCCGCGCGATTTGTTAAAAGTAGGAGACAGAGTCAAGGCCAAAATTATTCAATTGGATAAATCCAAAATTTATTTGTCGTTGAAACGGTTAGTAGATGATCCGTGGAAACAGGTGGCGGAGAAATATAAAGTGGGCGACAAGGTAAAAGGAAAAATTATTAAAATTGAAGCGTTCGGTCTCATGGTCGCGCTTGATCAGAATATTCATGGTTTGGCGCATGTGTCGGAATTGTCCGACGCGCCTTTGGCCAATGTCGCTGACAAATTTAAAATCAACCAAGAAGTGGAATTTGAAATCGTCAATATTGAGGCGATTGAACACCGCTTGGGTTTGCGCGTGGCCGGAGTAAAAGGAAAAGCGCCGAAAGCGCCAAAGGCGAAAAAGGGTGAAAAGAGCGAAAAAGCCGAAGAGACGCCCGAGGCCAAAGCGGAAACGAAATCGGAGTTAGAAGAAAAAAAGGCCGAGTAATTGCGTTTGTCATTCCGACCGCAGTGGAGGAATCCCTTAACGTTAAAATACACTTCAAATCCCTCCTGACAAAATCAGGGGGGATTTTTGACAAAAAGGGGGTTTTGGGGTATTATATATTGAAGATAGCTGTAAATCTTAAATATTTTTTATGCACAATTTTTTGAAAAATTTCTTAATGATATTCCTCGTGCTCGTGCTGGTAGCCGGGGTTTTGTCAATGACGCAAACCGGAGCGGACAAAAAGCCGGAACAAATTGATATTGCCAAATTGGCGGTTGAGATTAACGCCAATGAAGTGAAAAAAGTGACGGTTTCCGGTGATATGCTCACGGTGGAGTTAAAAGATGCCAACGCCAAACCACAGACATTAAAAAAAGAGACCGGTGAGTCGTTTGGAGAATTAATGAAAAATTATGGTGTTACCGATACGGCACGTCAAAATTTGGTGGTGGAAATTAAAGACGAAAGTGGTTTCAAATTTTGGGCAATTAATTTATTGCCGATAATACTGCCACTGGTTATTATTATCGGATTTTTATATTTCATGACTAGGAGCGCGCAAGGGATGAATAACAAGGCGATGGGTTTTGGTCAAAGCAATCCGCGTCAAGCGAACGCGTCAGACAAAGATAAAAAAACTTTTGCCGATGTGGCCGGAGCGGTTGAAGCCAAAGAAGAATTAAGCGAAGTCGTGGATTTTTTGAAAGATCCGAAAAAATTTGCGGCTATGGGCGCGAAAATTCCCAAAGGCGTTTTGCTGATGGGCAATCCGGGCGTGGGTAAAACTCTTTTTGCTAAAGCCGTGGCCGGAGAAGCAGGCGTGCCGTTTTTTCACATGTCCGGTTCGGAATTTGTGGAAATGTTTGTGGGCGTGGGTGCGTCACGCGTGCGTGATTTATTTGGTAAAGCCAAAAAAGCGGCGCCGGCCATTGTGTTTATTGATGAGATTGACGCGGTGGGGCGCAGGCGCGGTGCCGGATTGGGCGGTGGGCATGACGAACGCGAACAAACTTTAAATCAAATTTTAGTGGAAATGGACGGGTTTGAACCGAATTTGGGCGTGATTGTAATGGCAGCGACTAATCGCCATGATGTTTTGGATCCGGCCTTACTTCGCCCGGGTCGGTTTGATCGGCGTGTTACGATTGATATGCCGGATATTCGCGACCGTGAGGAAATTTTGAAAATTCACGCAGCCAATAAGCCGTTGGCCAAAGAAGTATCTTTGAATCGGTTGGCGCAACGCACACCCGGATTTTCCGGCGCGGATTTGGCCAACTTGTTGAACGAAGCGGCGATCTTGGCAGTGCGGCGCAATAAAAAAATTATTGATGAAATTGAGGTATTGGAATCGGTAGAAAAAGTATTGCTTGGTCCGGAGCGCAAAAGTAGAATTATTTCTGACAAAGATAAAAAAATGACCGCGTATCACGAAGCCGGTCACGCGGTGGTGGGGTATTTTTTGCCCAATTGCGATCCGGTGCGCAAGGTGTCAATTATTTCGCGCGGGAGTGCCGGCGGTTATACTTTAAAAATGCCTTCCGAAGACAAACACTATCACACCTTGGCGCAATTTAAAGATGAACTTGCGATGATGATGGGTGGATATGTGGCCGAAAAAATGATTTATGGTGAAAACGAAATTTCTACCGGTCCGTCTTCGGATTTAAGAAACGCCACTTCCACCGCGCGCGCGATGGTAACCGCCTATGGTATGAGCGACAAATTAGGTCCGCGTACTTTTGGCAAGAGTGATGATATGATATTTTTGGGGCGCGAAATCCACGAACAGGTGGATTATTCCGACAAAACCGCCGAAGTGATTGATTCGGAAGTATTGCGCTTGGTAAATGAAGCCCGCGAACGTGCGGAAAAATTATTGACGGAAAAGCGTCCGGAAATGGAAAAATTAGTGGTGGTGCTTATGGAAAAAGAAACAGTTGAGCAGGAGGAGATTGTGGCGGTGTTGGGAAGTAAATAGCGTTTTTTAAGTGATTTATCCCCAGTTTATACTGGGGATTTTTTATTATTAAAAAATGTGGTATAATATATCTATCTGGTGTTAAACAACCAATTATTAATTATATGCGCGAACCAAATTATAGTGAGGCTTTTTCCCATTCTTGGCAAATGGTGAAAGAGCACAAAATTTTGTGGGTGTTTGGTTTATTGTCGGTGTGTTTGGGGCAGTGGGGTTTGGCGAATTTTTTGGGCGGGTTGAATATGGTCGGGTTAAATCAATATGGTGCCTCTTGGCATAATTTTTCTTCACTATTTTTACTTTTGCAAATTGCTGGCGAAGGTGTGATTCCGTTTTTGTTAGTTTTGTGGTTATTCGTCGTGGGCGCGGCGCTTTTTATTTTGATGATATTCGTGGCCGTGGTCGCGCGGGGCGCTTTAATTGCCGCGGTCGGGCATTGGTTTGCCAAAGATGGCAAGGTATCGCTGGCGCTCGTTTGGCGTCATGGCGTGAAAAATTTTTGGAAATTATTAGTGTTGGTTATTTTAACCAGATTGTTTGAGGTTGCGCTATTGATTTCGGCGCTCGGGGTTTTTGCTCTTTGTGGCAATTCCACCGCCGGGTTTATCAGTCAAGCCTTTTTTGGCGCTTTGGCTTTGGCGGTCGGGATTGCTTTGGAGGCGGTGATGATTTTTGCCTCTGGGTATGTGGTGATTGATGGCGAGTCCGTGTCTAATTCTATTGCTCGCGCTTGGCGTTTATTTACTCGTCATATTTTGATTACTTTAGAATTGGGGGTATTATTGACGGTAGCAAGTTTACTGGTGGCTGTGGTAGTTATATTAGCCGGTTCTTTGGTGCTTATTCCCGCCATGATTGTCTGGTTGTTCGCCATTTTGACCGGCTTAAACGGGTTGTTTAGTTTTGGTTTTATTTTGGCCTGGGTTTTATTTGTGATGGTAATCGGTTTGGCCGCGGCGATTTTCAACGCTTTTAACACGAGCGTTTGGATGTATTTGTTTGTTAAGATGCATCGCGAGAGTTATGTGGGGTGGGTGTTAAATACAGTGAAAAAGTTATTTAGTAAATAAACAAGTTAATGTCAAATTTCCAATTTCCAATGTCAAATCAAATCCAAAGCCAAAATATCAAATTTGACATTTGACATTGTCTTGGAAATTGGGAATTTGGATTTTGAAATTATCATTATGTCTTTTCCGTCAATCAATGATTTAACAAAAAAAGATGACGATCAAAACGCGCCCCAAACCGGCGCGGATTGGGATTCCACCAAGTCCAAATTTGATCGCAAGATGGGTGATATTCGGATTAAAGAATTAGAGCAAGAAGCGTCTGCGTTTGCCACTGCGTCCGGTTTGCAGTATCTGGATTTGACCGGTTTCCCGGTGTCGCCCGAGGCCTTACGCGCGGTGCCGGAAGCAATCGCCCGTGAAAAAAATCTTGTTTGTTTTTATTATTCTCCGAGCGAATTGCGCGTCGGGGTACTTCTGCCTTTGGAGGAAAATGACGATTTTATTTATCAATTGGGCGAACGTCATCACGCGCCGGTTATTACCTATCTGATTTCCGAGCATAGTTTAGAAAAAGTTTTAAAATTATACGCGACTTTACCGATTGTCAAACCAATTACCAAAGATGTTAATATCACGGATGAGGAATTAAATAAATTTGGTTCTGATATTAAAGATTTGGCCGGTTTAGAAAAAAAATTTCTTAATATTTCCATTACCGATATTTTGTCTTTAATGATTTCCGCGGCGATTAAATTAAACGCGTCGGATATTCACGTGGAAGCCGAAGAAAAAGGCATTGCCGTGCGTTATCGCGTGGATGGGGTGTTACACGAAGTGGCCAATTTACCACATTCGGAATGGGAAAAATTTATTTCGCGCATTAAATTGTTGTCGGCGTTAAAAATCAATGTTAATAATCGTCCGCAAGACGGTCGGGTTACCATTAAACTTGATTCCGGCAGTTTGGATTTGCGCGTGTCCACGTTGCCAACCACTTACGGCGAATCAGTCGTGATGCGTATTTTGCACAGTGGCACCAAGGGGGTGATGTTTGATGAATTAGGTATTCGCGGAGCGGCGTATGTGCGTTTGAAGCGCGAAATTGAACGTCCGAACGGTATGATTGTCACCACCGGTCCGACCGGTTCCGGTAAAACTACTACTTTATACGCGATTTTGCGCACTTTGAATAAACCGGGGGTAAAAATTATTACGGTAGAAGATCCGGTGGAAATTAAAATGCAAGGTGTGGTGCAAAGTCAGGTAGATATTGCTCGTGATTATACTTTTGCCAAGGCCTTGCGCAGTATTTTGCGTCAGGACCCGGATATTTGTATGGTCGGTGAAATCCGCGATTTAGAATCAGCCGAAATTGCCATCCAGTCCGCTTTGACCGGTCATTTGCTTTTATCCACTATCCACACCAACAGCGCTTCGGGCGCGATTCCGCGTTTTATGTCAATGGGTGTGAAACCGTTTTTACTTGCGCCGGCTTTAAACGCGGTGATGGGTCAGCGGTTGGTGCGCCGGATTTGCGAAAAATGTATTGAAGAACAGGAGTTGGACAGCGAAATGTTAGAGCGAGTCGGGAAAATTATCGCGTCCTTGCCGGCGGAAGAAAAAGCGCGCGTTACGGAAAAAGGATTAACATTTTATCATGGCAAAGGATGCCCGGAATGTAGTGGGCTGGGCTACAAAGGCCGAATCGGTATTTATGAAATTTTTGTAATGACCAAAGAAATTGAAAGTTTGATATTGGGCGGTGGCGCTTCGGAATACGAAATCCAAGAGTTGGCCGCGAAAGATGGGATGTTGACGATGGCGCAAGATGGAATTTTAAAAGCTTTAGATAAAATGACAAGTGTGGAAGAAGTTTTCCGCGTGTCAGAATAAATTAAAAAATTTATGATAGTACGTCACAGTGAGACCCGCACGCATTTTGAACCTTCGGTAAAATTTTATCGCACGATTGCTTTGTCGTTTTTATTTATTACGATTGTTTTGCTTGGACTTATCATTTTTATTACTTCCAAAAAAGCGTCCATTGTTATTCTGGCTAAAGAAGACGCTAAAACAGCTAATTTGAGTATTAATGTTGGCGCGGGTGGCACTGTTGGCGCGATTAAAGGCGTGGTAACCACTTCGATTTTTACCGGAAGCGAAAAATTTTATCCGACGACATTTGATTCTTCTGAATCAGTCGCGACCGGAGAGGTGATTATTTACAACAAAAGTAATGTCGACCAGGCGCTTGTCAAAACCACTCGATTTTTAACGCCGGAGCAAGTAATGTTTCGTTTAAGTGAGCGGGTTAATGTTCCAGCCGGCGGGCAGGTAATTGCCCCGGTGTATGCCGACCGGGCGGGCGCGAGCAGTGAAATTGGACCAGCGCCGTTTATTATCCCCGGGTTATCGGAAGACAGGCAGAAATTTATTTACGCCGAAAGCAAATCGGCTATGACCGGTGGCGTAAAAAAGAACGGAGTGTTGACGGCAACTGATTTAGCCACGGCCGAAAAATCGTATCAAGAAAAAGTTAAACAAAAGTTTGTGAGCCAGGCGGTGGCGCCGGCCGAAGGGATGAGTTTGGTAGTGGTTGTACTTTCTACCAACGCTACTGCCGACCACAAAGTTGGTGATACTATCGCCGAATTTGTTTTAAGCGGTGAAAGTCGCGTGGTGGCGGTATGGTATGAAACAAGCGCGCTCAAAGAAATGGTGGCGCGTGAAATTGGGAGTCAGGTGGATTTGGAATTGGAAAAAGTTGTGACGGTTTCGGGCGAGCCCCAAATAACATTGTCCGCCCAAGATGTTGACGCCGGCACCGCGCAATTGTCCGTATCGCAAGAAGCGCGCGTTACGCTTGATTCGGACGGTTCCAAAGTCGCGCCTCGTCAATTTTTAGATAAAACCAAAGAAGAAATTGAGCGGTATTTGTTGGGCTTAGGCCATGTTTCGGCCGTGGATGTTAAATTTTCCCCCAGTTGGATGCGTAAATCGCCGAGTGTGCCGGATAATATTAAGGTGGTGGTGAAGCAGGTGAAGTGATAGTTCATAGCCAATAGGGTGGGCGAGCGATTCGTTGTCTCCCCCTGCCCGAGGGGGAGAATAAGAGGGGGTGGGAGCGGTCGTTCGTCATTGACAAAAAAGCATAGGCGTTTTATAATGTATTTATGGTGATTGGAACGGCTACCAACCGTTACCCCGTAAGGGATCTCGACTAAGTCGTGGCTAAGCCAAATAAAAGTTAAACATTCGGGTGGAACCGTCAATTGTCATTGCGAGAAGGCCGTAGGCCGACGAAGCAATCTTTCAAACCATTGACCCCGATACCTATTTTTAGGTATGGGGGTATTTTTTTAGAAAAAAGTATATATTCAAGTATATACGGGAATATATATTTAAATATATACTTAAATAATGATAGGCGAAATTTATGAAAAAAACTCCGATTTTAAAAGGTCCACGGATAATTTTACGCCCGCTAAAATTAAGCGAAGCCACTTACTATGTAAAATGGTTTCGTGACAAAGAAGTTGTCCAATATTTAGGCAATAAATTACTGAATATCAAAGCCAAAGGCGTGCGCGACTATTTTATAAAAGAAAATAACAAACCGGACGCGATATTGTGGGCGATAGAGGTGGTGGGTGTTGGGCATATTGGCAATGTTCATTTGGATTTGGATAACAATAACAAACGGGCAAGTTTGGGGATAGTAATCGGCGACAAAAATTATTGGGGCGAGGGTTACGGAGCGGAGTGTTTGGAAATTTTAGGCGATTATGTTTTTAAAAAATTAAAATATAATCGATTACAACTGACGGTTTTTACCGCCAATAGGCGTGCCGTTCGCGCTTATAAAAAAGTCGGGTTTAAAATTGAAGGCACTTTGCGAAAAAATATTTATGCCTATGTGTTTAAAAAATATTGTGATGAATATGTGATGGCGATTTTAAAAGACGAGTGGTTTAAAAAATAAAAATTAATTTATTAACCGACCGGATGGAGATTCCTCACATTCGTTCGGAATGACATAAAAAAATATGGACAAAGAACAACTCGAACACCTGCGCCACTCCTGCGCGCACCTACTCGCCGCGGCGGTTTTGGAATTGTATCCAAACGCTAAACGCACCATTGGTCCGGCGATTGAAAACGGTTTTTATTATGATTTTGATTTCGGGGTGGAGAAAATTTCGGAAACAGATTTGAAAAAAATAGAAGAAAAAATGCGCCAAATTGCTCCCACTTGGGAAAAATTTGAACGTCAAGAAGTTAGCGCTAGCGGAGCGAAAGCTGTTTTTAAAGACAATGAATATAAAATAGAATTAATCGAAGAATTTAGCGTTGACGGGCAAGCGCTTACTTTGTATAAATCCGGCGCTTATGTGGATTTGTGCCGCGGTGGGCATAGCGAGAACCCGAGCAAAGAATTAAAACATTTTAAATTATTGTCGGTGGCGGGCGCGTATTGGCGCGGGAGTGAAAAAAATAAAATGTTGACGCGTATTTACGGCACTTGTTTTCCGACTAAAAATGAATTGTATGAGCACTTACATCAATTGGAAGAAGCCAAAAAGCGCGATCATCGTAAAATCGGCGCCGAGCAGGAATTATTTTGTTTTGATGATCGCGTGGGTAAGGGCCAAGTTTTGTGGTTGCCAAACGGCACGATAATTCGTAATGAAGTGGAAAAATTAACTATAGAAAAAGAATCTGAAGGCGACTATCTGCGCGTGCGTACGCCGCACCTCGCCAAAGAAGAATTATTTTTGACTTCCGGGCATTTGCCGTATTACAAAGACAGCATGTATCCGCCCATGGTAATGGACGATGGCAACTACTATCTGAAAGCGATGAATTGCCCGCATCACCACACCATTTATAATTTTAAACCGCACAGTTATCGCGAGTTGCCGCTCCGTTTGGTAGAATATGGTGAATGTTTTCGCAATGAATTGTCCGGCACTTTGGCTGGGTTACTCCGCGTGCGTGCGATGGCGATGAATGACGCGCATATTTATTGCCGTAAAGAGCAAATTAAAGACGAATTTAAAAGCGTGATGGAACTGGTGATGGAATATTTCCGAATTTTCAAATTGGAAAATTATTGGTTTCGTCTTTCCAAATGGAGTCCGGATCATTTGGATAAATATATCAACGAACCGGAAAATTGGCAATTTAGCGAGGGGGTGATTCGGGAGGTGTTACAAGAAATGAAAGTAAAATTTGTGGAAGCCGCGGACGAGGCGGCGTTTTACGGACCGAAGGTAGACGTGATGTTTAAGTCGGTTATCGGACGCGAAGAAACCATGTCCACTATTCAATTGGATTTCGCGGCGAAAAAGCGTTTTGATTTAAAATACACCGATTCTGATGGCAAAGAAAATAACGAGGTGTTTGTGATTCACCGTGCGCCACTGTCAACCCACGAACGGTTTATGGCGTTTTTAATTGAGCATTTTGCCGGTGTTTGGCCGGTCTGGCTCTCACCCGTGCAAGTACTCTTCGCGCCGGTGGCGAGCGCGCACGTGGAAGGCGCGAAAAAATTAGCCGGTGAATTTAAAGTTGCCGGCATTCGCGTAGAGACCGATGACGCGGACGAAACTGTTGGCAACAAAGTGCGCAAAGCCGTTGGCCGGAAAATTCCGTATATTGTCGTAGTGGGGGATAAGGAACTCGCGGGTGGCGAATTAATGGTGCGCGTGCGCGGAGAAGAAAAACCGGCGAAATTTGTGAAAGAAGAATTTTTGGCAAAGGTGGTGGGGGAGATTAAAGCGCGGACGTAAAATTAATAAAATAAAAAAACACCGAAGCGATTTGCTTCGGTGCTTTAGTTTAAAATACTAAAGGGATGGGCGGCATGGTGAGCGAGAACCTGCCGTCCCATCCGCAGGCGCGCGGGGGGGGGGTGGGTATCTCGGGAACGGGGGGCTATCGGCGGTAGCGCACGGAGACGCGCCGCCCCTTCCACTGTGTGGGGTGGGCGCCGCGCCTGCTTTCAGCAAGGCACTGCACCTGCCCCCAGCCAGCGCAGTTCTTCAGGAACAGGGCTTCGTTGCCGAAGCCAATGATGAGCTCCTTGGCAGTAGGCACCTGGCCCTCCCACTTGTCCAGGAAGATCGAGTGGCCGCCGCTGGCGACGACCACGGCGCTGACGACCTCTACCTCCACGCCCCCCCACACTTTTCTTTGGCGAACTTCTCGCCCCCGTTACAGGCTGAGAGGATGGCGATGGTCAGGGCGATGATGGGGCTGTTGTTGTTGTTCATGTTGGCATATCTCCAAAATGGCCCACGCAGGGCCGTGTGTCAGCCGGATTCAGGGTCGGCTTATCCCCAGGGTGGTCATGCCACCTCTCTTTAGTATTTTAATGTTATTTTAAATGAGCTTTAGAAATTAATCTTTTTGTCTATCTTAGGCAAAAAGATTAATAATCTTAGCACATTTTTGGCGTTTTGTCAAGACCACGCCGCTCGCGCTTTCATTTTTTTAATCTTGCCATGATTGATTTTAAAAATTTATCCGGATGGATTTCTATTTCTTTTATTGCGCTTCTTTCTTTGTATCCGATAATTTTGTCATTTTCGTCAACTATTATTGTTTTTGGTTTTGATCCTGGCAAAATAATTTCTTTATCTTTGCCAATAAATTTAATTTCTTCATTTTTAATTACGAGTGCTTGTTCGTCGGTTAATAATCTGACGAGTAGCGGTTGTTGTTTGGCTTTTTCTTTTATCGCATCCAACATGTCGGGAGTGTAATGTGCCTTGATCAAAAATGGCACCCAGTTCATGGCGGTAAAATTAGTAATGCCGTACCTGTCTTTGCCTTTTTCAATCCAGGTGGACATAATAATTGACGGGCAAGCGATATACGATCCGGCACTCACGCCAATGTAAATCACGCCTTGGGCGATCAAATCTTTTGCAACTTCGGCAAAGCCACTTTTACGCACGCATTTTAACAAATAGAAAGTATTGCCGCCGCCCATAAAAATAATATCATACCCGGTCAATATTTTTTTCAATTGAGTTTTTGTTTTTCCGGCGATATCAATTTCAGCATAATTCCAACCCAGCTCGTTGAAGCGGGCGCGATGACGTATTAAATAATTACCCGATGTGGATTTTTGTCCGGCGGTAATAATAAAAGCGATTTTGCAATCCTTTAATTTTTTGGGCAAATATTTATCAATGTTTTTGCTGGTGATAAATTGGGTGCTGCTGGCGAGGATAAGGGTAGACATAAAAATTAAAAATAACTCAACCCATCGCGACTTTCGCGTTTAGTCATTTCGGCTTGATACGCCGGGTCGTAAATTTGGATAATTTTAAATTTTCCGGAAGTGGTAGCGGTGTTATCGGCGTTGCACTTAATTGTTTGTTCCACGATGAAAACATGGCCCCAGTATAACCATTTGCCGCCGATATCCTGTACCAAAAAACAGCGCGTCGTCGGCCGGTGGTAAATTCTGGCGTCGGGCTTATCCTTAAATTCAAAAATTTTATCAGCCACTGTCGCTAATTGAATCGGCTTGGTGCGATGTTTTTCTAAATTCAAAATTTCGGCCGGAAAACCTTGTTCGGCAGTGATGCGTAGTGCATCGTTTATTTCTAGATAAGATCCCATAGTTTTTATCTTAGTGTTTTTAAAGATTTCAGTTTTTTGCCTTTTCCGGAAGCGATTTCTTGTCGGCTTTGATTAAGTTCGTCTACGATATTTCTTTCTTGTGCGCGTAAATTTTCCGTCTCATCCGGCCGTTTATAATCATCTTCCAATCGATAAGTAGTCCCAATTTCCGGCGTAGATACCTCAAATATATCACAATCGGTAATCGCTTGGTAGCGGTGTCTTTGGCCAATTTTAACAGTGTAGCCGTTGTTTGGCATCATTTCAATCGTTTCCATTTCACCGCGCGTGTTTTCAATAATTAAATTACACCGGCCACTCACGATAAAACCAGTTTCTTCTTTTTTGTCGTGAATTTGTAAACTCAAACGTTTGCCAGCATTGATGTGTAAAATTTTTCCAACATAAGGAAGATTTGCTTGAGTAAAAATGAGTTCATATCCCCACGGTTTCTCAACTTTTAAAATATAAGGGGTATTAACAAATTTGCTTTTATCAAATTGATTTAGGTCAATCATATATTTATTCAATTACCGGTAATCCAGCCAAATCTTCGGAAATAATTTTTTTATAGCGTGGATTTTTTTTCAAGGTTGGCGTGTTGTCGTGTTCCACTACATAATAGGCAAACCCTTGCATCTTTTTAACCATTTCATAATCAGCGTGCCCGGGCATAGAGGCCTCGTCTTTTTTATCGCTAAAATTTACCGGACTGTCGTCGGCGGTAACAAAATAGGTGGCGCCAACATTGGCCACTAAATGTCCATAACTGGAAGGAATGAATAATTTTTCGCCCGGCTTGGCCAGCACGGCTTTAAATTCGGCTACTTCGTCGGGGATCATTTTGCCGTCGGCGCCAACAACTAACTTTTGCAGGAGGGCGATACCAGAGCCAAAAATAAACCAATAGGTTTCATTTAAATTGCCAATGTGATAGTGCCCATAAGTTTTAATATATTCACCAGAAATAGTTCCCGGTTCCCAGACAGTAATATTGCGCTGGTCGCTTCCACCCCGAATCATATAATAATGAATCGCTGGTCCCGCGCCGTTCGGGTCCATTAAAACTTCCTGCATTTTTTCGTGAGTGCGCGCGGCGTAGTGTTTTGGTACTTCGGAGAAATTTGTGTTCATAATATTAAAAATTTATTTAATTCCACTTAACGGCGTATATGATGTTTGTCTTGATACGACAGAACATCGGCACATCATTGCCAGATTTTCTTATTTTAGTAGATATATATTCTTATCGCCATATTTAAATTGGGTGTGATTATTTTTGATGTAATTTTTAGCTACATAGGGTAGACCAAAAGCCAATGTAATCCATATTGCCAAAAATAATAGGATAAGTGCGGCTTCGTTCCTACCACCCCTTAGTCCCATTTCCTCTTTCATTTTTTCATAATTTTGGAGTTGTGTTTTTGCTAATTTTTCTGCGATTATTACAGCTATGATTGTTTCAACAAGAATAATCAAAATACTATAATAACTAAAAATTGTAGCTGCTACTAAAAATATTAAAACAAAAATAATAGTTCCGACAAGCACTTTTTTCCCTTGTGCGGTTTCGCCAAGCAGCTTGCAGTTTCGATAGTAAAGTATTGCTGGTAATATGGGGCCTAAAAAAAATGCTATGAAAGTCCAGTTTTTTGGGTTATAAAGAATCTCTTTTTGGTTTAGTTTTTCTTCGTTCATATTGTTTAAATTAAATTATTGTAATGATAATAAATTTGTGAATTTTAGATAAATTATGTATGTTCAAATTTTTTGAGAAATTTAGAATTCGCAGCATGGTTGTGGGTCAAGACTTATCTTGTATATTATTATACTATACATATATAACCATAAGCAATAGTAAGAACAGATATAATAATTTGACATATTTTCATAAAAACTGTATAAATACATATATAAAATATTCAAAATAATATGAACAACACCCAATTAGACCGCGTTTTACGAATTTTAGCCAGAACTGGTGACCGCTGTTTGGTTTTTGACCGAGAAAATGATCAGGGAGTGATGGTGATGGCCTTGGACGAATATGAGAAATTTTTAAATGGCGGGACGGGCGTTTCGGAATTATCCGAGGGCGATATGTTAGAGAAGATTAATCGCGATATCGCGGTTTGGCGTGAAAATCATGAGTCCGAAAGTGGTAAAAGCGATGTTTTTGACTGGGATTTTGAAAAGAAAGAAGAACCAAAAATGGAATTTTCAGAGCCCGAAGAAGAGGAGGAAGACGGCTTTGCCGAAAGTGCGTTTGAAAACGAAAAACCGCTTGATTTAGCGGAAAAAGTGGATGAAATTGAAGTGGAAAAAGTAGATAACGAGGTGGATTTATCCGGTGTGCCAAGCGACGGCGAAGAAGAGAAATTCTACTTGGAACCGGTTGAATAGGGAAATATCCACAGTTTTTCAACTTTACCCCCTTGCCAAAACAAAATAAATAGTGTATAATATTATCGCTAATTACTTTATAAGCAGTTAGCGATTTGTTTGTCAATTTTTTCAGCCCCCTAAGGGCTGATCCGCCTCTGGCGGATAAGTTATTTAAATAATATTAAAAGCGGCTGGATATAAATCTGACCCGACCACTCGGGGCAGTGCCGTAGGTAATCATAAGCATATGGCAGAGTTCTCAAGAACAAAGCCCCACGTTAACATTGGTACCATTGGCCACGTTGACCATGGAAAAACCACTCTCACTGCCGCGATTTTGCAGGTTTTAACTGCGCACGGTATGACCGCCCAAAAGAAGGGTGTTGATGATTTGGATAAAGCGCCCGAATCCAAGGCGCGCGGTATTACGATTTCTACCGCTCATGTGGAATACGAATCCGCTGCTCGCCACTATGCGCACGTTGACTGTCCGGGACACGCCGATTATGTTAAAAACATGATTACCGGCGCGGCTCAGATGGATGGTGCCATTTTGGTGGTTTCCGCTGCTGATGGTCCGATGCCTCAAACTCGCGAGCACATTTTGTTAGCTCGTCAGGTCGGCGTCCCTTACATTGTCGTATTTTTGAACAAAGTGGACATGGTGGATGATCCAGAATTGATTGATTTGGTTGAAGCCGAAGTCCGTGATTTATTGACAAAAAATAAATATCCTGGCGACACCACCCCGATTATCCGTGGCTCCGCCTTGAAAGCCTTGCAGGCTCCGTCGGATGAAGCCGCCTCTAAACCGGTTTTGGATTTGATTAAAGCGGTTGACGAATATATTCCAACTCCACAACGCCCAGTTGACAAGCCATTTTTGATGCCGGTGGAAGACGTTTTCTCCATTGAAGGTCGTGGTACTGTAGTTACTGGTCGTATTGAACGCGGTACTGTCCACATCAACGATGAAATTTCGATCGTTGGTTTGCGCGAGGAACCAATGAAAACTGTCGTAACCGGTATTGAAATGTTTAATAAATCTTTGAAAGAAGGTTTGGCTGGGGACAACGCCGGTATCTTATTGCGTGGCACCAAGAAAGAAGAAGTGGAACGCGGTATGGTTTTGGCCAAGACCGGTTCTGTTACTCCTCACACTGAATTTGACGCCAATGTTTATATTTTGACCAAAGAAGAAGGTGGTCGCCATAAGCCATTTTTCAAAGGCTACAAGCCACAATTCTATATCCGCACCACCGATGTTACGGGTGATGTGACAGAATTGCCAGCTGGTGTTGAAATGGTTATGCCGGGCGATACCGTCAATATCAAAGTTAAATTGATCACCCCGGTTGCCATGGAAGAGCAAATGAACTTCGCGATTCGCGAAGGCGGTCGCACGGTTGGTGCGGGCGTGGTAACTAAGATTAATAAATAATTATTTGAGGGGAGCGTAAGATTTTACGCTCCCCTTGATATTTAATAAATTGTTCTTTAATTATGCCTACTGCTCACAAAACTGCCACTGCCAGCAAAAAGGAGGAAACGGTCGCTACTCGAATCCGGATTAAAATTCGCGCTTACGATAATAAGATTATCGACATCGCGTCCAAAACCATAATTGATACCGCGACGCGCAACGGCGCTAAAGTTGTTGGGCCGGTACCGCTTCCGACCGAAAAGACCAAATTTACCGTCAATCGTTCCACTTTTGTGCATAAAGACGCGCGCGAACAATTTGAAATGCGGGTGCACAAACGCTTATTGGATATTATGGACGCGGCGCCTAAATGCGTGGATGCTTTAATGAGTTTAAATTTGCCGGCGGGTGTGGATGTGGAGATAAAAATGTAGGAACCCCGAATTTTGTTCACGAATCAACACGAACAATCTTAAAATACGGCTAATAGTATTGGCTCTTGACAAATATTTAATTTTCTGGTAAAGTGCTGACAACATTACCGACGTTAAAGTAAATAAGATTTGTTTCGGAATTTTCGAGGCAAAAAACATTTATTCGAACGAAAGTAATTTTGAGGAAATAAAGTGATTTAAAAATTTACAATTGGCCAATCTTGATCACAAGAAAGGCTGGAAACGTGAATTGCAAACAGTATTTTTAGGGGGGAATTATCAGTAATTTAGACAGATTAGTTTGCAGTTAGCGTTTCTAGTTTTTTTGTTAAATTAACGGTTAATCCCGACTTAGTCGGGACAATGACACGTATGAAAATAATTATTGGGAAAAAAATTGCCATGACCCAGGTGTTTTCAGCGACGGGCGAAGTGGTGCCGGTTACGCGCATTAGTGCCGGTCCTTGCCCAGTTGTTCAAGTTAAAACCAAAGGGACTGATAATACCGACGCCATTCAGTTAGGATTTGGCGAAAAGAAAGAGTATTTGATAAAAAAACCGCAGTTAGGTCATTTGAAAGATTTGTCTAATTTACGTGATTTACATGATTTTTCGGTTGATAAAGTGGGAGAAGTAAAGCGCGGTGATTTGGTTACCGTCGATACTTTTGTTGAGGGTGAAAGAGTGGCGGTGGTGGGACAGTCCAAAGGTAAAGGTTTTCAAGGTGTGGTTCGCCGTCATCATTTCCGTGGTGGCCCAGCGACGCATGGTCATAAAGACAATTTGCGCGCTCCCGGATCCATTGGCGCTGGTGGTGTGCAACGCGTTTTTAAAGGTATGCGTATGGCCGGTCATATGGGCGCGGATAGAGTTACTGTCAAAAATTTAGAAGTGGTTAAAATTGATTCCGTTAATAATGAGTTATATTTAAAAGGCGCTGTTCCGGGTGGACGTGGGGGGTTGTTATTTATTAGTGCCCCGGGCGAGTTGAAAGTGGCGGTAACCAAAGTAGCCGAAGTTCCAGTCGTGGCCGAGCAACCGGCAGTAGAAATGGTTGCCGAAGCGCAATCCTAAAATTGATTAGCGTATGAAAACAAAATTGTATAATTTAGTCGGAAAAGTTGTTGGTGATGTTGAATTGTCCGACGCAATTTTTGATGTAAAAGTTAAACCAACTTTAGTACACGCGGTTTATGTCGCGATTACCAATCGCGCGCGCGAGAGCTGGGCCGATACCAAAGGTAAAGGCGAAGTGCGCGGTGGTGGTAAAAAACCGTGGCAACAAAAAGGTACCGGTCGCGCTCGTCATGGCTCTATTCGTTCGCCGATTTGGAAAGGTGGCGGTGTTACTTTCGGTCCGAAAACTGAACGTAACTACGATGTTAAAATTAATTTGAAAGAAAAACGCGCGGCTACCAAGATGTGTTTTGCCGATAAATTTCGCGCTGATGGTATTTTCGTGGTGGAGAACTTTGATTTTACGGAAGCGAAAACCAGATTGGCAGTCGAGTTGCTCAAAGGTTTGGGAATTACCGGCAAAAGAGTTTTGTTTTTAACCGATGGTAAAAGCGAAGTCGTACGGCGCGTCGCCACTAATTTGCCGAAAACAGAAATAATGAACGCGGTTGACGCCAATGTGGTTGCTTTGTTAAAAGCGCAATCCGTGATTATGAGTCAGGCCGGAGCGGAAGCAATTGGTAAAATTTTAAAATAATACTATTTAATCCATAATATGGGATTACTTGACCGCTGGACAAAAAGACAAGAGCAGAAAAAGTTGGAGCAAACCAAGCCACCGGTTGTTTTGAAATCTGACAAAACTAGTAAGGATGCCGTTGTTGTTAAAGGTAAAGAAAAATCTGAAAAAGTCGTTAAAAAAACCGTGGTTGCGCCGAAAGAAAAGTCAACGCCAACAGCAAAAATTTCGATGACCGCCGATCGGATTTTAATTAGACCGCTCGTTACGGAAAAAGGCGCGATTGCCCAAAGCCAAAATAAATATGGTTTTGTGGTGGAGCGCTCGGCAACAACTGATGTTATCAAACGCGCTATTGCCGAGGCCTATGGCGTTACCCCGCTCAAAGTTAATTTGATTAATGTGAGTGGCAAGTGGGTGCGTTTTGGACAATCTTTTGGCCGTCGGGGCGACTATAAAAAAGCAATTGTCACTTTGCCAAAAGGCAAGAGCATTACTATCCACGAAGGAGTTTAATAAATATGCCAATTACGATTTATAAACCAACTAATCCGGGCCGACGCAATAGCAGTGTTGACTCTTTTTTCGATATTACCAAATTTGAACCGGAAAAATCCTTGATTAAAATTTTAAAAAAGAATTCCGGTCGTAACAACACCGGTGTAATTACCGTGCGTCATCAAGGCGGTGGCGTGAAAAAATATTATCGTTTAGTTGATTTTAGACAAAATAAATTTGATATGCCGGGTACGGTGGCATCTATCGAGTATGACCCAAACCGTGGTCCGCGTGTGTCTTTGATTAATTATGCCGATGGTGTTAAGGCCTATGTGTTGTGTCCGGAAGGTTTGAAAGTTGGCGATGTCGTGATGTCGTCTGATAAAGTGATTGAAGCCAAAGTTGGTAATCGTTTACAATTACAATATATTCCGGTTGGTTTGTTTATCTACAACATTGAATTAACCCGAGGTAAGGGTGGACAATTGGTACGCGGTGCCGGATTGTCAGCGCAATTGGTTGGTGTGGAAGGTAAGTACTCGTTAGTGAAATTACCATCGGGGGAAATCCGTAAGATTGATAAAGAATGTTGCGCCAATATTGGCGTGATGGGCAATGCCGATCGCCGTTTGATTCGCTGGGGTAAAGCTGGACGTATGCGTAAACGTGGTATTAAACCGACTGTTAAAGGTAAAAATATGAATCCGAACGACCACCCGCATGGTGGTGGTGAGGGCCACAGTCCGATTGGTCAAAAACGCGGTCCGCAGTCAGTTTATGGTAAGACTGTGATGGGTGTTAGAACCAGAAAACCGGGCAAGTGGAGCGATGTTACCGTCGTGCAATCGCGCAAAACCAAAAAGAAATAATTAAATAAATAATTTAATAATAAATCACCAATCACCGTTCAGATCCGTGTTGATTTGTGAAAAAAATTCGTGGTACTATGTCAAGAAGTTTAAAAAAAGGACCTTACGTTGACCCGCGCGTTTTGGAAAAAGTTGCCAAAATGAAAAATAGCGGTAAGCATGACCCAATTAAAACTTGGTCGCGCGCTTGTGTGATTGCTCCGGAAATGGTGGGCGTAACTTTTGGGGTTCATAATGGCAAAGATTTTGTTAATGTGTTTGTGCAAGAAGATATGGTCGGACACCGGTTGGGAGAGTTTTCTCCTACCCGCAAATTTGTCCGCCATGGTGGTAAGATGGCCAAAGAAGAAGAATCGGCCGCTACCGCCAAATCTACCGCTCCGGCCGCTGCCGCTAAACCGGCCGCCGGCAAAAAATAATATACTAATATGAGCCAGGAAATTGTCGCAAAATTAAGATATTTTCGCCAAGGGCCGCGTAAAATGCGCCTCGTGGTGGATATGATTCGAGGACGCAATGTCGCGCGCGCTTTGCAAATTTTGGAATTAACCAACAAAAAATCCGCTCGCGCCATTTTAAAGTTGCTCCAATCGGCCGTGGCCAACGCTAAACATAATTTTAGTTTGAACGAAGACAATTTGCGTATTAGTAAAATTACGGTTGATGGTGGTCCGGTTTTAAAACGGTGGATGCCAAAAGCGCACGGTCGCGCCACTCCGATTCGCGAACGCACGAGTCATATCAATTTATATTTATCCGAGTTTGTTAAGAAAGAAAAGATAAATAAAAAGAAAGTGAAAGAAATAAAAGTTAAAAAATAATTATTTAGTATTTAGTGTTTAGAATTTAGTGTTTAAAAAGTATGGGTCACAAAGTACATCCGAAAATTCATCGCACTCCCTTGGTAAATTCTTGGGATTCAAAATGGTTTGGACGCAAAGAACAGTTGCCCGGTCTTTTGAAGCAGGAAGTACAAATTCGCGAGTATTTGGATGTTAAATTAAAAGACGCCGGTATTGATTCTGTTTCCGTGGAACGCACTCCGAAAGAAGTGACCATTACCATTCTCGCGGCCAAACCGGGTGTGGTCATCGGTCGTTCTGGACAGGGCTTGGAAGTTTTAAAAAAAGATATTGAAAAGAAAATTTTACAATTTAAACATCGCGTTAAATTAAATATTTTACCGGTTAATCAACCCGCGCTTTCGGCTCGGATTGTCGGCGCCGGTATTGTTTCGGAAATTGAACGTCGTATGCCTTTTCGGCGCGTGATGAAACAGGCGATTGAAAAAGTAATGGCCGCCGGAGCGCAAGGCGTAAAAATTAAAATGTCCGGTCGTTTGAACGGCGTGGAAATTGCCCGCCAAGAAGTGCTCGGCGCCGGCAAAATGTCTTTGATTACTTTTCGCAGTAATGTTGATTATGCGATTGTGGAAGCGCAGACGCTTTACGGTAAAATTGGTGTTAAAGTTTGGGTTTATCGCGGTGAAGTATTTAGTCGTTTAGATAAATTTGGTCAAGCGACCGAGAAGGCCGCCGCTAAGCCGGCCGGTCGTAAATCCGACAATGACTTGTTCCGCGATTAAGAAGTTATTCTAATTATTGTATGTTATTTCCTAAAAAAGTAAATCATCGTAAATGGCACAAAGGCACCCGCCGTAGTTTGGGTGTGGCGACGCGTATTAAGACAATTGATTATGGTGATTTTGCTTTGAAAAGTTTACAACATGGTTGGGTAGGGAGTCGCGAGCTAGAATCCGCTCGTCGAGTTTTGACGCGCTATGTTCGTCGCGGTGGTCAAATTTGGATCAGAGTTTTTCCGGATAAGCCGGTTACTAAAAAAGGTAACGAGACCCCGATGGGCGGTGGTAAGGGTTCACCCGATCATTTTGTGGCGGTAGTTAAACCCGGTACGATTTTATTTGAAATGTCCGGTATTACGCCTGAAACCGCCAAAGCGGCTTTGGAAATGGCGGCTTACAAATTACGAGTCAAGACCAAATATATTCAAAAGATCTAACCCCTAAACCAGATGCTGCGGCATCGGTTCAGGGTAGAATAATGTTAATAATTTTGTATGGATTTTGAGGAATTAAAAAATAAAAGTGTTAAAGATTTGCAAGATTTGCTGTCTGATTTGGGCGCGCAGGCGCGTGGTTTGCGTTTTCGAGCTTTGAGCCGAGAATTAAAACAGGTGCACCGTGTTGCCGAAGTCCGCAAGACCATCGCTCGCATTAAAACTTTACTAAAACAAAAGTAATAGAACGATATGGAACAGACAATTAAAACAACCAAAATCACCCGTTCGTTTGTGGGTACAGTTCTGTCCACTTCCGCCCAGAAAACTTTGGTGGTAAAAGTGGATACGATGAAAATGCACACCAAGTATCACAAACAGTACCGAGTGAGTCGCAAGTATCACGCTCATGATGAGAAGAGTGTCGCCAAAGTTGGTGATGTGGTTGAGATTAGCGCTTGCCGGCCGTTGTCCGCTTTGAAACACTGGCGTTTGGTTAGAATTGTTAAATCAAGCAAATAATTTTATTGTATGATCCAGCATCGCGCAATGTTAGCGGTGGCCGATAATACCGGCGCCAAGAAAATTCAATGTATCCGTGTTTTGGATGGTTATAAAAAACGTTATGCCCGTATTGGGGATGTTATTACTGGCGTGGTAAAAGAAGCGGCCCCGCGCGGTTTGGTTAAAAAAAGCGAAGTGGTGCATTGCGTTATTGTGCGTATCCGAAAAGAAACCAGACGCAGTGACGGCACTTATATCCGTTTTTCAGAAAATGCGGTGGTGGTGATTGATCGCAAGACCCGCGAACCAAAGGGCTCACGTATTTTTGGCCCGGTCGCGCGCGAATTGCGCACGCGCGGTTTTCAAAAAATTATTTCTTTGGCACCGGAAGTTTTATAAAGAGTTTATAAAGTCAGAAAGTTTATAAAGTTAAAAGTTATGAAAATTAAAGTTAATGACAAAGTAAGAGTAATGTCCGGCAAGAACCGTGGCAAAGAAGGTAAAGTTATTCAGGTTTTTCCGGTTGTCGGCAAAGTTGTGATTGAGGGTGTCAACATTATGAAAAAACATCTACGCACGCAAAAACAGGGCCAAAAAGGTCAAGTGATTGAATTGGCCGCGCCTTTGTTTGTTTCCAAAGTAACTTTAATTTGTCCGAAATGTGGCAAAACCAGCCGAGTCGGTTATAAAATAGAAGCCGGTAATAAGAAACGCATTTGCCGCGCCTGTAAAGAATTTATTGAATAGTATGACCAATAATTTATTACAAAAATATCACAAAGTTGTCGCGCCCGCTCTGAAGGCGGAGTTTGGATTTAAAAATATCATGCAAGCGCCTAAAATTTTAAAAGTAGTTATTAATGTCGGGGTGGGACGTTTTGTAAAAGAGCCGGCCTATATTGAAAGCGCCGAAAAAACTCTGCGCGCCATTACCGGTCAAAAATCAGTGCGCACGAAATCCAAAAAAGCCATTTCTAACTTTAAAATTAGAGAAGGTCAGGAGATCGGCGTGATGGTTACTTTGCGCCACAAAAAGATGTATGAATTTTTAGAAAAATTATTGTCAGTAACTTTTGCCCGCACTCGTGATTTTCGCGGTATTTCCGATAAATCATTTGATCGGGGCGGTAATTATACCTTAGGTTTTAAAGAGCACACCGCTTTTCCGGAAATTAAAACCAGCGAAGTTGATAAAATTCACGGTCTGGAAATCATTATCAATACCAGCGCCAAAAACGCGGCCGAAGGTCGGGCGCTCCTCTTTGGGCTGGGCTTTCCTTTTGTAACTAAATAATTTTATGGCTACTGAAGCTCAAATTTCAAAATCAAAAAAAGTCCCGAAATTTTCTACCCGGATTGTTCGTCGTTGCTGGAAATGTGGACGCAAACGCGCGTTTATTCGCCGGTTTGGTTTGTGTCGTATTTGTTTCCGCGAACTGGCCAATGATGGCAAGATTCCCGGTATTAGAAAATCCAGTTGGTAACCCGCTAAATAATAAACTAATACACTTAAGTTATGATGACCGATCCTATCGCTGACATGCTTACGCGCATCCGCAATGCTTATAGCGTTAAAGCTAAAGAAGTGGAAGTATCTCACTCCAAAGTGAAAAAATCCATTGCTGATATTTTGGTGCGCGAAGGTTATATTACTGGCGTGGAAGAACGTCGCGAGAAGCATTCTTTTTTGGTGCTTAATTTGAAATATAATAATGGTCAGCCGGCGCTCCACAGCATTAAACGCGTGAGTCGCCCTTCTTCTCGTCGTTATGTCGGGAAAGATGATATCGGTCAAGTTTTAAATGGCTATGGTTTCTTAATTGTTACGACCCCCAAAGGTATTATGACCGGATCCGAGGCGCGCAAAGCCGGCGTGGGTGGCGAAGTGATTTGTGAAATTTATTAAAAGTATTTTTAGAGTTTAAATAATATGTCTCGTGTCGGAAAAAAAATAAGAACAATCCCTGCTGGTGTTATCGTAACTGTGGAAAAGGGACAATTGAAAGTTGCTGGCCCGAAAGGCGAGTTGAAATTAAAGTTACATCCGCACATTACCGTCGTGGCGACCGATGGCCAAGTGACAGTAACAGTGGCCAATGTCGATGATTCCAAAGACCGCGCCTTGTGGGGTACTTTTTCCAGTTTAATTGGCAATATGATCACCGGAGTGACGGTAGGATTTAAAAAGAATTTGAATATTAGCGGTGTTGGTTTCAAGGCCGCGATGAAGGGCGCGGATTTATCTTTGGAAGTTGGTTTTTCTCATCCGGTAGAGGTGAAAGCGGTACCCGGTATTAAATTTTCCGTTGAAAAAGATAATATCTCCGTGGAAGGATTTGACAGACAGTTAGTGGGAGAATTGGCCGCGCGTATTCGCAGTATTAGAAAAGTTGAGCCATACAAAGGCAAGGGTATAAAATACGTCGGTGAAATTGTCCGTCGTAAGGCCGGCAAGACCGCTGCCAAAGCGGCGGCTTAAAAATTAATTTTATGAAAAGATTAACCAGACAAAATACTAAATTACGCGATGTGCGTCACGCGCGGGTGCGAGCGGTTATTTCGGGCACGGCCACGCGACCGCGTTTGTCGGTTTTTCGCAGTCATACCGGTATGGTCGCCCAACTGATCGATGATTCCACCGGTAAAACTTTGTGTTACGCCGACAGTCGCAAAATTAAGAAAGAAAAAGTAGGCGAACGTACCACCAAGGTGAGCGTCGGGTATTTGGTAGGCCAAAAATTGGCCGAACTCGCTAAAGAAAAAAAGATTACCCAAGCGGTATTTGATCGCGGTGGCTATCGTTATCATGGCCGTGTGGCCGCTTTAGCTGACGGCGCGCGCGCCGGTGGTTTGGAGTTTTAATTTTTAAAAAAGTATGACGAACGATACTAATACTAACAATCAAGCCGGCGGTAATTCCGCGCCTCGTAAATCAGGCGGTTTTGGCGGTCGCGGTCGGGGCGGTAAAGGTGGACGTCCGGAAAGAGAAAAAAGTGAATTTGATTCCAATATTTTGGATTTGTCCCGCGTTACGCGCGTTACCGAAGGTGGTAAGCAGTTAAGTTTTCGCGCTTTGGTAGTAGTTGGTGATCGTCGCGGTCGAGTGGGGTTTGGTTTGGAAAAAGGTAAGGATGTGCAAATTGGGGTGGATAAAGCCACTCGTCAGGCCAAAAAACATTTGATTAAAGTGCCGATGCAAAATGAAACTATTCCGCATCGAATAATTTGTAAATTTAAGGCGGCCAAAGTTATGTTGGGTCCGGCTCCGCGCGGTTCCGGTATTATCGCCGGTGGCGCGGTGCGCGTGGTGCTTGAATTAGCGGGCGTGCCCAATGTTACTTCTAAAATTTTAGGCCACACTAAAAATAAAGTGGCGATTGTGAAAGCGACTTTTGGCGCTTTGGAACAATTGTTCCCGGTGCGAGTTAAAGCCGACCTGGCGCCAAAAAAGGCGACAGTGGAAAAAATTAAAGAATAAATTTTATGGCATTATTAATCCATACTTTAAAACCGGCTCACGGCGCCAAACATTCTAAAAAGAAAGTTGGACGCGGTAACGCCTCCGGACACGGTACTTATTCCGGTCATGGCGGTAAAGGCCAAACAGCCCGCTCCGGTGGCGGTCGTGGTTTGAAATTAAAAGCGTTTAAACGCCAAATGCAAGCTACTCCGAAATTGGGCGGTTTTAAGAGTTTTAAGACCAAGCCGACCGAAGTTTATTTAGCTGATTTGGAATTAAAATTCAATGCTGGCGATACAGTTACTTTGGTGACCTTGCTTGAGAAAAAATTAATCAAAACCAAAGATCGCGCCGCGAAAATCTTAAGCACGGGCGAGCTGACCAAAAAATTAACCATAGAAGGAGTAAAATGCACCGCTACGGCTACTGAAGCGATTAAGAAAGCGGGTGGCACAGTCGCGTAAAATTAAACGCTATGTGGGATAAAATTACCCAAGTTTGGAAAATTAAAGATGTTCGCAACAACATCTTATTTGTGTTAGGCATGTTGACGATTTTTCGTTTGGTGGCTCATATTCCAATTCCGGGCGTGAACCTGGAAAATTTGCGGTATTTTTTTGAAAGCAACCAAGTGCTGGGCATGTTGAATTTGTTTTCCGGTGGCACGATGGAAAATTTTTCGATTGTGATGTTGGGAGTGGCGCCATATATTACTTCGTCCATTATTTTTCAATTACTCGCGATGATTGTGCCAAAGTTGGAAGAAATGACCAAAGAAGGCGAAAGTGGCCAGCAAAAAATCAACATGTATACGCGCTATTTGGCGGTGCCGTTGGCGTTTTTACAGTCCTTTGGCATGATTAAATTGTTAAATAATTCGTCTCGTCCGATTTTAGGGGACATTAGCGGTTTTCAAATTTTCATTATCATGTTAACGATTACCGCCGGCACGATGTTTTTGGTTTGGATTGGTGAACTAATTACCGAAAAGAAAGTTGGCAATGGTATTTCATTGTTGATTTTTGCCGGTATCGTTTCTAGCATTCCGACCGTTTTGCGCAACGCGTTTGTTAACTACACTCCTTCCGATTTTTATACTTTTGTCGCGTTCGCGGCAGTGGTGCTTGCGACAGTTGTCGGGGTGGTATTTATTAGCGAGGGCCAGCGCAATATCCCGGTTAATTATGCCAAACAAGTGCGCGGTAATCGCGTTTATGGCGGTTCTTCCACCCACTTGCCTTTGCGCGTTAACATGGCCGGCGTGATTCCGATTATCTTTGCGATTTCTTTAGTGATGTTTCCGCCGATGGTCGCTCAATTTTTTACCGGTAGCGCCTCACCATGGCTCGCGCAATTAGCGGTATCAACTATTCAAATTTTCCAAAATCAAACTGTTTACGCGGTTTTGTATTTCTTGTTAGTATTTGGTTTTACTTTTTTCTATACCGCTGTTATTTTTCATCCGCAAAAAATTTCCGAGAATTTACAGCGTCAAGGTGGTTTTATTCCGGGTATTCGTCCGGGTACAGAGACCGAAGCGTATTTAAAATCCACGATGAGTCGCATCAATTTAATCGGCGCGTTGTTTTTGGGAGCGATTGCCATATTACCACTCGTAGTTACCGGATTTTCCGGTTCGCAAGTGTTCCAAGTGGGCGGTACTTCGATGTTAATCGTGGTAGCCGTAGCCATTGAAACAGCCAAACAAATTGAGGCGCAGGTGACGATGCATGAATATGATCGAATTTAAATGTTTAGTAGTTTACTAGTTTAATTGTTTATTACCAAGGCCGGCTAAGTAGCTGGCTTTTTTAATGTCAAATTTCCAATTTCCAATGTCAAATCAAATCCAAAGCTCAAATTACAAATTTGGCATTTTAATTTTGACATTGATTTGACATTGGAAATTTAGATTTTGAAATTATTGGACGATATTGCCAAACGGCTAGTATTTATGCTATAATTTCAACATAATTAACCACTTTTCATGAAGAAAATAATAATTCTATTCGGCCCACCTGGGTCGGGCAAAGGCACACAGGCCAAGTTATTGGCGCAAAAAACCGGTTATACTCATATCTCCACCGGTGATTTATTGCGTTCTTTGGGCGCGCGTGAAGATTTAAGCGCGGAGGAGATTAGGGCGCTTCATATTATGCAAGCCGGTGAACTCGTGCCCGACAAAGTTATTTATGATTTGGTATTTGCGGTTATTGAAAATAATTTAAAAAATGGTACCGGCGTGATTTTAGATGGGGCCATTCGTAATTTGGAGCAGGCGCGCGCGTATCAGGATTTTTTTGTTAAAAATAATTGGGAGAATGAAATTTTGGCGCTGACTTTGGTTTTAACAGACGAAGAATCAGCTCGTCGTTTAACCACGCGTCTCGTGTGTCAAAAATGCGGTGAGATCTATCGTAACGATGGTAAAAATTCAGTTTGTAAAAAATGTGGCGCGCAATTGACCGTGCGCCCTGATGATGATTTTGGGTCTGTGAAAAAACGCCTGAAAGCGCAAGGAAATGCCGCCCTGGCCCCAATTTTGGCTTTTTACGAGGCGTTGGGGGTGTTGCGCTATGTTGGCGGCTTAGGCACCATTGATAAGGTAAAAACAGCGTTAGAAGAGGTTTTAGAAGTAGCGGACAAGTAGTATATTTTTTGAATTTGTTTAGGATTTAGTGTTTAGAATTTAGAGTTTATTAATCGTATGGCTTATATCAAAACCAGACAAGAAATAAATTTAATTTTACAGGGCGGTAAAAAGATGGGCAAAATTTTGGAGGACTTGGGAAAATTAGCCAAACCCGGAATATCGGCGTATGAGTTGGATTTGATTTCGGAAAAAATGATTATCGCGTCCGGTGGGGTGCCGGCGTTTAAGGGCTATCAAGGTCGGAAATCCGATCCGCCATTTCCATCCACCACTTGCATGTCCGTTAACGAAGAATTAGTGCACGGCGTGGCGCGGAAAAATTTAATTTTAAAAGAGGGTGATATTTTTAGTTTGGATATTGGAATGGAATACCCTGTGAATAAAAAAAATAAATCGGGATATTTTACCGATACGGCGATTACTTTAATTGTGGGTGATAAAAAACCAATTCCCGAGGTGGAAAAATTATTGCGGGTTACGAAAGAAGCATTGGAAGTGGGGATTAAGGCGGCAGTGCCGGGCGCGCCCGTGTCGGCGATTGGTAAGGCAATTGAGCAATACGTCAATTCACAGGGCAAATACGGCATTGTACGCGACCTCGTGGGCCATGGCGTGGGTCACGCGGTGCACGAGGACCCGAGAGTGCCGAATTATTATGATAAACGCTTGGATCATTTTATATTAAAACCTGGCATGGTAATCGCCATTGAACCGATGATATCTTTGGGCGGTTATGAAATTGTGACGGCTGATGACGGTTGGACAATTTCAATGGCCGACTCGTCGCTGTGCGCTCATTTTGAACATACGCTGGTGATTACGGAAAAAGGAAATAAGGTCGCAACAAGGCGACCGAGTGAAAAATAATATGAATATTCTCGCTCTTGATTATGGACAAAAAAATATCGGTTTGGCGTGGTGTGATACCGGCATTGGCGCGCCATTGCCGTTTGGGGTTATTAAGGGTGGAGATTTTGCCGAATTAGTAAAAGTTATTAAAACCGAAAATATCGATAAAGTAATTATTGGTTTGCCTTTGGGAATGGACGGTAAAGAAAAAGCCAATACGGCGCGCGTGCGTGAATTTGGCGAGCAATTAAAAAAACAAATTACCGCGTCGGTAGAATTTTTTGATGAGCGGTTTTCTTCGCAACAAGCGGACCGCAGTGAAGGAGGAGTATCAAGAGACGAGAAGTCGGCGATGATTATTTTAGAAAGCTATTTAGCCAGTGTAAAAAATTCCAAACTCTAAATACTAAACTCTAAACAAATCCAAATGTTTTAAACTCAAAGTTTTGTTCATTTGAATTTAAAGTTTTGAACTTGTTTAGAATTTAGGGTTTAGTATTTAGTGTTTTATGTTGTGTATTGTTTTATCCCGTCGTGATATCCGCGAATTTGATCAGCTGATTACCTTTTACTCGCGTGACCAAGGCAAAATTGAAGTTTTGGCGCGCGGGATTAAAAAAATTTTAAGTAAAAATTCCGCGTCGCTTGCTCCCGGCAATGTTGTGGAAGCGGAAATTATCGCTGGTAAAGAAAATTATATTCTGGGCGGGGTGGAACTATGGCAAAGTTTTAATGAGCACCGCCATAATTTACAAAGCCGACTTTTTTTACAATGGAGTTTGTCTTTCGCGTCGGTGTTTTGCGCCAAAGAATTACCGGACGCGATGATGTTTAAATTGTTATATCGTTGGCTCAAATTTTTAAACCGTTCGGCTTCGCCGACAATATTAGCCGCCGATCACTTTGCCCGGCGGGTGCTGGAATTGTCCGGTTTTGATCCTAATCATGATAAAAAAATAACCAATCATAAGTCATTATATACTTTCGCGATTTATCACGCCGAAAAGCATTTAGGTGATTGGGGAAATATGTTAATAATTTACTAAGGCCTAATTTACTAATTAACTAATAAAATTTCAAATTATTAAATTTATAAATTAGGCATTGGAAATTTTATTAGATATTAGCGAATTAGTTAATTTAAATCGTATATTAAACCTATTATATGTCAACATTTATCAAAGATTTATCTATCAAAGTCGGAGAGTTAGTAACTATCTCTGGTTGGCTGTATAACAAGCGTGGAAGTGGGCCGTTACAATTTTTAGAATTGCGTGATGGCACTGGTTGGACACAAGCGGTCGCGGCGAAAAAGGATTTGTCAGAGGCGGTTTGGTCGGCGACTGAAAGTGTTGGCCAAGAATCATCGGTAGAAGTTACCGGTGTCGTGGCTAAACACCCGAAAAAGGAAAATGTTTTTGAATTACAAGTAACCGATTTTAAAATTTTACAAAACGCGGTTGATTACCCAATCGCGCTTAAAGACCACGGGCCGGATTTTTTAATGGACAATCGGCATTTGTGGTTGCGTAGCAAAAAACAATGGGCAATTTTGCGCGTACGTGATGCGATTATCATGGCGATTAATGAATATTTGCATCAGGAAAATTTTATCAAGACTGATTCACCAGTATTTACGCCCAATGCTTGTGAGGGTACAACTACATTGTTTAAAGTACCATATTTTGATTTGGGCGATGCGTTTCTTTCTCAGTCCGGTCAACTATATATTGAAGCGGCGATTATGTCAGTTGGGCGTTGTTATGATTTTGGGCCGGTATTCCGTGCAGAAAAATCAAAAACCAAACGTCATTTAACCGAATTTTGGATAATGGATGCCGAAGCCGCATTTGTGGAGCACGAAGAGCATCTGAAAATTCAAGAGGGTTTGGTACGTCATATTATTCGCTATTGTTTAACTCATTGCGTTGAAGAATTAGCAGTGTTGGAGCGTGATACGGCCAAATTAAAATTAGCCGACGCGCCGTTTACGCGTTACACTTATGACGAAGCGATTAAAAAATTAAATGAATTGGGTAGTGATATTAAATATGGCGAGGATTTGGGCAATGATGACGAAGGAATTTTGACCAAAGACAGCGTCGTGCCGGTGTTTATTGAAAAATGGCCAAAATCAATTAAGCCATTTTATATGAAGCGCGATCCGGAAAACGCGGATAGAGTTTTAAACGATGATTTAATCGCGACCGACGGTGGGGGAGAATTAATCGGTGGCAGTCAGCGCGAAGATGATCACGATTTGTTATTGGAAAGAATCAAAGCCGAAGGATTAAATGTTGCCGATTATCAGTGGTATTTGGATTTGCGCAAATTTGGCAGCGTGCCCCATTCTGGCTTTGGCATTGGTTTAGAGCGCGCCGTGCGTTGGATTTGCGGGGTAGAGCATATTCGCGAGTGTATTCCGTTTCCGCGGACAATTGGGAGGTTGAGACCGTAATTATTTTATATTTAAAATCGCCACCTCTGGCATTAAGCCAAAGCGAATAGGCGCGGCGCTTTCGCCAGCTCCGACCGTGGTAAAAATCGGAATGTTGTTGTAGTATTTTAGTCCGCGATAAAAATTTCGGTGCATTTTGATTTCCGCGCTCACTACCGGCCCCAGGCCCGGCAAATGAATTTGTCCGCCATGCGTGTGGCCGGTCAAAACTAAGTCCGGTTTTTTAAGTTCCGTTGGCCAGTGTAAGACGCCGTCGGGGTTATGAGTTAAGAAAATCAAGGGCGTGGTTTTATCCCAATTTTTTAATTCGTCAAAATTAATTTGTCCGCCCCATAAATCATCCAGTCCAAAAATACAAATATCGCGATTCGGTAATTTGAGACGTTCCAATTTATTTTTTAAAAGCGGAATTTTTAATTTGGCCATTTGGTCGGCTAATACCGGCGCGCGGTTTTCAAACATCATTACGCCTGGCCGGCCGGCACCATATTCGTGGTTGCCCATTACATAATATATTGGGAAGCGACCGACCAGTTGCCCGAATGGCGCCATAAAGGCGCTTTCGTTTTCGTCCGTGCCTTCATTATCAATCAAGTCGCCCCCTAACAGTACCAAATCCGGGTTCTCGGCAGTAATTTTGTCCACAATTTTTTGCGACCATTTGGTTTTTTTAAGCGACATGCCGAGTTGCAAATCAGCCACAAAAGCAATTTTTAATCCGGCGAGCGCGCTTATTTTTATTTTTTTGCGGTGGATAAATAAAAAGTGCGGGGTGGCAAAGGCGACAATTAGTAATATCAGCCCCAGTATCTCCAAATATCCGGAAATCATATTAGCCAATAAAAAAATGGCGCCCACAATAAACAGGGTGATAACATGGTAAATCCGCATACGGTAATGACCCAGCCGAACGGTCGGATGTTTGCGCTCGCGGTATAAAAATATAAACGCGATAATAGCGGTGACAAAGTAGGTATAAGTTAAAATTTGCGCGATATTCATACTAAAATAGGGCATTAATTATTATATACCATAAGGTGTTTTTTGACAATATTAGAGCTTGATTTTTTGTCTAATTTATGCTATAATAACAGTATAATGATCTTAAATATGCGCAATTGGAGCACGGATTTGAAGGAATTAAAGAAGGATAAAAAGCAATATACCATTTGGCGCTTGGAGCAATTGGTGAATTTTGGTTTGGGTAAAGAAAAATTAAGTCGGAAACAACTAGTGGATAATTGGTCGGTTTTACATCTTGATCCAAAAAAGAAAAAATATCTAAAACTTTTGCTATGGGGACAAAGAGTATCCTAAGCGCGAGACAAACTAAGTTGTTAAATTTAATTGGCGCGCAAAAACAAATCACCAATCATTTTTATCTGGGTGGCGGCACGGCGTTGGCTGAATTTTATTTGCATCATCGCTATTCCGAGGACTTGGATTTTTTTGCCGAAGAAGAATTTGACGCGCAGTCGGTTTCGGTATTTCTGAAAGACATTTCTAAAGAAATGAAGATAAAAAAAGTTGATTTTGAACAAAGTTTTAATCGAAATTTATTTTTTTTAGATTTTGGCGGTGAGGTTATTAAGACCGAATTTACCTATTATCCGTTCCCAAGAATTGAGAAGCGTTTAAAAGTAGGGGAATTGGCAGTGGATAGTTTGTTGGATATCGCGGTAAATAAAATTTTTACAATTTACCAAAAACCGCGCGCTCGAGATTTTATTGATTTGTATTTTATTATCAAAAAAGAAAAGTGGACGGTGGCGGATTTAGTAAAAAAAGCGAAAGTGAAATTTGATTGGCATGTTGATTTACTGCAACTGGGGTCACAGTTTTTGCAGGTTGAAACGGTAAAAGATTATCCACGCCTGATAAAAAAAATAAAGCCGGATGTATGGCAGGAATTTTTTATTGATGAGGCGAAGGGGTTGGATGCGAAGATTTTAGAGTAAAAAGATGTGTCAATATAAAATAGAGATACCATAAATGGCATCTCTATTTTTTGTGCCGCGAGAGAGAATCGAACTCTCATGACCTTGCGATCGCTGGATTTTGAGTCCAGTGCGTCTACCAGTTCCGCCATCGCGGCTAATATTCACAAATTATACTATTTCTTTGCCACTTTGTCAACAATATGGTATAATATGGCCATGTCCAAGATAATTTCTATTGTTAACCAAAAAGGCGGGGTGGGGAAGACCACCACGGCAGTAAACTTAGCGGCGGCACTGTCCGAGGCCGGTAAATTTGTGCTGTTAATTGATTTAGACCCACAGGGCAATGCCACTTCAGGCTTGGGGATAAAACCGGACGAATTGCAACATGGTTTGTACAATGTTTTGATGGGTCAGGCGCGCGGGCATGATGTGGTGTTAAATACCGCTCATGCGGGTTTGCGTGTGATGCCGGCGACCGCGGATTTGGCCGGAGCGAATGTGGAGTTGGTAAGTATGGAAGGGCGCGAAAGTAAATTGTCCGATATTGTTTCCGAACTGCGCCATGCCTATGATTATATCGTTATCGATTGCCCGCCGTCACTCGGAATTTTAACTTTGAATGGCCTCGTCGCGGCTGAACATATTTTAATTCCGGTGCAGGCTGAATATTACGCGCTTGAAGGTTTGGGACAATTATTAAAAACGATTGAATTAGTCAAAGGACAAATTAAACCGAATTTAGAAATTTTGGGCGCGGTGATTACGATGTTTGATGGGCGCAACCGTTTGTCCGGCGAAATTTTACAAGAATTATATAAATTTTTTCCTGATAAAATTTTCCGCAGTGTCATTCCACGCACCGTGCGTTTGGCAGAAGCGCCGAGTTTTGGAAAAAGTGTAATTCATTATGAGCCGAACGGCAAGGCAGCGAAAGCGTATGGGAGGCTAGCCAAAGAATTGTTAAGTTTTTTTGGAGAAAAAAATATTGAAATTGAATAATTTTTTATATGGCCTTAGGTAGAGGACTAAGCGCGTTAATTTCGCCCCATGGCAAAAGCGCGTCCATAACCAGTAAAACTGAAGCGGGCTCTGACCCAAAAATTTGGCATATTCCGGTTAATAATATTTTGCCCAATCCGGGCCAACCGCGCCGGCATTTCGCGCCCGAAGAATTACAAGAGTTGTCCGCGTCCATTAAAGAATATGGCGTGCTACAGCCGATTTTGGTGACGGAAAGAACCGATGGTGGCTACGAACTGGTAGCGGGTGAGCGGCGTTTGCGCGCCACTAAACTAACCGGCTTGCCGACGATTCCAGCGATAATTAAAAAATTGGCGGATCAGGCCAAATTGGAGATTGCGCTCGTTGAAAATATTCAGCGCGAAAATTTGAATCCGTTGGAAGAAGCATTCGCGTATCAACGTTTGTGTGAAGAATTTAATTTAACCCAGCAAGCCGTGGCTGATAAAGTCGGCAAAAGCCGGCCGTATGTCGCTAACGCCATTCGGCTGTTGGATTTGCCGGAAGTGGCCAAAAAAGCGTTGTCCGAAGGTAAAATCAGTTATAGCCAAGGGCGGACGCTTTTGACTTTGCCGGAAGTGGCGCAACAATTAGATTTGCTCGCGTCAATGTTAGGTCAAAAAATTACGGTGCGCGAGTTGGAACGAACCGTCGCTCAAAAAACCGCCGGTAAATTTTCTCGGCGCGATCCGAATTTGATGTTTTTGGAAGATAAATTACGGAGCGCGCTTGGCGCCAAGGTGGCGATTACCAAAAAAGGCAACAGTGGCACAGTCGTGATTACTTATCACTCGGACGAAGAATTGAAAAATATTGTTAAGCAGATTGGTGGGGAATGATAAAAAATCAAAACAAAAACGCTCCGTTGGAATGGGAGCGTTTTTTTAATTTATATCTTTTGGTTTGAGAAAACTTTTTAGCCAGGAACCTTGCGCTGTACTTAATGATGATTTAATGCGCGTTTTGGCCAAGTGGGTTTTGACAAATTTTAACCAATCCGGTGACGGGCCTTTGCGGTTTTTATCCGTGACTATTTCCACGACATCGCCCGAGCGCAGAGGGGTGTCCAAACTGACCATTTGATCATTTACCTTGGCACCGTTGCATTTATTACCCACTTCCGAGTGAATGCTGTAAGCAAAATCTACCGGCGTGGCGTCTTCGGGTAAATCGATAACATCGCCTTTGGGCGTAAAGGCAAAAATGCGATTTTTGAAAAAATCCACCTTCATTTCTTCCAGGTCTTTGATATTAGTCAAAATTTCTTTTTGGAGTCGGGCTAATTCTTCGGCCCAGCGCAGATCTTTGGCCGGCAGGCGCGCGCCTTTTTCATCGTAGTGCCAATGCGCCGCGATACCGTATTCGGATTCTTCATGCATTGCTTTGGTGCGGATTTGAAATTCTACCACCTTACCATCGTCCGTAAAGACAGTGGTGTGGAGCGAGCGGTAACCGTTTGGTTTGGGCTGGGCGATGTAATCTTTTATTCGGCCTTTTAGGGGCGACCAATTGTGGTGGATTACTCCAAGCGCGGCGTAACAGTCCGCTAAATTTTCTACAATAATACGTAAAGCCACGACATCGTGAATGCCGGTTACTTCCCAATTTTTACGTTGTAATTTTTGGTATAAACTGTAGAGTTGTTTTTCGCGGCCGTGAACATCCACCCATTTTATATTGGATTCATTTAATTTTTCTTTAGTGATTTTAATTGTTTGATTGAGGTAGGTATTTTTTTCGGTGATGGCTTTATCGCGAATTTCTTTTACTTCACGATATTCTTTGGGGTGCAGGTAGGGGAACGACAAATCTTCCAGTAGTCCTTTAAATTCGCCAATGCCCAAACGGTTGGCAATGGGCGCGTAAATTTCCAAACTTTCCGAGGCAACCCGTTGGCGTTTTTTTTCGGGCAGGCCATCGAGTGTGGAAAGATTGTGAATGCGGTCGGCAAATTTAATAAGCATCACCCGAATATCTTCGGCCATGGCCATAAACATTTTGCGCAGATTTTCGATGTAGCGTTCTACCCCGCGATATTTTAATTTTCCTAATTTGGTAATTCCCCGAATCATGTTGCTAATGTCGGCGCCGAATTCTTTTTCAATATCTTCCAAAGTGCGCTCGGTGTCTTCGGGCACATCGTGTAAAAGCGCGGCGGCCACTATTTGGGGATCAATTTCCATTTGCGCTAAAATATGAGCGGCCGCGAGTGGGTGTTGGATATAGGGCACGCCGGTTTTGCGCATCTGGCCGGCGTGGGCCGAGTCGGCAAAAGCATACGCTCGCCGTACCAAATCAATTTGGGTTTTATTACAATAAGACAACAATATTTTGATTAAGTCGTCTATTTTTAGGATCCCGGTTGGGACAATAACGTTTTTGGTAATCATAAGGGAGTTTGTTCGTTTAATCGTATCATTTTTTTGGCATCTTGACAAATGCCTCAAAATGTGCTATAATACCTATTGTGATGTTAAGGTTAATACTTTTTTGATATTTGTGTTTGCCATTCACATTAAAAAACCGACCTTTGGGCCGGTTTTTGAATTGTTTTATTTATTCGGCATCAGAAGCTTTTTTCTTTTTACCCCAACCGCCCTTGCGGGGCGCGCGCGCGACATAAGTCGGGCATTCTTTATTTTCGCATTTTATTTTACCGGCTGGAGTAACCGATAATAATCCTTGGCAGGACGGACACTTATCGCCATTCGGTTTATTCCAGAGCGCGAATTTACAATCCGGATATTTGTTGCAAGAATAAAAGATTTTGCCGAATCTACTGCGCCGTTCCAGCATTTCACCATCCGCGCATTTGGGGCAGTGAATATCAATTTTAATTTCCGGCACTTTTACTTTTAAAATATATTTACAATCCGGATACCCCGAGCAAGCGGTGAACGCGCCAAATCGTCCCATCCGGCGTACCAGTGGTTTGGCGCATTCTGGGCAGGGCTCGCCGGTAGGCACCGCGCCGATATCGCTTTTCTTTAATTCTTCGTCTTTAATTGTTAAGTTGGCTTTAAATGGTCCGTAAAAATCCGCGATGAGCGGTTGCCATTCTTTTTTCCCATGCGCCACTTCATCAAATTCATTTTCCATTTTGGCGGTAAATTCCAAATCCACAATGTTCGGGAAATGTTTGACAAGTAAGTCATTTACTAAAAACGCAATTTCTTTGGGCGCTAATTTTTTATTCGGATCACGCTCAACATAACCGCGATCTTCAATCGTCGCGATGGTAGGCGCGAAAGTGGACGGTCGGCCGATGCCGTGCAATTCCAAAACTTTAACCAAAGTCGCGTCCGAATAACGCGCCGGTGGTTCGGTAAAATGTTGTTCGGGTTTTAATTCGTCCAAATTTACCACTTCTTTTTCTTCCAGTCGTGGCAAAATATTTTCTTTGGTTCGTTCCGGGTATAATTTCAAAAAGCCGTCAAAATCAATCGTTGTGCCGGTAGCGTGGAAAGTGTATTTATTATTAGAAACAACATCCACGGCCAAGTTGGATAAAATCGCGTTTTGCATTTGGGTCGCGACTGCTCGGCGCCAAATTAAATCATACAGGCGATATTGATTATTATCTAAAAAGTTTTTGACAATTTCCGGCGTGCGGGCCACATCGGTTGGGCGAATTGCTTCGTGGGCTTCTTGCGCGTTTTTACTGCGATTGGTGTAGAAGCGGGGTTTTTCCATTTGATATTTCGCGCCGTAATCCGCGCCGATTAAAGCGTGCGCTTCAGTTAAAAATTTCTCAGCTAAATTGACCGAGTCAGTACGCATGTAAGTAATCAAACCGACTGAACCCTCGGAACCCAATTCCACACCTTCGTATAATTGTTGCGCCAAGCGCATCGTTTGCTTAGCGGAAAATCCCAAACGGCCATTGGCATCTTGTTGCAAAGTGGAAGTGGTAAACGGAGGAGCGGGCGCGCGTTTGGATTTCTTGGTTTCAACAGAAGCCACTTGATAAGTCGCGCCTTTCAAATCAGTAACAATTTCTTGCGCGCGCTTTTCGCCGGTGATACTCATTTTTTCTAATTTTTCATCTGGCAAAGATAAAAGTTTGGCGTTAAAAGCCTCTTTTTTGTCATTGGAAAAAATCGCTTCAATGGACCAGTATTCTTCCGATTTGAAAGCCAGAATTTCGCGTTCGCGCTCAACAATCAAACGGACAGCCACGGACTGCACGCGTCCGGCCGACAATCCTTTGGTCACTTTGCGCCACAAAAACGGCGACAATTCATAGCCCACTAATCGGTCCAAAATTCGGCGCGCCTGTTGCGCGTTCACGAGCGGCATATTGAGCGGTTGGGGGTGTTTTAGTGCTTCTTCAATCGCGGTTTTAGTAATTTCGTGAAATACGATGCGTTCAGCGTCAGTCGGTTCCACTCCTAAAATATTAGCCAAGTGCCAAGAGATGGCCTCGCCTTCGCGGTCCGAATCAGTCGCGAATAAAATTTTATTGCATTTTTTGGCCGCGTCTTTTAATTCTTTGGCCACTTTTGATTTTAATCGGCTGACGACATAGCGCGGTTCAAAATTGTGTTCAATATCCACGCCCATCTCATTTTTTGGCAAATCACGCACATGCCCGAATGAAGATTTAATGACAAAACCATCGCCCAAGAATTTGGTGATGGTTTTGGCTTTAGTGGGTGATTCCACGATAACGAGCGTGGTTCCGGTCTTTTTTGCTTTGGTCATGGTTTTCTTCTATATATGTAATTAGCCCATAATACCCCAATTTGGGCATTTTGTCAATTTTGGGCGGAAATTGGTCGCAATTGTCCGCTAAAGTAGATACTGCCGGTGACTAGCAAAATGTCGCCTGTGTTGAGGGTTTTGTGGATGGTTTTGTAGGCCTGGATGGGGTTTGGAGATGTTTTGATTTTGGTTTTTGGACAGTCAATTTTGAATAGTTTTGTAAGTTCATTTGGGCTGATTGCCGGTCGCGCGCCTGGGGCGGTCGTTTGGGAGCAGGTGATGGATATTGGTTTTAGAGTTGATAATTGTTTGACCATTTGTTTGATATTTTTGTCAGCGGAAAAGCCTACTAATAGATGCAATGGTCTGTTTTGGCGAAGTTGTTTTAAAGTCGCGACCGTGGTTTTCATTTTATCCGGATTATGCGCGCCGTCTAGAATTATTAACGGATTTTTGTGGACAATTTCAAAACGCAGTGGTTGTTTGGCATTTGCCAATCCTTTTTTAATCGCGCTGTCTTTTATTTTTAACGCACGTGCAATTTTAATACATAAAATTGCATTGATTATTTGATGTTCGCCCGGGGCGGTTAAAGTGTAGGTTTGATTTTTGTATTTAAAGGTGGTGCTGTATTCGTCAACACCATTTGTCATCCCGAGCGAGGCTCGCGCCGACGAGGGATCTCCATTAGCGACCGATTGGGATGGAGATTCCTCACATTCGTTCGGAATGACAGGTGAGTGTCGTAAAATTTGGTAACGCGGTTTATTTATCGTAAATAATTTTGTATTGGTTAGTTTACATTCTTTTTTAATTATTTTTAAGATTTTCGGATCGGTTTCGGCCGTGAATACTTTGCATCCGGTTTTAATAATGCCAGATTTTTCATAAGCGATTTCTGATTTGTTGTTGCCGATAATTCCAACATGATCCAGTCCGATATTTGTAATGACCGCGATATCTTTGTGGGGAATAATATTGCTGGAATCATACCGTCCACCCGCGCCGACCTCGGTTACTAGCCACTCCACTTTTTTATCAGCAAAATATTTTAATCCCAGCGCTTCGGTAAATTCAAATAATGATAAATTATCGTAGGGTGTTTTTTTAGTGTAGATTTTATATTTATTTTTTAACCAATTTACCAAAAACGCAAATTCAGCACGCGAAATTTCGCGGTTGTTAATTTTCCAACGCTCGGTAATGTAGGTCGGGTGTGGGGAAGTGGATAGGCCAACGCGTTTACCCGAAGCAACTAAAATTGATTGTAAATAAGTCGCGACCGAGCCCTTGCCACTTGTGCCAGTGATATGAATATAATGGGGGATTTTACGTTCGGGATTGCCGATTAAATCCAAAAAAAATTGCAGACGTTTTAAATACCAGTCGCAATGATTAGAGTCGGTCAAATATTCTTTGCGTGGGAGTTTGGCAAAATCCAGTAAGAATTGTTCGGCTTCTTTGAAGTTCATACCAAAATTAAACCATCCCGACTTAGTCGGGATGGATTTTTTCTATTGTTTTTTTGTGGCTATTTCCGGCAGTTCCAACGCCCATTTTTTTGTAGCCAATTCCAGTAATTTTTTACCGGCTAAATAGGTGAGCATGATGCCAATAGCCATTAAGCCGCGTTCTTTCCAGACCACTGGAATAAGTCCAATCCAGGCCACGGCCGGCAATTTTATAATGTAGGCAAATAGCACTCCACCGACAGCATGGGCGGTAAAAGTGGCGCCGAGCGCGCGGGCGATGACAAATTTATCATGCCAAAAATAGGCGACCATTGGAATAAGCCAATACAAAGCGTAATACCAGGCCTCTCGTCCTTCTGGCGTTGCCCAAAATCCGATCATTGCCACGGCTGGCACAAGTAAAATCGCACGGCTTTTTTTGGCAAAATATAGGGTGGCGAAAAGCATCGGGAACAGGCGGATGAGTGTGCCGGCGCTCGCGTCAAAGCCGTGTATGGCCCAGTTGACGAGTTGCATCACAAGCACGACGAGCACGCCCCAGATTGAACCCAAAAACGCGCCCATCACCGGCCCGTAAAAATCAAATAAAGTGAATTTTAAATTAACACCGACCATTTTGGTGAATGGTATTTGCATGATGATAAGGCCGAGGGCGATTAGGATGGCGAGGAGGAGATTGTGTTTGATGTTTTTGGTGAACATAAAAAATAGATATTAAAATATTAAGATATTGGATATTGGACGATTTTTTACAACATAATTTTGTATTATATCTATCGTTAATTTATCACAGTCGGCATTTTTGGTCAAATCCTCCCATAATTCGCTCCATCCATTTTTCTGATTACGCTTTTTAATTCTAACATCGTCAATAGTCCGTTGACTTCGTGGCTCGGCAGTCCGGCAGTTTGGATAATGGTATCAATATTTTTGGATTCGGTTTCTAACAAATTATAAATAATTTTTTCTTTGTCAGTCAGGAGTGGTAGAGCGGTTTGGGTAACTTCCGCTTCGGCGCTGGCGATGTTTAGCGTTTCTAAAATGTCATTGGCGCTTGCGGTTAAGTGCGCACCTAATTTTATCATTTCGTTTCCGCCGGCGCCCTGTTCGGAATTGTAGAGGTGAGGCACGGCAAAAACTTCGCGGTTGTAATCAAGCGCCAGTCGCGCGGTAATTAAAGCGCCGGATTGGATGGGTGCTTCGACCACGAGTGTGCCGAGGGTTAGTCCGGCGATAATGCGATTGCGCATCGGGAAATTGGCTTTGGAAATAAACGCGTCCGGCGAATATTCCGAAAGCACGGCGCCCCCTTCGGCAATAATTTTTTCCGCGAGATATTTGTGGGTGGGCGGGGACACCATTTCGGTCGCGCAACAAGTGCCCAAAACGGCGATGGTAGTTCCTTTGACATCTAATGTGGCTTGGTGCGCCACGCCGTCAATGCCGAGCGCCAGGCCACTGACAATAACCACACCTTGCGTGGCCAATGCTTTCGTGAGTTCGCGCGCCGCTAATTCGCCGTAGGGGGTAGAGTGGCGTGTGCCGACGACAGCGACGGCTGGCCGTTCCCAATCGGGCAGAGTGCCACGATAAAACAGAGCGAGTGGGGCATCGGGAATTTGCCATAACAGCGGGGGATAGCCCGGGTCGGTAAGCGCGAGCGCGGAGAGGCCGTTTTTTTCCAGGGCGGTAATAATTTTATCAATGGAATTTTGTTCGCGCCAATTTAAATAATCAACAATGATTTGTTCTTCCCAACCCACCCGTTTTAAATCCGTCAATTCCCATTTTTGCCAATCCTCCAAATTCAAAAAGCCGCCTTTTAATTTGTTAAAGCGGCCACGGGAAAGTTTGGGGAAGTGGACGAGGTAGATGAGAGGGTTCATTGCGATAATTTTCAATTATCAATTTACAATTTTCAATTTAAAAGCGTGACAATTTTTTCAACGGCCGCTGCAATCATTTTTTCAACTATTGGTTTTTCTTCTTTGGTAAATTTTGCCAGTACAAAATCGGCCGTATCCATTTTTCCTAACATTTCTCCGGCTACGCCAATTCGTACGCGCGTAAAATTTTTGGTACCGAGTTTTTCAATGATTGAAATCACGCCATTATGCCCGGCCGGGCCACGATCGGCTTGAACGCGTATCGTGCCTAATGGCAAATCTTTGTCGTCGTGGATGACAATTAAATCAGTCGCCAGATTAAGTTTATGTTTATTAACAATATATTGAACGGTCACACCCGATTCGTTCATAAATGTTTGCGGTTTTACCAATTCAATTTTTTCTTTGCCAACTAATTCGCTAATATACAAAGCACTGGCCTTGGAACTTTCCGACCATTTTTCGTCTAAGTTTAATGCCTTAACTAATTTGTCTAATACCAACCACCCGACATTATGGCGGGTATTTTCGTATTTTTTACCGGGATTGCCCAGGCCGACGATAAGTTTCATAAAATTTATTTTTTATTCTTCGGTTTCATCTTTATTTTTTTCTGGCGCATTCAATTGATTATTTAAAATTTCGTATTGCTCTATTAATTTTTTTGCTTCGGCGTTGATTTCATTTAATTCCGCCAAAATCTTGTTGATCCATTTTGCGGCTTGACGAATGCCATTTGGATTTTGTCGTAAGTTGTCGCCGGCGACCCAGTGATTGTCATATCCTTCAGTTTCATATTTTTCGGTTAAGCGATTGAGCCGACGGTTCAGCTTCATTACTTTTCGGACCAGCGCTTTGTAGTCCGTCTCCATCTGGAATTCTTCTGGAGTAAATTTGAGCGATCGAATTCGTGGCATTAAATCTTGCCTGACATTTTTTAAGTCATTAAATATTGAGTTGATTTTATCAATGACGGAAGGAATTTTTTGTTTAGCTTCCAAATACATTTTTTTTATTTCCATTGATTCTAAATATTGTTTGTCGTCAGTATCTTGTATATTAGGCGCGAGCAGTAGCCAGATTTTTGATTTTTCTGGTTTTAAATCGCCGTTTATATAACTTTGTAATTCATCTACATTTTCTTTGGCCGTTTGGTATAGTGGGGATTTGACCGGCGCATTGGGCGTTGCTAAGTATTGTTCTAACAAACTGTCAAGTGTAGCGCGGGCGTCTTTCTCAGGTGTATTATTGCCAAGGTATTTTAAAAAATTTACCCAAGCTAAAGCCTTCAAATCCGTGTTAAGACGGTCCATCATTTCTTGAGTTGACAATTGGTGTTCAACTGACATATTATTTCTTCAACTTAGTCATCCGAATAATAATCGGCGAGGCGTAAAAATCATATTTTTCGCGCAGTAATTTTTTCATATATTGCAAATACGAAGCGTGTAGAGAAGTTTTGTTTTTGATAAACACTTCCATCACCGGCGGTTCGGTGCCGATTTGTTGCATGCCGGAAATTCGGGGGTGATGAACGCCCAGACCGCGAGTTGGTAATTTGCGTTTGACTGCCATATGCAAAAAGTTGTCCAATTCTTTGCGATCCAAGACAATTTTTCGTCCGGCTTGCGCTTTGACTAAATCCGGGAAAATCTGGTGGGTGCGGAAACCGGTTTTGGCGCTGACAAAAACAATGGGCGCGAAAGCAATCTGGGGGAGGTGATTGTAAATACGCTTGGTCGCTTCTTTACGCATGGCCTCGTCGTTTTCATCGGCTAAATCCCATTTATTCACGATGATAATCACGCTCTTGGCGTGGCGTTCTAGGAATCCTGCCAGTTGTTGATCTTGGTCGCTAATGGCTTCGGAAGTGTCAAGCACGAGTAAAATAATATCGGCGCGTTCCATTACTTCCAAACTTTTACCAATGCCGATTTTTTCAAGCGCGCCACTTACTTTGGCTTTGCGCCTGATGCCGGCGGTGTCAATAAATAAATAATAATTTTTCTCCACTTGCACCAAAGTATCATGTGGTTCACGCGTGGTGTGCGCCATATCACTGACGATCACGCGCTCTTCGCCAATAAGTTTGTTGAAGAGTGATGATTTGCCGACGTTGGGTCGGCCCATAATCGCGACTTTAATCGGATTAAATTCTTCCGCGACTTTTGGATTTACTTTTATTTTTTTTAAAAGTTTGTAAATTTCATCCAGTAAATCGCCCACTCCACCGCCGGTTTGCGCGGAAATCATTTTTGGTTCGCCCAATCCTAATCTTAGCCACTCCGGATCATAACCCGAAAGCATTTCTTGCGATTTGTCAGCTTTGTTGGCGACTAAAATTACCGGTTTTTTTTGTTTGCGTAAAACAGTTTTAGTGAGATTTTTTTCTTGTAATAAAATTCCGTCGCGAATGTCTGTGACAAATACAATTATATCCGCTTCTTTTAAAGCAATGTGAGTTTGTTCGATAATTTCTTTTTCCAATGGTACGTCTTCGTGAAAAGTCAGTCCGCCGGTGTCAATCAAACGGAAATTTTTTCCGCGCCAAATTGCTAAACCAATATTGCGAGTGCGCGTGGTGCCCGGAATAGGCGAGACAATGGCATCGCGCCCGCCGACAATGCGGTTAAAAAGAGTGGATTTACCAACATTAACCCGGCCGATAAGCGCGACAGTCGGAAGTTTCTGATCGATAATTTGGGCGGGAGTGGACATAGAGGTTTATTAGTTTATTTGTTTAGATGTTTTTTTAATTTCAAAATCCAAATTTCCAATTTCCAATCAATGTCAAAGTAAAAATGTAAAATTTGATATTTAGATTTTGGATTTTGTTTGACATTGGAAATTGGAAATTTGACATTTCACTCATCAAAATCTTCCCCCAATACTACTATTATATCTGCTTCTGGGTTATATGGCAAAGAGGACGAAGCGGTGTTATCGGTCGTGGTCATCCAATCGGGTAATTTGGTTTTTACCGGCCCGGCAATTATTTTATTTAAAGCCGTGATTATTTCTTTGTCTATTTTTACGTTTTTTACATAAATTGTGGTTTCGGTCAGCGGTCGGGAGGAGGCGTTGGACGCGGGTAAAGTTGTGAACCCGGTATCTTGCAGGCGCGCGGCCGTTTTGGCAGCGAGTCCCACGCGCCAAGTGCCATTTTGCACTTCAATTTTTGCCGTTGAAAAAATCGGTTTATTTTCAGCCGGAGCAGTCGGGGCAATGGCCGAGATAGATTCAGAAAAAACATTTTGCATTGCCAAATTAATTTGTTCAAAATTACTGGTTTTTGGTTTTAACACAAACGCGCCATTAGGAGCAATGTAGGATTCCAGATAGCCGTCGGTCTGGTTATCTAACACTAACATTTTTATTTCGCCGTTAATATTTTTGGCCAAGTTGGCCAAATACATCAGCTGTCCGAAATCTAAATTAGTGGCTACATGCGTAGTGAGTGATTCTAAAATATTACGCACTTTCACCGGATTAGTATAAGTGCCGAACGATAATAATTTTTCTTTTAAAGCGGTCAGCACCTGCTGTTGTCGGCGGGCGCGGGCGAAATCCGACCCCTCGCCGTTATTGCCGTGGCGCGAGCGCGCGTATTGCAAGGCGGTTTCGCCGGTGAGATTTTGGCGTCCGGCTTTAAAAGAAATAGTTTGATAAGAATAATTAGGTCCGGGGAAGGCGCTATCAGTGAAAGCGCGCGGGACATCAATTGTTACGCCACCGACCGCGTCAATTAATTCCATAAAGGCCTTAAAATCCACGCGCACATAATAGGGGATATCCAAATTAAAGGTTTTGGCAAAAATTTCGCGCGCGTATTCTCCGCCTTGACCGGCATTTTTTACTTCTCCAAAGGCGTTAGCACTATTTATTTTTCGTAACCCATAGCCGTCTAACTCTACTCCCAAATCGCGCGGTACTGAAATCATCGCAATCTGATTGGTGCTGGGTTGGATACTCAAAACTATGTTAGTATCGGTCAAATACGGTCCATCGTGTCCGGGACCGCCCATGCCTAACAACAAGATATTGACGCGGTCGTCTTCTTGGCCTTTTAAAATATTGTCAGAATGGAATACAAAATTTTTGACACTGGCTAAAAATCCAATATTTTTTGGTTTTAAAGTGAGAGGATCGTAACTGCCAGGGTCATTGGGCCAAGCGGCCAAAGTTAATTTTCTGACGCCACAACTGGACAAAAATACCACAATCAAGATAATAAAAAATAGCCACCCCCAGTGTTTTTTTGGAGGCGGGTTTTCCGGTTCAAATTGTTCCGAATTTAGCCAATTGACGTTTTCGGTTTCTTCGGTCATATTATGAGCATTGTATCAGGTTTTTTGCCAAAATGCAAGGTCGATTCGCATCAACCGCAGTCCGGCATCGCGCTCAAAGCTCTGGTGCCGGGCAAGGTCTTGACTTGATTTTTTTTATAATTAATGATATGATTGTTTAAAGTTTAACTCTCTGTCCGGATGTATAGCTCAGCTGGTTAGAGCGTTGCATTCACATTGCAAAGGTCACTGGTTCGAGCCCAGTTACATCCACTCAACAATTTTTATTTTTTAAATTTTAAACGTATGCCCCAAGACATCCTTCGTGAAGAAGTCAATACGGGCGAGATTGTTTACGAGTGGTCGGTAAAAGAATACGAACAGCCGGAGCGCAATCGGCGTTGGTATATAGTGATGGGAATAATCGGCGCGGTGATGCTGGCTTTTGCCATTATCAGCGCCAATTATTTATTCGCGCTTTTAATCGCGCTGTTCGCGATAATTCTGTTTATGCACGATTTAGTGGCGCCACTTGACGTGCCGTTTGCCATTACCGAGGCCGGAATAATTTTGGGCAAGAAATTTTATCGTTTTAGCGAATTGGAAAGTTTTTGGATGATTTATGATCCGCCGACCGTAAAGAATTTATATTTTAGCCACAGTCAGATGATGCGTCATCGTTTGGTGGTGCCACTTTTGGACAACGACCCTCGGCCGATTCGTGATTATTTAAATCAATTTATCGAAGAAGATTTGGAACAAGAAGAAGAGCCAACAGATGATAAGTTGGCTAGGATGTTTAGAATATAAGTTAAAAGAGGACAATGTCCTCTCCCCGCGCTCGTCGTTCAATGGATAGGACATTGGCCTGCGAAGCCGAAAATCCAGGTTCGACTCCTGGCGAGCGCACAAATTAAATCACGATAGTGATTTATTGCGCACGCAAGGAGTCGAACGGGAAAGGGTGAAAACGGAAGTTTTCACATGCGGAGGAAAGGTTGGGAAAACCCGAAGGTTTTCACAGGAGGAGTGAAACGACGACGTGAGATTTCCTGGCGAGGACACAAAAATTATATGAAAGGATACGTCGTAAATTTAGAAAAATTAACGCAAGAAAATGAAAATTTTCGGCGTGTGTTGTATACCGCACCGCATTGCCAGTTAGTTTTGATGTCGCTTTTACCGGGCGAAGAAATTGGCGCGGAAACACATCACGATCACGATCAGTTTATTCGGGTGGAAACCGGAACCGGTAGAGCGTTTTTAAGTGGCGTGGAATATCCGCTTGCCGATGGGTCGGCGGTGGTGATTCCGGCTGGCACTTTGCACAATATTGTGAACACTTCGGCAACCGATAAAATGAAATTATATACTTTGTATTCTCCGCCCGAACATCGTGATGGCGTGGTGCACAAAACCAAACCGACTCCGGAAACGCCGGAAGAACATTTTGATGGGAAGACGACGGAATAGAAAGTGAAATTTTAACTGTCATCCCGAGCGTGGAGCGAGGGATCTCCATCTCAATTGGCAAAACGGCCAACGGGATGGAGATTCCTCACCTTACAGGTTCGGAATGACAAGTGGAAACGGCTTTTAAAACAGGCCGTTTTTTGATATACTTTATTTATGAATTTATCTACAAAAATTTCGCAATTTTCCCGCGTACGCAAAACAGTCGTGAAGCGTTTGGAAAAACTGGGCGTAAAAACCGTGGCGGATTTGTTATTTTATTTTCCTTTTCGCTATGATGATTTTCGGCAAGTAGTGAAAGTGAAGGATTTGCGCGAGGGTATGGCGGTTACGGTCAAAGCGCGTTTGGAATTTATCAATAATAAACATGGTTGGAAATCGCGTAAAACCATTACCGAAGCGCTCGTGTCCGATGACAGCGGATCACTGCGCGTGGTGTGGTTTAATCAGCCCTATTTAGCCAAAAGTTTGAAAAACGGGGAATGGTTGTTTTTGTCCGGCAAGGTCAAAAGCGATATGCTGGGAGCCCAGCTGACGGCCCCCGTTTACGAGAAAGTTTCAGTCGGGGTGAATACCTCAACCGCGTGTTTGGCCCCAATTTACCCCCTTACCGCCGGTTTAACGCAAAAACAGGTGCGGGTTTTGGCTCGGGAGGCCATGATGGCGGCCGGTGAGGCCAAAGAGTGGTTGCCGGAGGAAATTATGGAAAGCGCGGATTTAACGCCATTGCCAGCGGCTTTGGCCGGTATTCATTTTCCCAAAGACGAAATTGAGCGGGATAATAGCATTAAGCGTTTGAAGTTTGGTGAATTATTTTTATTACAATTAAAATGCGCCGTGGCGCGCGCGAAAAAATTAAAACAGAAAGCGCCGGTAATAGATTTTAAAGAACAAGAAATAAAAGATTTTGTGGTTGGTTTGCCGTTCGCGCTTACAAAAAGTCAAAAAGTTTCGGCTTGGGAAATTTTACAGGATTTGGCCAAGGCGCATCCGATGAATCGGTTGTTGTCGGGCGAGGTCGGGTCGGGCAAGACGGTCGTGGCGGCGATGGCGGCGTATGACGCGGTTTTGAATGGATTTCAGGCGGTGATTTTGGCCCCTACCGAAATTTTGGCTTCGCAACATTATAATTCTTTTAAAAAATTATTGCCAAATAATAAAATCGGCTTACTCACCAATTCGCAATATCAAATATCAAATATCAAATATCAAAAAGATACGAAAGCCGGTGAACGGCGAGAGGTGATAAAAAATATTAAGGATGGTTTGGCGGAGATTATTGTTGGGACACATGCTGTGCTTTCCGATAAAATCAAATTTAACAATTTAGGTTTGATTGTTATTGATGAACAGCATCGTTTCGGCGTGGAGCAGAGGCGCACGCTAAAAGAGCGAGCGAAAGGGGCGCATTTTTTAAGTATGACAGCCACGCCGATTCCGCGATCGCTCGCTTTGCTTATTTATGGTGATTTGGATTTATCGGCGATTACGGAATTGCCACCCGGGCGCAAGCTGGTAATGACGCGCCTCGTGGAATCGGCCAATCGGCAAAAGGCGTATGATTTTATTCGCGAACAAATTAAAAAAGGCCGGCAGGCGTTTGTGGTGTGTCCGCTCATTGAAGAGAAAGTTCAAGATTTCGGCATTGAAATAATAAATTACCCGATTCCGTCAGACAAAAAATCTGTCCTATCCGAATTTGAAAAATTATCTAAAAAAATATTCCCGGATTTGCGCGTTGGTTATTTGCATGGACGGATGCCCGCCCGAGGCGGGTCCGCCTCTGGCGGAAAGGGCGAGAAAAGTAAAGATGAGGTTATGGGAGCTTTTAGGAATCACGAAATTGATATTTTGGTTTCCACATCAGTCGTAGAAGTTGGCGTGGATATTCCCAACGCTTCGGTAATGATGATTGAAGGCGCAGAGCGATTTGGCTTGGCGCAACTACATCAATTTCGCGGGCGAGTGGGGCGCGCCGAACATCAGTCGTATTGTTTTTTGTTTACCACCGATGAACTTAATAGCGAAGACATTAATAATCGTTTAAAATATTTTGAAAAACATAATGATGGTTTTAAATTGGCGGAATATGATTTGGAACGACGTGGTCCGGGCCAAGTGTATGGCGTAGAGCAAAGCGGGCACGTGGATTTGAAGTTGGCAACTTTGGGCGATCGTGATATAATCAAATTGGCGCGAGATTTAGCGGGTAAAGTAGTGGAAAATTTAGCGGATTATCCGACGGTCGTGGCGAAAATTAAAGATTTTGATAATAAAATTCATTGGGAGTAGTTGTTAGTTCCCGCCCAAGGCGGGCAGGCATAGCCAATAGTTCTTAGCCAATAGAATATAAACCGCCAAAAAAATTTGACTTTTGGTCGGTTTTTTTGTAGTATAGTTTTTATGTTTTGACCCAAGACCGATGTCTGTGATGATAGTCAGACACAGGTTGCCTGTCATAGGCACGGGTTGAAATTCTTCCGAGGAGGAAGAGATGGCGAGAGCGACGATGATCGTGATCGGGCCGGGTGGTAAGTCTTACCACGCCGACCAGGCCGCGGTCCAGCGCGTCCTCTGCGGTGAGGCGCGGCGCATGCCTGTCTACACCGACGAGGTCAAGGCCCAGAAGGGTGGCCGTCCGGACGCAAAGTTCCGGGCTGGTCAGGTGCGACAGCTCCGTCCGTGGGAGGTGGACCATGAGTAGGAAGCTCATCCCGTGTACGGTGGTCGGTACGGCCATGGCCTATCCGACCAGGCAGTTTCAGCCCTACGATGGAGCTGCCTTGCTTGCACCTGGCTCGTTTAAGCCGGAACGTGGGACCGTGAGTGGTCGCCCGCACGCGGACGCTTCTTCTCGGCCGTTCGTGGTGGACAAGGCGGTTTTCGACTCCCCTGACGCCGCGGCCGCCGTCGGCCTCCCGCCCGGGGTCGCGACCGTGCGTCGCCCCCGCGAGTAGTTCCTTCCGTTCGTTCTTTTTCTCGCCGGCGGCGTAGAGACCAGTTCGAGTGCATCACGTGCGCGCTTGAACAGGACTCCGCCCCGGCACCCCCCCCTCAAAAACAAAACAAACCTTTTGGGTCTGTTTTTTTGTTTGTTGAGTAATGATGTGAACAGGATGGAGATCCTTCACTTTGTTCAGGATGACAGGTGAATTTATTTGTCATTCCGAGCGAGGCTCGCGCCGACGAGGAATCTCCATCCTAAATAATTACTTGCCAATTAAATCATTATATAAATCTTTCCAAGTAGGGTTAACGCTTTCAATCAATTTAATTTTTTTATCTCGTCGCCAACCTTTTAATTCTTTTTCTCTGGCAATAGCGTAATTTATGTCGGTAAAATATTCGTGATAAACCAGACAATGTAAATTATATTTTTTAGTAAATCCGTCGACCGTGTTTTGTTTATGTTCTTCCACTCGGCGAATTAAGTTATTAGTTACGCCAATGTAAATTATTTTGCTAAAGTCAGACATTATGTAGACATAGTAATTGTGTTGGCGCATAGTGATTGGGTTGACGAATGGGATGGAGATCCCTCTCCGCTTCGGGCGGATCGGGATGACAGAGCGAGTGAAGTGATGATGTGAGTGGGATGGAGATCCCTCACATTCGTTCGGGATGACAGTGAAGTGATTGGGATGACAAGTGAGTGACTATTTTACAATCTTCTCCACCACCTCGCGCACATTTTTTATCATCGCTATTTTTAAGTCCGAAGTTTTTTGATTATCGGCAAAAGTGGGGGACACAGCAAATTGAAATCCCATTTTTTTAATTTCTTCCAAACGTTTTTTGGTTTGGGTGACCGGACGCACTTCGCCACCCAGGCCCACTTCGCCAAACGCGGCTAAGCCATCTGGTAAAGTCTTATCGCGCAAGGCCGAAGCCAAGGCCAAAATTACCGCCAAGTCCGCGGCCGGTTCGTCAACTGATAATCCGCCGACAACATTTAAAAAAACATCATACGCATCAAGTGGTAACCCGGCGCGACGGCCCAATACTCCGATTAAAACTTGTAAACGATTTAAATCAAAGCCACTGGCGCGCCGTTGCGGATAGCCGAAATTGGTTTTGGTGACGAGCGCTTGAATTTCAACCAGTACCGGTCGACTGCCTTCAATTACGCAAGTGACAGCCGTGCCGGAAACTGGTTCGCCTCGGCCGGACAAAAACGCGGCGGATGGATTTTTTACTTCCTCTAAACCGTTTTCTTCCATTGAAAAAACTCCAATTTCATCGGTTGAGCCAAAACGATTTTTTACCGCGCGTAAAATTCGGTATTGATGAAATTTATCGCCTTCTAAATACAAAACCGTATCAACTAAATGTTCTAAAGTTTTTGGTCCGGCCACAGCGCCGTCTTTGGTCACTTGGCCGATGATTATTATGGCAGTTTGTCCGGATTTGGCCGCTTCCATTAATTTTCCCGCGCAGGCGCGCACTTGGGCTTGACCACCGGCTTCGCCGGCGGCATCATCGGAAGAAACAGTTTGAATGGAATCAACTATCGCGAGCGTGGGTTTTTTTTCTTTAATCGTCGCGACAATCGCGTCCACGTTGGTGTCGTTGCCAAGATGTAAAGTGGGAGAGGTGATTTTAAGACGCTCCGCGCGCAGTTTGATTTGGCCAACAGATTCTTCGCCGGAGAGGTAAATAGAATTTGCGACAATGTCGCAAATTTGTAAAGCCAAAGTGCTTTTGCCAATACCCGGTTCTCCCCCAAGCAAAATTACGCTCCCCGGCACGAGCCCGCCACCCAACACTCGATCAAGTTCAATTATTTTGGTTGTAACCCGCGCGATATTTTTCCCCGCCACTTCATTTAATGTGGTCGTCTTCGCCGACGCGTGTTTCACTTCTTCGCCGTTTGGAAATTTGACATTGGAAATTTGACATTCGCTCACTGTGCTCCACTTCCCGCATTCCAAACAACGCCCAATCCATTTTTGGAACTGGGCGCCGCAGTTAGAGCAGGTGAAAATTGTTTCGGATTTAGGCATAATTATTAGAAGTTTAATACTTCGTCCCGACTAAGTCGGGACGGGTATTAAACAATTAAATATATTGTCGGCGGAGCCGACACCTTGTCTAAAAAGCCCACCCAGATACCCCCGACTTGTCGGGGGTTGGGCTTATTGCCAAGAACCATAGCCGGCGATAAATTCGGCACCGTCATGATAAAAATTGCCATCAAGTTTTGCTTTGGATTCTACCCAAAGCGGTTTTTTTGTCGTGACATCTTTGAGCGGTTTGATGTCGCTGACAGCATCGCTGGCCACCCGTCCAATTTGGTGGTAAACATTTCCGTCATAATAAACGCCAATGTGAGTAACCGGCGGGATGCCGATAGTTCGGTTTAAAGAACCGTTATATTTTAATATCGTTGATTGTTTGGAATAACGTGGGGTGGTGGCGGTATCGGCAATGGTACATCCGTCTGGACCATTGCGGAAATTTTCCCAAAGTCCGATGTAGTTACTGCCACGGCTCGTCATAAACACCAAATCACCATTTTTAATCCCGTCTAAATTACAGGGATGAAACTTCCCGCCTTTTTGAAAATTTACGGCCACATCCCAAGCGCCGACAGCGTTCATTGTCTGAGGTATCTTACCTAAGCAGGCGTTCGCCCAACTTTGCTTGACCCATCTTAGGCATTGACCGACAGCCGTACCAAAGAGTTGGTTGCTACTTTGGAAAATTTTGTAGTTTTCTAATTTACATCCATTTAAATCAGGCGCTGATATGACAGTAAGATTTTGTGCGCTGGCCGGTGTTGTGTCTGGCTCACCCTCGGTGTCCAATTCTATTGGTCTAACATACATTAATTTCAACGGCTTAAATTCCGTCAACGCCGGATTAATAGTGTATAAAATCGCGTAAGAACTCCAGGCGATTACCAGGCCGATTACCACATGCCCGATTTTTTTAAGTCCTTCTGTTTTGCCCTCGCCGCCGCCCGAGGTGATGATGCGCGCGCCTTGCAAAATGATCATAATTACCGCTACGATGCTGATAATTCCGAGCGCGTAATTGTAAATGGCTTTGATATATTCGCCAAGCCAGGGGATATACATATACCCATCGCCATCAACCATACCGCTAAGATTGGAAAAATTTAATCCCGGAATGCGGATGGCCAATTTGTCGTTAATGTCATCTTCAATGCTGGAAAGAATTTTTTGTTGGAGCACCTCGCGGTTGCCAAATAATACGGTTAATAAATCCTCAACGGAAAAATTTGGGTCCATGCCGATGGGCGCTTTGACACTCGCGGAAGTTTTATCACCACTTTCATCAACACAATAATCTAACCTATAAGTGGCAGCGTAGCCATCTTCGCAATCCCAGTCGCCGGATTTAGGGGTGCCATAAATATCGCAGTCGCTATCAAAATCGCAGTCGCAGTACCATCTATTGCCACTCGTTCCCGGATTAGGGACGTTGCTTTCTTCACAATCGCCTGAAGCGCACATACCGTTGTTGTCGGCCGGCGTGCATTCGGTTCCGATTGGCGCTGTCCCTACCGCTTCGGCTATTCCCGGCGCTAATAACACTAACGTCGTGAATAATAAAAAAAAGGTTACTTTGCGCATATTTTTTAAATTGCAATAAGTTTGTTTAACAAATCATTCAAATCAATATTTTTATCTAAATTTAATTTTTTATTGTTAACAAAAATTGCGGGGGTCGCGTTCAGCCCGAGATTTTTAGCGAGCGCGGAGTCAGCCTCGATAGTTTGTTTGGTTATTTCACTGTTTAAACAGTTTTGCCAAGCATCGCCATTAAGATTTAAATTAACGGCAATTTTAGATAGCGTTTCCGGATTATTTTTTTCAATATTGGTCAGTTCACTTAAAAATTCCCAATATTTTTTTTGCGTGCTGGCGCAGATTAGCGCGCGGTGAACAAGAGTGCGGTCGTCGCCGAACCATTTTTCGCCGGGGTTATTTTTTATATAAAATTGGGTGGCTTGGGGATTGTTTTTGACAAAGTCGGCGATTAGATTGGCTTGGTCACGGTCGGTTTTTTCGTTGAAATCAAAAAATCCAATGATAAGCAATTGTGCCCCCGGGTTGCCGAGTGGTTTATCGGTAATAGTGAGTGGAATTTCGGTAAAATTTTGATCAACTAAAGGTAAAGTCGTCGGTTTAGTATCAATATTATTGGCGCGTATAATTTGAAAATATAACATTGTTCCGGCCGTGAGCACGGCGACGAGCAGAATTAAATAAAATTTGTGAAGATGGGTCATATGATTATTTGTCATCCTGAATTAGTTGTCATGCTGAATTTATTTCAGCATCTCTTTAATAATTATTGGGATCCTGAAACGAGTTCAGGATGACAATTTTTTTACAATTGCGCTTCAAACACGCCGCTGGAATTGTCGGCCGTAAAAATGACGCGATTTTGGCTTTGGTCGTAAAAAATACTGTTGATTTGGTAATCGCCACCCATCGGTATGCTCGTGTTTAAGCCGGTTTTGACATCAATTTTATAAACATCATCATATATTCCACTGGCCACTTCCGGTAGAATTCCGGCGCCTTGTGGCAAGGAGCGGGGAACGGCGCAAAAAAGCGTCGTGTCATCGGCAAACGCGCATTTGTCCGCCCAAGTGTTTAATTTTAGCATTTGGCGATTGTCGCCGATTTGGTCGCCATAAGAATCCACCAGCCATAATTCCGGTTTGTAATCGGTGCGGGCGCTATACACGCTGTATAATAATTTTTTACCGGTGGGGGACCAGTTTGGTCTAAAATCATTGCCTTCCACAATCGTTGATTTAAAATTCTCGTTATTTAATCCCAAAAATAATACTTCATGACGTTCGGCGCCCAATGGTTCGCCGGTTTGAGAAAACGCGATTACTTGGCGCGACGGCGACCAGTTCATAGTTACTTTTTTTTCATTTTCGCCCAAGGCGGCGATCAGCTTACTGCCGGTGCCGTCATCATTGGAAATTACCAGCCAGCGATTCTCCGGTGATAGGCCGAGTGATTTGGCGCCGTATTGGCGCGAGTCGGGCGAAAAGGTAAAGTCATCCCAATGTTGGGGAACGGCGTATTGTTTTTGCATTTCAAAATTATATAAAGTTTTATTGCCGTCCGGATATTCTAAAATCGCTTTATTATTACTGGGCGCCCAGGTGACATTTTGGACGTTATAAAATACTTGGCCGGACAGTTCTTTGATTTCTCCATTGGGCAAAACACGATAAAATTTACCTTCGCCGGCGTCGTAATAGCGCAAACTACCGTTTTTATCCAAAGAGGCGTAAGAAGCATAGTTATCCACAATGGTTTGCACCGGTTTTGGTTGGTAGTATGATGGTGGGAGTGTTTGCGGAGGTAGAGTGACCGTTTGGCCGGCAGGTAAAGTTCCGGGGGACGTGGCCACAGTGCCGGTTACCGGTCTTTCTCCGGCGGTGGGCAGTTGGCCGGGTTCGGTTGGCGTTACCCCCGGACGGGTAGTGCCGATGCCGGTGGTTTTTTGGAACATTTTGTATAAGCCAAAACCAATGAGCGCGACCACGATGATGAGGCCGGCGATAAGGAGGGCGCGTTTTAAGGTTGGGGACATAGGATGCTAAGTTAAAAGTTGAATTTAAAAAATATTTTTAATTCGTATGGTTATTGTAGGGGTCATCGTTTGGTAAAGGGTTATTTTGTGGTTGGTTTTGATCTGGTGGCTGCTGTTCTGACTGTCGTTCTTGAGATTCCTGTTGCTGATTTTGCTTATCGCGTGCTATAGATAAATGGTCAGTTTGAGAAATTTCTTGATATTTTTGAGAGATGCCACGACGAAGTCCCAATTTTTTCTTGGTGATTTCTAATTTTTCTTTAAGAGGTTTCAGTTGGCCGTCAACTTGTTTGACGACTTTATCAATAGCGCCAGTCGTGATTCCTTTTGTCGTTGTCCAGTAAAATGTCATTAAACAGATAAATATAATCGGTGAAAATAATATGGCGATTACTCCCGGCACGATAAATAATCCCAGACCGGTTGAAATTATTCCCCAAGTTGTCATTATCGCGTCATAAGACGCAGATATGCCTTCGGCCGCCTGTAAGGCGCGTTTAGCTGACTCTAATCTGACGACTTTTGCTTGGAGTATCTTAATGATTATTTCTAACTTGGCGTTTCCGGGAATATTAGTCACACCTGTAATTTTGGCGTATATTCCAGGGAAAAAGAATTTTATAATTTTCATTTCCCAGGAATTTTTGGAACCAGGAGTTTTATCGTTCAAGGCAGATAGCTCCTTTTCCATTTTTTTGGCTTCACGTCTTAATTTATTACGGGCTATGGTCAGGCCACGCATATTGGCGGCCGCATTGCGAGCGGTTTTTTTGGCTACATTTTTCAATGTTTTTTTGGGATTGCGGATGGCATTTCCTACACCTTTGGCCGCATTGCCAATACCGCGTGCCGCGTTGCCGGGTGCGTTTTTTATGGCGCGACCGGTGTCGCCCAGACGTTGCCCCGGGCCCTTTTTTTGTTTTTCATTTTGCATGTCGCCCGCCGCTTCTTTTTGTTGTTCCGGTGTTGTCGTTTGGGGCGACTGGGTGCTTTGTTCAGCTTTCTTACCGCAATAACCGCAACTTCCATCCGGGTTTAGAGTCGCGCCACAATTAGGACAATTTTTTATACCACCTCCTTTTTTTTGCGGCTGGCTACCACAATGGCCGCAACTCCCGTCTGGGTTTAATTTTGCTCCGCAGTTGGGACAATTTTTCTCCTGCTTCGGTTTATTGACCGTTTCGTTCTCTGAAGGTTGTTTTTTATTCTCGGCTTGTTTTTGATTTGGTTCGATTTTTGGTTGTTGCGGATTTTTATTTTCTGTTCTATCTTGTACCGGTTCTTGTCGCGACTTTTTCGGCCGTTCGTTGGGAGTTCCTTTTGTCGGCTGGTGCTCTCTGTTCGGCTTGGCCACGCTTGGCCGTGATTGTGTTCTCTGTCCGGCTTCTGTTTGTTGTGGTTGTTTTTTTTGTGCGGGTGTTTCAGCGCCCACCACCTCCTCGGGTTCATTTTTTTCTTCGGTTTGCGGAGCGTTGTCGACACTCGTGGGTAGTCGCGGTTCCGTTGGTTGCGTTTTCTTTGGTTGTGGAGTGAGCGTGTTGTTTGGTCCTGCTATTGGCGGTTCTTCCGTTTGCTCCGGAGCCATTTCTGGTTCAGGGTTTGTGGATTCAGCGGTTGGTTGTTCCGTATTTTCGTCTTCCGGTTCTTCCATTATAATTTTTTCTGTCTGCTCTTGGCCCATTGGGATGGGCACTTTGATTACGAGTTTATCGTCAACTTGTTTAATCTTTGGTTTGTCCTTTGATGATTCGCCGTTTTGTACGACTGCGTCGCCAGTTTTTATGTTTTTGAAACTATCGCTGGCGATCTTGAAATCCGCGTCGCCGGTTGGCTCGTCTTGAGATTTTGATGGCGCCCCCCCGCTTATTTCATGAGAATCTGGTTCATTTGTATTATCCGTTTGTTCGTCAGCCATAATTTATTTTAAAGCCAATCGTTCCTCATTCAAAATCAATTGGTAATTTTTTTTAACTTTGCTTTCTAAAATTATCTCCGCCAACAATTTCTCCACCTCACCGCGCAACTGTCGGCGCATTTGACGCGCGCCGTCTTTCGGGTCAACCCGAGTGGATAATTTATTTAACATTTCATCGTTTACTATCACACGCGTGTTGTGGGGGGTTAGGCGTTCGTTTAATTCATTTATTTCCAGTTCCGCAATTTTGGCAAAATCAGTTGTGGTCAATGTTTTAAACACACAGATTTCATCCAGTCGATTTATTATTTCCGGTGAAAATTGTTTTTTCAATTTTTCTTTTACTTCTTTTTCGGCATTGGCTTGGGCAGTGGCTTTTTCACCAAATCCAAAACCGGATCGATTCATCTCTTCGGCGCCGACCGTGGTCGTTAGTATTATTATAGCATGTTTTAAGGAAATTTTCTTCCCCGTGGAGTCGTTAATTTCCCCATTCTCTAAAATTTGGAGCAATAACTTGGTAACATCCGAGTGGGCTTTGTCAATTTCATCAAATAAAACCACGCAATATTGGTTCATTTTGACGCGATCGGTGAATTGGTTGCTGTCTTTGTAGCCAATATATCCGGCCGGGGAGCCGAGCAATTTGGAGACGCCAAACGCTTCGTTAAATTCGCTCATGTTTAATTCAATGAGCGCGTCTTTGTCCGCGTAAAGCGCGCGCGCGAGTGCCTTGGCGGTTTCGGTTTTGCCAACGCCAGATTGTCCGACGAACAAAAACGAGGCCAGTGGGCGATTGGGGTGTGATAATCCTAATTGGGCGCGCGCGACTGTGTTTGAGATGCGCTCAATAACATTCTCTTGCCCAATAATTTTTTCTTTTAATTTTTTCGCGAGATTTATTAATTGATTTTTGTCCGAAAGTAATTCCGCCGGTTTAGCACCAATAACGCGCGCGACTTGGGCGGCGATATCAACAGCCGTCACTGTGCCGACCGGTTTTATTTTTTTCTTTTTTTCCGATTCTTCCAATTTAATAATTTCATTTGTTATTAACACTTCTTCTTTTTTTAATTCCACCGCCGCGTCAAATTTATCCGCGCGCGCCGCTTCTTCTTTGTCGGCGATAACCATTTCCAACTGACAGCGCAAACGGGTTAGTTTATTTTCGGCCGGTGTTAATTTCCCGCGCAATTTTATGGCGGCGGAGGTTTCGTCCAACAAATCAATCGCTTTATCCGGCAAAAATTTATTACTGATATATTTTACCGATAATTCCACCGCGGTTTTGATAGCGTCATCTTCGATGACCACGCGATGATAATTTTCGTAATTCTCTTTTAGTCCTTGTAAAATTTTAATAGTGTCTTCCGGCGATGGTTCTTTCACATTTATCGGTTGAAATCGGCGTTCCAAAGCGGCATCATTTTCAATATGTTTTTTAAATTCGGCCGTGGTGGTGGCGCCAATACAGTGAATTTGTCCGCGTGCCAACGCCGGTTTAAGTAAATTGGCCGCGTCCATTGTGCCACTGTTTGATCCGGCGCCGACAATGTTGTGCAGTTCGTCAATGAATAAAATAATGTCGGGATTTTCCGCCACTTCGTCAATTACTTGTTTTAGCCGGCTTTCAAATTCACCGCGGTACATCGTGCCGGCAATGAGTAGCCCCATATCCAGCGCATAGATTTTTTTAGAGCGCATTAATTGCGGCACTTTGTTTTGGAATATGCGTTTGGCCAGTCCTTCCACAATCGCGCTTTTTCCCACACCTGGGTCGCCAAGTAATACCGGATTATTTTTTGTCCGACGACATAAAATTTGGATCAAGCGTTCAATTTCGTTTTCACGACCAATTACCGGGTCTAAATTTTTCTGCCAATTCGCGTCCGTTAAATTTATCGCGAAAAAATCCAACGCCGTGTCGCGTCGTGTATTTTTTTTCGTTCGCGTCGATTTTCCCTCTCCTGCCCGAGGAGAGGGCGAGGGTGAGGTGGGAGCAACATCACCCAAATCATTTAAATTATCCTGAATTTTATCAATCGTATCCATCATTTCGTTAATGCGCGGAAATTGCGAGGCATTGTCCAAAGTGTTGTGTACTTGCTTGGTCGCTTCTTCTTGAGAAATTTTACATTCTTGAAAAATTTTCAATAGCGCGGAATTTTTGGTTTCAATTGTGGCCGCGAGCAAATGTTCAGTGCCAACATAATTATGACTATGATCTTCGGCAAGTAACAAAGCATTTTCCAAAATTACCCGAGCTGCCGGTGAAAATGGCGTTAAAACCGCTTCAGCGGTTTGTCCCAGTCCGGTTTTGGGTGTTTTTATAATCGGCAATTCCAAAAGCGCGTCTTCTAAGGCCTTGGGCGTTACTTTTAAACGGTTCAAAATTTCGGCTGCCAAGGATCCCTTTTGGTTAAAAAGCGCGTATAACAAATGCGCCGGCTCTACGGCCGGGTTATTTAATTCCGCGGCTAAACGCAAGGCGCGCGATAGGACATCTTTTAGGTGGCTAGAAAAGCGATCAATTATATTCATAATTAAGTAAGTCAAATTTGCTTTTTCCTTCTACATATTATATAGTATATTCACTTAAATTACAAGAAAATCTAATATTCATTTATGCAGATAAAATCAACGATATTCAGGGACTACGATATCCGCGGTGTGGCCGGGGATAAATTTGATAAAAAAATCGTGGCGGAGTATGAAAAATGGTATGGGAAATTTCCCGGTGTTACTTTGGATTTGGAAGCAGCCACTGCTATTGGCAAGGGTTATGGGACGATAATTAGCAGAAACGGTGGCACAAAAGTAGTGGTTGGCAACGAAGAAAGACCATTTGGCAAGGAATTAAAAGATGCGTTAGTCGCTGGTATCATTTCTACTGGAATTTCAGTCATAGATTTGGGAGTAGTTTTGACTCCGATGGTATATTTTTTAAATGCATATTTAAAAACTGACGGCGGTATCAACATTACCGGCAGTCATAATATTTATTTTTACAATGGTTTTAAGATGATGAAAAAAGATAACTGGCCATTGTACGGGGCTGAATTGCAGAGTTTGCGAGAAATGATTATAAAAGAAGATTTTGTTGTTGGTAAGACGTTGGGGGTATTAGAAAAACAAACAAATTTAATCGATGTGTATTTTGATTATATTTATTCACACATTAAATTAAATAAAAAAATGAAAATAGTAGTTGATTGTGGTAATGGTTGTGCCGGATTGTTCGCGGTAAATTATTTGCAAAAATTGGGTTGTGAAGTTATCGGATTGTATATTGATATAGATACAACCTATCCAAACCATGTTCCTGATCCAGAACCACCGCAGAATTTGAAAGATTTATGCAAGGCAGTGTTAGATAATCACGCTGACGCTGGAATTGCGTTTGATGCTGATGGTGATCGTGTTGGTTTTATTGATGAAAAAGGTGAAATAATTTCGTCTGATGATTTATTGATTGTGATGGCCAAAGATGTATTGGGTCGCCACCCGGGCAAGACCATTCTTTATGATATAAAAGGCACGGGTTTATTGGATAAATATATTAAAGAATATGGCGGTGTCCCGCTGATGCATCGCACCGGTCACGCGCCGATTAAAGAAACCATGCGGAAAAATTTGGATGTAATTTTGGGAGGGGAAGTGTCTGGACATTTTTATAGTGTGGAAGATTATTTTAAAATTGATGATGGACTGTGGGCGGCAGCGCGATTTTTGGAGTTAGTTGATAAATTAGGGTGTAAGGCCTCGGAATTAATTGGTGGTTTGCCTCGTCCGGTGCGGACGCCGGAAATTAAAATGCCGATTGAAGATGAGATAAAATTTGAAGTGATAAATAAAATTGTAGCTGAATTATCTAAACATTTTACTGTTAGTATGATTGATGGCGCGCGCGTGCAGTTTACCGTTGATTCTTGGGCTCTGGTGCGGGCTTCCAATACCTCACCGTATTTAACTTTACGGTTTGAAGCGGATACAGAACAAGAAGTAATCAGAATGAAAAATATTTTGGCGGATGAGTTAGAAAAATATCCGGAGATTGGGGATAAATTAAATCGGAAAGAAGTAGCGAGTTTGACTGGGACTTTGGGGTGGTTATAAAAAAATTAAAAACTGTCGGTGTTTAGCCGGCAGTTTTTTTTGTTTAATTTATATTTGTTTACTTTCCCATCTCGCGCAATCTTTTAATTCGTTCTTCAACTGGCGGGTGAGTTGAAAACAGGTTGGAGAATTTTTTGCCTGAGCCGAAGGGGTTGGCGATAAATAAATGCGCTGTTGCTTGGGAGGCATTTGCCATTGGTTGCGCTTCGTTTGCGATTTTTTCCAGTGCGTTTGCTAAGCCGTCGGGGAAGCGGGTGAGTAGGGCGCCGGACGCGTCGGCCAAGTATTCGCGTTTGCGGGAAATTGCCAGTTTGATAATTTCGGCGATAATGGGGGATAAAATGGCCAGCACAATGCCGGCAATCATTAAAATTCCGCCTAATTGTCCGCCACGATTATCATTGTCGCGACCGCGAAATATCCGTGAACGTAACATGATATTTGATAAAATGGCGATAGCGCCGACGAGCACGGCCACTAGCATCATAAATCGAATATCGTAATTTTTGACGTGTGATAATTCGTGGGCGAGCACACCTTCCAATTCTTCGTTAGTTAATTTTTCAATCGCGCCGGTCGTTACGGCGATAGAGGCGTGTGCCGGGTCGCGGCCGGTGGCAAAGGCGTTAATGGCCGGGTCAGTAATGATGTACACTTTTGGTACACTTGTGCCTACGGTAATACATAAATTTTCCACGAGCCGATATAAATACGGATTATCAGTTTGAACGATTTGTTTTGCTCCCGAAGTCGCCAGCGCGATTTTATCGCCGTGGAAATATGAAACCGAAGTCATGAGGAGTGAAAAAATAATCGCCAAACTAACGCCACTATAATTTCCCACGCCATACAAACTATCAAACACAAAACCGAGGCCGATGATGATGGCGATAAAAATTATGACAAGCAAAACGGATTTGCGTTTGTTAGAGGCGATTTCGGAATACATAAATTAATATCACTGATAATAATATGGCAACATTACTATTATATATTTAATGTCTTTATTCGGCAGTTGGTTTGGGCTTAACTCGGCCGTCTCTTTCAGTTAATACTTTTCCGACCCGTGGACCGGTTGCGTATCCGGAGGTATCTAGGTCTTCTAGATCCTGCCTAGGAATAACTGTTACCTCAGGTTTAATTTTTTTCTTCTTATCACCAACTTGTTCATTTTGTTGTGGTATCGTTTGTGTTTCTTTTGATCTCATAATATTATTTTTACCTATCTCACCCCAGTGGTGGAGTGTAAATAAAAGTTTTTTAAAATTTCACCTGCACATTTTGTTTCTCACCTTCTGTCGCCGCGAAAAATTCATACTTAATAAATTTCATCATACCGGCGAACAGATTAGTGGGGAAGACCTGAATTTGGATGTTGAAGTCGCGGACATTGCCATTGTAAAATCTTCGGCTGGCTTGGATTTTATTTTCGGTGTCGGACAATTCATCTTGCAGTTGCAAGAAATTTTGACTGGCTTTTAGATCCGGATAATTTTCGGTAACAGCGAATAAAGTTTTCAAATTTCCGGCCAAAGTATTTTCGGCTTTTTCCCTTTCGGCCAGTGTCGCGTTTTTGTTGTCGTGCACGGCCATCGCCGCCGTGCGGGCTTCGGTTAGTTTTACCATCGTATTTTTTTCGTGCGTCATGTATCCTTTGACTGTTTCCATTAAATTCGGAATCAAATCATAGCGGCGTTTTAATTGGACATCAATGTCCGAATATGCCTCATCCACGCGATTTTTCGCGCGTACCAAGCCGTTGTACATAAATACAAGCCACACCAATACCGCGAGCGGTATTAACCACAAATACATCATATATGTATGTTAGTGAATAAAAAACTAATTTTTTTCAATTACGAAACTGTCATTGCGAGCCCCGAAGGGGCGTGGCAATCTCACTATCTTTATTGGCCATCGGATACCCACGTTGATAGCGGTGATAAATTTTCGGATCAGTCGCGGTCGCGTTTTCGTGGATTTGTTTTTTCTTTTCCGGTTTGGGTATTTTTTGTTTTTTGTTCTGTTTAACTTTTTCTGTTAGTTCATCCATATTGGTCGGAGACGGAGTCGTTTGCAGGGCAAGCATAACATCTTCCAGATTAAATGACAACATTTTTTGAATTAGTTTAGCATCTATATCACTTGGTTGTGTTAGATACTTTTTACAAATTCTGGCAATGGTCCACAATTTATCTATTTTTGAACTGAAAAGAAAAGGTATCTGTTCCATTAATTCCGGAGCTGATAATGTTAAGTCGTATAGTTTAATAATTTTTTCCAGCATTTTTAATTTTCGATCTATATTCTCAAACGCCAAACCCAAAATCGTCGGCGAACTTTCAATCATTTTTTTTGGATTACTAAATCCGCGTTCCGTCAAACCGGCCAATTTATCATCTATATTCTCAAACGCCAAACCCAAAATCGCCGGCAAAC
>MFQZ01000010.1:104966-254800 GCA_001784435.1 Candidatus Magasanikbacteria bacterium RIFOXYC2_FULL_42_28
AACTCAAAATCGCCGGCGAACTTTCAATCATTTTTTTTGGATTACTAAATCCGCGTTCCGTCAAACCGGCCAATTTACGATCTATATTCTCAAACGCATAACTCAAAATCGCCGGCAAACTCTCAATCATCTTTTTTGGATTACTAAATCCGCGTTTAGTTAGTCCTTGAATTTTAGAATTTATTATTTCTTCACTACACAAAGTCGGATTATCAACTTTTAATTTATTTATCCAATCTTGGCTAAAGCCAAGTGATAATAACAAATTTTCACGCGCCAAAATCTCCGTCGCGTTTTCTTCGGGATTTTGTCCGTGTCGTAAGTCGTGTTCACCATTAGTCATAGTTGTTAAGTTTACTTTTTTACCAATCTATTATATAATATATTCCAAGTTTTATCAATAACATTTTACCATGTTCACTTTATTTATTTTTATCGCAGTTTTAGCGGTTTTAGTGTTGTCGCACGAATTTGGGCATTTTATCGTGGCCAAAAAAAGCGGGATGAAAGTTTTTGAATTTGGGTTTGGTTTGCCCCCGCGCGCTTGTGGGTGGTATCGGGATCCGATTACCAAAAAATGGAAATTTGTAAATGGTAATTTTGACCGCGAGACCGCGCCAGCGACAATTTATTCTTTAAATTGGTTGCCGGTGGGTGGGTTTGTGCAAATTAAAGGTGAGAACGAAAATGCCGATGTCAGTCCGGATGGATTTGGCGGACAGAAATTTTATAAAAAAGTTTTAACGATTTCAGCCGGCGTAATTATGAATGTGATTGTCGCGATGATATTGTTAAGTGTCGGCTATCTAATCGGCGCGCCCCAGGCCGTGGATAATATTGAAGGCCCGGCCGTAACCAATCGGCGCACGGAAATTTTACAAGTGATGGCCGGTCGTCCGGCGGCGGAAGCGGGGCTCCAAAGTGGCGATGTGTTTGTGAAGGTGGGCGAATTGGATTATCCGCGTTTGAAAGATTTGCAAAATTATACTAACACGCATAGCGCTGGTGAAATAGCGGTAACGGTGGCGCGCGGGTCGGAGATGATTACCAAAAATATTCGTCCTACCATATATCAAGATACCGGCAAAGCGGGGTTTGGCGTGGCTGTGGCCGAAATTGGCACGGTAAAATACAATGTGTTCCAGGCGTTGTATCATGGATTTATAGATACCTTTGTTTATTTGAAAGCGATTGTTGTGGCGTTTTATAATTTAATCGCGGGAATTTTTGCCGGCACGGGCGTGGGCGAAAGTGTTTCTGGTCCGGTCGGGATTGCGGTGATGAGTGGTAAGGCCGCGCGCATGGGCTGGTCGTATTTAATTCAATTCACCGCTTTGCTGTCTTTGAACTTGGCGATATTTAATGTTTTGCCATTTCCAGCGTTAGACGGTGGACGATTATTATTTTTGGTAATTGGAAAATTAAAAGGCAGTCCGGTTAATCCCAAATGGGAGCAGTTGTCGCATAGTATTGGTTATGGATTATTATTGTTATTATTTGTGGTCGTTACCGCGCGGGATTTGAGTGGATTAGGGGCGAAGGTGGTGGGTTTGGTGGAGAGGATTTTTTAAGATTTATTTGGTCAATAATATTATGGAGGTAAAATTTTTTGATCAAACACTAGAAAATTTTGTAGATGATTTAGAAAAATCAACCATTGCTAAAGTAGTGCGAGCTATCGAACTGCTGGAACACTTTGGATATAAGTTGGGGATGCCGCATAGCAAGAAAATTAGTGTACGTTTATTTGAATTGAGAATCCGAGGCAAACAAGAGGTTAGAATATTTTATATTTATAAAGATAATGAAATTGTGTTATTGCACGGTTTTGTTAAGAAATCAGATAGAATACCAGAAAAAGAATTAAAATTAGTAAATCAGAAGTTGATGATGGTTGACAAGTTATAACATATATGTTATAATGACTATGTAGTAATTTACTTATACTTATGAAATCATTTAGTCAAATAAAAAATCGTTTATTAAAAAACAAAGAAATCCGCAAGGCCTACGAAGATTTGGGGCCTGAATTTGAATTGGCGCGCATGTTGATTGAGAGTAGGGCAAAGAAAGGATTAACTCAAACCGCCTTGGCCAAAAAAGTCGGCACTAAACAATCGGCGATTGCTCGTTTAGAATCAGGCCAATACAATCCCACAGTATTTTTTTTAGGAAAAGTGGCAAAAGCGTTGGACACAAATTTATCAATTTCTTTCAGAAGCCGGTAATTTCATAAAATTATGTTAGCAGACCTAAAAAAATTAAAAGATGAAGCGCTGACCGCAATAAACGCGGCCGCGGATGTTTTGAATTTGGAAGAATTGGAAAATAGATTTTTGGGGCGGAAGTCCGGTGAAATTACTAATTTAATGAAAGGGTTGAAAGAATTGGCGGTAGATGCTAAACGTGAGGCCGGGGCGGTTGCCAATGAGGTCAAAACAGCGGTAGCGGAGGCGTTGGCCACTAAACGCAATGAACTGGCGGGTGTGAGTCAGTCCGAGGCATTGTCGGCTGAAAAATTGGATATTACCCAATCGTATTTACCACCGGTGGAGCAGGGGCATTATCACCCGAGCACCCTCGTGCAAACTGATTTGGAAGATTTGTTTTTGTCCATGGGTTTTGTGGTGTTGGATGGGCCAGAATTGGAAAGTGATTATTATAATTTTACCGCCGTGAATGTTCCACCTGAGCATCCGGCGCGTGATATGCAAGATACTTTTTATATAAAAAATCATTCGGGCTGGGTGATGCGCACCCACACCTCGCCGGTACAAGTGCGGGCGATGCAAAAATATGGCGCGCCCCTACGCGGGATTGTGCCGGGAAAATGTTTTCGCAACGAAGCGACCGACGCGCGTCATGAGCACACGTTGTATCAATTGGAGGGAATTGTCGTGGACAAAAATATTAATTTTTCACATTTGAAGGGTGTATTGGAAGCGATGGCACGGCATTTGTATGGTGCTAACACGCAGGTCCGTTTGCGACCAAAATTTTATCCGTTTGTGGAGCCGGGCGTTAATGGCGAAGTTACCTGTTTTTTGTGCGCGGGCCAAGGTTGCCGAGTGTGTAAAAAATCAGGATGGCTCGAAATTTTAGGCGCCGGTATGATTCACCCGAATGTTTTGCGCGAGGGTGGCATTGACCCCAAAATTTATAGCGGTTTTGCTTTTGGTTGCGGTTTGGATCGTTTGACAATGTTAAAATATGGCATTGATGAAATTAGGGTTTTAAAAGCCGGGGATTTAAGATTTGTTAATCAATTTTAGCTAATTATTGTCATTGCGAACGAAGTGAAGCAATCTAACGTTGGGATTGCCGCGTCGCTACGGCTCCTCGCAATGACAAATAAAAAAACTATGTTAATTTCCTATAATTGGCTCAAAGAGCATTGTGATTTACCGGCCGGGTTAACTCCGGCGGAATTAGGCGATAAATTTAAATTGGCAGTGGTTGAAGTTGAAAAAATTGTGAGCGAAGGTGAGAATTTGGAAAATATTGTCGTGGGCAAAGTGGTGTCGGCTGAGAAACACCCCAATGCTGATAAATTAAAAGTTTGTAAAGTTGATGCCGGTGGTGAATTGGTTCAGGTAGTGTGTGGTGGATCCAATGTTGCCGAAGGAATGCTCGTGGCGTTTGCGCCGATCGGTGCGAAAGTGCGCTGGCATGGGGAAGGGGATTTGGTGGAATTAACCGAAGCGACTATTCGGGGCGAAAAATCATATGGCATGATTTGCGCTTCTACTGAAATTGGTTTGGGCGAAAAATTCCCGCTGAAAGACGAAAAAGAAATTTTAGATTTGACTTTTTTGAAATTAAAAGTGGGAACGCATTTGAAAACTGCTCTGAAATTAAACGACGCAGTTTTAGAAATTGACAACAAGTCGCTTTCGCACCGTCCGGATTTATGGGGGCACTTGGGTTTGGCGCGCGAGGCGGCCGCTTTGTTTAGTCGTCAATTGAAAGAATTGAAATTAGGGAAAATTAAGCCGGGCAAAAGTGTTTCTCTGTCGGTAAAAGTGGAAGATACTAAATTGTGTCCGCGTTATTTGGCGGTTGCGCTCGCCGGTATAAAAGTAGCGCCGTCGCCTGATTGGCTGCAGAGCCGATTGTTGACGGTGGGAATTAACCCCATCAATAATATCGTGGATATTACCAATTATGTCATGTTGGATTTGGGGCAACCGATGCACGCCTTTGACGCTTCGCGTATTGCTGTCATCCCAACGAAAGTCGGGATCTCTGTCCGTCTTGCAAAATCCGGTGAAACCATCGTCGCTTTAGACAAAAAAGAATACAAATTAACTGAAAATGATTTGGTAATCGCCACTGCCGAGCGTCCGATTGCTATTGCCGGCGTGATGGGCGCTTTGAATAGCGGAGTAACCGACGCGACGGAAACTATTATTTTTGAATCAGCTAATTTTAATCCGGTGAGTGTGCGTAAGACCTCCACGCGTTTAAATTTGCGTTCGGACAGCGCGCAACGGTTTGAAAAATCCTTGGATCCTAATTTGTGCGAAATCGCGTTGCAAAAAGCCGTGGCCATGACTTTGGAAATTTGTCCGGGCGCGTCGGTAGCGAGCAAGGTTATTGATGAAAAACATTTTTCTCTATTCACCGGACCGCTCTTAATGCCGAAAAATATTTTTGAAAAAAAATTAGGCGTGGTTATTCCGCCCAAAAGAATTAAAGAAATTTTAGAAAAATTGGGGTTTGTCGTTACTGAAAAAAAAGACGAATTGTCAGTCAAAATTCCCACTTGGCGCGCGACCAAAGATATTGCCATTGCCGAAGATATTGTGGAAGAAGTGGGGCGGATTTACGGTTTTAGCAATATTCCCGGCACGTTACCAACATTCCCGATTACTCCGGCTAGTTTAACACCGGTGCAAAAATTACAGCGCACGGTAAAAGATGTTTTGGTGCGCGAGTTGGGTTATTCGGAAATGTATAATTATTCGTTCGTGAGTGCGGAGCAAATTGTTCGTTCCGGAGATAACGTGGCAAACTATTTAGAGCTGGACAATCCGATTTCCAAAGAGAAACCATTTTTGCGGAGAAATCTGCTTTTAAATTTAATGGAAAATCTTGAAAGAAATATCAATTCGGCTGAAGTAATAAAATTATTTGAAATTGGCAAAATATTTCAACCTGAAGAAGCCGGGCCACGCGCAGACAGCAACGGTGATGAATTATTGCCCCGTCAAGATACCTGGTTGGGCGCAGTTAACGTAGAAAAAAAGAATGACACTCCTTTTTGGGAAGCGCGACGAGTCGCCGAGATTATCACTCGCGAGCTTGGTGTTACAGTCAAATTTGTGCCAGGAGAAACTCTTTCGATGGCGCCTTATCAACATCCGGGGCGGACTGCTTGGATTTATGCCGGCGATAGTTTAGTCGGACGAGTGTGGGAGCTGCATCCGAAAGTTGCCGCTAATTTTAATTTTCCTTACCGGGTGGGTGTGTGTGGTTTTAACCTAAATATTTTGGCCGATAAACAGAGGGAGGCCCGCATTTTTAAACCGTTGTCACTGTATCCAGAAGTAAAACGCGATGTTGCTTTTGTCGTGTATACAAAAATTGTTCATGTGGAAGTTGAGAAAGCGCTTGCTGGAATTGATCCGCTTGTGAAAGGCGTAGAATTGTTTGATGTATATACTGGCAAGAATTTGGGCGCAGGCAAAAAAAGTATGGCCTATCGTTTAACACTTTTAAATTCCGAGCGGACTTTGGAGTCCAAAGAAGTGGATGTGGTGATGGATAAGGCGACAAAAATGTTAGTTGAAAATTTTGGGGCGGAGATGCGGGGGTAATTGTTTGTCATTCCGACCGAGTGTAGCGAGCGGAGGAATCCCTTAGTATTTAATAATTTGTGTATGGTCAAGCCGTTGGGTTTTAATGTTACAAAAGAAGTATTAAATTTGGGCGTAAAAGTTATTACAGCTCGAATTATCGGAGTAAATAATTCTGAAATTAATCAAGATTTTGAAATTTATAAGAATGAAGAATTAGAGAATATAAAGAAGAAATTAACTGGTAAAAATTACAAAGATGATCCGATATTACAAGGTTTTCGGGATCTTCATACTAAAGTTGGCAGAAGCAACCGTGATTATGTCGCCTCGCCAGAGGGATTACGACGTTTATTTTTGGAGCGATCGCGATTTCCACACATTAATACTGTTGTTGATATATATAATTTAGTTTCATTAAAAAGTGGGTTAGCATTAGGGGCGCATGATGTTGATAAAATACAAGGCAATGTAAAACTTTGCCTTACCAAAGGGGATGAAATTTTTATTCCACTCGGCGCGGACAATCAAGTTGCTGTTTTTCCGGGTGAGTATTGTTATGTTGACGATGGCAACAATGTTATTTGTCGGCTCGAGGTTCTCCAAGTGGAACCAACAAAAATTACGACCAGCGCCCAAGATATATTTATCATTGTTGAGGGTAATGCTAATACGTCGTTTGAATATGTAGCGGAAATGGCCAAAGAGGTGTGTACTCTGATAAAACGCTACTGTGGTGGCGATGTTTCTTTTTTTCCACAGGCCGCTATTGACACGTGATGTAATCAGTGATATTCTATCAGTAGTTCATTATCATAAACTATTTATCAAGAAGAGACGAGGGAATTGGCCCGTTGACTCTCTACCAACCTAACTTCGGTTAAGGTGGTAATTCCAAACCCATTAGGGGAAAGATATGTCTTCCGGCACTGCCGGAAGAAAATTAGATTTCTTATCCTTGGGTAAGATTTTTTTTATTGTTCTTTAAAATGGTTGTTGACAGCCACTCGCGCCTTACCCATGGTGGGTTGGGCGCGATCGCTGTTGGCAACTTACACTTTAAGAGGAGAGTTTGAACATGGGGTTTCCGATTTGTATCGTGAGCGACTGTGGCGGTCAGGCCATGGAGCGTATGGTTTTGCGCTTCGCAACTCTTTTTCCCGGTGCTACGATTGCGAGGATTTTGTCATCCTCCGCGGTCGAGGCCTCCGGCAACATCGTTGATGCGGTAGATGCGATGTCTGGTGGTCCTGGAATCGTGGTGTGCAATTCGGCACCTCGCAAGGATCATCGCGGGACCAACGGTAGCGCGATCGTTTTTGGCAAGATCGCCCAGGTTGGTATCGTCGTGACCGCCGGGACGCTTGGCCTGGTCAAGAAGATGTTTCCGGGTCTCTCTGTCGCGGAGGTTGATGCCGATAGTTTCATGGTGAACACCTACCCTGAGGTCGGTCGCGGCACTTTCAACTTTCGTGGTTTGGAGGTGATTCCACGCCTGGCGCACCAGATCGTTGCTGGTCGTGATCTGAGCCACTTGAGCGTGGAGCACAACCACTTCCCGGCGGTGGAAGATGGTGTCTGGCTGATTGACCAGATCGCGGGTGTGCCCACCAACTTGAAGCTCACTGTGCGGAGGAGCGATCTGCTCGGTTTTCAAGTCGGCGCGGTGGCGTCTGTCTCAATCGCTGGCCAGACGTACCAGATCGGATGCTATAATCGGCTGACGCAGATCCCCGCCGGCGAGCTCGGCATCTATGAAGGTAGCTCTGGCTTTGGCCACGAGCGGTTCCTCGAGATTGCCGTCATGGGTGGTTCTGCCGCCCAACAGCTCCACGTCAACGATTCCGGCACGTCCGTGTCGATCTCCATCCTCTGAAGTTCTGCCTCGTCGGTCGGCGAATAGACCGGCAAAGTGCGCCACACACTTTCTAAAGTGGCATCTCAACTTGTGCACAAACGAGGCGAAAAATCGATCATAACTTGATTGATTTTTTGTTTAAAAATAAATATCCCCAGCTTGACGTTCGCCACCACTTGATTTTTGTGGTATAATACTCACATGTCATGCTGAACTTGTTTCAGCATCTCTCGGTATCACAAGGGATCCTGAAATAAATTTAGGATGACAACTAATTTTTAAAGGAGGAAAAAATATGTTAGAAACATCCAAAGACATTTTGTATCTCGTGATTTCTTTTTGCGTTTTGTGGACAACCGTATTTTTGTGCTGGGTATTTTATTATGTCATGCGTCTACTGCGCAACACCAACCAAATCGTAGAAGAATTTCGTGTGCGTCTGCAGGCGTTAACCGAAGCGATAAATTATATCCGCGGTAAAGTAGAGCACATGTCCGGACTAATGACTTTAATTACCGACGGCGCGGCAGGACTGGCCAAAAAATTTGTGGCGCGCAAAGCCGGGGAGTGGGGTCAAGCGGGCGCGGATAAATTTGACGAAGCAGCCAAAGACGCGGTTAGTAAAGCGGTGGCGGCGACAGCCAAGGGGATGCGCGGGGCGGTGAAGAAGATGAAAAGGTAATTTCAAAATTCCAATATCCAATTTCCAATCAAATCCAAATGTCCAACCGTTTTGATATTTTAATTTTGACATTGATTTGACATTGGAAATTGGATATTTGATATTTATATAAGCCCAAATAAGGGCTTTTTTGTTTTAAAAATTTATTTGCCAAGTCAGGTAATTTAGGTTAAAATAGAGCCGTTATGTTAATCGCCGATCTCCACATCCACTCTCGCTATTCCCGCGCCTGCTCGCCGGAATTGAATTTGGCTAATATTGCTAAATGGTGCCAAATTAAGGGGATAAATTTGGTGTCTACCGGGGATTTTACCCACCCGGCTTGGATTGAAGAAATTAAGCGGGATTTGGAGGAAGTTGGGAATGGGTTTTTAAAGTTGAAACTCCCACCCCCTCCTACCTCCCCCTCGGGCAGGGGGAGGAACGATGACGTTCGATTTATCCTCGGCACCGAAGTATCTTGTATTTATTCCCAAGGTGGCAAAACCCGCCGCGTGCATTTACTTTTATTTTTTCCAAAAATTTCGGACGTGGAAAAATTTAATTCGGCACTCACGAAAGAAGGTTGTAATATCCGCGCGGACGGTCGGCCAATTTTAGGACTTACAGCCAAAGAGGTTTTGCAAATAATGAAAGATATCAATCCAAAATCCGTGCTGATTCCGGCGCACGCTTGGACGCCGTGGTTCGCGGTGTTTGGTTCCAAATCCGGCTATGACAGTTTGGAAGAATGTTTTGAAGAGCTAACGCCGGAAATTTTTGCGATTGAAACTGGCTTGTCCAGCGACCCGCCAATGAATTGGCGTCTGTCGGCTTTGGACAAAATTACTTTAATTTCCAATTCGGACGCACACAGTTTGCCAAATTTGGGGCGCGAGGCCAATATGTTTAATTTGGATATTGCCAAAACAAATTACGATGAATTTTTTGGAGCGATTAAAAACAAAGACAGCGAACTATTTTTAAAAACGATTGAATTTTATCCGGAAGAGGGGATGTACCATGTGGATGGCCACCGCGCTTGCGATTTTAGTTGTACGCCAACGCAAACTAAAAAATTGGGCGGATTATGTCCCAAATGTAAAAAATCTTTGACCGTCGGTGTATTATCGCAAGTGGAAAAATTGGCCGATCGGCCGGAAGGGTATCGTCCGCCGGACGCGATTCCGTATGTGAGTTTGGTGGAATTAGATAAAATTATCGCACAAGCATTGGGGGTGAAAAGCCGTAAAAGCGTTAAGGTGCAGGCCGAATATGAAAAATTAATAAAATACCACAACGAGTTTGAAATTTTATTGGATTTGTCGTATGATGAGCTCGCAAAAATTACCACGCCAATTATCGTAGAAGGAATAAAACGCGTGCGCGAAGGCAAACTAAAAATCACGCCCGGGTTTGACGGCGAGTATGGTCGGGTGGAAATTTTTACTGATGACGAGAGAAAGGAATTCCAGGGTAAATTATTTTAAATTATGTCCGATTTTGTTCACTTACACGTCCACAGCCACTACTCGCTTTTAGACGCCGTGTCTAAAATTGATGAGTTAGTCAAGACCGCCAAAAAGCGTGGTTTTTCGGCTTTGGCTTTGACTGATCATGGGAATTTGTATGGGGCGATTGAATTTTATGAGGCGTGTAAAAAGGAAGACATTAAGCCGATTATTGGCGTGGAGGCGTATATCGCGCCCGTAAATCGATTTGAACAGGACCCATCTAATCGGTATCACCATTTGGTATTGTTAGCAGTTAACGAAACCGGTTATCGAAATTTAATTAAATTGGTATCGCTGGCGCATTTGGAAGGATTTTATTATAAGCCCCGAATGGATAAAGAATTATTGCGGGCGCATCACGAAGGACTAATTGCGTTGTCGGCTTGTCAGAGTGGGGAAGTGTTAAAAAATTTTAAAAATGGCAATTTTGAAGGCGCGAAAGCGTCGGCTTTGGAATATTCGGAAATTTTTGGACCGGATAATTTTTATTTGGAATTGGGTGATTTGCCGGCGTTGTCCGGGCAAACAGAATTAAACAATCAGGTGATAGAATTATCAAAAGCCACTGGGCTACCACTCGTGGTTACACGCGATTGTCATTATTTAAATCCTGATGATGCCGAAGCGCGGGAAATTTTAACTTGTATTCGCGATGGCCGTACGATTGACGAGCCGGATAGGCAAAGTTTGGCCGAGGTTGATTTGTCTCTGGCCACGGCCAAAGATATTGCTTCGCGTTTTAAACACATTCCCGAAGCGCTTGCCAATACCGTCAAAATTGCCGAACGCGTGAATTTAGAATTAGTTTTGAACAAATGGAATTTTGCGGATTTTCCAATTCCGAGTGGGAAAACCGCGGATGAATATTTGCGTGAACAGGTTTATGAAAAATTGCCTTTGAAAATTGCCATGACTGACGAGGTGAAAACTCGTATTGAGTATGAATTAGGTGTTATTTTTGGAAAAGGGTATTCCCCATATTTTTTAATTGTCGCCGACTATGTGCAATACGCGCGCGACCACGATATTATTGAAACCACTCGTGGCTCGGCCGCTGGATCCATTGTCGCCTATGCCGTTGGAATTACGACTGTTAATCCGTTATATTTTAAATTGCCGTTTGAACGTTTCTTAAATCCATTTCGCCCGAGTGCGCCGGATGTGGACGCGGATTTTGCCGACGATAAGCGTGATGAAATGATTGCCTATGTTACCAAAAAATATGGCGCGGATAAAGTGGCGCAGATTATTACTTTTGGAACAATGGCGGCGCGTGGGAGTGTGCGTGATGTCGGGCGCGCGCTTGGCTACTCTTATGGATTTTGCGATCAAGTTTCTAAATTAATTCCCTTTGGCGCGCAAGGTTTCCAGATGACAATTACGAAAGCATTGGATTTGGAACCGGATTTAAAAAAGAAATATAACGAAGATCCGAAGGTGCGGCGTTTGATTGACCTGGCGCGAAAAATTGAGGGTTGCGCCCGTCATACTTCTATTCACGCGGCCGGCGTGGTGATTTCGCCAACACCGTTAACGGATTTTACGCCCGTGCAACACGAAACCGGTGGGGGGCGGGTTACTACCCAATACGAAATGCACGCGGTGGAAGCGGCTGGATTACTTAAAATGGATTTTTTGGGCATTCGCAATCTATCAATTTTGGGACACGCGGTGGAAATTATTAAAAAAACTACCGGTCAGAAAATTGATATTTTTAATATCCCTTGGGATGATAAAAAAACTTACGAAATGCTCGCGGCTGGGGACACGATGGGCGTGTTTCAATTATCATCTTCCGGCATGACGCGTTATTTAAAAGAATTAAAACCGGAAACGATTTTTGATATTATGGCGATGGTGGCGTTGTTTCGCCCGGGTCCGATGGAATCAATTCCGGAATATATTCGCCGAAAAAATAATCCCGAGGTGATTGAGTATTTACATCCGAAAATGGCGGATTATTTAGATCAATCGCTTGGGCTAATCGTTTATCAGGACGATGTCCTCATGACTGCTATTAATTTGGCGGGATATAATTGGGAAGAGGCGGATAAATTTCGCAAAGCCATGGGTAAAAAAATTCCCGCGGAAATGGCCAAACAGGAAGAAAAATTTAGAAAAGGGTGCAAAGAATTTAGCCAAATATCCAAAGAAAATATTGATATTTTATGGGAGCGGATTAAACCTTTCGCGGCTTACGGGTTCGGCAAAGCGCACGCGTCCAGTTATGGTGTCGTGGCCTATCAAACCGCTTATCTCAAAGCTAATTTCCCGCACCAATATATGACCGCGGTGTTAATCGCCGAGTCCGGTGATATGGACAAAGTGCCGGAAATTATTCATGAATGCGAACGGATGGGCGTGAAAGTTAAACCGCCGGATATTAATGAAAGTTTTAAAAATTTCGCGCTTGTGGGTTGGGAAAAAAATGACGGTTCGGCGCATATTCGTTTTGGTTTGTCAGCGATTAAAAATTTGGGCGAACACATTGCCGAAGAAATTTATCGGGAGCGTAAAGAACGCGGGGCTTACAAAGATTTGAAAGATTTATTGACGCGGGTGACTGATAAGGACTTAAATAAAAAATCTTTGGAAAGTTTGGCCAAGTGCGGGGCATTGGATAGTTTTGGAATTGAACGCGGGAAATTAATCGCCAATACCGAAAATATGTTGGCGTTTTCGCGCGCGTCCAATGAGCAATTGGCTTCAACGCAGAATTCGTTATTCGCCGGCGCGGGGATTGATTTTGCTTTAAAATTGAAATTAGAGGAGGCACCACCGGTTGGTTTAGACGAGAAGATAGGTTGGGAAAAAGAATTATTGGGTTTGTATGTTACCGCTCACCCCTACGCGCCCTGGCAGAAAAAAATGGCAAAAATTTCGATTTTAATTCGGGATTTGGGGCAGGCGAAGCGATCCGATTGGGTTACCGTGGGTGGAATTGTCTCGGCCACGAAAAAGAAAATTACGCGCAGTGGCGCGGCGATGATGTTCGTTACGATTGAAGACACGAGTTCCAGTTTGGAATTGTTGGTTTTTCCGCGCACTTACGAAACGACGAAAGATATTTGGCAAGAAGGAAAAATTGTGTGCGTGATGGGGAAAACTTCGGAGAGTGAAGATGATGATAAATTGTTTGTAGAGCGGGCGTATGAATTGACCGAGGAAACCGCGCCGGCGATTATCGCGCAATTGGGTTTTGGTCAAGTTTCCACGCAGACATTTACTCGCCCCGAGCCAAAAGAAAAAGTGCGCGTGACGGGGGATATGATAGAAATATTAGTTCCGGAAAAAATGCCGCCGGCCTTAGCACAAAATTTAAAAGAAATTTTAACAAAATATCCGGGGGATAAGGTTGTTTATTTATTGGCCGGGGAGAAAAAAATAAAGACCTCTTTTAGGGTGGCAATTGACGGGGGAGTGTTTAAAGAATTAGAGAGTCTTGTTTAATAAGAGGTTTTTTGTTATAATAAATACAGGGTAGTTAACTAGTTTATTTTTATTATAATTATATGTCAAAACTAACACCAGGTGAACGTATTGGACAGGAATCAAAAGTTGATGTAAACGGGTTAAGCGAACTGGATCAATTAATTGCGGATGCGGAAATGGCGGCGCGGGAAGCGCAGCAGTTGGCCGTGACCGAAGAAATGGCAACAACGCGAACAAAAAAACAATCTTCCGCTGAATCCGCGACGCGCGTCGAAGAATTACAACAATGGTATGCCGGATTAAGGGCGGACGATGCTTTTGTCGCGGATTACGCGTACGAACAGGTTTTTGTAGCCGCTGAAGCTGAAACCGGCATTGCGACGTCGGAAAAAATCCACGGAATAATAGCCGCGTTAAAGAAAGCCGGGGATGCGTTAAAAAACATTGGAGCGGTTGAACCCAAAACCGACGCGCTATTGAACAAAATGGACGCATTGCAGAAATTGCATGATAAACTTTTTGAGCAGATACAGGCCGCGGCGGTGGACGTTTTGGACGCGGTAAAGCAGAAGTATAAGGGCGAGGAAACAGATTTTGAAAAGCGCTACCAGACACTAATCAACAGTCCATTGGTGCGGGGCGTTGAGTTTGATCCCAACAGTCCGGAGGCGCGTGAACGAGCGTTAAAACAAGAGATTGTAGAAGTATTATTGCGGCCAGTGGCGGAAAATCGTTTAAAGGCAATTGAGAAGATGATTGTGGACGCGCAGGCGAGGATTGAACAAATAGAAGATAAAGTGTATACAAAAATGGATCGGTTGCGTTCTCCTGGTGGCTATGAAAACCAGCAAAGTAAAAAAGCAGAGGCGTTAAGTATTGCTCGTGATTTAGGATTGGTTAGTAAAGATGATTCTCGTAATTATGGAAACGATAATTTTACAGTGGCTGATTTAAATAGGTTAGCGTCTGATAAAATCAAGTCGCTCAGTGAATCAATCCGCATGCTTGAGTTAATTCTCGCCAGAGAGCGATTGGCATTTGAAGTAAATCGCATGGTGGTTGAAGACGCTATTGACGATGAGCACATTGATGATGAGCACGATGAGGATGTTTTACGCGAGGCAATGGTGGAGCTACGTACTTTTTTAACTATATTACGCAATAACAGTAACCCGAATAGAGATTTTAGTAGAGATGTGCCTCCTCCCCAGAGTGGGTTGGCCGTCAAAGTTTTGGCGCAGTACCAGCAATTTGCTGTTTCGACGTCTGACGGATCTATCGGCCAAAATTCTATTTATGAAATTCACGCTCTTGACCCGGGGGCGCAACTTCTTGGCCAGACGGGAATTAGCCGGGAATATCCTAGGGAGACCAGGGAGGAAGGGTATTTGCGCTACCAATTGCGAAAGCTTAATTTGCAGCCGCGATTATCCGGAGTTGATATCGAAAATTCGTTGTTGCGTAATTTTGATATTCAGAGTCAGAGTTTGACCCCAGGGTCATTACGTGGTGATTATAACCAAATAGCTAGACAACATAAAGATAATAAAGAAAAGCGTCCAGAAGTTGCCAAATTTTTGGCAGAATTTCCAACCGCAGAATCTTTTTTAAAACATATGTTCGCTGGGCAGGGCAAACTATTTAATTTGCGTCGCGCTTATAATAAAGTTGACGCGGGTTTGAGCAACAAAAAAAATGTGGCGGCCGTACCAGAGGGGTTAATTGAAGTGGGGTGGACTGAATCAACATTAGGGGCATTAGTGGAGCCGGGACAAAACGCGCGTGGGGTGGATGGTAAATACGCGCGCCTTTTGGAACATTTATCAGAACCGCAGCTTGAGGCCGAACGCGCGTTTGATATTCGTGGCGAACGGGGTGAATTTAAGGTATATACCATAGAACAAGCGGTAGATCTTTTGCGCCGGGCTCGTCGGGATGTAAGGGCACTCGTGGGCGACTCCGATCGTGAGACCAAAAATGTGAAAGCGGATAAAAATAAAGATGAAATCAAAATTGCCGGTTTGTCAGCAGAGGTGGACGCTTTGAAAAAGAAGTTGGAGAGTGCGCTTGAAGGTGCTAAGCAAGCTGGGAAATCTGTTACGATTGCCAACAAAGAACGAGATCAAGCTAAAGAAGCGGCTGATCGTCATCAACGTAATGTTGGCACACTTCAGCAAGCCAACAAGCAACTAGAGGACCAACTAGAGGACAGTGTGCAAAGCGTATTGGCTGGTCTGAAGAGCGCGTTAGAGGCAAAATCTGGATTTTTAGGGGGTGAAAAAGATTTGAGGGCTGCGGTTGAAAGGTTGATGCGACAGCTTGAGAAATAATTTTGTTATTCTATTTCCCAATTCGGATCAGCATTAAGAATTCGCCAATCGGTGAATTCTTTTTTTTGCGCTTGGTAATATCCAGCGACGGCGATCATGGCGGCGTTGTCCATGCAATATTTTAAATTTGGAATAAGTAGTTCATGGCCAATAGATTGCGATTCGTGAGCGAGCGTTTCGCGCAACTTTTCATTGGCCGCCACGCCACCACCCAAAATTATAGTTTTAGGATTATAAAGTTTGGCGGCTTTTAAAGTTTTGCCTACCAAGACATCAACAATTGCTTGTTCAAAAGACGCGCAGAAGTCGTTGACACTCGGTTTGTCATTGCGAGGAGTGAAACTACGAAGCAATCCCATGACTGTTGGCCAGAGATTGCCGCGCTCCCTACGGTCGCTCGCAATGACAGTGCCGGCGAGTTTATTATCGCGCAACCAATACAGAGCCGCTGTTTTTAATCCGGAAAAACTAAACTCCAAATTATCATCTTTTAGCATCGGCCGTGGAAAATCAATCGCGTCCGTTCGTCCGGTCTTCGCCAACTCCGAAATTTTTGGTCCACCCGGGTATTCTAACTCTAAAAGTTTTGCCACTTTATCAAAACATTCACCGGCGGCATCATCACGCGTCGCGCCGATTTTTTTGTATTCATTTGCCGAGTTCATTAAAATTAATTCCGTATGCCCACCACTCACAATCAGTGCGAGCGCCGGATATTCAATTGTCGTCACCGTATTGTCATCCCGATGAAAATCGGGATCTCTGTCCGTCTGTATTTCCACCGAGTGGCTGTGCCCCCAAATATGATTAACCGCAACAATAGGCACATTCCAAACCATACTCAAAGTCCGCGCCGCCTCTACGCCAACAATTAAACCGGTAATTAGTCCCGGTCCAGCCGTAACAGCAATCACATCCGGCCGTGGTTGGTTTTTTAAAACCTCTTCAATCAAAGGCACAATCTTCTCCGCGTGCGCTCTACCAGCCAATTCCGGCACCACCCCACCATATTTTTTATGCAAATCAATTTGCGATACTGCCGATTCACGAACAACAAAACAGCCCTCGGGAGAACAATCCACAAGGGCCACCGCGGTATCGTCGCAAGATGATTCAATGCCGAGAATCAACATAGTGTCAGAGGAGAGAGTCGAACTCTCGACCTAAGGGTTATGAATCCTTCGCTCTTACCAACTGAGCTACTCTGACGTTGGCCTGTATTATAGCGGAAATTAAGGAAAAGTCAATCTTTTCATTCAACATCCGGCTGAATTTCTATTTTACCGGTAATATCGCTTAAAAAATGAATTTCCAGACCGTGCTTTGTTTTAACTAATTTAAAATCATCATTAAAATTTTCTGGCACAATTTGTTTGCCGGTAAAGTGCGAAGTTTCAAAATGGGGGAGTTGGCCACGGAATTCTTTTTTCTGGCGTAATTCACGCATAATTTTTTGTCCGGTGGCGACGCTTGTGCGTAAATGCGCAGTGCCTGGCACGGGCATGGCGTGCGATAAATAATGGAGACGAACATTTTCTTGGCGAAGCGCACGGAATAAATCTGTCAAAATTTCGGTATTGTCGTTTATGTTTTTTAATAAAACCGTTTGATTATACACGCCAATGCCAGCACGGCGCAATGAGCGAATAGCGTTAAGCGCTTCCGGTGATAATTCATTGAGATGATTAAAATGCACCCCGATTTCGATACTAACACCTCGTTCGCGTCCTTTAATATTCCAACTGTCTGCTTGAATTTTTGCTAAAGTATTAACAAACTTTTTATCTATTCTAAACGGATTATGTAAAAGCGCGCGGGTGTTTAAACGAATGGTAGAAACATGCGGAATTTTGATAATCTCCCCGAGGTAGTGAAATAATAATTGGTCGGGGATAATCATCGGGTCGCCGCCGCTAATTAAAATTTGGCGAACGGATTTTTGCGCGGAAATTGTTTCCAGCGCTTTTTTAAATTGGATCGGGCCAATGGCAGTGCGGACGGAATTGCGCAAAGTGCGTTCTTTTTCAAAACAAAAACGGCAAAAGGCATTACAGGTGCTCGCCAAGCGCAATAAAATAATGTCCGGATATTTTTGCTGGATAAAACGATTGGCGCCGTCGGCAAAATCCTTGGGTTGTTCCCATACTTTACTTAGCGCGTAGCGGTCGGGTTTAAATTCAGCTTCACTGGGAATATGTTGCAAGCGAATCGGGTCGGTTGGGTTTTTCCAATCAATTAGCGAAACTAAAAAAGGCGTTAAGCGCACCGCGTCTAACCCGGGTTCGGCCAGTTTAGCAAACAAAGCCATTAGTTTTTTAGATTCGGATTTTGGCAAATTAGCCACCGCGCCCAGTTGTTCGGCCGTATTGATATTATTGGCCAATTGCCAACGCCAGTCGTGCCACTTGGCGATAGTGACACCTTGTTTTATATAGTATTTTGGAATTGTTGATTTTACCATATTATATAAAAACTTCGCTGTTTAAACGAAGTTCTAATTTTTTTGTGATCCCATCGGGAATCGAACCCGAATTTTCGCCTTGAAAGGGCAACGTCCTAACCGTTAGACGATGGGACCATGTTTGGCCGATATTATACAGTATTTTTTCAAAATGTCAACTTTCGGTTAATTTCCTTGTAGCAGTTTTAAGCGGTTTTTTATTCCGGGTAAAGATTTTAAATAGGCGAGTAGGCGCAATAGTCCTCCCAATCGACCGTTTAATCTGAATGGTCCGGCCATGCCGGCGGCTGTACCGGCTCCGGTCATCATCAAAAATCCCTGCATTTTAAATTTGTTTGGTGATAGCGTATGTTGCACAGCGTGGGCAAGTATATTTTTAGCCACTAAATTACCTTCATACTCCGCCGCTTGGGCGGTTTTTAAATTGGGAGAGTTACTGACATCACCGGCGGCAAAAATATTTTCGTCAATGGTTTGTAAAAATTCATTAACTTTAATTTGTCCGCGTTCATCCAAAAATTCCGGCGCGCAAAATTTGACATTGGCGCGGCCACCCGCCGTCAAGATATTTAATTCACTATTGTGCAGATTGGTTCCGCAGACCACACCTTCGGGGCAGAGGCGGGTAATAGTTTGATTCGGTATAAAATTAATATTGTGAGTTTTAAAAATTTTTACTAAAAGCGTGGCGAGCCAGGCCGGGTTATTGTTAATCGGCAGGGGTAGGTTATGGAATAAATTAATTTGCCATTTCTCCGTTCGCGCTTTTAGATAAGTGGCGAGCGCCAAAGCCGTTTCCACGCCGGTCGCGCCCGCGCCAATGATATTGACCGCGATTGTTCCGCCGACTTTAATTTTGGTTTTTAAATAATCACTAATTTTTACCACATCGGCCACGGATTTAAATAAAATACTGTTTTGCTCGTTTCCTTCAATTGCCATTTTTCCGTCCATGCCGGTAGCGATTAAAAGATAGTCATATTCGGCGGTGGATTTTTCGCCACGAACTATTTTGGTCGTGGCATCAACGCCAACAACTTTTTCCGTGAGTAATTGGAAATTTTTATAACCCAAAAGTGGCGCAAACGAAAATTCCGCGAGCATTGGTTTATCTTTAATTAGCGCGTCTGGCAAAAGCGGTGAAAATTCAAAAACCGCCCGCGGGTTAAACATGGTAACGCTAAAATTATTTTTTAGGAGTTTTAAACCGGCGGTGATACCGGCAAAGCCGCCGCCGGTGATTATTACTTTTTTCATATGTTATATTTTACCTTGTTATCGGGGAAAAGGCAATTTTGTGTATTTCGTCTTGCTATTTTGCTATTTTTTTGATATAATGATTGTATATGGAAAATAGTCAAAAAGACAAATTAGTTAAATATTGGGCAGACGGCTCAAAAAATTCTTTACGATTGGCCAGTGATGTTTTTGATAGTCGCCACTTTGACCACGCTTTGTTTTGCGGGCATTTGGCTTTGGAAAAATTATTTAAAGCCAAAGTAGTAAAAATTCTTAATAATCACGCTCCTCATTCTCACGATTTATTATATTTGGCCGGTTTGTCTAAAATTGATTTAGACATAGAGCAGCAACAATTTCTGGCGCAGGTTAACAAATTCAACATTGAAGGTCGTTATCCGGAAGAAAAATCCGAATTTTATCATTTAGCCACAAAAAAATATGCCGGTGAGTGGTTAGAAAAAATCAAAAAATTTTATTTATGGTTATCAAAACAGAGCGGAAAAAACTAAGTTCGGCGCGCGTGCGAGTATTGGCGCGCAAATTGAAAAAGAATTTATTGCAAGAGGGTATGCCGGTGCGTGAATTATTTTTGTTTGGTTCATACGCGACCGGCCGGCCTCACCTTGACAGTGATATTGATGTCGCGGTAATTGTGCCATCGGGAATGACAGTGCGTGAACAAAAAAAAGCGCAACAAATTACTTGGTTGACGAAGCAAACTAATGTTAAGTTTGAACCACATATTTTTAGCGAACGCGATTTTAACAATCGCTGGCTGTCTTTGCCGGCAGAAATCAAAAAACACGGTGTTAAAATTAGGTAGTATAATATCGGAAGGTGAAATAATTAAAAATACCGTTTGCCAGCTGGCGAACGGTATTTTTTTGTAGTAGGTTTTTTTTACGCTTTCAAAGCGTCTTTTAACGCTTTCCCCGCCTTGAACTTCGGCACCGTCACCGCCGGAATCTGAATTTTTTCCGTTGGTTTTTGCGGGTTAACACCCACTCGTCCGGCTCGTTTGCGCGCGGAAAAGGCGCCAAAACCGGTCAATACTACTTCTTGGCCAGATTTTAATGCTTCCGTCACCAATTCGGTAAAAGTATTTAACATGTTTTCGGTTTCCCGTTTGGACATGTTTAATTTCTCGGCTAATTTTTGTGATAGTTCGGCTTTATTCATAGTTTTAGATATGTTAAGAGTAATGATTACGATAATATTATAGCACCCGTGGTTTATTTTGGCTATAAATAGGTAAAATAGTTATCCACAGGGCTTCGCCTTCGGCTACGCCCTGTAAACTACACTCTATTTATTTTAGTGATTTAGTTTACCCGGCATAGCGTAGCGAAGTCGGGCCCTGTAAACTAATCATTTTTTACCACAACGTAGCACGCAAGCCCTACTTGTAGGGCGTAGCCTTAGCGAAGCCCTATCTCGCATATTCAATCACCCTTGTCTCTCTGATCATCGTAATTCTAATTTCACCCGGGTACTGCAATTCCTCTTCAATTTTGCGAGCGATATCTTTGGCTAATTGGACGGTGCCGTAATCATCCACTTCATTTGGGCGGATAAACACGCGTACCTCGCGACCGGCTTGAATAGCATAGACCTTTTCCACGCCCGGGAACGAGGCGGCGGTTTTTTCCAAGTCCTCTAAACGAGCGACAAACAATTCAAAAGTATCACGTCTGGCACCCACGCGCGCGCCGGAAATGGCGTCAGCCGCTTTGGCAATGCAGGCATAAATACTCGTCGGGTGGTCAATGTGATGGTCGCGGGCGGCTTCGCAGGTGTCATCGTCCATGTTGAATTTTTTCAAAATGGTGTAGCCGATGGCCGGATGCGCGCCTTGGGTTTCTTGATCAACGGCTTTGCCAATATCGTGGAAAAATCCGGCGCGTTTGGCTTTGGCTGGGTCTACGCCCCCGATTTCACTAGCAATAACCGCGGCCAACTGTCCCACCTCCATCGAGTGGTTCATAATATTTTGGCCGTAAGAAGTGCGGTATTTTAACCGGCCGACAATGCCAACTAATTTCGGATCAATACCGGTGATGCCCATTTTTAATAAGGCCTCTTCGCCGGCTTTACGAATATCAATGGATAATTCTTGTTTGGCTTTTTCCACAAACTCTTCAATGCGCGCTGGTTGGATGCGACCGTCCGCCATTAATTTGGTTAAGGCGATGCGAGCGACTTCACGGCGGATAGGGGAGAAGCACGAAATCATAATTGAGTCTGGAGTGTCGTCAATAATCAACTCACAGCCGGTCAATTTTTCAATGGTTTTAATGTTGCGTCCTTCTTTGCCAATGATACGTCCTTTCATATCATCGGACGGCAGTGGCACCATGGAGGCGGTCGTTTCGGCCGAGTGCGAAGAAGCATTGCGTTGAATCGCGTCCAAAATTATATCACGCGCTTTGGCTTCGTAAACTTCGGAATTTTCTTTGTCTAATTTAACAATGCGGTTCATTAAATCGCCTTTGCTTTCTTCTTCCACCATTTCCAGCAAGCGCAATTTCGCTTCGTCTTTGGTTAAAGAAGCCACGGCCTGCAGTTTTTCCATCTGTTGCATTTTCAAAGTTTCAATTTCCAGCTTGATTGCTTTCACGCGCTCTACTTTTTCCATTAATTTGGTTTGATCGCCTTGGAGCTCCAATAACTTTTGGTCAAAAGTGGTTTCGCGTTTTTCCAAGCGCAATTGCGCGGCCGCTAATTCGTTTTTGGCTTGGCGTTCTTCGTGCTTGGCTTCGTCGATCATTTTTTGCGCTTTTTCTTTGCCTTCCAGGACTAATTCCTGTTGTTTGGTTTTGGCCTCGGCCATGATTTTTTCCGCCTTGGCCTCCAAAGAATTGGCTTGGTTTTTGGCTAAACTTTTTCGCAAAAAATAGCCGGCGGTAACGCCGATGCCGATGGCCACAATGGCCGTGCCGAGTAGGGTAAAGAGAGTTTCTGTTTCCATATAAAATAAAAATCCTCAATTTTGAGGATGTAAAATCGTGGGCAGCGCGTATTTTTACGCCCGTCCGGTTGACTGGGTTGATTTAAAAGTTGAAATACAAAAACCGCCCTAGTTTTTCTTTTTAGGTGTCAAAATTGACAAATTGTTAAGAAGAAACAGACAGTTTTTACGCATATTTAAGGGAAATAGGAGCGTATTCAATCAACTTTCAAAATAAAGTCAAACCGATTAAATCCTCAAAATGTTTTAAAAATTACTATACATATAGTATAACACCAATGAGGTATTTTGTCAATCGGCCAATATATTGGGGTTTTTGGTTGCTTCGGCTGGTGAGCGAGCATCGGTCAAACCGTATTCCCCAATTTGGGTCCTTGTCAAGGCCTGGCAGTAGGCCCCGGTGCCGAGTTTTTTGCCAATGTCTTCGGCGAGGGTGCGGATGTAAGTGCCGGCCGAGCAGGTGACTTCTATTGTTAAATTTGGCCAGACGTAGTCCAGAAGTTTGATGTCATAAATTTCAATTGCCGATGGTTTGCGTTCCACGGTTTTGCCCACGCGAGCAAGTTCGTATAATTTTTTGCCAGCGATTTTTTTGGCGCTGTACATCGGGGGAACTTGCTTATTTTTGCCAATGAAAGATTTAATAATTTTTTGTGTTAGTTCTAGTGTCGGTGGAATTGGTGAGAGAATATTGAATATTGGATATTGAATATTAGTGTCCGGTCGTCCAATTGTCATTCCGACAGAGGCTCGCGCCGACGAGGAATCTCCATCCCGTCCAATTTTCTTTAATATCCAATATTTAATATTTAATATCCAAGACTTTTTTTGAAAGGGAATGATTGTCCCAGTGCAGTCGCCCGTATCCGAAACAGCGCCAAGCCGTATCGTCGCCACATAAGTTTTTCGTAAATTTTTAAATTCATCCAACCGCTTAGTCGCCTCGCGCCCCACGCCCACAATTAACAAACCAGTCGCAAACGGATCCAAAGTGCCAGCATGCCCCACCCGAATATTTTTTGGCGCGCCGTTATTAATCAAATTTTTACGAATAAACCCAACCACATCAAAACTAGTCCAGTTGATTGGTTTATTGATAAGGAGGAAATTTGTGGGTAATTGTGTTTTGGTCATGGCGATATATTAGCAGGTTAGAGACGGTGGGGCAAGGTGCTTGATTTTTCTACATATTTATGGTATTATAATGGTATAGAAATGAATACTATTTTTATGTCAAAATCTTTACACTACAATTTATTTTTTCGCCCAGAACCGGAAGGCGGTTTTACAGTCGTAGTGCCGGCTTTGCCGGGTTGTGTTAGTTACGGGCGCGATTTAAACGAAGCCCAAGCAATGGCTACTGACGCTATTGGCGCGTATTTAAAAAGTGTGCGCAAACATCGCGGTGATGTTGTCAGTGATAAAAATAGTTTTATCTCTTCGGTAGATGTCGCTTATGCCTAAAACGCCGCGGTTAACTTCCAAACAAGTAATAAAAATTTTGGAAAATAACGATTTTGTTTTAGATCATGTTTTCGGAAGCCACTATGTTTTTTATCGTGCTTCTGATAAAAGGCGAGCGGTGGTACCGTATCATACCAAAAATTTACCGATTGGGACTTTAAAAAGTATTTTGCGTTCGGCGGAGATTGAGATTTAGTAATTTTGTCATCTCCGTGAAAACGCGGATCCAGTCGCAGATTGTCATTGCGAGCAAAGCGAAGCAATCTGTACAACAGGCGTAACGTCTGTTTTTTGTTTGCATATTTAGCTCTGCCTCGTAAAGCCATAGCAAAAATGGTGACAGCCTGTGGATAACTTATTTGCCAAAAGCGGTTGGGGGGGGGGTATACTTATATGGAGAAAAATTTTATTTTTAATTTTTTAAAAATATGCGATCAGAAATTTCTTCTGAAGTGAGAGGCAAAAACACGGATGTGGCGGTAGATAAATTACGAGAATATTTAGCTACTCATTATAGTTATACAAATGAAGATGGGGCTGATTCTGTAATTAACGAAAGAGATGCCGCCTCTGTTGTGGCGCTGTTTCCAGAGCTCTCAGTGGCTGTTGTCAGTGAAGAAATTAGGAAAAATAATCAATGGAACGAAGAAACTCGAGACAACAAAGTACAAAATAGAGAAATCTTTTTGAAAACATTAGACGGAGAAATTAAAACTTATGAAGATGCCGTACGAATGTTTCCGTCATTGCATGCGGAAGAAATTTTAGATTCTTTTGCTTGTGGACAATCTGGGATTCTAGAAAGAAAAATAAAAGATGGTAGTATCATGACAACGGAGCAGTGTGAGAAGGAATTTCAATGGCTGTTAATAAATTCACCAGTTAGATATGGGCAGGCGTTGTTATACTTATCACAAAAATAATAAGTGAATTAAAGTAGGTAATTAATCGGAGTGTTTACTTGTCTTTGGTAGTTGTAGGTAAATATTTAAAATTTTAATTTTAATTTAATATGTCGCCTGACAAAAACAGTTCAGTAGATCATTCTGTTATTTTTGAAAAAGCAAAAAATGTAGCAAATTTACATTTAGAAAGTCCAAGAGGAATAATGGATAACGACAAACGACAACTTGAGACAGCAATTGGTATTGGGTCGCCTGAAGGTTTGTTCAAACTAACACCTGAAGCAACCATGGTAATGATTGAAAATTCTGCCGAAGAACTAGCTAAAGGTTTTAGCAGTGCGAAGTTTTTAGAATTGGCGCGTTTTTTGATTGGAAAACCATCCAGCAATGTAGATGGGAGTTGGAGCAACCAACCGTTATTGGACGCGTTAGATAAAGTTGAAAAAGGTGATTTAGCCGGTATCCAAGAGTTGGAGGGATTGTACGAAAAGTCAAAACATAGAGATGAAGATGAATACACTGGAGATTCACGGATAAATTCACAAGTATTGATCGTCGCAAAGACTGTGGCTGGACAAATAGGTGCAGCTCAAGCATTGCGTGAAATTGCAAGAGCGTCCTCGTATGGGAGCATGGGTCAAAATATAGGAACAGCAGCAAATAGAAAAATTTTAGAGATGGCACTTAGGGCGTAAGAATAAGCCACTGCAAGTTCAGCGTATTTATTGTATTGATAACTTTAGCACACTTACAAAAAACCGGCCTCTAAAAAGCCGGTTTAATTTTGGGATTGGGCCGGCGACAGAAGTGTCAGCCGGCCTTGGGGGTGGGATGGGCGAGCGTGGTGTTACGAAGCGGATGCTTCGCGCGCCATGAGCGGGTGGGAGCGGTGCGGTAGCTTCTCCCGCAATCCTGGCACTTATCGGCCTGGATTACGGTGCCGTAACCAGAGTATAGTACCTCCATGTAGGTTTTTTGTTCGCACCAGTGGCAGAACTTACAACCGGTCTCCATCTCACACCTCCTTACCTCAAATTCTCTCATCATCATCATCATTTGTCAAATACATGTATTTTCTTAAACAGTAAAAATGTGTTATAATTACTAGCGTTGAGCCAAAAGAAAGCATGCTTTCTTTTGCGAGACGCGAAGTAATTTCAAGCTCCGCTTATAGTAATATTGAACTAAATTAGCGCAATTTAAAAAAACAATATGAACGAACCAATTGGAGATACTACCGAAACAACAAAAATCGCTCTTTTTAAGGGTAGGCAGATTAGAAAAATATTTTATCAGAATGAGTGGTGGTTTTCGGTTGTTGATGTTATTGAAGCGTTAACGGAAACCGAAAGACCGCGAAAGTATTGGAGTGATTTAAAGAAAAAGTTGATAGCAGAAGGATATTCCGAGTTGTCCGAAAATATCGGACAACTGAAATTGCCGTCAGCGGATGGAAAATTTTACGAAACTGATTGCGCTAATGCCGAGAGTATTTTTCGTCTGATCCAATCAATTCCCTCACCCAAAGCCGAGCCGTTTAAGCGCTGGCTCGCGAAAGTTGGTTATGAGCGGGTGCAGGAAATTGAAAATCCAGAATTGGCGGTCAAACGGACTCGCACGCTTTACAAGTTAAAAAGGTATGGTGAAGATTGGATAGAAAAAATTTTGTTAAATTACATTTACAAAAAACCGGCCTCTAAAAAGCCGGTTTTAATTTTGGGATTGGGCCGGCGGACAGGGGTGCCAATTGACTTATCATTAAAAATCAGATATAATGGAACCACTAATCTAATATCGCTAATCTTCACGAATAATATTTGTGTTGATTCGTGATTAAAATTCGTGGTTCATGAATGTATCCGAACTCGCTCGAAAATTACGCGTCCACCCTAAAAAGCTCTTGGAAATATTGCCGGAGTTTGGTTTTGATATTGGGGCGCGGGCGGTGAAAGTTGATGATCGCGTGGCCGAACAGATTACGAAAGCGTGGCGCCGGATTAAATTTGTATTGGAGCAACGCGAGACCCAAGAGCGCGAAAAACAAAAACAATTGGAAAAAGAACAACGTCAACAAAGTGGGGCGGAAATTGCGGTGCCGTCTTTAATTACGGTGCGCGAATTTGCTGATTTACTCCAAATGCCAATTAATAAATTGATGTTGGAATTAATGAAGAACGGAATTTTGGCAGCGCAAAATGAAAAAATTGACCGCGTCAGCGCGACGATTATTGCCGAAGAACTTGGGTTCAATGTGCGCGCGGAAGAAAAATCCACCAACAATGTTGCCGATGATAGTGTCCATACTTCTGATTTAGAAATGGCTTTAAAAGAAGGTGGCACGCCACGCCCACCAGTAGTTGTCGTAATGGGTCACGTTGACCACGGTAAAACAAAATTATTAGATGCGATTCGTAATACTGATGTGGTCGCTGGCGAAGCCGGTGGTATTACCCAACACATTGGCGCGTATCAAGTGATTTGGACTAATCCCAAAACCAAAGAATTAACACCCTTAACTTTTATTGATACTCCGGGCCACGAAGCGTTTACCGTAATGCGTTCGCGTGGTGCGAAAGTTGCTGACATTGCGATTCTGGTCGTCGCGGCTGATGATGGCGTGAAACCGCAAACCATTGAAGCGATAAATATTATCAAAGCGGCGAAATTGCCGGTCGTGGTCGCGATTAATAAAATTGACCGCGAGGGTGCGGATTTAAAAAGAACGCGTAATGATTTGTCTCTGCACGGATTAGTTGCCGATGATTGGGGCGGCGAAACACCGGTCGTGGAAATTTCGGCCAAGCACAATACTAATATTGATAAGCTATTAGACACGGTGATGCTCGTCGCCGATATGAACGCGACGGCTATTTGCGCCGAGCCGAATCGCGCGGCCGCCGGAACGGTAATTGACGCGCGCGTGGACAAAGGTCAGGGGCCGGTCGCGACTGTGCTGGTGCAAACCGGAACTTTGAAAGTGAATGATCCGCTCGTTATCAACGGCGAAATTTACGGCAAAGTGCGCGCGATGAAAAATTATCGCGGGGAAAATATTTTGACAGCGACACCATCCACCCCGATTAGAATTTTAGGTTTTAAAGTGGCTCCCCAGATGGGAGATGTGTTGGATGTGGGCAAATCCGCCGGTGCCAGTGAAGTGGATTTACGCGCCAAACGCACAGCGCAATCGGGCGCGGAACAACGCACGCCGGTTGTAGTTGATGAAGATGACGAAAATAAACATCAGTGGTATAATGTAGTGGTGAAAGCCGATGTGCTCGGGTCTTTGGAGGCCTTTATTGCGTCTTTGGAAAAATTAAAAAATGATGAGGTGGGTGTGAAAGTTGTGGGCAAGGGTTTGGGCAATATCACGGCTGATGATGTGGAATTGGCCAAGACAACCGGCGCGACAATTTATGGTTTTAATGTAAACGCGTCTACGCTGGCTCTCCAAATGATGGATGTGGCCGGTGTGAAATTTGAAAAAGATAAAATTATTTATAATTTGTTAAATTTAATTAAGAAGCAATTAGAAACAATGTTGAATCCAGAATTAGTAACGACGGAACTGGGGAATTTTAAAGTGGTGCAAATTTTCCGCACGGAAAAGAATTTGATGATTGTGGGCGGGCGGGTGGAAATGGGTAAATTAGTACGTGATTGTTTCGCGCGCGTTAAACGTGCCGGGGAGATTGTTGGCAAAGGAAAATTAATAAAATTACAATCCGCCAAACAGGATATGAGTGAATTGCCGGCTGGTAACGAAGGCGGTGTGCAATTTGAAGGCAAGTTGGAATTGGAAGTGGGCGATATTTTGGAAGGATATATTGAGACAAAGAAAGAAAAGAAATTAGTGTTGAGTTAATCAGGTCACGCGCTATACAACTTTTTTTCAAAAGGCGTAAGCTTGGCCGAGCGGCCTAGAGTGTACTTTTGAAAAACAGTTGTATGGCGCGCCCCGCTAACTAATTAATATTCAAATAAATATTTTAATTATTAATATAATTCTATGAATTCAGCACTACGTTCGCGTGTTGCGCATAGTCGCAAAAATACCAAGAAGGGCAAATCCCTCAAATTAAAGAAGTCGCGCAAATATTGCAAAATATAATCAGTATTAATTTTGTAATTTTGTCATCCCGAGTGAGGACTCCCGACTTAGTCGGGACGAGGGATCTCTGTCCAGTTCATCATCACTGGTAATCTTCAATCTTAAATCTTCAATCTTAAATCTTCAATCTTAAATCACATATGGAACACACATTCACTGACGCTAATTTCGATGCTGAAGTAATTAAATCCGACGTACCAGTGTTAGTCGATTTTTGGGCGCCTTGGTGTGGCCCTTGCCAAATGATGGGGCCAATCGTGGAAGAGTTGGCCAAAGAAAGCGTTGGCAAAAAATTTAAAATTGGGAAATTAAATGTGGACGATAACCAAAACACGGCCGGGCAATACAATGTGATGAGCATTCCGACCTTTTTGGTGTTTAAAGGCGGGCAGGCCGTTGATCAAGTTACCGGCGGTGTGCAAAAAGAAAAATTACAGGAATTGGTGGATAAATATAGCAAGTAAAATTTTGGATTGACATAACCCGTGCTTAGTTCTACAATACTAGCACGGGTTTTTTAATATAAAAAATATATGAACAAAGTAATAAAAACAATTCTCTGGCTCGCACTCGCTTTTTTATTAGTCGCCGTCGGTGTGGCCGTGATGTCTTTCTCACGTGGCAGTTTGATGTCGGCGACGACCGGTAATTTTGGTTATGATGATAGCGGTGATTATCGGGGAGAAGCGGTCGCGGATATGTCTTACGCGCAAACCACTGGCCTAAGTTCTGCCGAAGCCGGTGGTACTGTTCAATCGTTTGTAAAAAGTTTATCAGTTAGTAAATCATCAGTGCCAAGTTCGCAAGCGCCAACAGCCGCTGATGCCACGGTCGAGCGCATGGTAGTCAAAACCGGCGCGTTGTCGGTAGTGGTAAAAGATGTGGCCGAGGCCATTAAAACAATTTCGCAGTACGCGGTGAAACAAAAAGGGTATATTGTTGCCAGCAATGTTTACAAGCGTGGACTCGCGCCTTATGGCACTTTGACTATAAAAATTCCGGCGGTAAATTTTGATAGCGGATTAAACGAAATCAAAGCGCTTGGCGAAGTGGTAAGTAATAGCGTTAATGGCCAAGATGTTACCGAAGAATACGTTGATTTAGACGCGCAACTTAAAAATTTACAAGCCACGGAAAAACAATTTTTGACAATTTTAAATAAGGCGGTAAAAATAGAAGATATTTTGGCAGTGCAAAGAGAGTTGACCCAAGTGCGCGGGCAAATTGAACAACTCCAAGGCCGAATGAAATATCTAAAATCAAGTGCGGATATGTCCACAATTACGGTTGACCTAGCAACCGATCCGTCCGTGTTGCCGTCGGTAGATAATTCCAAGACCTGGAAACCGTGGGCAATAGTAAAAGAGGCGACCCGATCCCTGCTCGCCGCCGGTAAATCTTTGGTAAATTTCTTGATTTGGTTGGTAGTGTTTGTGCCGGTGTGGGCGGTGATTGCTTTGGTGGTGTGGGTCGTCGCGAAAGTTGTTAATAAAATAAAAAATCGGGGGAAGTTTAAGTTGGAGTAAATCGCAAAATTAATCAAATAAGCCCTTTCGCCATAAACGACGGGGCTTTTGTTTTATTTGTTTGACGCCATTTTTTAGTGGGTATATAATACTGGACACGTTGTAATGAAAACTGAAGAATAAAGATTGAAGATTCGCGAATTTAATCCATTAATCTTTAATCTTTAATCTTTAATTTTCACCCCTATGTCCCAATCCGCCTTCGATAACGCCATGTCCCAATTAGACAAGGCCGCCAAAGTCATGAATTTGGATAAAAATATTCATGAAATTTTAAAATCGCCGGATCGAGTTTTGATTGTTTCGGTGCCGGTTAAAATGGATAATGGTGAAGTGAAAGTTTTCACTGGTTATCGCTCGCAATACAACAATGCCATGGGGCCCTACAAAGGTGGTATTCGCTATCATCCGAATGTTTCGTTGGACGAAGTCAAGGCCTTGTCATTTTGGATGATGATTAAATGCGCGACCGTGAATATTCCGATGGGCGGAGGCAAAGGCGGGATTATTGTTTATCCGAAAGATTTATCACATGGGGAATTGGAAAGAATGTCGCGCGGGTATATTCAAAAAATTTATCGGGAAATCGGTTCGGATAAAGATGTGCCGGCGCCGGATATGTACACCACTCCGCAAATTATGGGATGGATGCGGGATGAGTTTGAAAAATTAATTGGACGCAAAGATCCGGGTGTAATTACCGGCAAAGCGATTGCTGACGGTGGCAGTGAAGGGCGTGAGACCGCGACCGCGCAAGGTGGGGTATATGTCGTGCGTGAGCTTGCAAAAAAAATGGGATTAAAACCAAATCTCACCACTGTGGCCGTTCAAGGCATGGGCAATGTGGGCGGATTTATGGCGAAAATTTTAGCGGCCGATGGTTACAGAATTGTGGCAATTTCTGATTCCAAAGGCGGAGTATATAATGAGGCCGGGTTAGATATGGCCAAGGTAGAAGAAATTAAAAAAGCCGGTGGTATGCTCGGGTGCTATTGTTTAGGCAATGTTTGTAAATTAGAAGAAATGCCCAAAGATGGCCCGTGCCGGCATGTTTCTAACGAGCAGTTATTGGAATTGCCGGTTGATATTTTGGTGCCGTCGGCTTTAGAAAACCAGATTACCGAAACCAACGCGAATAATATCAAAGCAAAATATATTATTGAAATGGCGAACGGTCCGACCACGCCGGAGGCGGATGAAATTTTGAAAAGCCGAGGAGTGATAGTCGTGCCGGATGTTTTGGCTAATGCCGGTGGTGTTACCGTCAGTTGTTTTGAATGGGAACAAAATGTGAAAGGCGAAAAATGGACCGAGGCGCAAGTATTTGCAAAATTAGAACCGATGATGGTGCAGTCATTTAACGAAGTGTGGGAAACAAAAGAAAAATATAATGTGCCAATGCGCACGGCGGCGTTTGTAAAGGCGATCAAGCGGGTGGCGGCAAAAATGAAGATCTAATTTTTTTGTGTCATCCCGATGAAAATCGGGATCTCTGTCTATGCCCGAACTTCCCGAAGTAGAAACAGTTCGCCGTGATTTGGAAAAAGTTTTGGTTGGTAAAAAAATCACGGCAGTAGAAATTTTAGATAAAAAAATTGTCGGCGGTAAACCGGCAGTTTTTGTGTCGGCTGTAAATGGTAAGAAAATTGTTGGGGTGGAGCGAAGAGGGAAATTATTGGCGTTTAAATTAAGTAGCGGTGAATATTTGTTAGCGCATCTGAAAATGACCGGGCAGTTGATTTGTGTTTCATTGTCATTGCGAGCGAAGCGCGGCAATCTCATCGCCGGCGGTCACCAAGTTGGTAAAAACGATTTAACTGTGCCAAACAAATTCACGCGCGTCATTTTTGCATTTTCCCCTCCTGCCCGAGGAGGGGCGAGGGGTGGTGGGAGCGTTGGTGGCACACTATATTTCAACGACCTCCGTCGTTTCGGTTATTTAAAAGTTGTATCGGCGGAAGAAAAAGAAACCATATTTAAAAATAATTTTGGTATTGAACCATTGACACCCGATTTTAAATTATCAGCTTTTACAAAAATATTTCGAAACCGTAAAACCAATTTAAAAGCGATTTTGATGAATCAAAAATTAATTTCTGGCTTGGGGAATATTTACGTGGACGAGGCCTGTTTTAACGCTGGACTTTTACCGTGGCGATCGGCTAAGTCACTAAAACCGCCAGAAATTAAAAAATTATTTTCTTGTATTCAAAAAGTAATCGCCGTGGCCATTAAAAATCGCGGCACCACTTTTAAAGATTTTCGCGATGGCGCGGGTGGGCGCGGGGCGCATTATAATTTTCTTAATGTGTATGGGCGCAAAGGTGAAAAATGCCGGAAGTGTAAAAATTTTATAAAAAAGACCAAACACGCCGGGCGGGGGACGCATTTTTGTCCGAAATGTCAGCGGTAATTTGCCTTTTTCCCTATATTTTAGTACAATACGATTACCGTTTAATGGTAATTTTTTGTTATATGTCAAAATACGATCATAAAAAAATAGAAGCAAAATGGAAGAAAAATTGGGAAAAGTCCGGGATATATAAAACCGGCGACCCATCCTTCGCTAAGGATTCGGCGGGCAAGCCCAAGTATTATGTCTTGGACATGTTTCCGTATCCATCAGGCGCGGGTTTGCATGTCGGCCACCCCAAGGGTTTTATCGCCACCGACATTGTCGCGCGTTTAAAAATGATGCAAGGGTACAATGTTTTGCACCCGATGGGTTGGGACGCGTTTGGGCTACCGGCGGAAAATTATGCTTTGAAAAATAAAGTTCATCCGGCGGACGCGACTGCCGAAAATATTAAAGTTTTTAAAAAACAATTAGGCCTTTTGGGTTTTACTTATGATTGGAGCAGGGAAGTGAATACGACTGATCCAGAATATTATAAATGGACCCAGTGGATATTTTTACAATTATTTAAAAAGGGTCTGGCGTTTGAATCTTACGAACCGATTAATTGGTGCCCGTCGTGCAAAACCGGTTTGGCTAATGAAGATTTGGAAGATGGGAAATGTGAGCGCTGTGGGAGCGTGGTAGAACAAAAACCTTTGCGCCAATGGGTATTGAAAATTACCGATTATGCCGAGCGTTTGCTCAATGATATTGAATTATTAAAAGAATGGCCCGAGCCGATTAAAGAAATGCAGAGAAATTGGATTGGACGCAAGGAGGGTATAAATATCGTATATCAAATTGAGGGGTCGGATAAAAAAGTTATTTGTTTCACCACTCGTCCTGACACAAATTTCGGTGCTACTTTTGTTGTGGTTGGCCCGGAACATTCTTTGATTTCATCAATAACAACATCGGAGTATAAAGAAGATGTAGAAAAATATGTATCCGCCGCTAAAAATAAAACAGAATTAGATAGAATTGCGGAAGGTAGAGAGAAAAGTGGTGTGTTTACCGGTTCGTATTGCATAAATAATTTGACTGATTATAAAATGCCGATTTGGGTGGCTGATTATGTGTTAGGCAATGTAGGAACTGGCATGGTAGTAGGTGTGCCGGGACATGATAAACGCGATTTTGAATTTGCCAATAAATTTGGTATTGAAATAAAAAGAGTGGTGGTGGCCGGTGATGGTGATACGTCGCCTATTACTAAAATAGAACAGGTGCAGGAACATGAAGGGGAAATGATAAATTCTGGATTTTTGGATGGTTTAGATATTCACGATGCTACACGTAAGATAATGGATCGTTTAGAAGAAAAAGGATGGGGTAAGCGAGTGATTAATTATAAATTACGCGATTGGGTTTTTTCGCGCCAACGTTATTGGGGGGAGCCGATACCGCTCGTGCATTGTGAAGTGTGCAAAAATAAAAAATATAATTACATTATTTTACACGGATATACCGGTACGGCCGATCAAAATGGACCGGGTAGAGGCGATTCTAATAATTGGCGCCCGTGGGTAAAAGTTAAATTAGAAGAACGTGGCAATAAAGTTTTTTGTCCTAATCTTCCAAACACTAATGAACCAAATATAGATGAACAAGTGCAATATGTTATAGACAATGTTAATTTTGAGATAGACGAAAACACGGTTATAGTTGGGCATAGTTTGGGTGGAGTAGTGATATATAAACTGTTGGAAAAATTAAATAAGAAAGTTGGCAAAGTATTGTTAGTTGATCCGGTAGTAAGTCCCGAGTTTCCGGACAAAGAAAGACTAAATGTAAAAAAGAGTTGTGACTGGAAATTTAATTTTGAGAAGATAAAAAAATTAAGTGATGATTTTGTTGTTTTGGGTGCGTCTGATTTTGCGACTATCTTTGAAAAAGATTTAAGATTTGTGGCCGATAAACTGGAAGCAAATTTAGTTTTAGCTAAACCAGCGGAAGGGCATTTTACAGCTGAAGAAGAGCCGGTCGTATTAAATTTATTAAATAATACTGGCTGGTACCCAGTCCCAGAAAAAGACCTGCCACTTGAATTGCCAAAAGTAAAAAATTATGAACCGACTGGAACCGGGGAATCGCCACTCGCGGGAATTGATAAGTGGGTGAATACATTATGTCCTCATTGTGGCGGGCCGGCGAAACGTGAAACCAATACCATGCCACAGTGGGCGGGGAGTTGTTGGTATTATTTGCGCTATGAAGATCCGCATAACAGTAAAGCACTCGTGGATAAAGATAAAGAAAAATATTGGTCGCCGGTGGATTTTTATGTTGGTGGCGCCGAACACGCCACGCGCCATTTAATTTACGCGCGGTTTTGGCATAAGTTTTTATTTGATATTGGGGCGGTTAGCAATATTGAGCCGTTTACCAAATTACAAAGTGTGGGTTTGATTCTGGCCGAAGACGGGCGCAAGATGAGTAAGCGTTGGAATAATGTAATTAATCCCGATGATGTTGTGGCTGAATTTGGCGCGGACGCGATGCGTTTGTATGAAATGTTTATGGGGCCATTTGATCAGGCTTGCGCTTGGAGTACGAAAGGTGTGATTGGGTGTCGGCGGTTTTTGGAAAAGGTTTGGGTGCTGGGCGAGAAGATTAAAGATGAAAGATTGAAGATTAATGGTGATAATAATAAAAATATTGAGATATTATTAAACCAAACAATCAAAAAAGTTACCGAAGACATTCCAGCGATGCGATTTAACACGGCCATCGCGCAACTGATGATTTTTGCGAATGAGGCTTCACAATCTTCTATCTTAAATCTTCAATCTTTCGCTTCATTCCTCCAACTTCTCGCTCCATTTGCTCCGCATATGACAGAAGAGCTGTGGGCAAATTTAGGCAACAAAGAAAGTATTTTTAAATCCGCGTGGCCGAAATTTGACCCCACCAAAATTCAACATTCCGAAATTACCGTCGTCGTTCAAGTAAACGGTAAGCTGCGCGATGAAATAATTGTGCCAGTTGATATTGCCGAAGCCGATGCCAAAGCGCGGGCGCTTTCAACAGAAAAAATTAAAAAATGGTTAGATGGCAAAGAGCCGAAGAAAGTGATTTATGTGAAAGGGAAGCTCGTGAGTATAGTGGTGTAGGTATGAACTTAAAGGAGGGGGCCGAAAAAATTTATAATTCCAAAAGCCGCAGTTTTTTAATTTACTGCGGCTTTTTTATCTTAGGGGCGGCGATATTTTCTTTGGGCGAAACGCGCGGGGATAAATTAAATTATTTATTGGTCGGAATTTTACTCGCGTTTTTTTTATTATCATTTTTATTTAAAAATCATCTCGGACGATTTGGCGCGATCATTTTACTTTTATTTTGTTTGGGCGCGATGCGGGCGGTCGCGGTTTTGCCAAGCGGTAGCGCGGATGAAGTCGCGAGTATTATTGGTAAGCAAATTACTTTGGAAGGCCATGTCGCCAAAGTGGAAAAACCCGGCCAATATATTTTTGCGCCGGATAATTATCATGGGAAAATTCTGGTAAATTATGGTCCGTATCCGATTTACCATTACGGCGATAAGTGGCGATTGAATTGCGAGTTGGAAGCGCCGGCGCCGTATGAAGATTTTCGGTATGATAAATATTTATTAAATAAAGGCGTGTATGTTATTTGTAAGTTCCCCAATGTAATTTTAACATCCGGATTTTCCGGCAACCGGTTAAAACAAGCAATTTTTAATTTTAAAAATATTGTCGGCGCGCGCGTCAATTTATTATGGCCCGAGCCGGAGTCGGGTTTAATGGCCGGATTATTGTATGGCGAAAAAAGTGCTCTGCCAGCCGAGTTATTAAATAATTTTAATCGCACCGGACTAACGCATATTATTGCTGTGTCCGGTTATAATACTTCGGTAATTGTAGTCGCAGTTTTGGCCGGATTAATTTTTGTCGGATTTTGGCGCAAGCAGGCGTTGTGGTTATCGGCGTTAATTATTTTTGCGTTTGTAATTTTTACCGGCGCGACGGCGTCGGTCGTGCGCGCGGCACTTCTCGCGTGCATTGGTATCACCGCCCAACTATTAGGCCGGCCGGCTCGTTCGCTTAATGGTTTGGTATTCGCGGCTGCGCTAATGATTTTATTTCATCCGTTAATTATTTGGTATGACGCCGGTTTTCAATTATCGTTTCTCGCTGTAATTGGCGTGATGTATTTGGGCCCAAAGTTGGCTGTGATTTTTAAATTTGAAAATGAGGAAAATATGTTGTGCACAACTATGGGTGCGATAATTTTGACTTTGCCTTTGCTCGCTTATCAATTCGGCCGCGTATCACTGGTAGCACCCCTGTCCAATTTTTTGATTTTATGGATTATCCCGTTTTTGATGCTATCCGGTTTTATTGCCGCGTTAATCGGTTTAATTTTTTTACCAGCCGGACAGGCATTGGCGTTTATTGCGTATTTAGGGTTAAAATATGTTATAATAACAGTGAATTGGTTAGGCGGATTAGCGTTTGCTTCGCGGGAAATTTCCTTGTCAATTTATTTAATGGTTTTGGCTTATATTTTAATTTTTTGGTTTTTAATATTCTATGGCAAAAAAAATAAAAATTCTACCATCAGACACGGGCTATGATTTAGCCGCGCCGCGTTATGATGACAAAGAAGATTATTTGAATAGTTTTGAGCAGGGAAAAGTTTTGACATATTTGCAGGATGTTGCCGGGAAAAAGGTTCTGGATGTTGGTGCTGGCACCGGAAGATTGTCGGTGGAATTAAGCCGACGCGGAGCGCTCGTGACGGCACTAGATGTATCTTCGGAAATGCTAAAAGTTTTGGCCAAGAAAAATAAATATATTGAATTAGCAATCGGAGACGCGGAGTATTTACCTTTTGGTAATGAAGTTTTTGATTATGTGATCGCGACTTTTTTGATTGTGCACTTGCGCGATCCAAAACAATTTTTTGATGAAGCGTATCGGGTATTAAAAGATGGCGGGCGATTAATTGTTACCAATATCAATCAAGCCGAAGCGCCGGAAGTAGAAACAGACGCGGGGCCAATTAAAATTGAATCGTTTTATCATCGACCGGAAGCGGTCATGAAAAAATTGGAAGAATTGGCGTATACGATTGAAAAAGAAGATATGGTGTTTGAGGGGGATGTGTGGGTGAATCAGATTTTGGTGGCTAAAAAATAAAATTATGAAAAATAATTACTTCTTCACACGGCGCTTCATCCTTTGAAAATTATCTCGTTTTTTCTTAAAAATCCACGCGTTTTTTCGCTATTTGCTCAAAAACACGGGATTTTTCTCAAAAAAACTCGTAATTTTCTAAAGTTCTCCGCGGTGTGTTCAGAAGTAATTATTTTATCTCGGTAATTTATGTTTTCTAAATTTAAAATCATTTTAATTATTTTAGCGATTATCGTTGCCACATTTTTTATTTACGATGACTGGCAAAAATATCACGACAAAAATTTCCAAGTGATTTTTTTAAACATCGGCCAAGGCGACAGCGCTTTAATTAAATTTCGCAACGGTGAAAAAATGTTGGTAGATTGCGGGCCGAATAATACCGTTTTGGCGCGACTCTCCACGTACCTATCTTTTTTTGACCGCACGATTGATTATTTGGTGGTAACCCATCCGGACTTAGATCATTATGGTGGTTGTGTGGATGTGTTGCGCCGATATAAAGTAAAAAATATTATTGAAAACGGCGACACGAAGAATGATTCGTATTTTAGAGAGTGGCAAAACCTGGCTGACGTGGAAGGCGCCAAGCGTTTTATTCAGACCGAACGTCATGCCACTGAAATTGGTGGCACAAAAATTGATTGGTTGGCGCCTGACCAGGGTGTGATAGTGGATAATCCCGATAGTAATAATCGCTCTATTGTTTTTAAATTAACTGATGATAAAAAAAGTTTTTTGTTAACCGGTGACGCAGAAATGCCACTGGAAAATGCTTTACTGAAAAAATATTGCGCCACGTTGAGCGCCTGTCCTGCGCTTCAATCTGAATACCTAAAAGTCGGCCACCACGGTTCAGATTCATCTTCTGGCGCCGAGTGGCTATCGACCATCGCGCCTAAAGTCGGGATTGTTTCCGTGGGTAAGAATAAATTCGGGCATCCGTCGTTACGGGTAATGAGGAATTTACAGCGGGTGGGAGCAGGGATATTGCGAACGGATGAGATTGGTGATATTACAGTGAATACAGCCATTTGACAATACTTTAAATTTGTGCTATACTATTGACAGAACTATAAAACGCTTCATTGATGAGGCGTTTTTAATTTAAACACCAAATCCTAAACCATAAATCCTAAACAAACCCAAATATTTAAAGTTCAAATTAAAAAAACGCGATTTGAAAATTTGGATTTTGAAATTGTTTAGAATTTAGTATTTAGAGTTTAGAATTTAATTTATTTATATTATGTCCTCGGAAATCACCAAAGCAATTCAGGCCCTATGCGACGAAAAAAACTTATCGTATGAGGCAGTTTTAGAAACGGTAGAAACCGCGCTCGCGGCCGCTTATCGCAAAGATTTTGGTAACAAACAACAGAATATTAAAGTAAAATTTGATCCTGAAACCGGTGCGATTAAAGCGTGGGATGTTAAGTCCGTCGTGGCCGATGTGGCCGAAGATGTTTTGGAAAAAGCGCAAGAAGAAGCGGCCGCTCGCCGGGAAAAAGCGCGCGAAGAAGATCGCGAAATCACCCCGGAAGAATTAGAAGATTTGCCACGCTTCAATCCCAAATTAGAATTGATGTTAACCGCCGCCAAAGAAGTTGATAAAAAAGCCAAAGTGGGTGATATTTTAGAAATTAAATTAGAGGTGGGGGGCGAGTTTGGGCGCATGGCCGCGCAAACTGCCAAGCAGGTGATTATTCAAAAAATTCGCGAAGCCGAACGCGGTCTCGTGTTCGAGGATTTTAAAAAGCAAGAAAATACGATTATCAGTGGCACAGTTCAGCGAGTTGAGGCGCGCAAGATTTTAATTGACCTCGGTAAAATTACCGGTATTTTACCAAACGAAGAACAAATTCGTCGCGAGCATTATCGCCCGGGGGTGCGCATGAAATTTTTTGTTTTGAAAGTTGAAATGTCCGTGCGTGGTCCGGAAATTATTTTGTCGCGCGCGAGTTCTAAAATGGTGGAGGAAATTTTCCGCCAAGAAATTCCGGAAATTGAAAGCGGTTCGGTGGAAATTAAAGGCGTGGCGCGCGATGCCGGCTGGCGCTCTAAGGTGGCTGTGGCTACAAGTGATCAGACCATCGACCCAATTGGTTCTTGTATTGGCCAGCGCGGGAGCCGGATTAATACTATTATAGAAGAATTAGGCGGTGAAAAAATTGATATTATCGCTTGGAGTGAAAATCCAGCTGAATATATTGTGAAAGCATTAGCGCCAGCCAAAACTGCGGAAGTGGAATTGGATGAGGCGAGTAAAGTTGCCAAGGCGCATGTTCCAACCGAACAATTTTCAATGGCGATTGGTAAGAGCGGACAAAATGTTCGTTTGGCTTCGCAATTGACCGGTTGGAGAATTGATGTGATGGAAAAAGGCGGGGAACAGGTTGTTTCCAGTGAGGACGCGCCGGTTGAGGATGTTGAAGAAGTTGTGGTAGAGGAAGATAATAAAGAGGAGACAAAATAAAATATTTATTAATAATTTCAAAATCCAAATTTCCAATTTCCAAATTAATGTCTAAGCTAAAATAACAAATTTGACATTTAGATTTTGGATTTTGTTTGACATTGGATATTGGATATTTGACATTTAAATTTATGGGCGCCATCTTCAACACATTCTTATATCAGCCACTGCTTAACATTTTCGTCGCTCTCTATAACCTGATTCCCGGCCACGATGTTGGTATTGTAATTATCGTGATTACGATACTTTTGCGTATCGCTCTTTATCCTTTGACCAATAAATCCTTGAAGGCGCAAAAAGATTTACAAGAATTGCAACCGAAATTGGAAGAAATAAAAACAAAATATAAAGATGATAAGCAGGGTCAGGCGCAAGCGACGATGGAGTTGTACAAAAATAATAAAGTAAACCCGTTCGCGTCTTGTTTGCCTTTAATTGTGCAGTTGGTAATCTTGATTGCGTTATATCAAGTTCTGCGCAACATGTTGGATCCGGCCTATGATATCGCCTCGCATTTATATTCATTTGTAAAAAATCCCGGTGTGATTAACCAGATATCATTTGGATTTTTGAATTTAGCTGAAAAGAGCATCGTGCTGGCGGTTTTGGCCGGCGCGGCGCAGTTTTGGCAGGCTAAATCAATGAGTACCAAACGTCCGCCAGTCGCGTCCGGTGTTGGTGGTAAGGACGAAGGAATGATGGTGATAATGAATAAGCAGATGTTATATATGATGCCGGTGATGACTGTTTTTATCGGTATTTCGCTTCCGGCCGGATTGACCTTGTATTGGTTTTGGAGTACATTATTAATGGCACTGCAACAGGTGTGGTTGTTTTCCGCCAAAGGCGCTGCGTCTGCCTCTGGCATGGGACCCACCTCTGGCGGGAAAGACGGTCCTTCTACTGGCGACACAAAGGTGATAGAAGGCAAAATAGCAAAATAAATTATGAAAATTACTTTTTCCCAATTAAAAAAATTATCGGTGCAAACTCAAAGCGGAGTTTACTTGGGAAAAGTGGTTGATGTGGTTTTATCGGTTGAAGAAAATTTAATTTTACAATACAAAGTGCGTTCGTATAAAATTGTCGGCCATACTTTTTTAATTAACAATTCGCAAGTGCGAGAAATTACGGCGGAAAAAATTGTGGTGGATGACGCGAGTTTGCCAGATGCGACCGCGGTTTTTAGTACTTCTGTTTAATATATTAATATGGGCACTGTTTCCAGTTTAGAGCAATATCGACAAAAAATTGAGAGCGAGGGCGCTAACAGTCAGCCACCTAAAAAAGAATTAGGAAAAGTTTGGCGCAATGTCTTAGGTGACGCGCGTTTTAATTATGTTGATCGACAATATGGTGCCAAACGGTTCACGGCCGGTGATGTTGATAAAATTTTTCATTTAATCAACGCGGAAGTTGGTGAAAAAGAAGATGAGGTCTCTGATGAGGTGGTGAATGATATCAAGGCAGACAAAACCGCTGTGGCGCTTGCCAAGGGCCAAGATTGTACCTCGTCTATCGCTTCCGAAGTTAAAGGTCTGCGTGAACTGTGGCAATTTTTTGTAAGAATGGCCAATGCCAGCTCCATTACCGGTGGAGAATATTCTGCCGCCAAAATGTTTATGGTGGACGACGCGAGCGTCGGACGTTTGAAACAAATGAACCAGATTGATTTTAAAGGTCAACCGTTAAATTCTTCGGCGATAAATGTTGATACTGCCAATGCCGGCGCGCAATATTATTTTGTGCTTGATAATGATGAAGGGAAAAATGTTAAAGAAATTTTTGAGAAGCACGGTCATAATATTTCCGAAAATAAAAATGGTCCCGGTTTTCAGGCGGAAATGGGGCGGGTACGATTTGCCTTTTTGTATGTGGAAATGGACAAGGACTTGGAAGAAGATGTTGCCAATGAAAAAGGAGAAAAATCTGTGATGGTGGGCGGTGAAAAGAAAAAAATAGAAACAGCGAAAAAAGACGGCGCCGCCAATGACAATGAAGAAATTTCCGAAGAAAAAGTTGCCAGAGCCGCATGAACAAATTATTGCAACAAGCTATCATCCGGACCTTAACTTATTTTGATATTGTAAAAAAATCCCTAACGCGCGCGGAGTTATTTAGTTTTTTGTGGCAACCACCGTTTGTTGGTCGTGAAGAATTTAATAAATATTTAGAAGAGAACACTGTTGTCATCCTGAGCGAAGCGAAGGATCCCTTAAGGTCAAATGTAAGGGATTCTTCGGCTACGCCTCAGAATGACAAAAAAAGTTGGCAAGCGAAAGATGGTTTGTATTTTTTACCTGGCCATGATGAATTCGTTGAAAAACGCGCCGCTGGTCGGGAGCATAGCGATCGATTATTAAAAATCGCTGTGCGCGCGGTTAAAAAAATTCGTTCTATTCCGTTTGTCCGCGCGATTTTTGTTTGCAATTCGGTCGGGTCGGGGACGGCGAGCGACAACTCGGATGTGGATTTATTTATCATCACCGCGCCCAAGAGAGTATGGCTTGTTAGATTTTTTACTAATATCACGATGTTATTATTTGGCTTGCGCCGGCACGGTGATAAAGTTGCCGGTAAAGTTTGTTTATCATTTCTAGTAGATGAAAAAAAATTAAATATGGCGCCGTGGCGCGTTTGTGATGACGATATTTATCTGGCGTATTGGCTGTTCCAATTAATTCCGTTGTATGATCCGAATAATTTATATGATAAGTTGATAGCGGCCAATGGTTGGGTAAAAAAGTATTTGCCTAATGTTAAAAAAAATTCTACAGATACTTTCGCTTTGACAGATTCAGTCTGGGGATTAAAATGGAAAAACCTTTGGGAAAAATTTTGGACCGGCGCGTATGGTGATTTAATTGAAAATCAAGCGCGGGGAACGCAGCAGGCCAAAATGAAATTTAGTTCGCACGGTAAAGTTCGCCCGCATGACAAAAGCGTAATTGTGGGGGAGGGAGTGATTAAATTACACGAAGGTGATACGCGGGAAGAATTACACCGACAGTGGCTTGACGCCATTTCCGAATAGGAGTAAGATTACAGTCCAAGCCGGTAGTAACGGCAGACGCTTTGGCTCGCCAGCGCTTACGTCTACACCTTGACAGGCATAGATATAAGCACATCTGGACGACCACAAGGGTCTGCCATTGTTGCCGGCTTTTTTATTTAATTTTAGCCAAAGTTTACAGGGTGTAGCGTAGCGAAGCCTGTGGATAAGTATTATAAAAATATCCTTGACATGTCGGTTTTTTGTGTTAAAATGATACTGTAATTATCACTCGTTGGGTCGGAGTGATAAAAAATTATTTATTAATTTATATATTATTATGAACATCAAACCATTGGGAGATCGCATTTTGGTCAAACCAAAAAAGGAGGAAGAAGTAACCGCTTCCGGTATTGTGTTGCCGGATACAGTTGATAAAGAAAAAAAAGCCGAAGGTGAAATTGTGGCTGTCGGTAACGGCCCGGCGATTGTCGCTTTGGGATTAAAAGTCGGCGCGAAAGTTTTATACAAAAAATGGGGTGGTGAAGAAATAAAAGTTGGGCGTGGTTCTGACGAAGTTGAATACAAAATTTTATACGTCGGCGCGGTAGAAGATAAGAGTGATGTTGTTGCGATTGTTGAATAATTAAATTTAATATTATGGCCAAACAAATACTATACTCGGAAGACGCTCGCCACAAATTGTTGCGCGGCGTGGACACTTTGGCAAATGCTGTCAAAGTCACTTTGGGCCCCAAGGGTCGTAATGTGGTTTTGGATAAGGGCTATGGCGCGCCGACGATTACGAAAGATGGCGTTACCGTTGCGAAAGAAATTGAAGTGGAAGATAAATTTGAAAATGCTGGTGTTGAGTTAGTAAAAGAAGTTGCCAGCAAAACCAATGATGATGTCGGCGATGGCACTACTACTGCCACCGTTTTGGCGCAAGCCATCGCGCGCGAAGGCGTAAAAAATGTTACTGCTGGCGCGAATCCGGTCGCTTTGAAGCGCGGGATTGATAAATGCGTGGAAGCGATTGTCGCGGAATTAAAAAATAATATTAGTAAGCCGGTTACTGATGACGAAATTTCTAATGTCGCCGCGATTTCCGCCAATGACAAAGAAATCGGTGCCAAAATCGCCCAAGCCATGAAAGCGGTGGGCAAAGATGGTGTGATTACCGTGGAAGAATCGCAATCGTTTGGTATGGAAATTGAAACCGTCCAAGGTATGCGTTTTGACAAGGGTTATGTTTCGCCTTACATGGTTACCAATTCCGACCGCATGGAATCAGAATATGCTGAACCATATATTTTAATTACTGATAAAAAGGTTTCGTCTATTCATGATGTTTTGCCACTTTTAGAGAAAATTGCCCAAGGTGGTAAAAAAGAATTGGTAATTATTGCTGAAGATGTTGATGGCGAAGCGCTCGCGACTTTTGTCGTGAATAAATTACGCGGGTCTTTCAATGTCTTGGCGGTTAAAGCGCCTGGTTTTGGTGATCGTCGCAAAGAAATGTTGCAAGACATCGCGGTTTTGACCGGCGGCACTTTAATTACCGAAGAAGTTGGTCGCAAATTAGACAGCGCCACGATTGAAGATTTGGGTCGTGCGCACAAAGTCATTGCCACCAAAGAATATACCACGATTGTCAGTGGTCAAGGCGACGCGCAAAAAATTAAAGATCGCGTGGCGCAAATCAGAAAAGCGATTGAACAAACCGATTCTGATTTTGATAAAGAAAAATTGCAAGAACGCTTGGCCAAATTAGCCGGCGGTGTCGCCATCATCAAAGTGGGCGCCGCGACCGAAACGGAAATGAAAGAAGTCAAACATCGCATTGAAGACGCGGTGGGCGCGACCAAAGCCGCGGTTGAAGAAGGTGTGGTGGCTGGCGGTGGCGTGGCCTTGCTGCGCTCGATCAAAGCGCTTGCCGGTTTGAAATTAGAACACGAAGAAGCCGTGGCGATAAATATTTTACGCCGCGCGTTAGAAGAACCGGTCCGCCAAATTGCGCAAAATGCTGGCGTTGATGGCGCTGTCGTTGCCGAAGAAGTCAAACGCCGTGAAGGTAATGTCGGTTATAACGCCACTACGGGCGAATACGAAGATTTAGTCAAAGCCGGTATTATCGACCCGACTAAAGTTACCCGCACGGCTTTGCAAAATGCCGCGTCTATCGCTGGAATGTTGCTTACGACAGAAGCAGTCATCACCGATATTCCAAAAAAAGATGAACCCGCGATGCCAGGAGGTATGGGTGGTGGAATGGGCGGTATGGGCGGAGGTATGGGTGGAATGTATTAAAAAATGTAAAATGTAAATATCAAAAATCAAAATTAGCGAGTTTTCCGTTCGTTGTCTCCCCCTGCCCGAGGGGGAGAATAAGAGGGGGTGGGAGCGGATTCTTTATTCGCACAACCACAAAAATAATCGACCGCTCGGTCGGTTATTTTTTTGTTTGCCTTGCAAGGCCATAGCCCGCAGGGCGACGGCTTGTGGATAACTTTATTTGCCAAATACGGTCGGGGGGGGGGGTATACTTAATTACGAGAGAATTTATTATTAATTATAAAATTATGCCAGAAATAAAAGCGGGTTACATTCCGCAGGAGTCACGTGGGTCGTCTGAATTAGAACAACAGGCAATTGTGGACAGCGCGACAGATTTGATATTAAAAACATTGAATAGGCACCTTGATAAAGATCATGCGCCAAAAATACCTGATCAAGAGAAAATAAAGAAAGCATTAATTTTGTTAATGGCGGGAAAAAATGTACATAATGAAATAACGATTCCAACAACTACAGAAAGCAGAGGACGTTTTGATGGCGCGAACTCTGCCAAATGGTATCCAAATGTATTGGTGGCTCTACATGAAGCAGTAGGTGACAAACCAAGACGATTGACAATTCAATTCAATCATCAGTCCGACGCAGAAGAGTCGGAGGAAGTCTGTGCTAGACATATTAGTGGTGCCCGGCCGATGGATAAGCCAATAATACAATCAATAGTTATTCCACCATCATATTCCAAAGAGGAAAAGACAATAATGACTAGTCGACGCAAGTCAGCTGTTAGTTTAGAAGATAGTGGTGCTGTGCCCGTCCAAGATGTCGGAGCGGATAAGCGGCGCTTAGAAGTAACTCGTTCGCAAGTTGAAAAGGCGCGTGGGGAGATGTTTAAAGATATTGGTACAAGCGAAGATGGTTCAAGGGGTTATTTTTCAGAGTATATTGGACCTGATCGTGATAGTATGAGTAAAGGCAAAATATTGTCTAAGCGAGACAGACAATATGTCGCCAAATTGTCAGAAATTAGCGGAAAATTACTAGAGTTAGATAAAGTAATTGATAGCAAGTCGAGTGCTAGCGCGGTGAAGAAGGCGGAAGCTAAACATTTGAAATTAAGGCAAGAGGCCCGGATTATTATCGATAATTATGATCAAGAAGATCGCCATGCCTTCGAAAATGGTATGGCTGGGGTTCGGCCCACAGTCGAATATTAAAACAGTATAATTGATTTATAAAAACGGATTTAAATATCCGTTTTTTAGTTAAAAAATGTATGAGTTGTATTAGCTATTTCGTGATTAGGGATTTTAATCTTTTGATTTTATTGGGTTCTTGACAAAAAGTAAGAAATATGATACAATAAGAATGTAGTAAAGTAATACTTTCTTACTCATCAATTTTATTTTATGGAAACTACTGTTCAAAAAACCACCACCAAAGGCCAAATCACTTTGCCCAAACACTGGCGCGATCAGTTTAAAACCAATCATTTCGCCATGATGCCGCAGGATGATTTTTTGATTATTCGGCCGTTGTCGTTGGATGACGAGGATAATTATATTAGTGTGTTTGACGCCAAACGCGACAATCGGGGCAAAGGTATGCCAGCTAAAAAGTTATTGAAAATTTTAAAGTCCGTTTAAAATGGACAAGATTAAAAAATTATTTAAGAAATTATCCGCAACCGACCGAATTGCTTTGGCAGCAGCGTTGGAATTATTAGTCGCGAATAACTTGGAGGGGTTGGATATAAAAAAGTTGGCCGGTGGTAATTTATGGCGTTTGCGCGTTGGTAATTTTCGGATTATTTTTAAACGCCATAACGCTGAAAATATTGTTTACGAAATTCGTCGGCGTGATGAGAATACTTATAAAGGATTAGTTTGATTGTGATAATCAAAAATAATCGACCGCTCGGTCGGTTATTTTTTTATCTGTGCATAACTTATTTGACAAATATCGTCGGGGGGGGGGTATGCTATAAGCAAATTATGAATTGTTAAAAATTTGTTAAATATAAAAAATAATATGGAAAAATTCAATCCATCAAATCCGAAGTATAAAAAAGTTGCAGATTTACCACGTGCGCGGAGGGAAAAATTTGTTGATGTTGAAACCGGAGGATTTGTGCGAAAAAGCGCAGATGAAATTTTTTTTGAAGCCGAAAAAGAAGCAGTTCGTAATGAGGATGTAGTAGTTCATGAGTATGGGCGTCGTCTCCCCAGAGAGAATAATCCACAAGACATTTTACAAGAGCAAGCCGTTGATTTGGAAAACTACAGGAAAGCAATATTAACCAATCCCAAAAAGTATTTTTGGCTTAGCGACGACAAAAGGGAGCAATTTTTTAGGGGGGATGATTTTTTGGATGATAAAGAAGTTATGATGCAAGTTCTGAAGCATGTTAGAGACGCTGGTATTATTAGAAAGTTATCACCTCGATTGCAACAAGACAGGGAGGTCATTTTGGCGGCACTTCGTGGCCCTCTTAGCAATGGAGATAATTTTTATAGTTATAGTGGAGGGATTCATCATGAATTTAAAGCGGCTCAATTAGTTCCACAAGATATGTTGGATGATCCTGAAATTAAAAAAGCCATTGATGAATATGATACACCTGATGACCTGCCCGGATCAGCATAGATTATAAAATTAAACACCGACAGGTAGCTGGTTTTTTATAATCTGTAAAAGCACTACGGTAGACTGATGATGATACCGCAGGATGATTTTTTGATTATCAGGCCGTTGTCTTTGGACGATGAAGATAATCATATTAGCGTTTTTGATGCCAAGCGCGATAATCGCGGTCAAGGCATTCCGGCTAAAAAATTATTGAAAATTTTAAAGTCCGTTTAAAATGGATAAGATTAAAAAGTTATTTAAAAAATTATCCACAACCGACCGCGTTGCTTTGGCAGAAGCGTTGGAATTATTGGCCGTGAATAATTTGGAAGGGTTGGACATAAAAAAGTTGGCCGGTGGTAATTTATGGCGTTTGCGCGTTGGTAATTTTCGGATTATTTTTAAACGCCATAACGCTGAAAATATTGTTTACGAAATTCGTCGGCGTGATGAGAATACTTATAAAGGATTAGTTTGATTGTGATAATCAAAAATAATCGACCGCTCGGTCGGTTATTTTTTTGTCTGCTTGCAGTGAATCGGCCGTAGGCCTGGTTCACTGTGCATAACTTATTTGCCAAACACGGTCGGGGGGGGGGTATACTTTAAGTACAGTTTTATTTTTAATTTTAATAATATGGCTGAGTTTAAACGTTTTACTCCAGAGGAAATGAAGATAGCGAACTCGCGTGCGGAATCAGTTGATCATTTAATAAATGGGAAAGAAGTTAGGCGCGGTGGGCATGGTGGTTCCTGGCCAGGCGAAAAAGTTGGGGGTGGGGCAGAATACGTCCGGGATGATGGTGTTGAAAAACCTCGTCTGCATGTTACCGAAGACCAATTAGAGTCCGCGCGCTTTAATATGGCTGTTGCTAAGGTAGAAAAAGATTATGTGTTTCCCGATGATAATGCCAGGGCGATGTTTATGAAAGAAAGTGGCGGCGAGAAATTAAACCAAAGAGAAATAGATTATTTAGTCAAACTTAAAGAATTAGGTGACGAGTATAACAGACTAAAAGTTTTGCGTAAAAATAAGGAGATGAGTACCCCAGCATATTCTGACAAAACATTTGAATTAAATAAACAGTGGATGGCGCTTCGTGATAATTTTGATGAGGATGAACATCCTACTCCTGACAAAGGGCGCGATCATGGCGCCCAAGCTCGGTAATGTTTGCCGACAAGAAGTTTAAAATAAAGTTTCAATAATTATTAAGAAGAATCCCGTTAACTCGGGATTCTTTGATTTTATTTCGTTTATATAGTACAATTACTTTCGCGTAAGTATTGACAAATAAATAATTTGGTGTTATAATTCTAATACAAATATGCGTAAATTTGTATTAAATTCTATACAAATATGTTAAAAAGAGTACTTTTTTATGATATTTTAGGGCAAATTGACCATAAAAATGCTTTGGTAGTTACCGGTATGCGCCAAGTGGGCAAAACCACCCTAATGAAGCAAATTTTTGAGGAAATTGGCCAAGATAAGTCAAAATTATGGTTTGATTTTGAAAATCCGCTGGATATGAAGGTTTTTGAGGATATTGATTACAATGTCATCTATACTCGTCTGGCGCAAATGGCTGGTAATACTAAAAATCGGTTGTATATTTTTATTGATGAAATTCAGAATTTCCCGGAAATCACCAAAATCATAAAATATTTAATTGATCATTATGGCGTGAAGTTTTTAGTAACCGGATCGTCTAATTTTTATTTGAAAAATTTATTTCCAGAAAGTTTGAGTGGACGAAAATTTTTGCATGATTTGTCACCGTTAAGTTTTAAAGAATTTTTATATTTTCACGATCAAATTTCTTTGGACGATGCCAAACGAAATGATTTGGTATCAATGCTTCATTCGCACGCGCTCATAGAAATTAAAAAATTTGAACCATATTATGATAACTATTTGCGTTATGGTGGTTTTCCCGAAGTGGCGATGGAGGTGGACAATGAATTAAAAAAAGAAATTCTTAAAAATATTTTTAAGTCATTTTTTGAAAAGGATTTAAAAATTCTCTCCGACCACAAAGATATTCGCGAATTACGTGATTTGCTTTTACTTTTAGTGCCACGAGTTGGCTCGATGTTGGATATTTCCAAAGTTGCAAGTGAGTTGGGGGTAGAACGCGCAAAAATTTATAGTTATTTGGAATTTTTACAAGGCACTTTTATGATTCGTCTTTTGCCGAAATTTTCGAAAAGTATCGATCGTGCTGTTGCTGGTGGGAAAAAAGTATATTTTTCTGATAATGGATTACTGGGCGCGATCGGCTCCGTGAATGACGCGCAATTATTGGAAAACGCTGTTGTTAATCAATTGGCAAATTATGGCGATTTAAGTTTTTATAATAAACGTAACACCGCGGAGATTGATGTGATTTATAATAAAAAAATTGCTATAGAAATCAAAGCATCCGGATCAGAGTCTGATCGGCGAAAATTAACCGAATTGTCGGGTAGTTTGGGGATTAAACAGAATTATATTATTTCTAAAAATTTTGTTGAGAAAGATGGTTTTGTTTCGCCGGCGCAGTTGTAGCCGAAGAAGTCAAACGTCGTGAAGGCAATGTCGGCTATAACGCCGCGACTGGTGAATACGAGGACTTGGTCAAAGCCGGTATTATTGACCCGACAAAAGTAACACGTACAGCCTTGCAAAATGCCGCGTCAATTGCCGGAATGTTGCTCACTACCGAAGTCGTTATCACCGATATTCCAAAAAAAGATGAACTGGCGATGCCGGGTGGTGGTATGTCGGGAGGAATGGGTGGTATGGGTGGAATGTATTAAATGGTGGTATGCTTGCCCGCCTCTGGCGGGGGGGATGTATTAAAACACCATCTGTCATTCCGAGCGAGGCCAAAGGCCGACGAGGAATCTCTGTCTACACACACAACCATAAAAATAATCGACCGCTCTGGTTCGTTCTTTTGATTTTATTTAGATGGTATAGTATAATTATAATATTAAATATGATATAGTTATAATATAAATTTTATGTCTAAATCTATTAATTTTAATACTGGAGCATTGGTTAATGCTGATTTGAATTTGGAGCAGTTTGAAGAAAGTTTGCAGCGTATTTTAATTGAATCACTCGTTAAGGTTGGCATACTTAAATTAGGAGAAGAAGACCATTATTACGATATATCGCAGATATATTTTTATAGAGAAAGCGTGGAGCTGAACAAAAGGATGAATGTAAAAGCAGAAAAAAATATTCGGGGCTCTGAAGAAAGCGACGCATATGAAACCCCAACTTCGCTTGACCCTGCAAAAATTCCAGGGTACTTCCTATACATTGAAGAGCATGGTTCGGAGGTGGTCGATCCGAATGATGAGGTTATATTGGTTGTTATTACAAAATTTAATGAAATTGTCGATCGGATTAATAAGAATATCACTGAGACGGGTAGACAAGATAGTCTTGAAATGCAAAATGATTTACAAGCTTATTACGACTTGATTGCTGGTTTAAGAAAACATGGGGAAATTAATATGTCTAAAATTAAAAGCGAAATTGATTCTGTCATTAATCTGGCGTTAGAACAGAGTCTTGAAAATGCCAGGTCTGAAATGTCTGAAAGGAAGCATTCAAGTGAAGATGTTCGTGAGGATGAAACAAGTTGGGGGTTTGATTTACCGTCTGGAAAGAAACGTTTAAATTAACCGCTTATCTGTTGTGTTAATTGTTACACAAGTACGAAAGAGTAATTTTTTTAATTTATAAAAAAACGGTATGTATTTAAAAAAAATGTTCGGACTCGATAGAGGAACCCAGCCACAAATCAAGATCGGAATCAATCACGAAGAGGTCGACTTGGATCAGTTGGCAAGGCTAGATAGTATTGCTAATTTTGCATTTGACCCTTCAGAAACGGATAGTACATTGTTGGTGGAGAAGAGGGATCAAATTGCTCAATATGCCGACGACGCAAGATTATTAATAAAATTTGAATCCGGTGGTTTGGCGGTTTTAAGCGCTGGTGAAATTCGTCGTGAATTGGAAGAAGATTTTGTTTCTACTAGTCGTTTGCATGATAATTTTTTTGTGGTCGATGATGTAAACCCAGATCAAAAAAAAGCAATCTTGGAAGAGCGGCGAAACAAGGAGCTATTGAGATATGATAATTTGCCAGAAAAATTTGCCGCCGAGCACGGGATTGGTGTGTTGGCAAATGAAGATGTTGTAGTATATTTAGAAAATATCAAATATTTGGCTCCGCCAGTTCAAAAGACAGTTGCTCAATATCATCAGATGTTTGATTTGAAATCTCGACGAGAGCGATATGGTCAGAGCGGTGAAGATTCCTTGTTTGCGCTGTTGGAAGAATGGAACTACGCCGGTGGTATCGTTTTTATCGGTAGGTCCTCGTTGTGATGACCAAGATAAAGTTGCTAAAGAATTATCAGAAAAATATTACGCGGATCGAAGCAAGCGTCGTTCTTTAGCGGTTGAAAAAGCACTCGCTACTATCAATGCTTTGTCTGATTTTTGGGATCAGGTTGAAAATGGACTAGATGAAACGGTGCTAGTTGTTTTTCCTGGTGCTAAACCAGTGAATGTCAGTAAAAATGAAATCAGGAATTTTGTTAACACACAAACAATCCGACAGTTAGGAGTGCCGACAGTTAATGGTAAGCCGATACCTGAACTGGAGTGATAATTTGGTCGGAGCAAATTTATAAGAAGTATATAAATAATAAATGATGGTTGGCAAGCCATAATGCTAGTGATGGTAAGAAAATAATTTTAGTTGTACACGTATTTAAATCATAATATAAATACGTATATAAAATATATTAGAAATTTAAAAAAGGAACGGGCTAAATGGTTCGTTCTTTGATTTTATTCTATTTATATAGTATAATAAACCTATTATGATCAACTACTTAGTCGGTTTATTTTCGTCTTGGCCGCCGGAATTGGCTACATTTTTTTTAGCAATGTTGCCGGTGGGGGAGTTGCGCTTGGCAATTCCAGTTGCTATTTTTGGTCTGCATTTATCAAAATGGAGCGCTTATTTTTGGTCGGTTTTGGGTAATTTGGTGCCAGCGCTATTAATTTTATATTTTGCAAAATATTTTCATAATTGGGTTGATAAAAAATCCGGTTTTTTTGGTAAGCGTTGGATAAACGCTTTGGACCGCGCTCATAAAAAATTTGAAGGTGATTATTTAAAATACCGATTAGTCGGGTTGTTGATTTTTATTGGCGTACCTCTGCCACTTACTGGTGCTTGGACTGGATGCCTGGCTGCATTTGTATTTGGTATTCCGTTTAAAAAAGCTTGGCCGTTTGTGGTGGGCGGAGTGTTGTTATCGGGGGTATTGACTTTGCTTTTAACAGTCGGGGCGGATAAGATATTTTAGTATTATTATTTTGTCATGCCGATGAAAATCGTCATCTCTGTCCGTTGGTTATTGATTAAGATAGAGATCCCGACTTTCGTCGGGATGATAGTAAAAAAATATGATAGAACAATTAACAAATCTCCAACAAAAAATTACCGAAGCAATGGCGCTTTTGAAATTGCCGGATTTAAAAAATAAAATGGCGCAGTTAGCCGAGCAAATGAACGCGCCGAATTTTTGGTCTAACCAGAAGAACGCGACAATGGTTTCGCAAGATTATCAGGATATAAAAAACGAAGCAGAAAAATGGGAAGATTTGTTAAAGCGGGCGAATGACCTGATGGAATTAGCCGAGTCGGGTGATGAATCGCTGGCTAATGAAATTGACGCACAAACCACCGAATTACAAAAAGAATTTGAAAAATATGAATTGTCTTTGTTGTTAAACGGTCCATATGACACGAGTAATGCTATTGTCGCGATTCATTCTGGTAGTGGTGGCACTGAAGCGCAAGATTGGGCGGAAATGTTGTTTCGGATGTATAGTCGTTTTTGTGAAAATAAAAAATGGAAAACAGAAATTTTGGATGAAGCGCGCGGAGCCGAGGCTGGTTATAAATCCATTATGTTTCGGGTATCTGGTCGGTATGCGTTTGGTAATTTAAAATCCGAACACGGCGTGCATCGTTTGGTGCGCATCTCGCCCTTTGATGCGGAAAAAATGCGTCATACCTCGTTCGCGCTTGTGGAAGTTTTACCGGAATTGCCGGATAATGTGGAAGTTGAAATTGATCCAAAAGATTTGCGTATTGATACATTTATGAGCGGAGGCAAAGGCGGGCAGTCGGTGAATACCACTTATAGCGCGGTGCGCATTGTGCATCTGCCGACCAATATCACGGTGTCGTGCCAAAATGAACGCAGTCAACAACAAAACAAAGAAACCGCCATGAAAGTTTTGCGGTCAAAATTATATTTATTGGAAATGGAACGCTTGGCCAAAGAAAAACAGGACTTGCGCGGGGAATATAAGAGTGCCGAATGGGGCAATCAAATTCGTTCGTATGTTTTGCATCCGTATCATATGGTAAAGGATTTGCGTAGTAATTATGAAACTAGTGATGACGTCGGCGTGTTGGAAGGTGATTTGGATGGGTTGGTGGAGGCGTATTTGAAGTGGTTGAAGAAGTAATGCCAAAATCCAAATTTCCAATTTCCAATCAAATCCAAAATCCTAATATCAAATTTGAAATTAAAAAAATATGCAAATTTTTAAATTTGAAAATTTAGAAGAAATTATTGATTTGATAAAAGCAGGTGGTGTAGTTATCTTCCCCACCGAAACATCCTATGGTTTAGGTTGTGTTGCCACGAACCAAAAATCGGTTGATAAAATTTTTGCAATTAAAGGGCGGGTGGGTGATAAGCCGTTACTTGTAGTTGTGCCAGATGTAGCGATGGCGAAAAAATATTTGGAGTGGAATGCGACGTTAGATAATTTAGCAAAAAAATATTGGCCTGGGGCGCTAACAATAGTAGGTAAGTGTCGGAAAAAAATATTTGGAAAAAATTTAGTGAGTGGGGCGGTCGGTAAAGATAACACCGTGGCGGTTCGTGTTACGGCTCATCCCTTTTTAAAATTAATTACCGAAAAATTAGGCGTGCCACTCGTGGCGACTTCGGCGAATTTAGCCGACGCGGGGGAAATTTACGATTCGGCCGAGGCGATTAAAATTTTTGCCAATTTAGAAAATGCGCCGGACGCGATTGTGGACGCGGGCGTGTTGCCAAAAAATTTGCCGTCGACAATTGTGAGTGTAGTAGATGATAATATAAAAGTATTGAGACAGGGGAGCGTGCGGTTGTAATTTTCAATGATCAATTTTCAATCAATTATCAATGCTCAATTTTCAATTAGTGTTTGGAAATTATGGAATTGAAAATTCACTGAAAATTGAAAATTGGTAATTGAAAATTATTAATATTGTGTGTTAAATCAACATAAAGCATATTATTGGCTTATCGTTCTTACGGCCTATGCCGCCGGTGCGTTTTTGATCCTAAATGCTTGGGAAGGGGTAAATTTGAGTTGGGAGGCCTCTACGCCGAATTATCCCATTCATAATTTGCATTTATCCTACGGCAATAGTAAGCCACCGGCACGTGTTGTAAAGGGGCTGTATTTAACCGCCTATTCCGCTGGCAATCCAGCTAAAATTGACGAAATAATCAACTTGATTGATAAGACAGAATTAAACGCGGTCGTGATTGATATTAAAGATTATAGCGGTTTAATTTTTTATCCATCGCAAGTGCCGCTCGTGGTAAAAATTAACGCCTCGGAAAATCGTTTGCGTGATATTGTCGCGACTATAAAAAAATTACATGATCACAATATATATGTAATCGCTCGGCAAACGGTTTTTCAAGATCCTTTTTTGGCCGAAGCACGGCCGGAGTGGGCGATTAAATCAAAAAGTGGGGGATCCGTCTCTGCTACGGCTACGCCGGACAAGTTATGGCGCGACAACAAAGGTTTAACTTGGGTTGACCCCACCCGTAAGGAAGTTTGGAATTATAATTTGGCCATCGCGCGCGAGGCGGCAGAATTAGGCTTTGATGAAATAAATTTTGATTACGTGCGCTTTCCGTCGGACGGGCCGATGAGTCAAGTGGTGTATAGTGATACTCGGAAATTATACGAAATAATGGGAGAATTTTATAAATTTATCGGGGCGGGAATGAAAGGTGCACCGGTTTGGATTTCGCTTGATATGTTTGGATTTGTAATGGAAAAATCCGGTGAGGACGATATGCGTATTGGCCAACGCGTGGTGGACGCGGTTAATTTTACTGATTATATTTCGCCGATGATGTATCCGTCGCATTATCCGTCCGGCCACTTAAATTTAAAAAATCCGGCGGCGTTCCCTGGCGCGGTGATTGATAATGGGATGAAAATGGGTGAACATTTTTTTACAACGTCCACACGCGCGCAAGTCCGGCCATGGCTCCAAGCCTTTAATATGGGGGCGATTTATGATGCGGAAAAAATTCGCGCGCAAATTGATATGGTGGAGAAATATCCGAACGCGGGGTGGTTGTTGTGGAATGCGTCGAATAGATATTCAGATGCGGGACTCACCGTTTGTCATCCCGATGCGCCCGAGCGAAGCGACAAGTACTCTTGGGGTGAAAATCGGGGTCTCTGTCCGTAATAAAGTATTATTAATGTCAAATTTCCAATTTCCCATGTCAAATCAAATCCAAAATCCAAATTACGAAATTGACATTTTGGCTTTGACATTGATTGGAAATTGGAAATTTGGATTTTGAAATTATCACCTATGCACTTCTTTACCCCCAAAGCCATTCAAAACCTTTGCCAACAATATGGCCTAAAACCATCGCGCGATTATGGTCAGAATTATTTGTTGTCGTTAGAGCCGATTGAGGCGATGCTTAAAGCGGCCGAGATTAAAAAGACCGATACCATCGTGGAAATTGGCCCTGGTTTTGGCGCGCTTACATGTGGCTTGGCTGATGAGGCCGGTAAAGTGATTGCGTTTGAAATTGAGAAAAAAATTGAAAAATATTGGCAGGAAAAAACCAAAGAATATCCGAACGTGGAAATTGTGTGGGGGAATGTATTGAGAATGTTTTGTCATTTCGAGCGAGGCCTCAAGGCCGACGAGAAATCTCCATCCGATGCGATTGACGATAATGGAGATCCCCCACATTCGTTCGGGATGACAGTGGGCGAGCCGTATAAAGTCGTCGCTAACATTCCTTATCAGATTACTTCCCCCTTAATTAAATTATTTTTAGAAGATATAAAAAACAAACCTGAGTTGATGGTTCTTATGGTGCAAAAAGAAGTGGCCGAGCGCATTTGCGCCAAGCCCGGTGATATGTCGGTGCTTGCGATTGCAGTACAATATTTTGCGACGCCGGAAATAATTATTCATGTCCCTCGTCATTTTTTTTATCCCATTCCGGAAGTTGATTCGGCGGTGATTAAAATTACTCTCAAAAAATTTGATAAAAATCAAGAAGAAAATACTAAACAATTTTTTAAATTAGTCAAAACCGGATTTTCCAGTCGTCGTAAAATTCTTGTCAAAAATTTATTACCACTGGTCGGGGGTGGGTCGGGGCTTAAAAAATTACAAGAAATTTGGGAGAAATTGGGTTACTCACGCACCATTCGAGCGCAGGAATTAAGCGTTACTGACTGGATAAAATTGGCGCAAGAGTTGGCGCAGAGTTATCCACATACAAAAAAAGATGAAGATGTGGTATAATAAAGAAGTAAATTAATCCTATCTATGGCCGAAAATAACGAAGAACCGGCCGTAAAAAATAATTTGTCTAAAGAGCAAAAAATTGGTTTTATTTTAATGCTCTTTTTTGCTATTTTCGCGATTGGTTTAGGCGTCCTCCAAATTCGCAATACTTTCCACGCGCCGTTTGCGTTAAATAGTCAGATTCCGAATGCAGTTAAAGACGAAGTTAATACCGTTGAGGCCTTGCGCTATCGCGACACTGACCGCGACGGCTTGAATGATTTTGATGAAATTTATGTTTATACCACCAGTGCGTATATTGTCGATACTGATTCTGATGGTTTGGCTGACAAAGAAGAGGTTGACGGTGGCACCAATCCGCTTTGCGCCGAAGGGGCTGATTGCGCGACGCTCGCGAGCGCTGGAGCAGAAGAGCCATTATCCGGCACCAGCACTTTTGTCGGTTTGCCCGGAGCAAATGATTTAACTGATTTTGGCCCTATCCCGGTTGACTTGGAAGTGGCCTTAAAAGATCCGGCGCAAGTCCGTGTTTTGTTGGCGCAGGCCGGGGTGCAAAAAGAATTAATAGAAAAGATTTCAGATGCTGATTTAATGAAAATGGTAGCGGAAGTTTTAGCAGCTGATTTATCTACCAACCAGGACACCGGCAGTTCTATCGATGCTTTAAATCGTTTGTTGTCTACTACTACCACTAAACAATAATTATGCGTCAACCGCCTAAAAAATTAGGTCTTTCGGCACTGTTAGCGATGTTTGTCGCGACCACGATGTTTGGTTCGCTTTTTACTTTAACTCCGGCGCGCGCGCAATGGACGATTGTTGGCGACTTACCGCGTATGGCGACTGAAATCGGTGAAAAAATCAAAGAAGGATTGGGTGTCGCGGTTTTAAATGGCGCGTTGCGAGCGGTTTCATACGCGGCGCGTAAAATCGCTTATGACGCGGCCGTATGGGTGGCATCGGGTGGCAAAGGTCAACAGCCGTTGGCTTTTAGCAAAGGGTTTGGCGCTTATATGAAAGATGTGGGCTCGGCGTCGTTTGGCGAAGCCGTGTCTTCAATCGAAGATCAATTTGGCGTAAGCATCTGTCAGATACCGGACGTAAAATTGGATTTGGCTTTACGGATTGGCATTCGCGGGTTAAACACGGTTGAACCTAAACGGCAAGGAGATTGCGATTTTCAAACATTTACGAAAAACTGGAGTTCGGAAAATTTAAAAAGTAAATATGGCTCTGTTGAGGGCTTAACTAAACAATTTAACGCGTCGCTTAAAACCGAGAATACGGATTTTGGTGTTTATTTGGACTCGGTGGCTAAAATTGATGAATATACTAAAAAAAGCCGTGAGGCCTTGCTTTTGGATCGTCAAGAAGGCCAGGGAACAAAAAATTTAACCGATTATGTTTCCGGTAATATTTTGACACCAGCGCAACAAGTTAAGAAATTTATTGATGATAACAGTGTGGGCGAACAGCAAAAAGCCGATCAAGCCACCATATACTCGGCGATTGGGAGCGGTTTTGTCCAGGTGATTCCTTCTACCATCTCAATGTTTTTAAACACTTTGGCCGGCACGATGCTGAAGAATTTTATGACTAATGGCACGTTGCCGTTTGGTTTGGGTTGCGTTGGCGAGAATAATAAAGATTGTTTGGGTGGTAACCCGGCGGAATTTGCCGGTAGTGGCGCGCGCGGTGGTCGGCAAGCGGCGCAAGCCGTGTTTAGCGAGTTGCTTGTTCCAACGATTAATCCAAACATTAGTTTTGATATTGTCGCCGAATTAAGCAGTTGTCCGGACACGCCGTCGGCGTTTAATTGCCGAATGGATGGGGATTTAGTCGCCGCGCTTCAAAGTGCCTTTATTGTCGGTGGAGAACCGATGACCATAAGGGAGGCGTTAGATAAAGGTTATTTGCATAAAGATTGGCGCTTGTTGCCACCAAGTCGTCCGGAAAATCAAATTGATCGGGCTTATGAAACCGCCTATACTTATGCCAATATTAAGGCCTTGCGTTTGGCGCGAATTTTGCCACTTGGTTTTGAAATTGCGGCTTTGGAAAGCGACCCTGATAATCCCTGGAAATTAGGTGAAGTGGTGGGCATGGAAGAGGGTGATGGCACCGGTTGGGAAGATTGCACTGATGTTGATAATAACGGCACCCCCGAATATGACGCCGCCAAAAAATTCTGCCACTTAATTGATCCTAATTGGATTTTGAAAGCGCCTAAAAGTCGGTGCAATGCTTTTGTATTTGGCAATCAACCGTTATCCGGTGGTGTGCCTAATCGCCTACAAGAATGTGTTGATTTGAGCAGTGTGGTGGCTTACAATTCCGACAAAACGCCTTTGTCTTATGCCTATTGCGCGCGCGAAAAAAATGTTTGGAAATCAAACGCCGACACTTGCGATAGTCAATACGCCACCTGCTTGGCTTACACCGCGCCCGATGGGCAACAGGTTGGGTATTTACAACGTACTTTAAATACCGGCAATTGCGATGCCAGCAATGTCGGCTGCAGTGCTTATAGTTTAACGCAAAATTCCTCTGGAATTTGGCAACAGCCGGCGTTTGATGCAACTTTGGCGAATTTTAATCGGGGCATTCATTTTAATAATAAATTATCGTCAGCTTGTAGCGCCAATTCAGCCGGTTGTTCAGCATTCACATTGGCCGGCAATTTCCCCCCTTCTGCCCGAGGAGGGGGCGAGGGGGTGGTGGGAGCATTGTATTTACGTAAAGCCCCGGATTATTTAGGATGTTATGACGCCGAACCGGCCGTCGCGGGTGTAAAATGGCCGACCACCACCGCTGAATTATCAATTATTGCTGTTAACAAAAAACCGCAATGCGCCGATTATTCCCAAGCGTGCATTCCGAGTGAAGTTGGTTGTAATATGTTTACGGCTGTAAAAAGCGGTTGGCAGATACCGGGCAAATTTACACCAGCGACGATTAAAAGTGACGGCACCGGCATTGAAAAATGGAACGACCAGTGTGATGCCAAATGCGATGGTTATGATGGCTATGTCCGTTTGGCTGATAATTATTCCAGCAGTTCACCTGTGGATTATATCATTCCGTCCACCAACGCGACTTGCGCCCGAGAGGAAGTCGGTTGTACCGGTTTCACCAATATGAGCGCGGTATATGAGGGTGGGGAACAGGTGGAATATTTCTCGCTGTTGCGTTCGTGTATCAAGCCGGACGCGACTAAGCAAAAGAATTTTTATACTTATGAGGGCTCAACTTTGGGCGGGTATCAATTAAAGGTCTATACTTTGGAAAAAGATGAGGAGGGCGGGCCGAAATATTTTTATAAAGATGATGCCGAGCGCCTTACTTTTAACCAGCTTTGCAGTGAAGAAAAATACAAAGATAATACCGCCGCGACCGATTGTCGACAATTTAACGATGACCAAGGTGCTGTTTACTACCGTTTATTAGGTAAAACAATTGTCGTTTCGGACAAATGCACGCCTTATCGGTTAAATTCCACGGAAATGGAAATATCAACGCCAGGGAGTGAAAAATGTTTCCAAAACGGTGAATACAAAGATGGCTTTTGCTATTACAATGGCTTACCGGGTGGAGTGATCGCGTCCGAAGGCCAAAGTAATTCTTGTAGCGCCACGGCAGAGTCCTGCCACGCCTATAAAGGCAACGCCGGCAACAATATTGAAAATGTAGCCAGTTTAGATTTTGAAAATTCGGATACGCCTTTAAGCGGTTGGAACTCTGGCGCGGTGTTATCAGTTGAAAGTACCAAAGTGGGCGGGCATTCGGTTGGTTATGTCGGCAACGGCGCTTTGGAGTGGAGCGCGCAAGCCGATGATTCTGATACGGTTGGCTTGGTTACCAGCACCAGTTACTCTTTAAGTTTTTGGGCCAAAGGCCGAGTGGGTGGCGATGGTAATTTAAATGTTATTTTGGCCGGTGTGTCACTCGGCACAATCCAACTAAGCGATGTTTGGCGATTGTATGAATTTGGCGCCAAACAGATTGTTAGCGGTGCTAACGCTAAATTGATTATCAACAATTCTGCGTCGGTCGCTAAAACAATTTATTTGGATAATTTACATTTAACCAAAGTAGTGGATTCGTTGTATTTAGTGCAAAAGAAATTAACCGTTGACCCGTTGTGCGACAGTAATTTAACCGATAATTTACCCGGCGAAGCGCTGGGGTGCAAGGGCTATACCGTGCCGGATGTTTCCGCTACTTTTTATCTTACCAATTTCAGTTATTTATGCCGTGAAAACGCGATTGGGTGCACGGCTTTGATTGATACGCAGAATACTTTGGATACGGATAAGCCCAAGGCGTATAATGTCCAGTTGTTCGGTGGTAGTGGTGATTTAGTGCGGGTGGTAATAGAAGAGAAAGAATTTTCTTGTCAAATTTTGGTGGGGGAAGACAAATGTCATGTAGATATTGACGGATTTGAAAAACTATTAACTGGCGGTATTAGCGGGGCGTTTGTTGACAGTATTGAGGAAGCAAAAATTGAATATAAAAATAATGTTGGGACGTGGATAGAATATTATCCCCAAAAAGAACCTGAATTTACCACTTCCACCGCCTTTATTCCCGCCGACACCGCCACTTCCACTCCAATCTATTTAGTCGCCAATAAAGAAGCCACCTGTAATCAAGTTGATCTCGGTTGTACTTACGCCGGCCTTCAAAAACAAACTCCCACCGGTATTCAATTTACCACTGTTACTATTAAAAATGACCCAGCGCAATACGACGCGCAAGGCGGTGGTACTCTGTGTCAAGCCGAAGCGGTGGGGTGCAACGCCTATACTTCCGGTGCCGGTAGCACCTATTATTTCAAAGATCCGATTGCTACCGGTCAAAAAGTTTGCGCTTACAAAGCGCGCGCGACCGCCCTTGGATCGGACGCGTCCGGTTGGTTTTGGAAAGATGTGGGACGATGTGGTGGTGCTGATACTGGCGCTTACTGTTCGTCCAATTCTGATTGCGCGGTTGGAGTTGGTTGTGATAAAACACAAGATTGGGCTTGTTACCCGGATTATCGGTTAAGCGGTAATGATTTTGGCCTTTGGTCTTATGGCGATCGGACAAAATATCAAAATTTCGTGGGGGAATGTCCTACGGCTCAAAGTGGTTGTACTGAATTTATTGATCGCAACGCCTCGGATCCGGCAACTGATTTGGCCTACACTTCGTATTTTTGGATAAAAAATAGCAAAATTGACTATGATACTTGCGCTGGTAAAGTAAGTTTAAGAGAGGGATGTGTTTTGTTTGACGAGACCGATGTTCCGCGCAAACAGTGGAATATGGTGGCCAGTTACGAAGCCAGCGAAAACAACGACTCGCGTTTGACCGCGCCGGTTGATGTTAGCGGTCGCAATGATGCTAACCAAATTATCAAAGTAACGCGCGACCGCGAGTGTGGTGAATGGTTGCAGTGTAAACGTTCGCATTCGGTTTTGGATACCAGCCAAAGTCCGGTCGGTAATAATATTTTCAAAGAAGTGTGCGAGGCGGTAGGTCGATGTGACGAAGGGCCAGCGGATAGTGGCGGAGACAGTATCACCAATTGCGGGCGTTTTGTGTCCGCGCCGTCAAAAGTTTTGACAGTAGAGGATTATCGTCGGCGCGATATTAATTGGGGTGGCATGGATTATTCTGGGTATTCTCTTTTGAATATGTATCAACCGGACGCGTTGGAACAATTTAATATCAGCGCTACCACTCGACCGGATTGGCGTTTAGTAAAACGAGTCCAATGTACGGCCGGTTTCGGCACCGAACAAGTGTGTCTTCCGCCCGCGCAAAACAATTCGTATGGCTGTAAAGTCAAGTATGGTGCGTCGGCAATTTCAACTGATGATGTGAGGTGTGCCAACAATGCTGTTTGTCGTAATCAAGTTTGTGTTCAAACTCATCGGGGCGATGATGATTTTGATGGTCCAACCGTTCCCGCTGAATCCAATTATACCGAAAATAAATTAGAGCCCGCTTGTCGCGCTTATCCGGAGGTTGATGCGCCGTTTCCGACCACACCGCAAATTAGTGGATCTGATCTGACTAACGCCTCCTCATTTTATCAGGCGGCGAATAAATGTAACGAAGCGATATCCGGCACGCGCAGTTTCACCTTGGATTGGGCCTGCGAGTGTGATTACACTAAAGTAACTTATGGTGAAACTCAAGGACTAAAACGCTATTTTAATTATTTGGAACCAAACAGTCGCGCGACCGAACCGGGTGTGCCGGTTGGCATTTGCCAAAATGGTAATGTGGGTATTAGTTGTAGCACCGATGCCGAATGTCAAGTTGGTGGCGCTGTTGGTGGTTTTTGCGCTCTGAAACAAAAAGAATCCAAACTGCTTGGTTGGCGCGGTTATTGTTTGGAGCCGGATTATTCGCGCTTGGCTTTTGCCGACCCGAATAAATATGCCTGTTTGTCGTGGTTGCCGGTGGGTTCATTGTCTGGTTTTGCCGATATTGACAACCAACATTTGGAAGCGGGGTATTTGCCAAGTGAGCAATTGCGTAGTTTGGGCTATACGCCACAAGGTGATGATTTGTTTGGGCAGTTTTATTGTCAGCAGTCAACCCGATTTGATAATTTGCTAGTTAATCGCGATGGTTCTAACGCTATCAAGGTAGATACCGCTAATGTTGATGATTGCTATAGTGATGATGTGAGTGTGGCCACACCGCATTCGCTGTTAAATAATTTTTCTGTTAGTACTAATATTATGCCAGATTTGAGTGCGCGCTGTTTCAATATAGCCAATACACAAGAAACAAATTTAAAACAATCAGACATAGAGTATATTAAATTTACTGTGGCGGAAAACACTGATGAAAGTCCAAAACAGAACACTAATTTATTTATTTACCCCAATGTTTATAAGAATGACAATAAACCGTATATTGTCGGGCATTTGCCACTTAAAGGAGATAGTAGTAAAAGTGGTATTTATGTGGCTGGTAATTTTATGGGCAAAAAGAATTTGCCGGCGTTCTTTTATAGTTCACAGAAAGATGATAAGGACGGCGACGGGACGTATGGCTACATTAATGACGAAGGGGTTTTGAGTGTAAAATACAAAGAAGATGAGACGTGGAAGCAAAGTTTTCGCGGCGATCTATTTGGTGCCGGTCAACAAGCGATAGCATGGAGGATGACTGATACTTTAGGTTACGCAGAGCTTGCCGGATTGGAAAATATTTCTCCAGACAGTTTATCATTTTTCTCTTCTGGTCCTTATGTTGATACAAGTATAGGCGAAAATTATCGCGATTATATTAACTACGAACCTTCAGTTTGCGCTGATAATGAAACAGACGGCGAAGATGATTGGCACGGAGTAATGGCGTATTTTGACCCGGATGCCAAACAATTAGTTGGTTACTGGATGTATTATTGTGACCATTCTGGCGGTAATGGTCATATATCATATAATATTACAATCAAATTACGCAATTCTTGTCAGGGGGTGGCTGAAACTACTTTTGACGCAACCGGCCGATCGGCCGGTTGGACTGATCGTTTATGGAAACGTAGTGATTTGACGACACAGGAAGGGCTGTCAGGCACTGTCGGATTTAATACTTTATCCGCCCCGTTTGGTAGTATGCGTATAAAATCCGGTATAGATCCGTATGATAGTGCGAGCGTTTTTGGTAATTTAAGTAAATTACCGGTGTATCTGTCACCTTCGTCTGGCGATAGTTTTCATTGTAACCCACTGGTGACTTCAGACCCGCCCGTAGGGTATAACGATTGTGTCTTTAATTATAGTTCAGCTTCTGTGCCTCCGGCTACAGTTGGTTTGGCGTATGATAATATATTAGGTAGTCCATTATCAGGCGATTTGAATTTACGACAGGTTTTTGCTAAACCGTCATCTTATTATACATATAATTCTGGAAGTAGTTCTAATTATTATAAAGGTTATTCATCGTCAGCTCCTTTGTATAATGAAACTGGTACTGTTGGATCCGTCGATCGCGCCCCCAAAATATATCCGGTAATAAATTGTGAATTGATTAATGGTGTGGAAAAATGTTTAGAAGGCGATATTGCCGGAGTTACCGTTAATAATAAATGGAGAAGCGGTGAAAATGCGGTAATCAACGCCAATCCGGCCGAAGCGTCTTTGCGTTTTTACGCTTTTGCTGATAGCAACCAAATGCCACTTCGGAGCGTAAGTATTAATTGGGATGACGGGTCGCCAGTAGAGGCGCGCGGTTCTGGGTTTTATCGTAATCGGCGCGGGGCAGCAGACGGCGGATGTACTTATGTAAATAATATCAGTGGCGTCGCGTCCAATTATTACTGTAGAAGGCCAGGTATATTTAAAAATCTGGACAATACTATAAATATTGATGCTCAATCTTTGGTAAGTGGGAGCGAAGGATGTGACAGTGACACTGATTGTCGTTATCTTTCTCAGTGTGTGGCCGAAGGCGCGACGCCACAGGATCCATTTGGCCCGCTTGAATTTGGTCGCATTTTAAATCGGACCTGCGATAATAAATATTTTGAGTTTACCAATGTTTATGATTGTACGCGCGCTTCGGTTAATTATCGTCCGGCCACTGGTCGTGGTACTACCGCTGGCGCGGATATTTGTGATGATAGCAGTATGACCAATGGTTGTTGTGAGTATACTCCCAAAGTTCAAGTTAAAGATAATTGGGGCTGGTGTAACGGTGGGTTTTATGATGGTAATGATACTTCCGACGCAAGCGATGATAATTGTGCCATAAGTTCTGGCGCCTGGACACCATTCCGTGGTAAAATTTTAGTGCCACCCTCGCAATAACCAATTTTATTTAATCACCAAAATCTGCTATAATTACTAAGGTTGAACCAATGAAATTTTAATTTCATTGGCGAGACCTGACGTAATTTCAAGCTACGCTTACAATACCCGCATGTTTAAGAGCTTATCATCAAAATTAAAATTCACTTAAATCACAGAAATATTTTTATGCCCGAAGAAATTATCACCACTAACGAAATTATGGATTTTTTGCGCGAAAATATGGTGATGCGCAAAGATTTTGATGGGTTGAAATCCGATTTTGAAATTGTTAAATCCGATGTGGCCATCTTGAAATCCGATGTGGCCACGCTTAAATCAGATGTGGCCATCTTGAAATCCGATGTCGCTGAATTGAAAGACAGTATTCGTGAAATAAATTCACGTCTCGATCATATTGACAGTGAAATTACCGCAATAAAATCACGTTTAGACGCTTTAGAAAAATCAACTTTTGAAGACGCCAATGTTTATGCCAGCGATATTTTGTTGTTAAAAAATAAAATGGCGTCATTAGAACAGCAGTTGGCGCGTCTGCAGGCGCAAGTAGCGCGGTAGGTAGTTGTATTCTATACCATCATGAAAAGGAATTTATCACAAAAATTAAAATTCGCTTTCGCTTGGCTCGCCCCTCGTCGCAAATGGGGCATACTTAGCGTGTCCGCGCTGGCGGTTTTAATTTTTGCCGGCGTTATCCTTACCACCACTCCGGCCGCGGCGGATGTTCTGGATTATGTTAATCGGGCATTTGCTTGGATTAATTTTGCTGTTTCTCGGTTGTTTTTATCACTCGCTCTCTTTTTGCTTACTTTTGTTATTCAAATTGCCGGCTATAACGGCTATATTGATTCGGTGGCGGTCAATGTCGGTTGGGTGATGGTGCGTGACTTGGTTAATATGGCGTTTGTAATATTTTTATTGGTTATCGCTTTTGGCACGATTTTGGGATTGGAACAATACGAATGGAAAAAGTTAATGGTCAAATTTGTTTTGGCCGCTATTTTAGTGAATTTTTCCCGCGTGATTTGCGGACTGATGATAGACGTGGCGCAGGTGTTTATGACCACCTTTGTCAATGGCATCGCGGCCACGGCCGGCGGTAATTTGATAACGGCTTTTTCGGCTGACAAATTGTATAAATTTAACCCCGATACCAATGGCACCGAAATTAACGATACCGAGTCCTTTATCGCGAGCATCGCGGCGGTGATGTTCGCCGGCATGATGATGATGACGATGTTTGCCATCGCGGTGATGTTACTCGCGCGTTTGGTCGTGCTGTGGGTGTTGATTGTTTTGTCGCCCATGGCTTTTGCCTTAAATGTTATCCCCAAAACCGAAAAATACGCCCAAGAATGGTGGCAAGAATTTGGTCAAAATTTAGTCGCCGGTCCGATTTTAATATTTTTTATCTGGTTATCATTGGTAACCGTGGGCGGGGGCGATGTGGCCAAAGAAATTAGCGCGAACAATGTTGTTAAACAAGATAACAGCCAACAGCCCAAATCCGGCATTTCTGAAGTAATGGAATGGGAAAACATGGCCAGTTTCGCGATTGCCATCGGGATGTTGCTTGTCGGCGCGAAAATTACCCAGCAAATGTCCCCGCAAGGTGGACAGTTTGTCGGCAAAGCAGCGGAATTTGGGAAGAAGGTGGCAATGGTGGCGGCCGGAGCGACGACTGCGAAATGGGGGCTGAAAGCCGGTAAGGCAGCGGGTAAATTTGCTTTAATGGAAATACCTTATGGCGGAAATTTTTGGAAAGCGAAAGCAAAAACTGAATGGGAAAGCGCGAAAACCGCGATGTATGGTAAGGCCGCCGGTATAACCAAGGAAAGTACGGAATTGAATAATGCTGCTGGGGAAAAGCGAGAAAAAGCACAATCATTGCGACAACTTGCGAAAACGGAGACCAATGACGTTAAGAAAAAGAAGTATGAAGAAGCAGCTGCTCTTGCTGAGAAAGAAATGGAAGATCTAGAAGCTCGGGCGCAAGAAGCAATGGCGCCGAGTCGTTTAAGCAAGCGCGGCAAGGCATTAAAGGCGCAAGCTGCCGCGAAGAAAAAAGAGTCCGAAGATTTGCGACAACGGGCCGCGACGGCCACAACACCGGAAGCGCAAGCTGATTTGGAAGTCCAAGCCAAAGTCGCTGATACCGAAGCGACTGAATTGCGACGACAACAAGAAGAAGAAACCACTCGCGGTGGTGGCGGGATTGTTGGGGCAATAGTTAGACAACGCATCGGCTACATGAAGCAATTAAAAAAATCTGAAGGGCAAAGAGAAATTCGAGAGAAATTAGCTTTTAAAAGGGCATCTGGTGATTCCGGCGGCTGGATTTTTAATCGGTCGGATGGTCAAGTAAAAGATGCTTATCGTTACGAAAAAGGCATGTTGGAAGTTGAGGAAATGCGCAGTTCGGCCAAAGACAAAGAATATTCCGCGATTGGTAAATCCGGCGCGTTGGGTATGCGTCGCTATCGTGATGGCCGTTTTTTGCCGGGTGCTACTATGGCCGAACAGATCGCTAAACATGGCCGTGGTAGCGCGAGAATGGAAAGTGTTTCCAAAACCATTCAAGCGGCGACCGAGCTAAAGATTGATTTGGCAGCCAAAGCGAAAATTGATGAAGTTGATGTCGCCAAAGCGGCCTTGGATGTTGGTTTGCAAACAACAGCAGAAAAAGAATTATTAGCGAAAAAAGCGCAAGCCGAAGAAGACGCGAAGACCGCTCAAGAAAGAATAGAAGCGGAATTCGCGCCGGCGATAACAGCGGCGCAGGTGGCTATTAATGATCCAAAAGCTGAGTTTAATAAAGATGTGGCAAAAGCGGAGGATGATTTAGTAGATTATAGAAAAAATAAAAAGGTAAACGATATATTGACGACTGATGAGCAAACAAGGCAAGCTAATTTGGATAAAGAAGCGGCCGATTTGCAGACTGTTATCCAGAATAGTGAGCTTGCGATGCAAGAAGCATTTAAGAAATACCAGGAAGAACGTCGGGGAATAACTGACGCAGATGCGTTAAAAACAGCAGATGAAAAATTCAAAACAGACCATGGGAAAAGACAGAAAGAGGTTAATGACAAAAAGAATGAACTAGAACAATTAGGTTCAAGGAGAAATAAGACAGCGGCAGAAGAAAAACTTGAGAAAAATTTAGAAGATGCTAAAACTGCCAGAGAGGCAAAAGGTGCCGAAAATGGGTATGATACTGTAAAAAAAGCTTTGGTAGATAAAGAAACAGAAAAACAAGAAAAATTTGAAAAAGCCAGGACCGGAATAGTTGCTGCCCAAAAAGCGATCGATGCTTACACCAAAAAAGATCCAACAACAAAGAAGAGTATCCAAGATACTGACCGTGAAGCAGAATTTAAAGCCGACCCGACCACCGGCTCTAAAGATTTTGCGACCAGAGAGGCCGAAGTAAAAGCTAGAAAAGCGGCTTTGGAAGCCAGTTTAAATACTGTTCCCGGCGCCGGTGATTTTATGGCCGCGGAACGCGCTACGGCAATGGAAGAACATGCCCACGCTGGTAAATTATCCATGCAAGGCGCGGCTTGGGGGTTAAAGGCAATGCACGATGTGTTAACGGCGATTGATTTGGGCGAGCAAGGGAAAAAAGCCGGTGAAGAATTTATTAAAACTATCAAAGATAACCATTTAGCTAACTCTTTTAAAGCCGCGCGCAAAGAAATTGACGCGGTTATCGATAACTGGAAAAAAGCCGGAACCGGACAAATTAAATTTTTGGATGAAGAGGTGCGCCGTTTGAGTGCGCGCAATGCTTTTGTGGCCGCTTTGAATTATTCTGAAAAAAGCAAGATCACGGCTAAAGATAAAAACATGCGCGAAGCTCAAGCCGCTGATGTGGCTTCTAACGCGGTTGTCAATATTCGCAAAGGCCGAGAATTACCGTCCGAAGCGATTGACGCGCTATATGAGGCCGAAGCCAAAGAATTAAGCGGTATGGAACGCGCGGACGCGTCGGCCGCGGCCGCGGACACGATGTTTTATTTAATGGCGCAAAAAGAAGCCGGCCATGAATTATCGGCCGATGAAAAATCTTCGATTATGGGCGCGTGGACTAAGGTAGATTCAGAATCGTGGAATGATGATTTTGCGGATTATTTTATTCGTATGGTGGGTAGACACGAAAGTGGTGACAAGACCCTGACCGGTCAAAAAAAGGCCATTGCCGAACAGATGGCTAAATTTGCCAAAGATGCTAATTTGAAGTTTGAAAATGAAGTTGTTAATGGTGTAGAAACCGGCAGGAAAAAATTTGCCGGCGCGTATAATCGCGAAATGTCATCAATGTGGCAGACACTGGCCGCTACCGGTGGCGATACCAAATTATGGAACGCTCATAATGCCATTAATCAAGAAGAAAAAGAAATGGGTAGCACCAAGTTTGATAGCAGTGGTGGCTATTGGGGGGCGGCCGAAAGATTGGCCGCGCGGGGTCAACTGGGTGGTTATAGTTCAGTGGCTGAAATGGAAGCGGCTTATGGCCAAAATCAAGATGGTCTTAAATTTGCCGCTCGCAAATTTAAAGCCAATGGTATTGGCAATGGGCATTGGGAGTCGGTATTAAACCAAGAGTTTGATGATAGAAAAGGTATTTATCGGATTAATACCTTAAATACCGCTCAAGGCGGTTCAATTACGGAGATGGGTAAACGCACCTTGAACGAATTACTGAAATTTCAGAATCATTCTGCCGGTGATTTTGATTTGACTACCGGGCTGATGCGCTCAATTGATTCTAATTTGTTCGGCGCGCTTACTGCCCAGATGAAAACTGAAAATGATGTTAAGTTTATGAATTTTCGTTCCATTATTAAATTGTTGGGTGGTCATGAATCTGAAACCGAACTGCGCACTTCCCGAGGCGGTAAAGATGGTGCTGATACCTATTATCATTTGGGCGGTGAAAAAATGTTGGGCACATTTATCGATAGGTTTGGAGATACCATGGAAGCGCGAGATAAAATGGATGAGCACCTGTTGGAGAATTTTATGGTTAAGGAGTTGTTGGGGAATAAAAGCGCGACGATGTTACTTTTACAGCGTACAATGAAATTGAATGATGATGACACAGCGCATGGAAATTTTAGAATTAAATTTGACGGTTCCATTGGTGAAGTTCAAGGTATTGAGGAATTAGTTAAAAAAGTAGAGGCGTTAAAAGCACAGGGTCGTCTTACTAGTGTTACTCCGGCAATGTTAAAACAGCTTCAAGATATGTTACCAGATTTTAAATCCGGTGTCATTGCCCAATCAGGAGATCGTGGTGGCAAGAAAGACAAGAGTGACTCCACTGATTTTGGCGGATAATAATTTAGATTTCTAGTCAATTTTAGTATGAAAACAAAATTATACAATTATCTGTATAATACCGGCGTGCCGATAAATGAGGTGTATACACCTTTATTGGCGTTGGCGAATAAATTTGCTTCGCCGTCGTCGAATAATTTTTGGCAAACCATTATTACTGTTTCTGATTATATGAAGGCGCGGTACCAAACAGAACAATGGTATCCGGAAAAGATTATTTTTGGTTTAGTAGAGTGGAAAACCGCGAGTGATTTAGCCGCGTCTTTGGAGGCGATTGACCGTTTGCTCGCGCGTTCGGGCGTGTCGCTGGTGGACAACACTAAAACACGCGGTAAGTTTATTGGTTTAGAGTTGAATGATGCCACCTTAAAACATTGGGCCAGCGCTTATGATCTTGCCGATTCGGTTGTTAAAAATCGCGTTGATAGTGAGTTGCCGATAGCACTATCGCTTTTTGCGCGTCTTAACATTCAATTTCAAACCGTGGGCATGCTCATCAATTTACCGCTTGGCCCGGCTCTTTATTCTAAGGCAGAAGTGAATAATTTTGTTAATGTTGGGGGGGCGGACTGTGATTTTGCTCGTTTGGTTTTCACTTTGCGGGAAATGTCAATTACCGATGCTCGCCACGAGGTCTATGTGATTGTTAAAGAATTTTTATTAGCCGACCATTGTTTGAATAATGAAAATTTAGAATGGGAACAGGCGGTCTTATTGGTTTGGTCTTTGGGATTTATGTTTAATGAATTTGAACGTTTGTCCTCCGAAGACCAGATTTGGTTAATCAATAATTATTATTATCGAGCGTTTGCGATTGGCGTGCCTTTAAAAATAATTTTACAATCATACCTTCTATCATCGCGTTGGGTAGTTGAATATGTGCGGAAATGTTCGGCTTTAATTTTAAATATTGAGAATAATTCTGAAAATGTTTATTTTGGCGGTGAAGAAAATAATTCTGCCTTTGGTTTAATCAGCGCCGAATATCACCGTCGATTAGCGGACAAAATATCCGAGGGGCTGTCGGATCAAACTGTGGCCGAGGCCTTTGTTGCCGGTTTATTTGGCGGTGGATACGACGAGAGCGCGCCCACGTATTATCATTGGCTACAAGAAGCGTTAATAGTATACGTCGGCTTGAAAGAATCGACTTTGGTGGATTGGCTGAAAGATGGCGACTCACCGTTAAATTATGAAAATCGCGGAGAGTTGATCAAATTGTTGACTTATTTTGTTTATGGCGGAGAGTTTGTCAAGTTGGTGGAATATTTCCAAGATAAAAAATCAAAAGTTCCATTTAAAATATTTTTAAATTATATAAAAGACGCTGTTGATTTGTCGGTTGACGTGATTATTCAGAATTGTCTAGCGTTTGCCGAAGTGATGCGCGACAATGGTTTGCTATCTTCGGACGATGACCTAATCGAATATCACCAGGAGGATGGCCAATTTTATTGGAATAAAAAATTGTTAAAACAGTAAATTATGTCGGCATTTTATTTTTTACAATCATCTAGTCCGGAGACGTGGAAACAACGCGTCGATTTGTTGATAAGAATTGGGATGATAGCCGACGATTTATTTTTGGGGAAATGGGAGAATGATTCTGTCTGGGGCTGGTCAAAATTTTTAGTAGCTGATTTGGCAAAATTTAATAAAGAAAAGATTCCGTCTGATTGGCGGTATCAGTCGTTTTTTTACGCGTTGGTTGGTTTTTTGGATTTTTCTCTACTTGAAAAAATTACCAATGAGTTGGATAAGTTGGCGCGTATTAAAATTGGCCCGGCATCAAAGGGGGCGACAATCATTAGTACTGTTTCTGAAGAATGGAACGCTTTGGGTGATTTTTTGGATTTGACACCAGCTGGCGGGGGTATTTTGAGGAACAAAGTAAGCGGATTAACGGCCGTTGAATTAGAAAAATTAACAGCCGATATGCGTGTGTTAGCGGATGATTATAATGATTTTCGCATTGTTTTTAAATTTGTGGCGACCGCGTTGCTTTATCATATTCCGCCCGTGCCGGCAGTTGATTTGGATGGTTTTAAATATGCTGTGTCGGTTCAAGCCGAACAGAAAAAAAATGATTTTAGTATTGATCACGGATTGCTTTGCACTAATTTTTTAGGGTGGTCGTTTTTAAAGCGGGATGAAAAAGTGATGCGTTGGGCCGCGGAATATCTGCGACAGTTTTCCGTCGAATCGATTAAATATGATAGTCCGTTTGATTTGATTTTTTTAATTGGTATTTTACATTTAGCTTTTTATAATTTTACCGGATTATCATCTGAAACACAGATTGAGCTGATTAAAAAATTTACTCTGAAAGCGCTCTGTTGGGGGGTGCCGCTAGACAAAGTGTTGTTATCCAAGTCGGGCGAAGGATTGTCTGTCGCCACCGGCCCAAAAAATACGAGAGCGCTGTTTACTGCTTTAGAAAATAGTGAGGAGACAATGAATTTTGGTTCTGATAAAGTTTTAATGAATGTTGGGCAATTTGTTAAGCAATTTTTATTGTCGGCTCATCGTGATTATGGGGGATACGCGCAGACCGAATATGTTGGAGACGCGATCAGAGAAAATCATTGGCCAGATGGCGCGCGTGTTTATTTATTCGCACTTTTAAAATGTTGTTTATATTTAAAAGCCGGCAGTTCCGCTTGAAGTCAATTGGTGTTGTATCGCTTTAAAATATGGTAAACAGCAATTAGTCCGCTATTTTATTAAAAAAATCCACCCGCACCATTTAAAACCTTTTAAGCATCCTTAAAAGGTTTTGTAAAAATAGGGTATGGCAGACGCGATTAGATACTTGACAGCGATGTGGTTAAATGTTACAATAATAGGTATATATATACTTATAAATGTAAACTTATGGAAATCTCGCTTATTTTAGAGGAAATTACTCGACAGAATAAGTTCTGGGCGCGAGAAAAACAGCGTGATTTTTTTGGTAATAATACGTTTAAACGTGAATTGTACCCACGGCTTGTCGCTTTACTGACCGATCGGCTAATTATTTCGATCGTTGGATTGCGACGTGTTGGTAAAACAGTTTTACTCAAACAATTAATTGGGCATTTGATAGATAATGACAAAGTTGAACCGCGCAATATTTTATTTTTAAGTTTTGATGAAGCGATGCTGAGTTCGGCTGTCAAACTCGACGATTACTTGCGGATTTATTTAAGCCATTTTCAGGCGCGACGCACCGGGCGTTTGTATATTTTTTTAGATGAAATTCAATATGCGCCCGAGTGGCAACATATTTTAAAACGATTTTATGACACCGAACCGAATATTAAATTTATTATTTCCGGTTCGTCCTCGCTTTTTTTAAAAAAGAAAGCGACCGAAAGTTTAGTTGGTCGGATTTATGAATTTAATTTACCGGTATTAAGCTTTGTGGAATATTTGGAATTGGCCCAAGTTTTTTCCGCCAACTTGTCAATTTTTAAATCTTTGCTATGTGATATCAAGGCGGGATCGAAAGATTGGTTGAAATTAGACGTCGCCAGAAAGATTTTTTTGTCCGAGCATTCACTTTGGTTGGCCGGACAATTTGATGAATATTTACTACGTGGACAATTTCCCGAAGTGGTAGGCGAAAAAGATATTGTTAAAATTGAAAGATATTTACGTGAATCAGTTTATAAAAAAACCATTGAATTTGATATCCCACGGTTATTTGGCGCTGATAAGGTTGGTGATTTAAAATTTATTTTTCAAGTCCTGGTTAACGAAACAGGTAATCAGTTTGAAGTTGGCAATCTGGCCCAAGAGGCGCAGATCGATCAAAAAACTCTTACTCGCTATTTATCTTTTTTTGAAGAAAGTTTGTTGGCGCGGATTTTATATAACTATTCGCGCTCATTGCGTAAAACCCATCGCCAGCCCAAGAAGATTTATATTAGTAGTACTAATTTTTATCCGTTGGACTTGGCTACGCCGCTTGAAACCCGCGGTGCAATTTTGGGGCATTTAGCTGAAACGCATGCCTGCAATTTATTGCGAGCGCGTTTTGATAATTTATCATTTTATCGTGTGCGGAAACAGGAAGTTGATTTTATTGGAGCGGACAACTGGTTGGATCGGTCATCCTATCGCTTAATTGAAGTAAAATATCGGTCTGATGTCAGTCGACAAAGGTTTGTGTTTTTGGAAAATACCGCTAAGCGTTTTGGTGTTGGTCGGTTGCCGGTGGTTTTAACAAAATATGAATTTGGCGTTTCAGAAAAATTAGCGTTGGTGCCGTTATTTATGATAAAGTAATACTAAGTGTTTTTAAGTACATTTAAAAGGTTTTGAAAAAATAGGGGAGTTTTTGGGCATAAAGAGTTATCCACAGAGGTAGTTTGACATTTTTAACTGTTTTAAGTATACTTAAAACATAGCATAAAAATATGAAATGTTTTAAGTATGTTTAAAGAATATATCAAAAGAGAGGTTTATGTTAATAAAATTCGTCCTTTTATCGGCAAGGATATTATTAAGGTTTTAGTTGGCCATAGACGGGTCGGTAAGAGTTATTTGTTGTATCAGATAATGGATGAAGTCAAAAACCAAGATTCAAAAATAGAGATTGTGTATATTAATAAGGAGTTAAATGATTTTGCCGATATTGTTGATCATCAGAGCTTGCTTAAATATATTGATTTAAAAAAAAATAAAAATAGTGGCGGAAAAACCGCGCTATTTATCGACGAAGTGCAGGACATTATTAATTTTGAAAAGGCCCTGCGTCACCTAAACGCCTCCGGGCAGTTTGATATTTATTGTACAGGCAGTAATGCTAAATTGTTATCAGGCGAGTTGGCGACTTTTTTGTCCGGTCGGTATATAGAAGTTGAAGTGCGCGGTTTGTCGTACAATGAATTCTTGGAATTTCATAAATTGGCAAAAGGTAAAGAATCTCTATTTCGTTATATTAAATATGGCGGTTTACCATATTTAATTAATTTACCACCGGAAGACGATGCCGTGTATGATTATTTGCGCAACATTTATAACACTATCGTTTTAAAAGATGTGGTCGAGCGTTTTAGATTAAGGAATGTAAATTTGCTGGAAAGATTGATTGAATATCTTGCGGATAATGTTGGTAGTTTGGTTTCAGCCAATAATATCAGTGATTTTTTAAAATCGCAAAAAATTAAAATTTCACCGAATACCATTTTAAATTATCTGTCATATTTGGCGGCGAGTTATTTTATTTATAAAGTTCCGCGGCTAGATATTGTGGGAAAGAAAATTTTTGAGGTTAATGATAAATTTTATTTTGAGGATTTAGGATTAAGGCATGTGGTGGTTAATTACAAACAATCGGATATTAATAAAATTTTAGAAAATTTAGTGTTTTCGCATTTGAAATATATTGGTTATGAGGTTAAGGTCGGCCAATTGGGCCAGCAGGAAATTGATTTTGTAGCAAGCCGGGGTGAGGCGCGGGTTTATGTGCAAGTGGCTTACTTGCTAAATAGCGAGGCGGTCAAGCAACGAGAGTTTGGCAATTTATTAAAAATTGATGATAATTATAAAAAAATAGTGGTGAGTATGGATGATTTTGGCGGGGGGAATGTTAGCGGTATCGAGCAGTGGAATGTCGTAGATTTTTTATGTGATTTTCTCGGGTAGAATTAAAATAATTATGAATTTATTATGAAAACTATAATAGAAATAGACCGAAAGCAAGATGAAGTAATCCGCCTTCACTTATCCAATGACGACTATGATGATTTTGGCTGGATAGACATGTGGACGACCAAAGAAAAAGAGGGGGATGAGCCGGAGCAGAGTGAAACCGTGAATTTTTTCATTGACGATTTACGCGCGGCTCTAGAAGGATTTGTGGCGCAAAGAGAGTTGCAACATAAGCGAGATCAGATGTTGAAAGAAAATGAGTAGACAAGTTGATAATTTTGAGATTTAATTTTTGGCAATACTGTGCTATAATATATCCATGACCAATAATGCTTCACCGACAATTTTAGTCAAAAAATCCGACGGCACGTTCACAAAACCTTTTAAGCACCCTTAAAAGGTTTTGTAAAAATAGGGGAAATTTTAAGTATAAAGTTATCCACAGCACCGTTTGACTTATCAGTGTTATTTTGGTAAATTAGCACAATATACTAATTTTATGAAATGGATTGATTTTGAGAAAAGTATTAAAGATAAAGATATTAAGTTATTTACACCGCGCGATGTAAGTGTTTTTTTGGGTCGCTCAACAATTGCTGTGCGATTTTTAATGCATCGCCTAAAACAAAACGGACAAATTATGGGGGTTAAGCGCGGTCTTTATAAATTATCCGGTCAACTCGTACCTGATTATTATTTGGCTAATAGAATTTACGCTCCCTCCTATATTTCTTTAGAATCGGCGTTGTCATATTATGGTGTTATTCCGGAAACCGTATATGAAATTACGTCAGTAACTTCTAAAATTACTCGTCGTTTTGAAACCGCCGGAAAAATTTTTTCTTATCATAAAATTAAACAATCTGCTTTTACCGGTTATGGTATAGCGCACCAAGACGGAGCAAATTTTTATTTGGCTGACGCGGAAAAAGCGTTTATAGATGTGTGTTATCTGCGGTTATTGGCGGGCCGAGAGTCGATATCTCGTTTTGACAAAACAAAGCTTAATAAGGAGAAAACTTTAAGTTATGCTGATTTGTATAAAAATAAAAAATTAGTTGCGACTATTCGTAAATTATTATGATTACCAAAGATTATATTGAGAAATTAGCAAAGCTTGGCCATGTTGCAACATTTCCAAATATCGCGAGAGAGTATTTTCAGCATGTTTTTTTGTCAAATTTAAGTCAGATTCCTGGTGGGGAAAAGTTATTGTTTAAGGGTGGTACGGCCTTGCGAATAGTTTATGGTAGTCCGCGTTTTTCCGAAGATTTAGACTTTTCTTTGTTCGGCGTCTCGCACTCGCTCGTTAATAAATTTGTGGAAGATATTTTTCTGAAGATTTTATCTGAAATTGAAAGGACTGGGATTAAGGTTGAATTGGGTAAAAAAAGCGGAGAAACAAGCGGCGGATATTTTGGTGTGGCATCGTTTCGGTTCTATGATTATCCTTTGATTGGCGTTGAGATCAATGTATCCGCGCGAGGAACCAAGCAGTTGGCCGGGGAAGCAGATAGTATCGTTAGCGATTTTGCGCCGGCGTATTCGTTATTGCATTTACCGCAAATTGTTTTGGTTGAAGAAAAAATATTTGGCGCTTTACTGGAACGCAAAAAACCACGTGATTTTTATGATTTGTATTTTATTATGCGCAAAGGAATGCTAACGAATGAGCAGAAACAGCGATTATCAACGGTCAAAAATAAAATAATCGCGAGTGCCAAGAAGATCGATTTTCGATATGAACTCGGTGTTTTTTTACCTTCTGACCAGCAATTGATTGTACGGGATTTTTCAGCAGTTTTAGAGCGGGAGTTAAATAGACAATTAGCAAAAATCTGATGATTTTATAATTTTTGCAATTAAGTAAAATAATATTCGCACCGGCACCAAATATTTGATTAGGTAATTGCGTCTATTTTGTGGTATAATATACCTATGGACAATAATACCAAACAACCAACAATTTTAGTCAAAAAATCCGACGGCACCTTCGCGCGGATGTCTTTGGGGGAGATAAAAAAGATGAAAGTGGGTAAAATTACAGCACCGTCGTCTGTCATCCTGAATGAAATGAAGGATCCCTTGAAGTTGGCAGTAAGGGATTCTTCGGTCGCTACGCTTCCTCAGAATGACAATAACAAAAAAGTCGGAATGACAGGTAAAGACGCCAAGTCGCTTTTAGAAGAAGACAAATTGGTAGCCCCGGGCACGAGCGTTGCCGTTGGCCGAAATAATCAGGTGGACACGGTAATTAAAAAACTATCATTTTCCGTCGCGTCTAATTTTTTCAATCGTTTGCGGAGCGCGATTCAGTTGCGTTTAAAAGATGTACGCGGGGAAAAAGAAACACGCGCCACGGTGTTGCGTTCTATAAAAGACGGGGGACTGGGCTTGACTGAAACCCAAGCCAACGAATTGGAGCAAGTGTGCGCGACGGTGGGTAATTTATTGGCGCGACCACCGGCTAAAAGTAAAACTGATTTAATGGTTGAAGATCAAATTTTACCGCAAACGTTTCACAAAATGCCTGTGCCGGCGAAAATGGCTCCACATAACGCGTTTGTGCATGAGGAATTTTTAAAAAAAGAAGAAAAATTTAAAATTAGTCCAGTGGCTGTTAGCCGACCGGCGATGAAGGATGTGGTTGCCGCCGCCGCGCCGGTCGGGCCGGTGGAGGAAATTAAATTTTTTACCCTAACTGATTTTCGGCGTTTGGCCCAAGACCCTAACCAAGCCACCAAACGTTTGGCGCAAAAATTTATTAATTTGCGTGAAGAATCAGTTTTGTTATTTTGGCAGGCCTTGGATGCCTGGAAGCAAAGCCCGTTATTTGCCGACTATGTTGGTGTATTAAATCGAGTTTTTATCGGTAAAGTCGCGTCTGATCAGCAAAAAACGAGTGACCAGATAACCGATGTTGAGATAAAGGCGCTTATCGCGATGGAAAAAGATTTGGTAATCTGATATAATAATGTTATGGAGCAATTTACCGTCCCACAATTTTTAGATGTTGAAGATAAAATTTTTGGCCCGATTACCACGCGCCAATTTGTGATTTTGCTCGCCACCGGTTTATTTCTGTTTATTGCTTACAAATTGGCTGATTTTGCGTTGTTTATCACTCTGTTCGTATTTATTGGCGGATTTGCCGTAATTTTGGCGTTTGTTAAAATTAACGGCCAGACCTTCCATTATTTTTTACTGAATATAATTCAAACCATGCGTCGCCCCAGCCGCCGGTTGTGGCAGAAACGTTATACCGACCAAGAATTAAAAGCAATGGCCGCCGGACCGAAAAAAGAAATGTTAGAGGCGCCGTCTCCTATTCCCAATCTTTCCAATAGCCGCATTCGCGCCTTGTCGCTCGTCGTTAATACCGGTGGATATTTTAAATATGAAGAATAAAGCTGTCGCCAAAAAGAAAGTCGCTTTGATATCCGCGCAAAAACATTTGTTTATCGCGGAAATTAAGCAAGATACGGTGATTTTAAAAGACGGCACTTTGCGCGCGGTTTTAATGGTGTCCAGTTTGAACTTTGCGTTGAAAAATGAAGACGAGCAAACCGCGATTGTCTCATCGTATGTTGGCTTTTTAAATTCACTTGATCATCCTTTGCAAATTTTAATTCAGTCACGCGAACTTTATATTAAACCGTATTTAGACGATTTAGCCAAACATGAACATGAACAAACTAACGAACTATTGCGCACGCAAATCGCCGATTATCGGTCATTTGTGTCGGAGTTGGTTGAGCTCGGACAAATTACCAGCAAACAATTTTATGTGGTTGTGCCCTATGATCCTTTGAGTAATAAAAAACGCAGTTTTTGGTCGCGGGCACAGGAAGTATTGAATCCGATTTCGGCCGTAAAATTAAAAGATGAGAAATTTTTACAACGCAAATATGATTTAGATCAGCGAGTGCGTTTGGTAGAGTCAGGGTTGTCCAGTATGGGGTTGGAAGTGAAACGGCTTGATACCCAAACTTTGATTGAATTGTATTTTTCGTCGTATAATCCGGATATTGCTTTAAGTGAACATTTGCCGGAAATTAATAAAATTCAGGTAGAAGAAGAATAGTATGGCCTTCAAACCAGTATTCACCAATAAACCGGCGCTAGATAAAGCCAAAATTGCTCTGGAGCAAAAGACCGAAGCGGAGTTGATTACGCTTGAAGAAGAGCGGATTTATCGCGAGGGCGTGGTTTCAATTAAGGATTTAATTGCTCCGGCGGCTTTTAATGTTGAAAAAGATCATTTGGAATTGGGCACGACATATTGCCGCACCATGTTTATTGTCAGTTACCCACGTTATATCAGCGTCGGTTGGAGCTCGCCGGTAATAAATTTGTCCGTCAATATGGACATCACCATGTTCTTTTATCCGGTTAAATCAGCTATTATTTTGAAACAGTTAAGAAATAAAACCGGCGCTTTGCAAGCTCAAATTACCGCTGATTCGGAAAAGGGCGCCCCGCGCGACCCACTCCGTGAAACGGCTTTGCGCGATGTGGAAGAATTACGCGACAGTTTGACGCAGGGCACGGAACATTTTTTTCAATTTGCTTTTTACGTTACGATTTATACCCAAGACAAAACCCGTTTGGATCAATTGTCCGAAGATATCGAAAACATGTTCGGCAGTAAATTAATTACGAGTCGTAAAGTTTTATACCAAGCCGAACAGGGTTTTAATTCTACCTTACCGCTTTGCAATGACGAACTGATGATCGCGTTCAACATGAATTCCAGTCCGATCGCCGCTTCCTTTCCGTTTATTTCGGCCGAACTTACCTCGGATGATGGTATTTTATACGGCATTAATCGCCACAACAACAGTTTGATTTTGTTTGACCGGTTTTCGCTTCAAAACGCCAATATGGTGGTGTTTGCCACTTCCGGCGCGGGTAAAAGCTATGCCATCAAATTGGAAATTTTGCGCTCGATGATGCTTGGCGTGGAAGTGATTGTGATTGATCCGGAAATGGAATATAAACATTTGTCCGACGCGGTGGGTGGGACTTACATTAATATTTCGCTTTCGTCAGAAAGTAAAATCAATCCTTTTGATTTGCCACGGCCACGCGAACGCGACACGCCCGTGTCTGATATTATTCGGGGCGCGGTTATCACTGTCAAAGGTTTGCTTCGGATTATGTTGGGCGGTTTTACTACTCAAGAGGACTCCATTATTGACCGCGCTTTGATTGAAACCTACGCCAAAAAAGATATTACGCCGGAAGCGGATCTGTCGGCTGTCAAACCACCGATAATGCAGGATTTGCAAGAAATTTTAGAAGGCATGACCGGCGCGGATGAATTGGTTTTAAAATTGCAAAAATATACCGAAGGCACTTTTGCCGGGTTATTTAATTCGCCCACGAATGTTGACACTAAAAATCAATTAGTGGTATTTTCCGTGCGTGATTTGGAAGATGAATTGCGCCCGATGGCGATTTACGCCATTGTTAATTACATTTGGAATACGGTGCGGTCGGAGCGTAAAAAACGTTTGTTAATTATTGACGAGGCCTGGTGGCTCATGATGCACGAAGACAGCGCTCGTTTTATTCACGCGCTGGTTAAACGTTGTCGCAAATATTTTTTGGGTGTTACAACCATTACCCAAGATGTGAATGACTTTTTGGGTTCTAAATACGGACAGGCGATTGTTACTAACTCGGCTTTGCAGTTGCTTTTGCGTCAATCGCCCGCGGCTATTGATAACATTCAAAAAACATTTTTGCTTACGGACAGCGAAAAATATCTGTTGCTGGAATCAGGTCCGGGTGAGGGGATATTTTTTGCTGGCTTGAAACACGCGGCGATAAAAGTGGTGGCGTCGTATACCGAAGATCAAATAGTTACCACTAATCCGGAACAGTTATTACAAATTGAACAGTCCAAAAAAGAATTTGAACAGATGAATAAAATTCCGAGTTAAATTAATTAAAATTTTATGCTTCCACTTCGCACCCGCATTTTCATAATCATCAGTTTAGTGGTTCTGGTAGTTCTGGGTATTAGTGTGTTGGTCTCGGTTTTAAGTAACCGTGAACCATCGGCGCCCACGACCGAGACGCCCGATTCGGTCGTTGATTTGCCGGCCGGGACAGTGCTGTATAATGGTGCACCAGTGGTAGTGTCCCCAATAGAAAACGGTTTAACTCCACCGCCCGCACTCACTACTTTAGAGGCCGAACAAAACAGCGTCCGTCAATTGGCGCGGATTTTTACCATTCGTTATAATTCTTATTCCACGGATGCTAATTATCAAAATATTCGTGAAGTGCAGAGTTTGGTAACGGACAATTTATGGGCGCAAATTAGCAAACCACTCGCCGGTAACAGCGTTAGCGCCAATTTTTTGGGCGTTACTACCAATGTTATTGGCACGGAATTATTGTCCTGGGGAAGTGACGTCGCGGTTGTGGCCGTAAAAACCACTTCGGTGCAAGATAAAAATGGAGTAGAAAGTAATTTAGCGCGTAGTGGCACGGTGAATTTGGTTAAGACCGACGGTCAATGGTTGGTAGATAAATTTGCATGGGAGAAATGACATTCGATTCGTTTGTCATTCCCGTGAAAATGGGAATCCAGTCGTCAATTAAAGACAATCTATTTCCCATTTTTTGCGTGGACTGCGGACGGGAAGGGGAGACGTGGTGTGAAAACTGCCGGCGACAATTTGATGTTGCCGGTATTTTATTTTGTCCGGTTTGTTCTTTGCAGGCAGACAATGGCAAGACCCATTCCACTTGCGCGCGCGCCAATTGGCATTTGGACGGTTTGGTATCTTTGGTGCCTTATCGCGACAATTCGCCTTTGACACGGTTAATTAAACAATTAAAATATCATTTTGTTTCTGATAACGCCGATTGGATGGCGGATATTTTACGAATTTGGTTGGCGTTTAATAGCGAGCGCGTTAAATTTATTTTTAATAATCGGATAATTGTGCCGGTACCGTTACACCGTCGTCGTTTGCGCGAGCGGGGATTTAATCAGGCCGAATTAATCGCGGAAGCGTTAAGATTAGTTTTGTCAGAGCGCGGAATTGAAGATAATGTCAGCACTAAATTAGAACGCAGTCGTTATACTAGCGCGCAAGCGCGACTACACGAAGAAGCGAGAGAAAAAAATATGCTCTCTGCTTTTAAATGGCCGGATCAAGAGGTTTGCCCGCGCGCGGTGGTTTTGGTTGACGATGTTTACACTACCGGCGCCACGATGAATATGGCCGCTGGCGCGCTTAAAGCCGTGGGCGCGCAATCGGTGTGGGGGTTTACTTTATTGCGTGGGTAATTGACTTTTATTGTTTATTTGATATAATTATAGGCGCAATACGGAGAGGTGGCTGAGCGGTCGAAAGCGGCAGGTTGCTAACCTGTTATACGGTTGTAAAGCCGTATCGAGGGTTCAAATCCCTCCCTCTCCGCCAAAAATAATAACCCACAAGTGTGGGTTATTATTATTTTTGGATAATTTTTTATTTCCACTCATCCGCCCCAATATCATAAGCACTGCCTTGCGGGCGAGTTTGTCCATCAATATCATTAGTGACAGCGCCAATTGTTTTGCCGGCATCAACTACGCCGGCAATATTTTGTTTTAGACGTAAATTGCCTGATTGATAATCGACAAACATATCAGCTGTAGCTTGCGAGTGGTTATTTGATAAATCAGCCGAGCCATTATCGCGCTTGGCGATTGATTTGTTAACCAAATTATTATAAATTTCCACATTTTTTGTGTCAGCGAATCGATATTCAATCGCCGCCCAATAATTATTTTCCATGAAAATGGTATTATTGTAAACTTTCGCGTCCGGAGCGTTCCAAAGGCCAATGCCAACATCGCCGGCAGTGGCGTTGTGGTAAATCATATTATTGCGAATTATGCCACCGGTGTGTCTGTTGCTTAAGCCAAAGCCAATGCCACGATCGCTGTTAATGATGGTATTTCGTTCCACGAGCGTGCCTTCGGAATCATTCCAAAAATGAATAGCGTATTCCGCGATAGTTGAATTGGGGCTACGGATATTTTTAAAGGTATTCCCGCGGATTATCCAATTGACTGAATTGTGCGCGTCAATTCCGCCGATGTAATTTTGTGGTCCAATGCCGGCGGTGTATTCAAACAGCGAACATTCCACAATGCTATTTTCCGATTTGATTTCTTTGTGTTTATTATCCACCGATACTTTTAATAATTGTTCGTAGGCGTCAAATAGTCGGACATTGTGGACCAATAAATTATCCGCGTCTTTTTCACCAAATACTTGGATGACATGATTGGCCACTTGGCCGATGCTCATATCGGCAATAGTAACATTGTCGCCGATGACGCCAAAAATATGGCTGGCCCCACCTTTCATTTTTGGACTTTTGATAAGGACTTTATTACGGTCGCCGGACGCGCTTCTAATCGTAACGTTATTTTGGTAGATAAACAGAAAATGTTCGGCCAAATATTCGCCATCATTAAGAAGTATGGTCACATTACCGCTGTTGTCATTGGCATTTTTTACCGCGGTTCTTAGTTCTTTCCAGTTAGAAACAGTGACAGTGGCACCGGTTGGGGGCGGAAGTGCCGCGCAGGCCGAAGATGCCAATACTGGTGTTGGTGGATTGGGGGTTGGCGTTGGAGTTGGTGCTGGCGCAGGAGGCAGAGGTGGTGTAGGTGTTGGTGTAGGCGCTGGTGCGGGTACGGATGCCGGAGTAGACGCAGGATTGGGTTTAGCCGTTGATTTAGGCGCAACGACCTTAGCTATTTTAGTGGTTATTTTTTTCGGTGCCACCGGGGCAGTGGCGTTTTTTAAAATTTTTTCTGGGAAATTAGTGATGATAATTAATCCGCCTAAATAATATTCCGGTCGGGTGGGGTGAAAGCCGACAAAAACAACCACCTTACTGTCGGTTTTTAAATTTGCAGATTTAGCCGGGACAAGTTTTGTTCCGCTTATCGCCAACACCGGCGTTTTATCTTTATAAATAATTTTATCACGTCCGTCTTTGGTTTTTGGAATGGTAATAACTTTGTTGGCCGTGTCTATTTTTTTGATAACGGTTTGGATCATCAGCGGTTTGTCCGGCGCGCCGATGGTTTGGGCTTGAACACTGCCGGTATTAGTGAGAGATGAATGTTTAATAAATAAAAAAACCAAGACCGTGATCACGGCGCCAACTAAAATTAAATTTATTTTATGTTTAAACATATTTCTATCCTAACACGGATTTTGGCCTTTGGCAAATAAAAAACCGCTCATACAGTATATGAGCGGTATCACGATTAATTTTTTAAGCCGCCAAGCCATCTTCTTCCCGCAGTGCCTTTTCTTCTTTTTCTATTTCTGCGAGCATTTGTTGCCTTTTTAGCGCTGTTTGAAAAGCAGTAAGATCATCAACTTCTACCCCCTTTATTTCGTCCGGATCAAGTGGTATGGCGCCAATATCCGTTATTTCTTCTAAATTATTCAAACTACGATCAATATCTGCTTCACGAATATCGTCGAGCACCGTCCCGCGTTGGCTTTTTTTCGGGTTAAGAAATTCTTTGGCTAATTTTTCACTATCGGGGATGCCCATTTCTGTTTCTCTTAAATTCATATAATTTTTTTATTAAATTTTCGCTAATGTTAGCGTAAAACAATGGTATTATAGCACATTTTAGCATTTTTGTCAATACCCCCACTCTTGACATATTTTTTAAACCTGATATAATGCTTTTAACCATAGACAGCAGGGGCTCAAAAAGCTTAATCATCCTGCCGAGGTGCAAAAGTGATTTATCACTTCAATTGTCGATTTGCGCTTATAGGTCTGTGGAAAACACAGATTTTTTATTTACTGGCTTGAAAATTTTGATCCGCCTCGGGCGGAGAAAAAATTTTCACTAGCAGTAATTATCCCGGCCTTGGCCGGGATAATCCATAGTAATATAGGATAGTATGCCTAAATCAAAACAACAAAAAGAAACCAGTATCCAGTCGCTCGTGGCCGGTATTAAATCCGCCAAGACGACTGTATTCGCCAACTTTCAAGGCGTGAAGGTGAAGGACTCCGAAAAATTGCGCCGTGATTGTCGCGCTGGTAATATTACCGTGCTGGCCACCAAAAAAACTCTTTTACGTCGGGCTCTTTCCGAAGTGGGCGTACAAGATGTTGATACGAAAATATTTTCCGGCGGTGTGGCCGTATATATGGGCCAAGATGAAATTTCCGCGCCCAAGGCCGTGGCAAATTTTGCCAAAACCAACGAGTTGTCCGCTATCTTTGGTGGATTGTTTGAAGGGAAATTTGTCAATGCGTCGCAGATCAAAGCATTGGCGTCACTCCCAACCAAACAGCAATTACTCGGTCAATTGGTTGGCACCTTAAATGCGCCGATATCCGGCTTTGTCAATGTGTTAGCCGGCAATTTACGTGGACTTGTTTCTGTTCTTAATAATATTTCCGAGGCGAAAGCCAAAGTATAGCCCTGAAGTAAAAAATCATTTTCTACTTCACGAGTTTAATTTAATATAAATATATGACTGACGAACAAAAAGTAGTTGAGGTGCCGGCCAAGTTCCAGGCCCTCGTAAGCGAGATTGAAAAGATGTCTGTTTTGGATCTTTCCGAATTAGTTAAAGTGTTAGAAGATAAATTTGGCGTTTCCGCCGCCGCTCCAGCCATGATGATGGCCGCCGCTCCGGCCGCTGGTGGCGCTGCCGCCGAAGAGAAAACCGAATTTAACGTTGAGTTGACTGAAGCCGGTGCACAAAAAATCAACGTCATTAAGGCCGTCAAAGAATTGACCGGCTTGGGCTTGGCTGATGCCAAAGCGATCGTTGACGCCGCTCCGAAGATGATTAAAGAAGGTGTTAAAAAAGAAGACGCCGAAGCGATGAAGAAGAAAATTGAAGAAGCGGGCGGTAAGGTGACGTTAAAGTAATTACAGCGTAATTAAAAAAATCCCATGATGTAAATTCGTGGGATTTTTTTGTTTATGGCAAATTCACTTGATATAATTTGCCGTCATCGGCGATAAACGCGCGTTTGTTGGCTTCTTCCACTATTAGTCCTTCCGGATTTTTCCAATCTTGATGCTCAATTTGCGCTACTAAACGGCCGTCTTTATTAACTATAATTAACCGTTTGCCAACTGAATCCAAAATATATAAATTATTTATATCATTGTAAGTCCAAAGTTCGCTGGCCGAAAAGAGTAGGGGGTATAATCCCTGCAAAGCAAATGTTTGTTTGGCACCTCCGGCCCATTTGCCAATTTCGCCACTGCTGTGAGATAGATACAGATCACCATCAATCGTTAGGTCAAAGGCGTCGGACAAAGAGTCCTGATCGGATTTTGACCATTGTTGACCCGGTCCAAAACCGTTGGTGATACTGTCGTGGCGATAAATTTGACGGCTCGTAGCGTCCACGCTGTATAAGCGTCGGTTATACACCACCACTGTTGTTATTTTGGGATTATCGCCCGGGAAATCACTGTTGATTTTTTTTACCAGATTTTCGCCTGGCAGATATTGCGCCAAAGATGATTCATTATATAAAAGAACGGCATAGTCGTTTTCTTTGGGCACCGCCACGTCGTTAAATCCCGGTAAACCGGTGTCGATCAGGTTGGTTTCTTTGGTTGATAGATCATAAAGGTACAATGAGGGCGACGACGAGGAATAAAGCGCGAGAGTGTTTTTAATTTTAAATAAGCGATTGGCGCCGGTATCGGGCCATTCTGACAAAATTACGGCGTTAGCGGCTGATATTTTGCGTAAACGCGCGAGTAATTCATCGGTCTGTTCGTTTAAAGCCAAGCATTGTTGTTTTTGGATTTTTGTTTCGCAATTCATCGTGTCTAAAATATTTTTAGCAGTAGCCAGTTCGGTCAGCGCGGCATTGTCATCGCCGTAAACCAAGGCGCTTTCGGCACTATCTTTTTTAACAGTAACAGCGGAAAGATTGTCGTTAAAAATTTTTGCCTGTTCTTTTTCCAGGCGACGAGTATTAAGATAAAAAATACTAATAATAAATATGACAACGATGAGAGTCGCCGCGACAAACAGCAGTTTGGTTATTTTGGGCATTTGATTGAAATAGAGCCGGATATTTTGAATTTGTCGACGCCAGTCGTTTAAGGTATTTTGCCGGCGATTTTGAAAATTGGTGGCGACGAAAAATAGTGTCATTATAAATCGGCCGATTTCGATAATTAATTTCGCGATTAATACTAAGAACCACCAGATGCCCAAGACCGTCAAGCGGATTGCTTTGGCGATATAGGCCAAAGCAATTTTAATTCCGGCGGTGGAATTGTTTGGTTCGCGTCCGGCGACGGATTGGTGGCGCGAATGCAAATGAGTGGAATTTATTTGGGTGGGGGTGTTAGCCGGCGCGACTCGGCGCAACGGTTCGTTTTGTGGTTGTCCGTGGAGCGCGGTTTGGACGCGTTCATTCAAACCCGGGAATAGTGAAGGTGCCAATGTGCTGGCAGTGCGTTTTTCAGTGGAAAAGAGATTTTTTAAAGACCGTTCCGATTGCCCTTTATTTGGGTTGGGCGGGTTATCTTTGCCTACGGCCAGGGTAGCGACAGTGTCGGTTAAGTGCAAGATGATACCACCAAACGATAAATTATTGCGTAACTCTCCCAAAACTTTTTCTAAATGTTGCGCGCTTTGACGGGGCGGGCGAGCGGTGATGATTTTTTGGAGACGGTCGCCGTTAAAATAGCGCAAAACATTTGGCGTACTGACAAACATAAAATCGTTGGGGCTGATTTTGCCTTGGATCAGTTGTGAAAATAATGGTGGCTCCTCGTCATTTTCTTCCGCGCCCGATTCGGTTAAATCCATTCGTTCGTATGATCCGGCGCGATTATTGTAAAATAGAAAAATTTGCGGTTGTCCATGGAAAGAAAAAGACGCTTCTTTTTGGCGGATAACTCCAATCGCGCAATGCAGGCCGTCGGTGGTTGTTAATACCCAGCGTTCGCGGTTGATTTTTTTGAGAACTGTTTCCAAGCCGTGTTCTCCATCTGTTTCCGTTAAATTATAATATTCGCTTTCCGCGTCTTCAATTATTTTTTGAACAGCCACAATGTCGCGCTCCGAAGCGTTGTTCATTTCACAGACGGCAAAAAAATTACCCTTGGACATTTCTTCGGGCGTGGACGGTTCGGTGATGTGCAGGAGCACGTGCGATTGTCGGGGTTTACCGCCCTCGACAAAAAATTCTTGTAATTGCAAACTTTCCATAAGTAGATAGAGGACTAATTTTGACTTTTAACCACATAATTAGTATACTATATCTATCAAGAAAAACCAAGCCCCGACGAACAAGAGGTGTTGTTGGGGCAGGGAGTTTTCCCCAGTTGAATTAACACTTAATTTAAGACAAAATATGCTTGAACACATTATTGGTTCAACCACGCGTTTGAAATTATTACAGATTTTTTTTAACGCTCCGGATCGTTCTTTTTTTGTGCGGGAATTATCCCGTTTGGCCGACACTCAATTAAACGGGGTACGGCGAGAATTGGCGAATTTTGAAGATATTGAATTGGTTAAACAAGTGGAGGCCGACAAGACCTCGGTAGATGAATTGGGCACGGAACGTTCCAAGTATTATCGCCTTAATCCGGATTTTTATTTGTTGGAAGAATTAAAGGCCTTGTTACTAAAAGCGCGCGTTTTAGAAGAACAGCATTATGTTGATTTAATCAAGAATCGCGCGGGTGAAATTAAACTTTTTTTGTTGATGGGGCGTTTTACCGGCAATGTTGGCGCGTCTACGGATATGTTTATTGTCGGCAAAATTAAGCCGGTGGCTCTGGCTAAAATTATTCGCGATTTTGAAAAATTTTTGGGCCAACCGTTGCGTTACACTTTAATGGAAGCCAAAGAATACGCGGACCGACGGGAAATCGGCGATAAGTTTTTGTATAGTGTTTTTGAATCCCGCTACCGAGTGGTAGTGGACGAAGGAATGTTGCGATAGTAATATGTTTTTAGTAATTGATTCTTCCGCGCCCGACCAGGTAAATTTATCATTATGGTTGAATACCGTTTGGGTTCACGGTTACTTTTTGGCATCCGCGCCCCTGCTCGTAAGTATTGACAAGTTTTTAAAACAACAACAAAAGACCGTGGCGGATTTAAAAGGGGTAGTCGTTGTGGTTGGGCGCGGTCGATTTACGGCTACGCGTGTGGCTACTACCGTTGCCAATACTTTGGCTTACGTTTTAAATATCACTGTGATCGCGGTTACCGAAATTGATTGGGAAAAATTGCCGGAACAAATTAGGTCCGCGCCGACTAACCAATATGCGAGCGCGCTATATAGTGGTGAAGCGCATATCGGCCGGAAAAAGTAATTTATGCTTTCTAATTATCAGCGCTATCGGTTATACGAAATTTTACCAGGGGCTTCTATTTGGGCGACTTTGATTATTAGTGTTGTTTTGTCATTTGTCAAACCACTCTGGATGATTTACGCGGTGCTGGTATTTGACGTTTATTGGGTTTTGCGCGTGGCTTATTTTAGTTTGTATTTGATATTATCTTGGCGGCGATTTCGACGGGCACTCCAAATTGATTGGTTCGCGAAGCTCGGCGCTACTTTTCCTAATTGGGAAAAACGTCAGAATGTTATTTTTTTACCACTGTATAATGAAGATTGGCCGGTAGTTGACGAGACCTTAAAAGCGCTGTCTGCTTCCACTTATCCGGCGGGAAAATTGTTTGTGGTTATTTCCGGCGAGGCACGCCAACAAGCGCATTGGGATAAAATTCAGATTTTAATTAACAATAATTACGCGGGCCAGTTTGCCGATTTGATTTTTTATACTCACCCGGATGGTTTAATAAATGAAATACCGGGCAAAGGTTCTAATATCCATTTTGCCGAGAAAGAATTTAAGAAATACGCCGATAGTCGCGGTTGGCAATATGGCGATATAGTCGTTTCGGTTTTTGACATTGATACCGTGGTCCATCCGCAGTATTTCGCTCACCTCACTTTTCTATACTGCTCTCACCCCAATCCCGCCAAGAGCTCTTTTCAGCCGGTAACTTTATATAATAATAATTTGTGGGAGTCGCCTTCAATTCTGCGCGTGATGGCGTTTGGCACTACTTTTTGGATGCTTTTTTCCGTGGCGCGTTTGGATAATCTGGTCACTTTTTCTTCGCACAGCATGAGTTTTCAGGCGATTGTTGATTGTGGCGGACACGCGGCTGATATTGTGAGCGAGGACTCGCGCATATTTTATCAATGTTGGTTAAAAAATAATGGCAACTACGAAGTAACGCCGATGTATATTCCGGTTTCGATGGATACCGTGCGCGCCGATAATTGGTTCAAAAGTTTAAAAAATTTATATTTGCAACAACGGCGTTGGGCGTGGGGAGCGGAAAATATCCCGTATCTTTTGTACCAGTTTAAAAAGCACCAAGAAATTCCTTGGTTTAAAAAGTTTATAATTTTATTTCACGAATGGGAAGGTAAGTGGAGTTGGGCGGTCGTTACAATTTTGATTACGGTTTTGGGGCGATTACCACTCTGGCTCGCGAGTGATGATGTTAGACGGAGCGCTTTATTTTTTAATACCCCGTATGTTTTGGAAAGTTTGATGACCATTGCCATGCTTGGGTTATTGATTTCCGCCGCGATGGGGATGTTGTTATTACCGCCCCGTCCCGTTCATCACGGCCACCACAAATATTTGTTTATGTTGGCGCAATGGCTATTGGTGCCGGTTTCACTTATTTTGTTTTCCGCGTGGCCCTGTTTGGATGCTGTTACGCACCTAATGTTTGGCAAGTATTTGGGGTTCAATGTTTCCCAAAAGAGCCGGGCGTGATATGATATTGAGGTGATAATGTCAAATTTCCAATTTCCAATGTCAAATCAAGCCCAAAATCCAAAACCCAAATTACAAATTGACATTTGAGCTTTGATCTTGATTTGAAATTGGAAATTTGGATTTTGAAATTTTAAGTTTAATTATGAGATTACTCAAGATTTCAGTAATAATATTTATTCTGGCATTAAGCGCTACCGTATTTGCCGGCTATTTTTGGTTGAAAAATACTTCTCCGGAAAAAATTGTTTTAAACGTTGGTAAAACAATCGGTGTTTCTCTAACCAACGGAACTAATTTAGAAAAAGTGCTGGGATTTGATAAGTCCAAGACCTATTTGATTTTGTTTTTAAATAATACGGAATTACGGCCGGGCGGGGGATTTATCGGCGCTTACGCGGTGGTGCGGGCGAATAAAGGGGTGCCGGAAATTTTAAAAATTGAAGGGAGCGAGCGCCTGGACAATAGCGCGGCCACTTTTGTTGATAATCCACCGGAGCCGATTAGCCGGCGGTTAAAAGTTAAACATTGGTATTTCCGCGATAGTAATTGGTCACCGGATTTCGCTCTTTCAGCCGAGCGCGCGCTTCAAATTTATCAAACAGAAAATGGCATAGGCGCGGCGGATATTGACGCGGTGATTGGGTTTACCCCGACTGTTATTGAAGAATTATTGGAAATTATCGGTCCAATTACCGCCGAAGGGATGGAATTTAACGCGAAAAATTTTACGGAAAAATTAGAATACGAAGTTGAATATGGTTACAAAGATCGCGGTGAACAATTTAATGACCGTAAAAATTTATTAGAAGATGTCGGGCTGGCCATAATCGCCAAAGCGCGGGAAAATTTATTATGGCGTTTGCAAAAATATATCACACTTGGCAAAAAAATATTGGCCGAAAAACAAGTGGCGATTTACGCGGTTGATAAAACTAACCAAGAATTGCTCCGTCAAATTAATTGGACCGGTGAGATGCGTCAGCGGAGTGGTGATTATTTAATGTGGGTGGACGCGAACTTGGCCGCGCTTAAAACTGACGCTGCGATTACGCGTTCGCTGGAATATCGGATTATCTCAACTAGTACCGGATATTTGGCCAGCGCGTCAATGAAATATAATCATACGGGAAAATACGATTGGCGCACGAGCCGTTATTTGTCATACACACGCGTATTTGTTCCGATCGGAAGTAAATTAGTAAAAGTAACCGGTGCTATCACCAAAGACAGCCAAGGTGATTTATCAATTGGACAAGGAACAGAAAACGGTCGGCAGTGGTTTGGGGCATATATAAATATCGCGCCCGGCACAACTGATACGCTTACGTTTGAATATTTATTGCCGGAAACAGTAGTTAAGCAAATTGCGGATAAACAATATAATTTATTAGTCCAAAAACAAATTGGCACGAATGATGTGGGGTTGACGTTGGATTTATTTTTTGCTAAAAATACTAATTTAAATACTAATTTAAATAAGTATTTAAATACTGATAAAGAATTTAAGATTAATAATTAATGATTCGTGGTTCTATGTTTATCAAAAAAATCGGTATTGATCTGGGCACGACAAATGTGCTTGTGTACGTCCCCAAAAAAGGGATTATTATTAACGAACCATCGGTAGTCGCTGTTTCTAAAGCCGATGGTAAAATTTTGGCAGTTGGTTTGGAAGCGAAAGATATGATCGGGCGCACGCCGGATAGCATTATTGCCGAGCGTCCGCTGAAAGATGGCGTTATCGCCAATTATCACACTACCGAAGCGATGATGCGGTATTTTATTAATAAAGCATTAGGTGGTATGCGTTTGTTTCGGCCGGAAGTGATGGTGGCGGTGCCGGCTGGGATTACGTCTACCGAACGACGCGCGGTAATTGACGCGGCATTGGCCGCGGGCGCGCGGGCGGCTTACATTATTAAAGAACCGATTGTGGCAGCGATTGGCGCCGACATTCCGATTGGCGCGGCGTCTGGGCACATGATTATTGATATTGGTGGCGGAACGGCGGAGATTGCCGTTATTTCGCTTGGTGGGATTGTGGCGTCGGGTTCAGTGCGTATTGGCGGTAATAAATTTGATTCGGCCATTGCCGAATATGTGCGTCATAAATATAATTTGGCGATTGGCGAAAGTATGGCGGAAAGATTAAAAATTGCCGTTGGTTCGGCTATTTATATGGATAAGCCCTTAACTATGGAAGTAAAAGGGCGCGATATGATTACCGGCTTGCCACGCACGGTAACGGTTAATTCCGATGATACCACCGAAGCGCTACAACATGATTTGGAATTATTAGTGGAAGCGATTAAAGAGGTCTTACAGCGCACTCCGCCGGAATTATCGGCTGATGTAATTGAAAAAGGTATTATTTTGTCCGGCGGTTCGGCCTTGCTTCGGAATTTAGATGATTTAATCGCGCAAGCGACCGGTGTGTCCACTTATGTGGCCGAGGAGCCGTTGTTGTGCGTGGCGAAGGGGACGGGGATTGCTTTGGATAATTTGGATAATTATAAACGGAGTATTTTGGCGACGAAGTAAGTGTAAAATTTAAAAATCTCCGCCATAGGCGGACCCGCCTCTGGCGGGAAAATTACAATGCATTATGGTCATTGGGATAGAAGCCAGCCATGCTGTTAAACTGCCGCGCACCGGCGTAGAAGAAGCGTGCTGGCAAATGATTGAAAATCTCAAATCAACTCTACCGGCGGACACGCGGGTTATTTTGTATTCACATATTTTACCGACCGATCAGTTGAAAGATTTACCGCCGAACTGGAAGTGGAAAATTTTAAATTGGCCGTTGAAAAAATTATGGAGTCAATTACGATTATCTTATGAATTATTTAAAAATCCACCTGATATATTTTTCGCGCTCGGACAACTTTTGCCGTTTTTTTTACCAAAAAAAATTAAAGTAGTCACTTTTGTGCATGACAGCGCGTTTGAGGCCGAACCCGAAGTGTATAGTTTTTTAGGGAAAATTTATTTGAAATTAATGAATCGCCGCATCACGCGCCGAAGCGATAAAATTATCACTTCCACCGAATTTAATAAACAAGAATTACAAAAGTATTATGGAGTAGCGTCGGAAAAAACTATCGTCGTCCCGCTCGCGTATGATAAAAATGTTTTTTGTATAGGCTCGGTAGTAACACTGTCGGTAATTTCTAAACCATATTTTATTTTTCTTGGTCGTTTGGAAGAAAAAAAGAATACTCCACTTTTGGTGCGCGCGTTTAATCAAGTCCGGCACGATGGTGTTGATTGCCAATTATTGTTAATCGGCAAGCCCGGCCATGGATTTGAACAAGTTCAATTTGGAATTGAAAATAGTCCATACCAAAACGACATCATTCGCCCCGGCTATGTTGATACCAAAGATTTGCCCGGCATAATTCGCGGAGCGCGCGCGCTAATTTTACCATCGCGCTACGAAGGTTTTGGCATGCCAATTTTGGAAGGAATGGCTTGTGGCACGCCGGTAATCGCGAGTGATATTCTGGCTTTACGAGAGGTTGGGGGAGATGCTGTGGCCTATATTCGCCCTACAGTGCCTGATTTGGCGACGATAATGGCCACGGCGGTGAAAGATTCCATTTGGCGACAAAACCACATCCAGGCCGGTTTAGAACAGGTTAAAAATTTCAGTTGGGTCAAAACTTCCGCTAAAATTGGCCAAGTGATTGCCAATATTTGATATTTTTGTTATACTAACTGGTGTAAATAATGTCCAATTTCCAATTTCCAATGTCAAATCAATGTCAAAGCTCAAACGTTAAATTTGATATTTGGATTTTGGATTTGATTTGACATTGGTAATTTGGATTTTGACATTATCAAAATTATTGATAGCTATTTTGATAATAGCAGACATTACGTTATGTGCAATTTTATTGGTAATACCAAAATTCACCAGTATTTTTCTAAAATTGATGGTAATAGTCAACTTGGTCATGCTTATGGATTTGCCGGATTAAATCAGGTGGGCAAACTCACTTTGGCAAAAATTGCCGCCGCGAAATTGTTGGGCGTCACAATAGAAAAATTAGCGAGTAGTCCGGATTTTTATTTTGTGGAACGAGCTGTTGATGAAAAAACCGGTAAATTAAAACAAGACATTTCCGTTGAACAAGCGCGTGATGTCAAAGATATTTTGTTGCGCCGGCCGTGGTTAGGCGGATATCAAGTTGTAATAATTGACGAGATTGAACATTTGAATAAGGCCTCGGCCAATTCCTTGTTAAAATTTTTAGAAGAACCGGCCAGTAAGAGTATTATTTTTATTATTACCGAAGACGAAAGTAAATTATTGCCGACCGTGCGTTCGCGGTGCCAATGGTGGCGGTTTAATCCGGTGGCGGAAGCGGAAATTGCGACTGGATTGCGTGAGCGCGGTATTGACGCGAGTGTCGCGAGCGAAGTTGCGGTTTTGGCCTCGGGACGGCCGGGGCGCGCTTTGGATTTGGCGCAGAGTCCGGAAAAATTAGCGTTAATTAAAGCCGAAGTGGTTCGTTACGAGAATTTGCGAATTGCGCCGGTACACGAACGATTTAAAACCATAGAAAGTTTAGCCGGAGAAAAAAAGGGTGCTACGCGTGGTAAAGATGAGTTAGATGAAATTTTACAAATTTGGACAACGATAGAGCGAAAAAAAATGTTGCTCGCGATCGGGGCGTCTCAAAACCAATCTGTTAAAGTAATTGACGGTCTGACCAAATTACGCGAGTATTTAGGGAAGAATATTCATCCGCGTTTAGCGTTAGAAGAATTCTCATTAAATTTACCAATTAATTAAATATTAAATTCTAAACTCTAAATTCTAAACAAATCCAAAAATTAAAATTCAAATACTAAAATTTGAGCTTTGAAAAATTTGAACTTGTTTAGAGTTTAGAAATTAGAGTTTAGAATTTTTATAAAATAATTCTATGCGTAAAATATTCTATCTATTACCACTCGTAGTTTTAATTCTCACCGGCGCCGGTTGTCTTTCGTTTGGCAGTAGCACCGCCGGACCGATGGGCGTGTTTACGTCCGCTGATAAAGGTGAGACCTGGGCCGAGTCCAATGTCTATCCGACGGTGAAAGGCGTCCAAAGTGTCGCTGGCGCTAGAATATTCCGTTTACATACCGACCCGTCCGATCCCAACGCAATTTATATGGCCACGCGCGGGCAAGGATTGTTTTATTCTTATAATAACGGTGGCTCTTGGCAGACATTTTCCGCTTTGGCCGGTAAATTTATTTATGGTTTTACGGTCGCGCCTCAAGATAAATGCGTGATGTACGCGAGCGATGGCCAACATATTTATAAAACCGATGATTGTGGCCGGAAATGGAATTTGTCTTACACCGAAGAACGCCCGAGCGAACATGTTACCGCGCTCGCGGTTGATTATGGTAATATCAATATAGTTTACGGTACCTTGATTGGCGGTGATTTTATGTTAAGTGAAGATGGCGGTCGCAGTTGGAAGGTGACAGCTCGTTTTGGTTTTGAAACGCAATATATGGTGGCTGATCAATTTCGCCCCAAGCGCGTGTATGTGGCCACGCAACGCAATGGCCTGCAACGTTCTGATGACGGTGGGCGCACTTTTCAAGATTTAAGCGAAGGCCTTGATAATTTTAGTGATAGTTCTAACTTTTATCGTTTAGCGTTAAATCCAAAGACCCCGGGTGGTTTGTTTTGGATTTCTAAATATGGCATTTTAGAGTCCAATGACGCGGGCGTAACCTGGAGCGAGTTGAAATTGTTGACTCCGCCGGGCGGGGTGAATATTTACGCTTTCGCGATTAACCCCGGGAATTTAAATGAGATTTATTATACCGGCACGATTTTGGGGCAAAAAAATGAGCATGTTCGTTCCACGTTTTATAAAACCACGGACGGCGGTAAAAGTTGGGTGACCAAAAAGTTGCCCACTAATTCTATCCCCGTGTCGTTATTAATCAGCCCCAATAATGATAAACGGTTGTTCCTTGGGTTTACTAGCTTGTAATTTTTTGTCATTGCGAGGACCCGCCTCGGGCGGGGACGCGGCAATCTCTTCAATTATTAAAAAATAAAATAAACACAATATGAACATCAACGATTTTAAAGAAGATTTTGGTAAGGCCATCGAGTTTTTCAAAACCGATATTGCCGGTCTGCGCACCGGTCGCGCCACGAGTGCGATGGTAGAAAATGTTACCGTGGAGGCCTACGGGATTAGACAGCCACTTAAAGCCGTGGCGTCTATTTCTATTATGGATCCAAAGACATTGATGTTAGACCCGTGGGACAAAACTATTTTAGCAGCGGTGGAAAAAGGAATTCGCGATGCCAATATCGGAATTAATCCGGTTAATGACGGACGGGGAATTCGCCTGTCTTTGCCGGAATTAACCGTGGAACGTCGCCAAGAATTAATTAAAATTTTACGCGAGCGCACTGAAGGTGTCCGAATCGCCATTCGTAAAATTCGCGAAGATATCAAAGACATGATTTTGGCCGAGCAGGAAGATAATAATATTGCCGAAGATGAAAAATTCCGTTTGATGGACGAGCTGGAAAAAGCGGTGAAGGATTATAATGAAGAGATTAAAGAGATTGCAAATAAAAAGGAGGAGGAAATTAGTACGGTGTAGTTGGTTCATAGCCAATAGTTCACAGCCAATAGATGAGTGAGCGAATTGGGGAATTTTATAAATTTATGCCAGAAAAAAATGATCTAATGGAAAAAGTAATTTCACTTTGCAAACGTCGTGGTTTTATTTTCCCCGGTTCGGAAATTTATGGCGGGTTGGCCAATAGTTGGGATTATGGTCCACTCGGCCACCAGTTGAAACAAAATATCAAAACTTTGTGGTGGAAATTTTTTGTGACCAGTCGCGAGGATATGGTACCAATGGATACGGCTATTATTATGAATCCGCGCGTGTGGGAGGCATCCGGGCATTTACAAAATTTTTCGGACGCGCTCGTGGAATGCAAAGTTTGCCACAAACGTTTTCGTGCCGATCATTTACTCGAAGCCAAAGGTATTGTTCCGCGTTACGCTAAAGAAGAATTGCAGGATTTGGATCAAATTAATTGTCCGGAATGTGCTGGGGATTTAACCGCGCCGAAGAATTTTAATTTGATGTTTAAGACTGCGTTTGGCATAAATGACGCGACTGCCTTGGATGTTTATTTGCGCCCGGAAACTGCTGGCGGCATGTTTGTAAATTTTAAAAATATCTTAAATGTAACGCGCAAGCGTTTGCCGTTTGGAATCGCCCAAGTTGGTAAATGTTTTCGTAACGAAATTACGCCCGGGAATTTTATTTTTCGCACGCGTGAATTTGAAATCGGCGAGTTTGAATATTTTATTAAGCCCGGGGAATGGGAAAAGGTTTTTGAAATGTGGCTCGGCGAAATCAAACGCTGGTGGCAAGACGCGATGAAAATAAATATGGATAATTTGGTGTGGCATGAAATTCCGGAGACAGAGCGCGCGCATTATAGCAAGCGCACGGTGGATATTGAATACAAATATCCGTTTGGCGTGAAAGAATTGCACGGCATTGCCTACCGCACGGATTTTGATTTGAGTCGTCACGAAAAAGTGAGTGGTCAAGATTTACATTATACTGATCCGGAAACTAACGAGAAATTTCTGCCACACGTGATTGAGCCGACATTTGGTATTGATCGGATGTTACTGGTGGCGCTTTTGGAAGCGTATCATGAAGAAGAAGTTGATAATGAAGTTCGTGTTGTTATGAAATTTCCGAAATATTTGGCACCGATTCAAGTTGCGGTTTTGCCCTTGTCTAAAAAAGACGAATTATCCGGTCCAGCCAAAGAGTTGGCCGCCGATTTGCGTAAGAATTTTGTCGTGGATTATGATGAAACCCAATCAATCGGCAAACGCTATCGCCGTCAAGACGAAGTGGGAACGCCGTATTGCGTTACGATGGATTTTGATTCTTTGGAAGATAAAAAAGTGACAGTGCGGGATCGTGATACGATGGTGCAAGAGAGAGTTGAAATTGTAGAATTAACAAATTATTTAAAAGAAAAATTTAATTTTTAATATTTATAAATATGCCAGAAGATTTTGTCGCGGAGATGGAAAAAGCGCGTCACGCTGAAGCGCTTAGTGAATATCAGCAGGTAGTTGCTAGAATAGAATCGGTTTATAAGCGTCCAGTATTACGCATTGGTTTGAATGGTGATTTTACGTTTGCTCCGACTGAAATCGTGGCAGAGATGGACGAGGATGCTGAACTAGTTGAAGCGGATAGGGCGCCTTTTGTAGCGGATTTGGCAGCGTTAGTCGCCAAGCATCAATGGATTCCACCAGAATATGAACATGCGTCAGTATCTGGTACGTTGTCTGATAAAATTTAATTTATTATGCACGAAATAAAAAAACTAAAAAACGGTTTACAATACATTTACATTCCAAACTCCGGTACGAGCGCCGTGACCGTTTTGCTTTTGTTCCCAATTGGGTCGCGCTATGAAACCCCTAAGACCTCCGGCATTTCGCATTTTTTGGAGCACATGCTTTTTAAAGGCACCAAAAAGCGTAAAGATTATTTAGCGGTGTCGCGCGAATTAGATGCGGCCGGTGCCGAATACAACGCCTTCACTTCCAAAGATTATACCGGTTATTATGTAAAAATTGGCGCCGAACTCGCGGACGAGGCGTTTGATATGATTTCGGATATTGCGTTTAATTCCACGATGCCGGCGAAAGAAATTGAGAAAGAAAAAGGGGTGATTGTGGAAGAATTGCGGATGTATGAAGATAATCCAATGATGGCGGTGGATTTGCTTTTTGACCGCACGATGTTTGCCAATCATCCGCTCGGTTGGGATATTGGTGGTTCACCCGAAACTGTCCGCAATATGACACGGGAGGAATTATTAAATTATTATCACGATCATTATCATCCGCAGAACGCGGTTTTGGTGGTATCGGGAAATTTAAGTAAAAAGGATTTTGCCAAACATTTGAAAAAATTTGCGAGTGGCAATAAAAAGAATCTGGCGGAGACCCAATACTTAACATATAAACACAAAAGTAATCAGGCACTGGCCGACCGAGTAGCGGTGAAAGAACGAAAAATTGACCAGGCGCAAATTATTTTGGGTTTTCCGGGTTTGGCGCATGATGACAAACGTGCTTACGTAGCCGCGGTATTGCTAACAATTTTAGGCGGTGGCATGAGTTCGCGGTTGTTTGTGGAAGTGCGTGAAAAGCGTGGGCTATGTTATATGGTGCGGGCCGGCTCATCGTCTTATCGCGACACGGGTGTGGTATCTGTCCAAGCCGGCTTGGATCCGGCCAGAATGGGTGAGGCAATTAAAACCATTAAAACTGAATTAAAAAAGATTTCTACCAAACCGGTCAGCAAAAAAGAATTGGCTGATGCCAAAACCAATTTAATCGGACGGATGGAATTGGCTATGGAAGATTCGTCCACGGTGGCGGAAAAAGCCGCCAAGCAATTTATTTTTGTTAATCACGCCGACACGCCGGCTGAAACCACCGCCAAAATTAAAAAAGTAACCGCGAGCGAAGTTAGAGCCGTGGCCAAGGTGTTATTTATTGAAAAAGAAATGCGTTTGGCGGTGATTGGCCCGATTACGAAAGAAAAAGTTTTAAAATTATTGTAAAATTTTATGTCCACCCATAATAACCAATTTTACTTTTTCGCTAACTGGAAAATGTATTTGGATTTTAACGAAGCCAATATTTTAGCGCACGCGATTGCTAGTGAACACAAGCAGTTTTCGGCTAATGTTAAAATGGCAATTTTTCCAAACGCGCTGTCACTTTACACTGCCGGTCAGACGCTAAAAGACGTAGGCATTGCCGTGGGCGGACAAAATGTTTTTTGGGAAGATAAAGGGGGATACACCGGTGAAATTTCCGCGACCATGTATCAAGCGGCCGGATGTGATTACGCGCTCGTGGGGCATTCGGAGCGTCGCCATCAATTCCACGAAACCAATCACGAAGTGCGACAAAAAATGCAAGCGGTTTTGGAGTCGGGTTTGACTCCGGTATTGTGCGTGGGGGAGACGCTTAAAGAAAGAGAAGATGGCAAGACCGAAGAAGTTGTCGAAATTCAATTGCGTAGTGCCTTGCAAGATATTGTTTGGCCGACTGATCGAGAATTAATAATTGCGTATGAGCCGGTGTGGGCGATTAGTAAAGGTGCTGGGGCAAATGAAGCTGGAAAACATTGCGATGACGTTGAGGCCGAAAGAGTGCATAAAATGATAAGAGAATTTTCTGCGGGTTTAATAAAATTAGACCCAGTAGTTTTGTTTGGTGGTAGTGTTCGACCACCCACTACTGATTATTATTTGCGGCAGCTAAATGTAAATGGAATTTTGGTAGGTGCGGCCTCAACCCAATTGGAAAGTTTTATGGGTATTTTATCCAATATTAAATAGTATGCTAGATTGGATTTTTGGGATTATTATTATTTTGTGCCTCGGTGGAGCCATTTTTATTATTAGTCGGAAATTGCCGGAATTGTCCGCGTTAGATGTTCACACTTTGCCGGAAGAAAAATCCGGTAAAAAGAAAAAAGAAATTATTGGTAAACGGATTGACGCGCGTCGGCAAAAAATTAAAGAAAATTCTAAAAAATATTTAACGCCGTTTCGGCGCCAGTGGGGACAATGGCAGTTAAAATTTCGGATTTATGTCGGGAAGATTGAGCGGTTGATGTTGCACGAGCAGGCGGCCGGCAAAAAAACGGAAATAAAAATTATGGATTTGGAGACAGAGGCGCGCCTGAAAAAATTGGTGGATGAAGGCGGGCAATATTTAACGCAAAATAATTTAGAGCGAGCCGAAGAAAAATTTATTGCCGCCATTAAATTGGACACTCATGCCGCGAGTGCTTACCGCGGTTTGGCCGACACCTACTTTGCCAAAAAATCTTTGGAAGAGGCGCGCGCCACTTATCAATTTGTTTTGCAATTAGACAAGGAGGACGATAGTGTCATGGTAAAATTGGCGGAAATTGCCGAAAGTCAGGGTGATTTGGAAGAAGCGATAGAGTATTATCAGCAGGCCGTGGTGATTAATGATTCGCTTTCTCCCCGTTTTGTGCATTTGGCGGAATTGTTGTTGCGCGTGGGCCAACCGCTCGTGGCTCGCGAGGCGATTGAGGCGGCGGTGGAATTAGAACCCCAAAACCCCAAATATCTTGACTTACTGACAGAAACTGCTATACTATGTCAAGATAAAACTTTGGCCCTTAAGGTTTATAGCACTTTGTGCTTGGTAAATCCGGAAAACAAAAAATTACCGGATTTAAAACAGCGAATAGATTTATTATAACGCTTGCCTGGCGTAGCCGTCAGGCGAAGACAGGCCGATGTAGCTCAGTTGGTAGAGCACCTCCATGGTAAGGAGGTGGTCAGCGGTTCAAATCCGCTCATCGGCTCGGAGTATTGCCGTCTTAGCTCAGTTGGTAGAGCAACGGTTTTGTAAACCGTAGGTCCAGGGTTCAAATCCCTGAGACGGCTCCAGTCGGCATTAGTTCTTTAATGGGCAGGTACCGAAGCGGTCAAACGGGGTAGACTGTAAATCTACTGGCTCTGCCTTCCAAGGTTCGAATCCTTGCCTGCCCACATGGTAAATTAAAAATTAATTTAATATTCTATGTCCCAAGACAATTTGGCAAAATTGCAGTGTTCAACCTGCAAAACCGTCACGCATTTTACCACGCGCAACAAACACATCAAAGAGCGCTTGGCTCTTTCCAAATTTTGCAAAAAGTGCAAAAAGCATACCGATCACAAAGAAACCAAATAATAATTTAAAATTATATGTGGTTTTTCAATTCATTCGTCAAAAGTTTGTATGATTTGAATTGGTTGCGAGGCACTCGCAAAGATCTAGGCAAGGCTTTTAGCTATTTTTGCTTATTTCTTTTTTTATATGTCGGTTTAACCATGGTGCCGGTATTCGTGAATATGATGAAAGGCGATACGGTCGCCGCGCTTAAAACTGGTTTGGCGCAGAAAGTTCCTGATTTCACCGCAACTGTAAAAGATGGCGAATTGTCAGTTGTTGGTGTGGATCAGCCATATATTTTTAGAGATGGGGAATTTATCTTAGTGGTGGATACTATAACTACTTCCACCTTAACTCTTGGTACTTATCTTGACGATAAAATTAATGCGGGACTACTTATCACTAGAAGTAAAGGTGAAATGTACGATGGCGACAAAGGACAGTCTCGTTCGCAGGTGTGGAAAGATGTTGGGAATGTCAGTGTTAATCGGGCGCAATTAATAAATTTAGCAAATAAATTTTTATCCAAGCCGATGATGTTTGTGTATTTTCTGTTTATTTTGGTGTTCGTGTATATGTTTCTAGGCGTTGGTAAATTACTTTCCGTTTTAATTGTTTCTGCAATAATATTAGCAATAACAAAAATTGCTAAAAAGCAATGGTTATTTAAAGAAATTTTTACAGTGGGATTATTCGCTGTGACGCTTACAACGATCATTATTGAGGCGATGGAAGGGCTTGGTATCGGATTTATTTTTTCAGGGATAATTATTTTCTTAATCTGGCTTGGAGTGATAGTGTTGTTAGATAAGCCGGCGCCAGTTGAAGAAATTAAATCATAACAACAAACAAATCCCGACTAAGTCGGGATTTTAATAGGGGGTTCGTATAATGGTAGTACGTTGCTCTCCAAAAGCAAACGCGCGGGTTCGATTCCTGCACCCCCTGCGATTTAGCCAAATTTATTTGGCTAAATTTATTTAGGAATCGAACGGGAAAGGGAGAAAACGGGAGTTTTCTCTTTGCTGAGGAAAGTACACGAAAACCCGAAGGTTTTCGTGAGAGCCCCAAAGGGGCGAGTGAGCATTCTTGCACCCCCTGCAAAAAATGGGTATTTTCTATTTATCATCTATAAAAATTTATGTCGATAGAAATACCCGCTCAACCTCAAAAAAGATATCTGGAAATTGACTTTCTGCGTGGCAGCGCTGTTTTTTTGATGCTTGTCGCTCACATTAATTTTGTTTTTACAAAAAATTACAATTTTATTCTCGATACCCTAACTTGGTTCGGGGCGACAATTTGCTTTAGCGTTTTTATATTTTGCTTTGCTTTTTCTTACGGTTTAAAATTATCCGATAATAAAAAGTTAAATTTAAAAAAAGAAACCAAAAGATTTTTCAGGTTACTTTTTGTTTATTACGGGTCGGCTTTCTGCGCGCAATATTTTATTTTTAGTAATATATCAATAGAAAAATTATATCTTATTTTAACTTTCCAATACTTGCCTGTTTTTACCGAGTTTATAATCCCATTTTTTCTTTATGTTATATTAATTTTAATTTTTTTTCCAGTATTTAAAAAATTATTAAAATATCCGATACTATTTATTTCAATTTCTCTCGCTATTTATTTTTTTGGTCAATGGCTTTATCCGCTTGATGGGGGCGGTAATTTTTTAAATGTAATTAAAACTTTACTCGTCGGCAACGGCGATGTTCACGCTTTCGGCGTTCTATCTTATCTCCCCATTTTTGTGCTTGGTTTAATTGTGGGCGAGTCGCAATCCGATAAAAAAGGGGAATTGGCGGTCGTCGTTATTTTTGTCACTGCCGTAATTTTATTTGCCTTCTTGAAAATTTTAGGATTTTCTGTTTGGCACAGATTCCCACCGTCCGTCTTATTTTTACTCTATGGAGTTATTTATAGTTTTGGAGTACTATTGTTATATCGGTATCTCAAAAAAATTATTCCTTTAGACAAGTTCTTCATATTTTTAAGTAAAAAAACCTTATTTATTTTCTTTATAAGCATTTTGATAATTCTAGGATCGTCTAATCTTTTAAATAAGGCAAAATTTGAATCAACGACAGTTTGGTTAATACATTTTTTGATCATAGCCGGTATATCTTTGTTAAGTTATTCTTATGGCAAATTGGTTGAGATTTTGGAAAAAAGATAAGCCAAAACCCCACTTTTTTATTTTTATTGTATTGGGCTCGCTTTTGTTATTTAGTATTTTTGTGATATTTTTTTTCAGTGTTAAACCTGAAAATGGTGGTATTTTTTTGACGGGGCTGGATGGGGTTAATAAAATTTTTGGTAATGAAGAGTGGTATTGCGATGCGTTTGGATATGAAGCCGGCGGACTCATAAAACTCGCGGAGCCGGGTAGAAAATGGATTTTGATTGGTAACGAATTTCCCGAAGAAAACAAAATGATAAATTTAAAAGTACAACTTGCCCAAAGAGCTAGAAAATATTTTGAGCAACCAAACTCGGTAAAAATATTTTATGAATTAACAAATGCTAGCAGTGAACAGGTAACGAGTAGTATCCTTGGCGCTTACTTTTCCACTAGCTCTTTAAAAAATTCCGACGAACTTCTTTTTGAGGAAAAAATAAATCTGAGTGGACTCGCGGTTGGTAAATATAAAATTAAGGTAAAAGTTGAGTTTGACTGTGGTGAGGCGACGACATTACCCCAAGATATTTTTGTGTCCCACCCCCTGTATGTTGTTTGGAGTTTTGATTGGGAGGGTTATAATGTAAAAGACAAATATTTACAGAGTATCGACGAGCTTGCTTCCAAGCATGATAATTTTCCCCTTACCCATTTAATAAATCCTAGGTTATTTATTACGAAAACTATTCCTCAAGCCAATAGAGATCGCGTCCGAGATTGGTTGGTGGAGAAAAAAAATAAGCGCGGGGATAGTCTGGGGTTGCACCTGCATCTGTTTTATGAAAATTTTGAAGCCGCTGGTTTAGATATTCCCGAAAAAGACAGCGCTGAACTTGAAAAAATCTTTTTTACTACCAATGGGTCTATGGTTACGAGTACTGCCAGCACTACCGTTGCGTTTGATAAAAGTAAATTAAAAAAGAAACAAATTTATGACTTAACCTACTGGGGCTATGGTCGTGATGATGGTTATGATATACCGATAACTAACCTTAGTGATGCTGAATTTGATAAAATACTAAAATGGTCCAAAGCCACCTTTGGCGTTCTTGGTTTTGGTACGCCCGTCACCTATCGTTCCGGGGGTTGGTTTGCCAATCTTGCCACCCTGCAGGTTTTAGAAGAAAATGGTTTCGTAGTAGATTCTTCCGGTCGAACAAAATATAATTTTGGCGATAGTAAACTCCCCGGATTTTGGGATTTAGCAACTACTTCGCAACCTTATCAACCAAATATCCATAACCAAAACTCGGCTTTGAAGCCAACTATGAAAATATGGGAATTCCCCAACAACGGAGCGGATTCGTGGTGGTATAGCGCCAAAGAAATGATTGAGCGCTTTAATTTAAATTGGGGGGCAGTGGGGGGTCCGCTTGAAAAAAGCACGGTGGTAGTTTTTTTAAGTCATCCGGATTGGTTTGAAGTAGACATACCAAAAGTTGACGAGCTTTTCAATTACACCGATACGTATTTAAATTCCAAAGACGGGGGACCGGTAATATATCAAAATTTAGAAAATTTACATAAAATTTGGGAAGCTAATTAAAAAATATGAGTTTTTTGATAAATTTTGGCATCGAAAATTTCCGAACGCGCCTGGCGGTTATTTTTATTTTTGTTTTTATTCTGGTTGTTTTTAATTTAGGTATTTTTATTTTAAAACAATTTAAAACAGAATTTAACCGGCGGATTTTGTTCTATTTAAATATTATCCTGTTATTTTTTATTGGCCTTTTTCTTTCCACGGCTTTGTTTCTAAAGCCTTTTGCTCAATTAGAAACCTTGTCCGCAGGGGGGTATTTAGCAGAAGCGCATCAGCCAATTGAAATATCTTTTACTGTTCCCGTTCGACCGGAAAACTTATCTCTTTATATTTCCCCGGAAGTAGACGGTGAATGGGTTTTTAGAGATGTCTTACCATTTTTTTCTAACGGTTATAAGGATCGGGCAACTTTTATCCCCAAAGAATCTTTTTATCCGGAAAGTAAAATTGTGGTTTATATTGTTGGTTTAAAAAGATTGTTTCCGGTAGGAGAAAAACACGAACAATCCCTTGAGTTTTTTGCTCCCCGTCTGCCAAATATAACAGAAACCTATCCCAAAGATAACCAAGATAATGTCAGTGTCAACGATAATTTTACCGCAACCTTTGACGCGCCTAGCGGAGAATTTATAAAATGGTTTTACGAGATAACGCCACCGATTGGTTTTGTCGTAAATGAATCAAATAAAAATAAAAATGAGATAGTTTTTAACAAACCACTTCGGCAGGATAGTGAATATAGTGTGGCGATTTTCCGTACTGGACGATCTTATAATGTCACTGATTTTTCTGACGTTGAGTTAGGGGATTCGCAATTGATTAAAACAGTTGTATTTAATACTGTGCGGTCTCCAAAAATTAAATCATACGATCCTTATGGAGCGGGTGCTAGGGTAGATCTCCCGATAAAAATAGTTTTTGAAGAGCCCATGAATCAGGCGAGCGTGGCCGAAAAATTCTCCCTAAGCCCAACCACTACCGGTAAGATAAGCTGGGAAGATGAAAAAACATTTGTTTTTTTACCGGATCAAATTTTGGAAAAAGGAGCTGATTATAGGATTAATTTTTTGAGTGGGATAGAAGATGGCTCTGGTGGAAAAACCAGACAGGATATAGTGCTAAATTTTAGCACGGCGGGAAAAGTAAAGATTTTGTCCACCTACCCCAAAAGTGGAGCAACTGGCTTAAGCCCGGATTTAGCCGGCGTGGTTATTAATTTTGACCAAGAAGTGGATCATGTCTCCGCGGAAAATTATTTTTCTATTTTTCCAAATGTACGCGGGTCTTTTTCTTGGAATGGCGATAAACTGACATTCTCTTTCAAAACTCCTTTGGCTTACGCCACAAAATATACGGTAAGTTTTAAAAAAGGCATCAAAGCTGTTTACGGACTAGAATTGGATCAAGATTACGCTTATTCATTTACGACAAAAAATAAAAGTTTTTCTTTGAATGTTCCGCTGTATTATCAAAGTGAAACTTTTACCTGTAATATCGCCACTGCCAGAATGGCACTTGCTTACCGCGGTGATAATCTTTCCGAAAGTTTTATTAAAGCTGAAGTTGGCGAAGGAGAAGATCCGAATGTAAGTTGGGTGGCCGGTTATGGCGCTCACTGGAAGCCGATTTATAATTTTATTAGCAGATATAGAAAAGCATCTATTAAAACCGGTTGGAACATCGCCGAATTGGTAAAAGAAGTTAATGCTGGCAATCCGGTAATCATTTGGTGGCATAATCAATATAGCACGACCGGTTCGTTTACCTTAGATTCCGGAGCCACCGGTTATCGGGGGATGCATTCAGTGGTAGTAAAAGGATATGTCGGGAGCGTAGAAAACCCTATTTCTATTATTGTCAACGATTCTTGGCGGGGACCAAAAACATACAGCATCTCCAGTTTTAAAAGTATTTGGGCGTATCTTAATTATACCGCTATTGTAGTTTATTAAAATAATTTTATATAACAAAAATCGTATTAGCGGTCATCCACAACCGCTCTCTTGACAAAACACCCAAAATGTGCTATACTGGTGTATTCTAATTAATCCTGACCTCGAAAAGGTCAGCGACTCGACTCTTTTGTGTCATTATGTGACCCAGCGGAAATTCGGGTCACAACAAAATATATGACACAAAAAAACACTACTGTGTCTAGTTTTAACACACTAGGCATCTCGGCGCCAATTCTAGCGATTTTAAATCAACTGGAATTCGCCACCCCGACCCCAATTCAACACCAGTGCATTCCGGCGGCGTTTGATGGGAAGGATATCGTGGGTATTGCCCAGACCGGTACGGGCAAGACCTTGGCTTTTGGTATTCCAATGATTCAATTGTTGGAGCAAAACCGTGGGCAAGGTTTGATTTTACTTCCGACCCGAGAATTAGCTTTGCAAGTTGATGAAGTTTTGCGTTCAATTGGTGGCAAGCTTGGATTGCGCACCGCTGTTTTAATCGGAGGCGCGTCTTCGTATCAACAAATTCAAGCGATTCGTCGCAACCCACATATTTTCATTTCCACCCCCGGCCGTTTAATTGATCATTTGCAACAAAAAAATCTTTCCCTCGCGCGCATTAAAATGATTGTTTTAGATGAGGCCGACCGCATGTTTGACATCGGGTTTGCTCCCCAAATTAAACAGATTTTAAATTACGCGCCGGCTGATCGCCAAACATTAATGTTTTCCGCGACCATGCCGAAAGAAATCGCCGAAATGGCCAATCGCTATATGCGCACGCCATGGAGAATTGAAGTCGCGCCGGCTGGCACAACGGTCGCGCAAATTGAACAAGAAATTTTTATCGTCAGCAAAGAATTACGTCCGCAGCTTTTGGATAAATTATTGGCTGACACAAAAGGCACGGTCTTGGTTTTTTCACGCACCAAACGGGGTGCTAAAAAAATTACCGGGTTGATTCGGGACATGGGACACGCTGCCACCGAGATTCATTCGGACCGGTCTTTGGCGCAACGTCAAGCCGCGATGGTTGGATTTAAAACCGGAAAATTTCGTGTGCTCGTGGCGACTGATATTGCTGCGCGCGGAATTGATGTGGACAATATTGAACTGGTCGTCAACTATGATTTACCGGATAATCCGGAAGATTATGTGCATCGTGTTGGTCGTACCGGGCGCGCCGGTTTAACCGGTAAAGCGGTTTCATTTGTTGGCCCGGAACAAAGACGCGACATTCAAACAATTGAACACTTGATTAAAAAATATTTACCAGTGGCGCCGTTGCCAGTGTTGCCACCGCGCCGTCCGATGGGCATTCGTCCGAAAGAAAATGATTTCGGCGGACATTATCGCGGTGGCCGTCCGCAATTTGGTGGCAGACCTTCATTTGGTGGCGGTCGTCGCCCTGCGCCATATACGCGTAAGAAATGGTAAAAATTTAATAAATTTAAAGCAATCTGTCGTTAGGCGGGTTGTTTTTTTGTAGAATAAAATAGTGTTGTAATTTGACGGTTGGTTGTAAAAATCGTATAATATAGAGACGTAAAATATGGATTTAGAATCATTTAAAGGAAAATATTATTTGTTTAATCCTGAACAATTCGGGAATATTTTTGTGTTTGTGGATTTTGGTAATGTTCGTCCGTGGGCTAAAGATTTTTGGCCAAAAGAAAATAAGTTTAGATTTTGTAAAGAAATAGATATAGCCAAATTGGCCGATGTTTGCAATTGGATTAACCCCAAGAAAAAATTTTTTTATTATGGACATTTTAAATCGCGATTAGATTTGTTTAAAAATCATCCGGAAAATATCAAAAGTCGTAATTCAATTTTTCGTTTAGATAAAGCGAGAGGGTGTGGTTTTTTGGTTAAAACAAAAGAAATAAAAATGGTTCCACACCACGATGAAGATGGTTTATTCGTAGGTAAAGCTCCCAAGTGTAATTTTGATGTTGAGATTACTATGGATTTGCTTACCAAAATTCATAAATATGACACCGTAGTATTGTTTTCCGGGGACAGTGATTTTAGTGGCCTATTGAGTTATTTAAAAAATAGAAATAAAAAAATAGTAGTAGTGTGTACTCGCGCTCGTATGAGCAAAGAATTGCAGGAAGTGGCCGACAAATTTATTCCGGCGGAGTCATTAAAAGAATTTTTAGTATATATAAAAAACACTCCGCCCGATTAGGGGCGGAGGAATGGAATACGATCCTGGTATCGTTCAGGCGACGGTGCTTTTCAACACAAATACACTATACCACACAAAAGTCATTTTTGTCAATGTTTATCCACAGGTGGTAAAATTTCAAAAAAACAGATGAATTATATTAAAATTATGAAAAATGATTTGGTAAATGAATACATAAAATCAATCACCGAAAAATATCAGTCCGGCCAAGCCAAAGAACATGCCTATCGTCCGGCATTACAAAAATTGTTTACCGACATTACCGGTCTGAATGTCATCAACGATCCCAAACGAAGCGAATACGGCGCGCCGGATTTTTTGTTTATGAAAGGAAAAGTCGCCGCCGCTTACGCCGAAGCCAAAGATATTGGCGTATCGCTTGACGAAACCGAAAAAGGCGAACAACTTGCTCGCTATTTTGGCTATTCCAATTTAATTTTAACCGACTGTTTAGAGTTTAGATTTTTTCGTAATGGGCAAAAATATGAGGCGGTAAAAATTGCCGAAATTAAAAATGGCGAAATAGTCGCTGACGAAAACAATTTCGCGCATTTGGAAGATACCATAAAAGAATTTATCAATGAAGCCAAAGAGCCGATAAAATCCGGTGCGGTGCTCGCTAAAGTGATGGCTGGCAAAGCGCGTCGTATTCGCGATAATATCAAGAAATTTTTACATGACGGGGACACGCAAACCAATGAGAGTTTGTTGTCGGTGTATAATGTGATAAAAAAATTGTTGCTGGCCGATTTGGATTATGACAAATTTGCCGATATGTACGCGCAAACAGTCGTGTATGGATTATTCGCGGCGCGTTATCATGATGAAACGCCCGACACTTTTTCCCGCCAAGAAGCGCGCGATTTGGTGCCGGTTTCAAATCCATTTTTGAGGCACTTTTTTGACCATGTGGCCGGACCGTCTTTTGACAAGCGCATTGAGTTTATTGTCAACGAACTTTGTGAGGAATTTGTCCACGCCGATGTGCAGGCGATTGTTCATGATTATTACAAAGTGGAAAAAGACGATAGCCGTGATCCGATTATTCATTTTTATGAAGATTTTTTGCAAGAATATGATTCGGCGGAACGCAAAAAGATGGGCGTATTTTATACTCCCTTACCGGTAGTGCGTTTTATCGTGCGCGCGTTAGATGATGTTCTCAAAAAAGAGTTTGGTTTAAATGGTCTGGCGGATTCTGCTAAAATTGAAATTAATAGTGTGAGCCAAGGCAAAAAGTTTAAACAGAGCGTTCACAAAGTTCAAATTTTGGATCCGGCCACCGGCACCGGAACATTTTTGAATGAAGTTATTTCGCATATTAAAAAATCTTTTGACGGCCAAGAAGGCCGTTGGGCGAATTACGCGCGCGAAGAATTATTGCCGCGTTTGCACGGGTTTGAAATTATGATGGCGTCATACACGATTGCCCATCTTAAACTGACGACTACGCTTAAAGAAAGTGGCGTAGATATTAACAGGGGGCGACTCGGAGTATATCTTACCAATAGTTTGGAAAAAGCTGAAAGCTACGATGATACTTTATTCGCAGGTTTAGGTTTGGGGCAGGCGATTACCGATGAGTCCATCGCGGCGAATAAAGTAAAAAATGATTTGCCAATTATGGTGGTGTTAGGGAACCCGCCGTATAATGTTAGTTCGCAAAATAAAGGCGAGTGGATTGGCGAGCTGATAAAAGATTATAAAAAAGATTTAAATGAGAGAAATATTCAACCTCTGTCGGATGATTATATTAAATTTATTCGTTTTTCACAGTATCTGATAGATAAAAATGGCGAGGGAGTTATCGGGATGATAACCAACAATTCGTATATAGACGGCATTACCCACCGGCAAATGCGCAAGTCGCTGTTAGAATCGTTTGACAGTATTTATATCTTGGATTTACATGGTAATGCCAAGAAAAAAGAAGTCGCGCCGGATGGTAGCGCCGATCAAAATGTATTTAGTATTATGCAAGGCGTATCCATCGCAATTTTTGTGAAAAAATCCGCCAAGAAAAAAACGCTCGGTGTGGTTTATCACGCCGAAATGTTTGGTAAACAAAAAAATAAATATGAAGCGTTAGATAATTCTGATTTTGAGAAAATGAAGTGGAACAAGATTAAGTATGAAGCGCCGTATTATTTCTTTGTGCCCAAGGATTTTGGGGCGAGCGAAGAATATGAAAGCGGATTTAAGTTAGACGATTTCTTTAGTATAAAGGCAGCGGGAATTAAAACTCATCACGATGATATTGTGATTGCATTTTCTGAAGATAATCTTAAAAAACAGATTTTGAATTATTGTGATAGCTCTAATTTCATATTTGATGTTGAAAAAATTAAAAAAATTTGTTATAGGCCATTCGACGAGAGATTTTTGTATTATGACACAAAGATTGTCGTAAGACATAGAAAGGAGCAAATGAAACACTCTTTTTATTCTAATTTATCTCTTTTGGCTGGTAGGCAATCAAAATCAGATCAAATAAGTCATTTTTTTATTACCAATTTATTGTCTGAAATGAAAACAGCGGAAAGTACTACTGGATCTTATCATTTTCCACTTTATCTCTACGCTGACGACGGCACCAAAATCCCAAATCTTAAAAAAGAAATCGTCCAAGAAATAGAGAAAATTACCGGCCCGATAACGCCAGAAAATATTTTGGATTATATTTACGCGGTTTTACACAGTCCTAATTATCGCGAAAAATATAAGGAGTTTTTAAAAATAGATTTTCCGCGCGTGCCGTATCCAAAAGACAAAAATCAATTTTTTGCGTTAGCTAAGTTAGGCGAAGAATTACGCTATCTGCATCTGTTAGAAAGTCCAAAAGTAAATAGTTTTATTACCACTTATCCGGTGGTGGGGGACAATATGGTAGAAAAAATTATTTACGAAAACGAAAAAGTATTTATCAATAAAACCCAATACTTTGGCGGTGTGCCCAAATTGGCCTGGGATTTTTACATAGGTGGCTATCAGCCAGCTCAAAAATGGCTCAAAGACCGCAAAGGCCGAAAACTTACCAATGCTGATATAGAGCATTATCAAAAAATTATTGTGGTGTTGGTGGAAACGGGGCGGATCATGGGAGAGATTGATGGCGTGGGATTGATATTTTAAAGCGGAAGAGGTTGTATTTTTTGATCCACAAAAGACACTAAAAGAGTGGAATGAGGGACTGGGTATATAGTGGGTTAGGTGATTGCCAAAAAAACTTATCCACAGGCCGATTTTATTAGGGATTTCCCTTATTTTCAAAAGAGTGTATACTATTACTGTGTATATCACAAGGTTTCATAACCTTTTTTATTCTTAACATTAAGTCTATGGCAGGCATGACCAAGTCAGCCCTGTTGGCCGCTTTGGCGGAACAAACAGGTTTAGCGAAGAAGGATGTCGTCACCCTCACGGAGGCGATGACCGAATTGGCCTATAAAGAGGTCAAGAAATCAGGCGTATTCGTAGTCCCAGGTTTGGGCAAATTGGTAAAGGTGCACCGCAACGCGCGCGTCGGACGCAATCCAGCGACCGGAGCCACCATCCAGATCCCGGCCAAGACCGTGGTGAAATTCCGCGTGGCCAAAGCTGCCAAAGAAGCGGTATTGTAATTTTTCAGACAAAATAAAAATCTTCCGTAGACGTACGGAAGATTTTTTTTACGCAAAAATTTTGGTAAGTTTCCAAAGGAAGGCGAGCAGGGCGAGGCCGGAAAGTAATAACGCCCAGGGGGTTTTAAAAATAAAGGCCAAGATCGCTATCACGCGGTATTGGATTTGCGCGCCGGATGGCAATATTTTGGCGATACCTTCAGCCGGTGGATATTTTTCTGATAATTTACTAAGTGTCTGCCAGAAAATCGGTTCATTGTTTTGGCCGGATTCGATAATTTTTTTTGTTTCAGCGCGTTTTTCTTCTAACACGGCCGCCACTTGTCCGATGACGCCGGTGTTAATGGGGGAGGTGGCAAAGGAAATTTTGTCGGCAATTGTGGACGGCAGAAATGATTTTGTCGGTTCGCTTGTTTCTGTTTCGTTAGCGGTTTGTTTAGTATTTTGGAAAATGTCAGTAATTTTTTGCGTGATATTTTCTACCGCGGTTTCTGCTATTTTTGTTTCAATTATATTTTCAACTGATTTTTCTTCGTCAGTAACTAACGGATCAGTGCCATTTTTTATTTCTTCTATATCACTTACGCGGTCATTGTCATCGTCTGGATCGGTGGCGTTGCCAATTTTGTCGTCGTCCGTGTCATGGTCAATTTCCTGGGCGTTGGTTATTGACTGCGCCGAAGGTGGCAATTCGATTGGTTCCGGTGTTTTTCCCGGCAGAGATTTTTTAGCATCAACTATTTTTACTTTAATATTATGGTTTCCCGCTTCCACTTTCCAATCTGTCCATTTTTGGATTAATTGGCCACCGATTGACTCAAAATTTGTTTCCGAAATTATTTTATCATTATCTGAAAATTGAATTTTACCGATTAAATCAAAGCCGGAATTATTTTGAAAAGCCGTATAGATCCGGATATTATCATTGGCGAAAAATTGACTCTGTGAATACCAGATTCCATTGACAAAACCGGCGTTAACAGGCGTGGTTTCCGCATTAGCGGGGGAGACATGCACCCCTAAAAATATCACGCCGAGTATCAGAATGAAAATTTTTTTGTTAATAGTTTTTGTTTGCGGAAAAAACATAAGTAAAGCATGGATATTATACTAAAATTATCTGTTTGGGTCAATTTTTGCGCTATTGTTATTGGTGGGTTTAACTGTTAAAATACGAGGAATAAGGGGCGATATGAAATATTTTTGAGTTTATCATTGTAATATAATTATATGGCAGTATCCACGAAATTGAATGACGAGGAATTGGCAGTGGCAGTGCGCGCGCGCGATAAGGAATTATACGCGGAAATTATTTTGCGCTATGAAACGAAATTGGCGCATTATTTGCGTAAATATATTCGTAGTGGCGATGAGTTGGACGATGTTTTACAAGAGACCTTTATTAAGGCCTATCGCAACCTATTTGATTTTGACGAAAATAGAAGATTTTCACCTTGGATTTATCGCATCGCGCATAATGAGGCAATTAATCATCTAAAAAAATACCGCAAAGAAATAATTTCTATTGAGCCGGAAGAATTGGAGATTGTTGATAGTAAATTAAATTTAGCAGAAAAAGTGGATGGGGTTTTGGCAAAAGAAAAAATTGAGCGCGCGCTGTCGCAGTTAAAAAATAAATATCGCGATCCGCTAGTGTTGTATTTTTTTGAACAGAAATCTTACGAGGAAATTAGCGACATTTTACATTTACCGATTTCTACCGTGGGGGTGTTGATAATGCGCGGCAAAGAAATTTTGAAAAAGTATTTAATTTAAATTGTATGGTAGAAAAAAATGACGTCGCCAACAAAGTAATGGAAAAAATTAAAGGTGGTAGCGTTAAATTGCGTTCCAAGTATGTTTTTATTTTGGAAAAGTTAAGCGCCAACGGCGCGCTGGTGTTAGTAGTCGCGCTCGCGGCGCTATTTTTTTGTCTGGTGATTTTTTATTTAAAAACTTCGGATAATTTAGCATATTTGTCTTTTGGTAGACGCGGGTTTAATCCGTTTATGCAGTCATTTCCCTATTTACTGTGTGGGGCTTTCGTTGGTTTGATTGGCGCGGGTGTTTATATTTTCAAAAAAAGCGCGACGGGTTTTCAGTATCCGGTAAAATATGTGATTACCGCTTTGGTGGTTGTAGTGGTCGCGGTGGGCGCGCTATTGGCATATATTGATGTCGGTGAACGTTTTGAGCGGCGCGTGTTTGAAAAGCGTGATTTTGGCGGGCGGATGTTTCGGCCGTTTTTACGTTCGGGATTAGACGAGCGCGCGGGTGGAATCGCGGGGAGAGTCGTGCAAGTTCGCGAAGGCGGGGCGTTAATTCAAACACCGCGAGGAGAAGAAACTGTTGATTTAACAAAATTAGAAAATTCTTTGTCGGAAAATTTATCTGATGGAATGTTTATCGTGGCGGTGGGTGACAGACGGGGAAAATTATTTTTAGCGCGCGCGGCGAGAATAATCACCGCGGACGAAATGCCGATGATTGGACGCGGGGTCAATCGTCGTTTTGGGCCGATACCATCACCACGTTGCGGGAAAAGCAATCTTGGTTTTTAATAATTATTTGTATGCAAAAAATATTTGGTTGGATGTTACGACACAAATTGCGCGTTGGGTTAATAATTTTAGTAATTGGCGTGATTGGTTATTTTGGTTGGAATAAATTTTTTCCGCCGACTGTGACTATTCGCTATGTGGAAGGTGTGATTGAGCGCGGGGTGTTGTCCACGACCGTGAGCGGGAGCGGGCAGGTTTCGGCCACGAGTCAAGTAGATTTAAAACCAAAAGCGTCCGGCGATGTCATCGCGGTAAATGTTAAAGTCGGTCAAGAAGTTAAAGTCGGTACTTTACTTTTGTCGTTAAACGCGCGGGACGCGTTAAAAGCGGTGCGTGACGCGCAGGATAGTTTGGAAACGGCGCAATTGAGCTTGGCAAAATTAAAAGCGCCAACGGACGCGTTATCTTTATTACAGTCGGAAAATTCTTTAGCCCAGGCCAAAGAGTCACTTCTGTCTTATCAAAATAGTTTAATAAAATCCTATGAAGATGGTTTTAACACAGTAACGAACGCGTTTTTAGATCTGCCGACTTTGATTACCGGTTTAGATGGTTTGTTGTTGGATTATGATTTTGAAAATTATTCCAATGTCAACAATGCGGATTGGTATTTAAATGGTGGTATTAATTCTGATCGTGAAAATGAATACAAAATGCGAGCTTATCATGATGATGTTTTTACGTCTTATACCAAAGCGCGTACCGCCTATGAAGCCAGTTTTGCAAATTACAAGACCACTTCGCGCGCTTCCAGTACTTCTACGATTGAAGCGCTGATTTTAGAGACGTATGAAACGACCAAATTAATCGCTGACGCGGTAAAAAATTATAGTAATTTTATTGACGCGGTGAAAGATAGTATCCAAAATAACAGTAATTTTTCTGTCCCAGCGACTGTCGGTACCCACCAAACTACGCTTAGTGGTTATACCGGCAAAACCAATTCGCATTTAAGCAACTTATTATCAATTAAAAGTGCCATTGAAACCGCGAAGAATAATATTGTGAATACCACGCGCGGTATCGCGGAAAAAACTATTTCTTTCGCTGATTTACAAACCGGTCCGGACGCGTTGGATTTGCGCACGCAAGAAATTTCCGTGAAACAAAAACAAAACGCGCTGTTGGACGCGCAAATAAATTTATCGGATTATTCCGTACGGGCGCCGTTTAGTGGCGTGATCGCGGCCCTAACCGCCAAAAAGGGCGATTCAATTTCGTCCGGTTCTTCGGTGGGCACTTTAATTACCACCCAACAGCAGGCAATTATCGCGTTTAATGAAATTGATGTAGCAAAAGTTAAAGTCGGGCAAAAGGCCTCGCTTACTTTTGACGCGGTGGAGGCATTGACAATTACGGGTGAAGTGGCGGAGGTGGATACAATTGGCGCGGTTACCCAAGGAGTTGTGAGTTATAACGTAAAAATTGTTTTTGATGTGCAAGATGAGCGCGTTAAGCCGGGCATGACAGTAAGCGTTAATATAATTTTAGCCAGTAAGCCGGATGTTTTGCTTGTTTCCAGTGGCGCGGTAAAATTTGGTGGTGGTAAAAATTATGTGGAACAATTAGACGCAACGGGCGCGTCGGTAAAAAAAGAGGTGGTGATTGGCGAAAGCAATGATACTCAAACTGAAATTGTGAGTGGGTTAAATGAAGGTGACAAAATTATTACACAAACAATTAGTTTGGCGGTAACGACTGCGCCCACAGCGACCGGTGGCGGTGGATTTGGTGGTAGTAACGCGGCCGGGGCGGCGTTTCGTGTTTTGCGTTAATATGATTGAATTAGAAAAACTAACAAAAACTTATAATCTCGGCGGTAATCCACTCACAGTTTTACGTGATGTTAGTTTTAAAATTGACAAAGGGCAATTCGTGGCGATCATCGGGCCGTCGGGTTCGGGCAAATCAACCCTGATGCATATTTTGGGCGCGTTGGATCGGCCATCCACTGGCAAATATATTTTAGATGGTCAAGATATTTCTACTTTAAGTGATGATGAACTCGCGGATATTCGTTCCAAGAAAATTGGTTTTGTTTTTCAATCATTTAATTTGTTGTCGCGCGCGACGGTTTTGCGCAATGTTACTTTGCCGTTTATTTATGACAAACGGGTGACACGCGCCGAACGTTTGGAAAAAGCGGTGAAGGCATTAACTGATGTTGGTTTGGAAAAAGAGCGTTGGAATCACTTGTCCAATCAATTATCGGGCGGACAAATGCAACGGGTGGCAATCGCGCGGTCGCTCGTAAATAATCCGGGTATATTACTGGCCGATGAACCAACCGGAAATTTGGATTCAAAAATCGGTCAAGTGGTTTTGGAAACTTTTCAAAAATTAAATCGCGATCATGGCCATACGATTGTGTTAATTACGCACGACCCGAGTGTGGCCACGGCCGCGCGTAGAATTATTGAAATTAAAGATGGTCAAATTGTTTCGGACAAATTAAAGTAAGAGTATGTTATTTCAAGATTTGATGGAAGAAACATTTTTTTCCGTGACCGCGAATAAATCGCGATCGGCTTTGACAATTCTCGGGATTGTAATTGGTATTAGCTCGGTGATTGCGATGATTTCGGTGGGGCAGGGTGCGAGTCAAGATATCGCCAGTAGAATTTCCGCGTTGGGCACAAATTTATTAGTGGTGACGCCGGGCAATGCTCGTCAAAGTGGAGGAAATTTAGTGCGCAGTGGTAGTGGTTCGGCTACTAGTTTGACTTTGGAAGATGCCATTGCGGTCAAAAGCGTGTCCGGTGCTAAAATTGTCGCGCCCACTATTTCGGCGCGCAAACAAGTGACTGCGAAAGGTAAAAATACCAACACCAGTATCAACGGCATCGATGATCAATATTTTATTGTAAAAAATATTAATTTAGCGCAAGGAATTGGAATTACGAGTGGGCAGGTGACAGCACGTTCCAAAGTGGCGGTGCTCGGGCCGACGACGCGCGATGATTTGTTCGGTGTGGACGCGAGCGTGGTTGGATTAAAAATTCGCATTGGCAGTCAAGAATATTCAGTGGTGGGTGTTACCGAAGCCAAAGGCGGGACGGGTTTTGGGAGTTCGGATGATTTGATTTATATTCCGATTAGCACGGCGGCCCAATATTTAACCGGTTCACAATCAGTCAGCAATATTAACATTGAAGCTACGACCGCCGAGGAGATGACAATGGTGCAGGCGGAAGTGATGGCGCTTTTGATGGCACGGCATCGGATTTCCGATCCACTATTAGCGGATTTTTCAATTTTAAATCAAGAAGATTTATTGTCTTCGGCATCATCGGTGGCCGGCACGATGACAATGTTACTCGGCGCGATCGCGGGAATTTCTTTGTTGGTTGGCGGTATTGGTATTATGAATATGATGTTAACAACCGTCACGGAACGCACCCGCGAAATTGGTTTGCGTAAATCACTGGGCGCGAAAAATCATGACATCAGCGCGCAATTTTTAGCCGAGGCCGTGGCGTTTACTTTTACCGGCGGGATTATTGGAATAATTTTAGGGTGGCTCGCGTCTTTGGCAATTCACCAGTTTTCCGGTTTAACCACAGTAGTAAATTGGGCGTCAGTTTCTTTATCGTTTGGAATCGCCGCCGTAGTTGGTTTGGTGTTTGGATATTATCCGGCCAAGCGCGCGGCGAAATTGGATCCGATTGAGGCGCTAAGATATCAATAAGTTAAAACTATAAATACTAAACTCTAAATTCTAAACAAATTCAAATTATTCAAATCCAAAATTTAAACATTTGAATTTTATGTTTTGAACTTGTTTAGAGTTTAGTATTTCGTGTTTAGTATTTAAAATTAAGTATATGTCCAAACTATTAACAATATTTTCTGTCGGTGCAATTTTGGTTTTTACTTCCGGCTGTGGCAATACAAAACAACCAGACAACAACACTGCGCCAACTGATTTTACCGCGCGTCGAAATGTTTCTACCACACCGTTTGGCGCGGATTTTCCTATTGGCACGACCACTGATTTGGCAATTGGTAAAAAAGTTATGGTGGTGGGTTCGGCTGGGTCAGATGGAATTGTCAGCGCCGCGCAAATTGTGGTTGGTGAATTTAATTTTGGTATGGGTTTTGACGGTGCTCGATTCGCGACCGACACACCGACCGGACAACAAAGGCAGCGTCCAAATTTTAACGGCCAAGGTGGTGGCGGCCAAGGTGGTGGAAATTTCGCCGGACGAGCAGGCGACAGTAGGGGAATGACGCGAGTAGTTGGCGAAATTATCAAAATGGACAATACCAGTTTGGTGGTAAAAACCAATGATGGTGGCTCAAAAATCGTTTTTTATTCAGCAAATGTCAAGATTTTGCTGCCACCCATCGCGATTACGCCTGTGAAAACTGCCAGCACTACGCCATAATTTTGGCTGATTTAAGGCATTTTGCAACTATTGCTATTTAAGCGGAATAATGATAAAATACTGTCGTTTTTAAGGCAGTATTTTATCATATAAATTATGAGTTTTTTAACCAAAATTTTCGGTGATCCGAACGCCAAGGTAATCAAGGAAATTCAGCCGATTGTAGATAAAATTAATAGTTTAGAAAGCGATTTAAAGGCGTTAAGCGATGAAGCGCTCAAAGCCAAGACCGCCGAATTTAAAGACCGCCTCTCAAAAGGCGAAACTTTGAATGATATTTTACCAGAATCGTTTGCGGTTGTGCGCGAAGCATCTCGGCGCGCGACCGGTATGCGTCATTTTGATGTTCAACTTATTGGTGGTGTCGCTTTGCATCGCGGACAAATTTCGGAAATGCGCACGGGTGAAGGTAAAACGCTTGTGGCCACGTTACCGATATATTTAAATGCTTTGGCTGGCAAAGGTGTCCATCTCGTTACTGTCAATGATTACTTGGCCAAACGTGATGCCGTGTGGATGGGCAAAATTTATGATTTCTTGGGAATGAGTGTGGGGATTATTCAACAGCTTGGTGCTTCATTTAAATATAGAAGTGCGCTCGCGAACGCTCCCACCTCACCCTCGCCCTCTCCTCGGGCAGGAGAGGGGGCGACAGACGCGGACGCGACTGTAATTGGTAAAATTAAAGTTGGGGATGAAGAGGTTGAACAGTGCACGCGTCGCGAGGCCTATGCTTGCGACATTACTTATGGCACGAACAACGAATTTGGGTTTGATTATTTGCGCGATAATATGGCGCCGTCACTTTCGGAAATGGTGCAAAGGCCATTTTATTACGCTATTGTTGATGAGGTTGACTCCATTTTAGTTGATGAGGCGCGCACGCCTTTGATTATTTCCGCTCCGGCCGAAGAGGCGGCGGATTTGTATTATAAATTCGCGGATTTGGTAAAGCGTTTAAAAGAAAATGAGGACTTTAATATTGATGAAAAAATGCGCTCAAGCACTTTAACGGACGCGGGTTTGAAAAAAATGGAGGACTGGCTTGGGATTGGCAATATTTATGCCGAGGGCGGGATGACGATGGTGCACCATGTGGAGCAGGCCTTGCGCGCGCACGCGTTGTTTAAACGTGATCGTGATTACGTGGTTGATAACGGAGAAGTGGTGATTGTGGATGAATTTACCGGACGTAAAATGCCCGGTCGACGTTATAGCGAAGGTTTGCACCAAGCGATTGAAGCGCAAGAAGGCGTAAAAATTCAGCGCGAGAGTCGAACTTTGGCAACGGTCACATTTCAAAATTATTTCCGTTTGTATGAAAAATTATCCGGTATGACCGGCACGGCGGTAACCGAGGCGGAAGAATTTGGCAAAATTTATAATTTAGAAGTGGTCGTTATTCCGACCAACCACCCTAATAAACGCGCGGATCGGCCGGATCGAATTTATCGCACCGAAGAAGCAAAATGGCAGGCGATCGCGAAAGAAGTTAAAGAATTGCAAACCAAAGGCCAGCCGGTTTTGATCGGCACGATTTCGGTGGAAAAAAATGAGGCGTTGAGCTTGTATTTGGATCGCGAAGGAATCAAGCATGAAATTTTAAACGCCAAAAATCACGAACGAGAAGGTGAAATTATCGCGCAAGCCGGTCGGCCGGGTGCGGTAACTTTGGCTACCAATATGGCGGGACGTGGCGTGGATATTATTTTAGGTGGTAATCCACCGGAAGTTGAAGCGCGTGATAAAGTTTTGAATGCCGATGGTTTGTTTGTAATTGGTACCGAGCGCCACGAATCGCGTCGTATTGATAATCAGTTGCGTGGTCGTGCCGGTCGCCAAGGAGATCCGGGCGCTACTCAATTTTATTTATCCACCGATGATGATTTGATGCGAATTTTTGCGGGTGACAGAATCAAATCAGTCATGCAAACTTTGAAAGTGCCGGATGATATGCCGATTGAAAACAAAGGCATTACGAGAATTATTGAATCCGCCCAACGCAAAGTGGAAGGATTTCATTTTGATACGCGCAAGCATTTGTTGGAATACGACGATGTGTTGAACCGTCATCGTGAAGTTGTTTATGGCAAACGCCGAAATGTCTTGGATATTTTTGAGCAAGAAAAAAATGCGCTGTTTGGCGCGTCGTCAACTGTCATTCCGAGCGAGGCTCGCGCCGACGAGGAATCTCCATTACAACGGGATGGAGATTTCTCACCCACTGCGACGGGGATTCGAAATGACAGTGATGTGATGGTTCCTCGCAATGACAACAAAACTCTGCGCGATATTATTTTTGAAATGTTAGAGCAAGAAATCGAACAGGTAGTTTCCTTTCATACCAACGCCGAAGAACGACGCGAATGGAATATGGCAGAAATTAAAGAAACTGTGGTGACAATTTTCCCGTTGAACAGTGCGGAGCAAGAGCAATTATTGCACATGAGCAACGGTGGGACAGAAAAATTACAAGCCGTAGAAGCGCGGACAAAAATTATTGAATATTTATTTGAACTGGCCAAGAAAAAATACGATGAGATGCTGGTGTCAGTCGTGCCGGATAAAGCAATGTTAATTGAAATTGAAAAGCAGGTGTTATTGCGTTCCATTGATAATTTGTGGGTTGAGCATTTGGTCGCGGTAGATTATTTGCGTACCGGCATTGGTCTGCGCGGTTATGGCCAGCGTGACCCACTTGTGGAATACAAAAAAGAAACTTATCGGATGTTTAATGAATTGTTAAGTTTGATTCAGAAAGAGGTTGTTTACACGATTTACAAAGTGAGCGCCGGCATTGCTTTGGCACCATCGGTGATGGCTAAAGGAAATATGATTTTAAGTGGGGCAGGCAAAGAAATGGCGGTTACTAAAACTGCCACTAAAGACGCCGAAGGCCACAAAATCGGGCGCAACGACCCATGTTATTGCGGGAGTGGTAAGAAATTTAAACGTTGTCATGGCGCTGAATAACCCCCTTGCCAAAAAAATGGTTTTAAGGTAAGATATTCACACTTTTACTTTTAACACTATCTGTCATTCCCGCGAAAGCGGGAATCCAGTCGTCAAATTTAAAATTCTGGATCCCCGTTTTCACGGGGATGACAATTAAATTAATTATGGCCAATAAATATCATCAAGCCGTTGCAAAAAATTTAACTCGTTCTACCATTAGATGGCGTGTGGCCGGCGTGGCGATTTTGTTAGTCGCGTCGCTAACGGTCGTGTTGCCTAATTATGCCAATTCCGGAATCAATTGGATTAATTCCAAGACCAATATCGGCTTGCCACAGTTGCCGGCCGGCGGTTTTAATTTAGGTTTGGATTTACAGGGTGGCGCGCATTTAATTTATGAGGCCAAAACCGACAATATCGCGGCGGCCGACCGCGCTGATTCCGTTGAGGGTGTGCGTGATGTGATTGAACGTCGTGTTCGTGGTGGTTTGGGTGTGGCCGAGCCGCTCGTCCAGACAACGCGCGTGGGTGAGACCTATCGCGTGATTGTGGAGTTGCCGGGTGTTAAGGATGTTAATCAGGCGATCCAAATGATTGGCGGTACGCCGGTGTTGGAATTTAAAGAAGAAAATAACGAGCCACCGCGCCCCTTGACCGCGACAGAACAAAAAGAATTAAAGGATTTTAATACCGCGGCGAAAAAGAAAGCGAACGAAGCATTGGTCGCGGCCAAAACCGATTTTGCCGGAGCGGTAACAAAATATACCGAAGATGACCGCAGTAAAAATAACGGCGGGGATATCGGTTTTATTGACAGTCGAACCTTTCCTGAGATTTTTGCTTGGGCCAAAACCGTTAAAGACGGTGAAATTGGCAAAAATTTAGTTGAAAGCGCCGAAGGTTATAGTGTCGTTAAACGCGTGGCTGAAAAAGACGGCGAACGCTATGTCTCGGCTTCGCATATTTTAATTTGTTTCCTTGGCGCCGAGCGCTGTGATAATCCGCAATATACACGTGATCAAGCGACTGCTAAAATTGCCGAATTAAAAACCAAAGCCACTCCACAGAATTTCGCGCAACTGGCGCGGGAAAATTCCACGGAACCGGGCGCGGCTGACCGCGAAGGGGACTTGGGTAAATTTAAAAAGGGCGAAATGGTGCCGGCTTTTGAAGCGGTGGCGTTTGACCTGCCCGTGGGGACAATTTCCGAACCGGTGGAGACCCAATTTGGTTTTCATTTAATTTATAAAACAAATGATGAAACGGAAAAGCAATATCAAGTAAGCAGAATTTTGGCGCGCACTAAAACTGAAATTGATATTGTGCCACCGGTATCGCAGTGGAAGCCAACTGGTTTGTCCGGTAAGCAACTCGCGCGCGCGGAAGTTACTGAAGATTATCAGACCGGCCAAGTGCAAGTCAGTTTAAATTTTGATGATGAAGGCGTTAAATTATTTTCGGAAATTACTACACGTAATGTTGGCAAGCCAGTGGCCATTCTGTTAGATGGTGAAGAAATCAGTGTGCCGACAGTTAATGAGCCGATTTTATCCGGCAGTGCCGTTATTTCCGGCGGGTTTACTTTAATGGAAGCGAAATTATTGGCGCAACGGCTTAATTCCGGCGCTCTGCCGGTGCCGGTTGAACTCGTAAGTCAACAGAGTGTGGGTGCGACGCTGGGATTTGATTCTTTAAATAAAAGTTTTAAAGCCGGTTTAATTGGTTTGGCAGTGGTTATATTATTCATGATTTTGTACTACCGCTTGTCGGGTATTCTCGCGGCTTTGAGTTTGGCGGTTTATGCGGCTTTGAGTTTGGCTATCTTTAAATTAGTCGGCGTTACCCTAACTCTTTCCGGTATCGCCGGTTTCGTTCTATCAATTGGTATGGCGGTGGACGCCAATGTGCTGGTATTTGAACGTCTTAAAGAAGAGTTGCGTTTGGGCAAAAGTTTGAAATCGGCCATGGAAGAGGCGTTTGTGCGCGCCTGGACATCAATTCGGGACAGCAACATCACCGGCCTTATCAGTTGTGTGTTTATGGTTTGGATGGGCGTGGGTTTTGTGCAGGGCTTTGCCGTTACTTTGGCTATTGGTATCCTGGTATCAATGTTTTCCGCCGTTATTATTACTCGCACTTTGGCGCGTTGGATTTTTAGTTGGTTTAAAGAAGATGGCAATTGGTTATTTTTGGGACATCTTAAAAAAGACGCGTCTGCCAAGTCGGTCACCAATATACCGTTTATTAAATATTCCTGGATTTGGGTTGGGTTTAGTGGTTTGGTTGCTTTGGTATGTTTAGCAATCACAGTAATGTGGGGCTTAAAACCAGGTATTGATTTTGCCGGTGGATCTTTGTTGGAATTAAATTTCACCAAAAATCGTCCGACCTTGGAGCAGATGCGTGGAGCATTTGACGAATTGGAATTGAAAAATACCATTGTGCAAAACGCGGGTGAAAGCGGTTTAATCGCGCGGTTCAATTTTTTGACCGAAGAACAGCACCAATTTATTTTGAAAAATTTACGCGAAAAATTTTCCGCTGATGGCAATGAAATACGCGAAGAGAGATTTGAGACCGTGGGAGCGTCGGTAAGTTCGCAATTGCGCAAACGCGCCTTGGGAGCGATAATTCTTGTGAGTTTGGGTATTATTTTTTATATCGCTTACGCTTTTCGCAAAGTGTCCCGTCCGGTAGCCAGTTGGAAATATGGCGCGCTCGCAATTGTCGCCCTTATTCACGATTTGTTGCTCGTTATCGCCGTGTTTGCGGTGTTAGGTAAATATTTCGGCACCGAAGTCGACGTTGGTTTTGTTGTGGCTCTGCTTACGGTTTTGGGTTATTCTGTTAATGACACGATTGTTGTTTTTGATCGCGTCCGTGAGAATTTATTGCGTCGTGGGAGCGATGATTTTGGTGCGGTTGTCAATTTTGGTTTGAACCAGACCCTGATGCGTTCTATCAACACCACTTTAACCACCCTGTTGCCGTTGTTTGCCTTGTATTTTGCCGGTGGCGACACTATTCATAATTTCAGTTTGGCGCTACTCATCGGTATCGCTTCGGGTGCGTATTCTTCCATATTTATCGCGAGCCCGTTACTTGCCTTGGTTGAAAAATGGCAGAGAAGGGGGTAAATAATAAATTGTTTATATAAAACGCTGGCATTAAAAAATATGTCGGCGTTTTTTTGTTTGATAGTTATTAAATGTCAAATTTCCAATTTCCAATGTCAAATCAATTTCAAAGCCAAAATGTCAAATTTGATATTGGGATTTTGGGTTTGATTGGAAATTGGTAATTTGGATTTTAACATTTAGATTCTCGTATTGCCGACTTATGCCATTATCTGGTATAATATAGATATCAATAATTATTTACAATTACTATGAATGATAATGCCATTCGTCACATGGTGGCAATATTAGCCACCCTTGTTTGTTTACTCGCCTATTACGCCGGCTATTATTCTGGTGATCGCGGTTGGTGGTTTACGGTTTTTTCGCTTGCGATTGTTTACGGCGGTGTGTATAAATTAATAGACAAATAGAAAACCATCTATGGGCGGAACAATCTTAACCACTCCTTTTGGTTTTAATGTTGACATCACTTTTTGGGTGCAATTGTTTAAGCAACCCACGAGTGAGGTGATTCGTTCGGTTTACGCTATTGGTGGCTGGACGATTTTGGCGTTGATATTTTTTTGGATGGGTTCAATTTTGTGGGTTCACTATCGTCAGGGGAAATACACCAAAAATTGGCAGTGGGTATTGCTCGCCGTTGATGTGCCGCCATTATATATTCAGTCCCCAAAAGCGGTAGAGCAAATTTTCGCGCATTTAAGTGGCGCGAAAGTCGGGCCCAATATTGGGGAGAAATTTTGGAAAGGCAAAAAACAAAAATGGTTTAGTTTGGAAATTGTTGGTATTGACGGTTATATTCAATTTTTAATCAGAACCGAAAATGAATTCCGCGATTTGGTGGAAGCGGCGATTTACGCACAATACGCCGAGGCGGAAATTACCGAAGTAGATGACTACACCGGAATTTTACCGCATCATTTTCCCGATGATAATTATGATATTTTTGGGGTTGAGTTCGCGTTGGAAGAGAATGAGGCCTTTCCGATTCGGACCTATCCCAGTTTTGAGTATAACATGAGCAAGGACGTCGTATTTTCTGACCCAATGGCCGCGTTACTGGAAAATTTTAGCCGTTTAGGCGTGGGCGAGCAGTTGTGGTTGCATATTGTAATTGAACCGACGAGTCATCATTGGAAAGAAAAGGGGATAGATCTTGTTAAGGATCTAGTCGCGGGCGGTGGCAGTCATGGTGGGCATCACGGAGGAAACTGGCTTGTGGATTTCTTTTCCAGTATTCCGATGAAAATTGCCCAAGAATTAATGAATGTGTGGAATTGGAATTTTGAAGCGGCCGAAGGTGGACACGAGGAAGAGGCGACGGCCGGAAAAGTTTCCGAGTTAACTCCGGGTAATAAAACCGTAATTGAAGCAATTGAAAATAAAATTGCTAAATTAGGGTTTAAGTCCAAAGTGCGGGTGTTGTATATTAGCAAGAAAGAGTTGTACAATCCCGGCAAATGTATCGATGGCCTGGTGGGAGCGTTTAGCCAGTTTCATGTTCAAAATAGCAATTCTTTGGTGGCGCATCATGCCACTTTGAAACACTATGCTTTTAAAAATTATCGTTTGGGATTAGTGAAGCATCATTTTGTGGAAATGTTTAGAAAACGAAAAATTAAAATCGCCGGTAACCCCTATATTTTAAATATTGAAGAGTTGGCGACAATTTGGCATTTCCCATTGCCGTTTGTGAAGACGCCGTTGCTCCAGAAAGCCGAGACCAAGCGTGGCGAACCGCCGATGAATTTACCTTTAGAGACCACTTCCGGCCATTTGCGGATGCGGCGCGCACCAACACCCGAGCCATCGGTCGAGATACCATCCAGTTTGCCTATGGGTGACGAGCCGGCAATACCACCCGAAGATTTGCCTTATGGATAAGTTGCCAAAAATCTCCCGACTTAGTCGGGGGATTTTTTAATGTCAAATTTCCAATTTCCAATATTAAATCAATGTCAAAGCCAAAATGTCAAATTTGACATTAGGATTTTGGATTTGTTTTGACATTGGGAATTTGGATTTTGAAATTATTAAGTATTTGTATATTTGTGGACTGTAGCCATAATAGACATAGTTCATACCCACCCACTAGCACGACTGTATAAAACATATCCGCCATTAAACTGTTGCGCCAAAATGGCAGAGCGAGATAATAGCTTGTAGTTAAGCCGGTCAAAGTGTGTGGATACATCGTCCCGAAGGCCCAAACGGCCCAGTTGGTTATTATATAGAAGAGAAACGAGCCAACGATGGTGTTACCAGCGACCGTCTGCCAGCCGTAGTTTTGAGTACGCGCACCTAAATATGACATTAAGGCAAATCCGCTATAAACCGCGACCATCATTGGGATACTGTAAAAACCAATAAACAAATCGCTAATAAACATTGCCGTGAGTGGTAGTACCAGCGCGTAGCGACGCGGTAAATACCGGCCCGCAAATATCGCCACCGCGCCAATGGCCGTGAAATTTGGCAAATGGGGGAGCAGGCGGGTGGACAGGCCGAGGACGATGAGTAAGATGATGGGGAGATATTTTTTCATAGTGTGTCTATTGTATCAGATTTTTTAATAATCCCCAAATCCAGCTCGCCGCTTTCATTATGGGATTTTTCTTGGTTTTGGGTTGGTCGGCAACGCGATTAGTCGGTGGCGGTGTGGCCACCGGCGCTGTTATTTTTTCGCCTTTAATTTCTGGTTTTAGCAGAGTTGGTTTAATTATTGGTTTAGTTATTTTTTTAATAATTAGTTTCGGTGTTGAAGTCGTGGAAGTAGGGGCGGCCGTTTGAATACTTAAATTGTTCATGGCATTATCTACCGTGGTGCTGGCTAAAGTCGTGGTAGCAATAATGACGGTTGAGGTTGTTGTAGTAGCCGTGACTGTTGATGTTGGGGTAGTAGTCGGCGTTACAATCGGTGGTATGTAACTGGAACCGCCACCACTACTGTATGTTATATTTGGTCCGGTCTCAAAGTGGGTAATTTTTTCCGGTAAAATAATCGGCCAAAATTTTCCGGCCAGCGCTGGCACGGCGTTTTGTAAACCAAACCAGTCGGTTGGGGTAGGATCATTAGGGGCGGGATAAGCCGATATATAGCGACCTTCTGGTGATAGCTGGTTAATCAGTGGATGCCAGGGATTTTTGCCAGCCGAATTAAACCACTCGTTTTGGTTTTCGCCTAGAGCATTTATCCCCATTAGTATCCAGCTTGTTGTTATTATATCAGACGATTCACCGTAATCATTCCAACCGCCATCCATCAATTGTTTGGACTTTAAATAATTTTTTGCCTTATTAAAAATCTCATCGTGAATTTCAATACCTTTTGTCTTCGCAAATTGTAAAGCATTAATTGTCGCTCCTGTAATATCAGAGCCGGTGCCGCCCCACGGCACAGAGAATGCGCCATTTTCAGATTGCCAAGACAATGTTGTTGAAACAATATCTTGTATAATTGGTTCGGTTTGGTTGGTGTCAAGCGCCAACAGAGCAATTAGACCAAAGACATCATCGTTAATACCGTTTAAGCCGTATAAATTATTTTGATAACAAACCGTCAGCATTTTGTCTTTTAGACCCTGGATGGCCACGTCGCTTGCGCTCACCCCTGTCGAGAGCAGCGCTAAAACATGGCGCGGATAACTGGCACAAGGATTTAAATCAGACGGGTCGTCTAAATTATAATTGGTTTCATAATCCAAAAGCGAGGTTGTGGCATTTTTTATTTCATCGGCATATTGGCCATCCGCGCCAAAAGACATTATCGCCCAGTCGGTCATGTTGCCGTCCAAAATTTTTCCATCCGCGTTTTGTTGCGATTTTAGGTAATTAAGAATTTTTTGAATTGCGTTTGTGATATCAGCCGCCGTGATGGTTTGATTGGTTGGGCTACTTCCAGATGGTGTGTCGGTATTTTCGGTGGTAGTAGTATTAGTTAAGGTGCTACTGGCAGTGTCAGGGGTAGAAGAGGTGATGTTGAGGGTGGTTGTCGCCGTTTCTGGGGTAGAGCTGGCAACATCAGGTGTGGTGATAGTGTCTTCAATGGCCGTGGTTGTTTCCGGCACGGTTTCGTCATCAGTACTAGTTGTTATGGTTGACGAAGCGGTGCTATTATCAACAATAGCTTCTTCAGCGTAAACCGGCGCTGCTAACAACAGGCCAAAAATAAAAATGACTGCTGTTATTTTAAAATTGTTTAGTGCCATATTGCCAATTAATTATATCCCCCGATTTTAATAAATAAGTAGAAATTCCGACCGGTGCCGGTTGTCCGTTTAAATAGTAAACCCAATATTTTCCTGCCGTCGGATTATTTTTAATGTCGTTTATTCCATCTACAAAAAATCCTATACCCGCGTATTCTTTACCGGAAAAAGAAAATGGCGCGACCGATGAAGTTTCTAGTCGGCGCATGGCGGTGAGTAAATTTTCTTCGGTGTTAAATTGCAAAGTGTAGTTTTTGTCGTTGACTGAAAGTGTCGCGGTTTGAAAGCTTTCTGTTGAGGATGTCGTTTTCGGTGGAGTTTTTTCTCCCCCTGCCCGCACCAATTGGGCCACTTCAGGAAGGGAAGAAACAGAAGTGGCGGGAGCGGAAGTGGTTAAAAATACGGTTGAGGTAGAAATTGGTGTTGCCTCTTGTGGAACCGATGTTTTGTTTGCGGTTGGTTTTTCCGGCAACAAAACATACGCTATCGATGTGGTGGAGACAAATATTGTTATAAATGCAAGGCGGACAAGTATTGAATGTAATTTTGGTGTCATATTATTCAATGTATATCCCGACTGAGTCGGGATTGTTAACTGACACAAAATTTATTTCATAAATTTTGGTCGTTAACAAAAAATTCTGCCTCACGAGCAGAAATTATGGCATATTTTGGGCATAAAAATACCAAAAATATGGTCCTGCTCGGGAAAAACCACACATTGAAGATCGGACTCCCGTCTTCGCTACGCTACGCCGGGCAAGCCCGTTAGGAGGACTTGACCTGCGAAGCTCATTAGAGCGAAGCACGGTTTACCGTTGCGGCACAGTCGGGGAATTTTACCCCAGTTCCACAAGGTGTGGGCTAAATTGTCCCGATTCCGATTTGGTCGGAATCGAGGATCATCGATTTTGTTGTTAGACAAAATCAGGATAAGTTGATTGTAGCAGTCGTTGTCCGATGATGTCAAATTAGTTGGCTGTGGATAACTTTTATCATTATCTTTGCACCTTGATTTTTTATCGAAAATACGATATAATTCCACCCTAATTAGTATATTTATGTGGTTTGACCAAACACCAATCATCGCCCTTGCCCCCATGGCCGATATGACCGACAGCCCGTTTACACGGATTTGCCGGCAAGTCAGTGGCCATGATTTTGTCGTATTTAAGGAAATGTTGTCGGCCGAGGCGTTGACGCGTGATAATGAAAAAACCTTGAAAATGGGGGAGTTTAATGGCGAAGAGCGACCACTCGTGATGCAAATTATGGGGGGTGATCCGGCTAATTTGGCCGAGGCGGCGCAAATGGTGGTGGATAAATTTCATCCCGATGGCATTGATATTAATATGGGTTGTCCGGTGCCAAAAATCGCCAATCGTTCCGATGCGGGCGCGGCGCTACTCAAAGATTGCGGACGGGCGGGAGAGGCGGTTAGAGCGATTAAAAAATTAAATTTAGGCGTGCCGCTGTCTGTTAAAACTCGTTTGGGCTGGAGTCAACATGACGAAATTTTGGAATTTGCTAAGCGGATTGAAGAGGCCGGAGCTGATGCGTTAACCATTCACGGCCGGACGCGCGCGGAAATGTATTCTGGCACGGCTGATTGGGAAACAATTGGTAAGGTCAAACAAATTATCAAAATCCCGTTACTAGCCAACGGCGATGTGCATTCGTCCGAAGATATTAAAAGATGTTTGGAAATTACCGGCGCGGATGGCGTGATGATGGGGCGGGCGGCTTTGGGCAACCCCTGGATATTTAGCGGTCAAACACCGGATTTAGCAGAAAGAAAAAAAGTTATTTTAGAGCATGCCAAGTTGCATTTGGAACATTACGGGCCAAACAGCATGGTAACTTTTCGTAAACATTTATTATATTACTTCAAAAGCCTGCCCGGAGCGGTAAAAATTCGCACGGCGCTCGCGCATTTAAAAACATTTTCCGAATTGGAAAATGTTTTGGAGGCAATCGTTTAAATAGTGTTTGGCAAGATTAAATATGAGGCCGATTATACCTCTGTTCATTTCTTTTCCCACGCTCGTAAGCGGCCACTTTGTGCCCTTGTTCTCTCCACTGTTGTCCGGCAGTTTCATTTGGTTCACTTCTGTAGACTACCGCTCCTTTTTCGTTGACATAAAGCGCCCCGTCTTCTTTTTCTTCTGGCGTTAATTCACGCGGTTTGACCGATGTTTGTGGTTGAGGTTGGGTAAATTCTAAATTACCCTGCCCGTATTGTTCGGCCTTTTCTCGTAATTTTTTGATCATTTTTTCTTTGTTTGGCATATTTTCCTTTCCGTGCAAATTAAAGTATTGCGCAAAAGTAATGACATATGCTCGGGGACTTGGATTCGAACCAAGATACGCAGATTCAGAGTCTGCGGTCCTACCATTAGACGATCCCCGAATATAGGGTGGATGTTAGCATAATTTTGATGAAAAATCAAGTGTTTACCCCACCACCTCGCCGCCGAATTGCAGGGCTAAATCTTGGGCGGAAGTATCGGCGACGTTGTTTTCGGTTTTGATAATATAGCGCGGCTGTAGCTCGGCACCACCGGCGTCGGCGAGCGCGTCTAGGATAATTTTTTTGCTTTTAGGTTCGTCTAATTTATCTTTGTGAAAAGAGTAGGGGATATTTAAAATAAGCGCTCGGCCATCTAATTTTTCAATGGTCGCCATTTTTAAAACAAAAGTCAAAGACATGTTGGAGTTGCCGACGGTTTCAATCATTTTGTTCCAGATGGCGGTGGCTTGGTTGACTGTCATTGGCGAGGTGATTGCGGATGGAGATTCCTCAGGGCTTCGCTGCGCTTCTCCCTGTAAACTACTCGTGATGACATCGAAAGGCACCTCTACGGCCTTAGGTGGCTCTGGGAGGGTAGTTTTGGTTACCACCAGTCGTTGTGTCGGAGTGATATTTAGAGGTGATTTAACCACCCCCTCGCCCCCTCCTTGAAAAGGAGGGGTAGCGCCATTGTTGGTCCCGGTAGTATGAAAAATTTCCACTAATTCCACGGCTAAAATCTCTAATGGTAATTGGGGTAAAATGGCCGAGCGGGTTTCTTGGCCCCGACGCGCGGTTTTATCAAGTGCCATTATTAGCTGGGGGGCGGTGGTGTGTTCGGCCAGATATTTTAAATCACTAATTTGACTTTTGGTTAACAGCGCGGTTTCGGTCGGCTGAAAACCAGTTTGAGAAATTAAAGTGAGGCGTAAAATTTGTAATAAATCTTCGGCCCAAATTTCGGGGTTAATACCGTTATTAGATAATCCGGCGACGGTGGCAAGCATATCGGCCGTCGCGCCCGCCAGTGCGTTTTTAACAAACGCAAACGCTTCCTCTAATTGCGCCGAGGGTAAAACCGCTTGGGTCGCTTCTAAAGTTATTTTTTTTAAGTTTAATGACAAAATCTGACCGAATAAACTTTCGGCATCGCGCAGACAGCCACCGCTTTTGACCGCGATTAGTTCCAGTACTTCTTTATCCACTTTCACATCTTCTTCGCTCGCGATTTTTTTCAGTTTGGCGATAATCAGCTCGGCCGGAATTTTTTTGAAATTAAATCTCTGACAACGCGACACAATCGTGTCCGGTAATTTATTCAATTCCGTGGTTGCTAAAATAAACAAAGCGTGCGCTGGTGGTTCCTCTAAAGTTTTTAAAAGCGCGTTAAAACTACTCGTAGACAGCATGTGCGCTTCGTCAATTATGAAAATTTTGTAAGGCGATTTCGTTGGTTTAAATTGGGCGTTATCAATAATATTTTCGCGCACATTTTCGACGCCAGTGTGCGAAGCCGCGTCCATTTCAATCACATCAATATTACGCCCGGTGGAAATTTCTTGGCACGAGCCACACTCGTCGCACGGCTCGGCTTTACCTAATTTTCTTTTTTCACAATTTAACGCTTTGGCCAATAGTCGTGCCAAAGTGGTTTTTCCCACCCCGCGCGGACCAGAAAACAAAAAAGCGTGCGCCGGCGTGCCAGCGGCGACTTCATTCATGACGGTTTGAACAATGTGTTCTTGGCCAACCAAATCAGTGAATATTTGGGGGCGGTATTTACGGTATAAAGTTGCCATAGCAGAACAATAAGTCTAGGTATATTTATTTTCGTATTTGTTTAAATCAAAGTTATAAATGTCAAATATCCAATTTCCAATGTCAAATCAATGTCAAAGCCAAAATGTCAAATTTGATATTAGGATTTTGGATTTGATTGGAAATTGGAAATTTGGATTTTGAAATTTTCACTATAAACTCGCTTCAATCAAATCACTATCCGCTTTTTTCGCCGCCATACCCAACTGCGCTCGTTCCATAATTTCGGCGTCAACCAATTCGCGCGGTCGGCCATATTTTAAGCGGGATAATTCTTTAATGGCCGCGGCTAATTGTGGGTTACCTTTCTCGGGTGGGTAGGTAGTCATATTAAACGGCTTACAGGCGGTATTGTCAATAAGGATTTTAGCATAACCGGTAAATTGTTCCACATTGATTAAATCATAGGCGCCAAACACCGGGGCAAATTCTTTTTGGAGCACCTCGGCATCTTCGGGGCCGATGCGGAATGAAACAATGGTGCCGGCATTACCAAGTACCGCATCGCGCACGCCCGTTTTACCCTTATTGTCTTCTAACTGTTTCATGTACTGGTGCGCCATGATTAAATTTAAACGATACTTGCGCGCTTCGGACAAAATGGTGGCGATGGAATCAGTAATAAAATTTTGAAACTCATCCATATATAAATAAAAATCATAACGTTTGTCTTCGTCTAAGTTGGCGCGTTCCATGGCGGCCATTTGAATTTTTGACACAATAATTAACCCCAAAAGATTAGAGTTAATTTCACCAACTAAACCTTTGGATAAATTCACAATCAAAATCTTTTTTTGATCCATAATTTCGCGGAAACTGAAGCTGGAGTGGGTTTGACCAATAATATTTCGGATCATTTGGTTTTCCACAAATCGGCCGACTTTAGAAATTAAATAACCCAACATTTCGGATTTATGAAAGTCAGAGGTCTTGGCCATTTCTTTATCCCAAAACGCCAATACCATCGGGTCGTTTAATTTCTTTTTCCATTTTTTGACAAATTCGTCGTCGGTAAACATGCGGGGAATTTCGGCAATGGTGCCCGGATTATGCATATCAGCCATGAGTGTCAACATCACATTGCGCATCTGGTGTTCAAACATCGGCCCGATCATGGATGGGTCAGTGACTAACTTATAAAAGATAGATACCATTTCTTGGCAGATAAAATCTTTTTGTTCTTCGGTGTGCGGTTCCATCATGTTTAACCCGAGCGGTCGTTCCACATCGGCCGGATTAAAATAAATGACATCGTCAGCGCGTTCTTTGGGAATGTGCTGTAAAACATATTCGGCAAAATCACCGTGCGGGTCAATCACGCACACGCCTTCGCCATTTCTAATATCTTGGACGGCCAAGGATTGGATAAACACGGATTTACCCACACCGGATTTACCAATGGTATACAAATGCCGGCGCCGGTCAGCGCGTTTGATGCGGACAATCGTTTCTTCACCGCGATAAATCGCGCGTCCCATAATGACACCCTCGGTGGGCATATCAATGGGCGGTGGCGATTTGCGCGCTCCGAGCCAGTTAATATGCGGGGTTTCGGTAAAGGGAGTGGGCATGTGCCAAAGCGAGGACATTTCTTCGGTATTCACTACCATATAGTGATGCTCTTGGGGCAGGCGATAGATAAAAGAGCGGATCAAATTATTTTGTCCACGTGGGATAGCGGCCGCGAAAGAATTTCCGTAACGGTAGATGCTGTATTGGCTAAACGCGTTAATAATATTTTCTAAATTCATCCGCGCTTTTTCTTTGGTGGGGGCCGCGCTCACGAGTCGAGCGGTAATTTCCAGCCCGCCGTGGCTTAGTTTTTCTTCCATGCTTTTGACCATTTCTTCTTCCATTTGCGTCAAGTGATATGCCTCGCTCCCGCTGGATTTGGTGGGGTCATGTTTTTTGGGAAAAAATATTTTTTTCCAGCGGTGCCAAGAACGGCCGATTGGTCCGCGTTGCGCCACGTATTCAAATTTTTGTCCTTCGCGAATATCTCTAATCATTCGGACACCTTGTCGGCGCCATTTGGGCGATGATGGTCGGAGCACATATTGAATAGCCGCGCCTTCGTTTTCGCCGATTTTGGAAAGCGGGTTAAGCAAGCCAACCAGCGGATCGCTGTCTAATTTTTTATAAGTTTTTAAAGGAAAAGCGGAGCGGTGTTTGAAAAATAAATAAGCGCCGGCAATATGGCTTTCGGGTTTAAAAATATTATAATCTGGTTCAATGGTGATTTCAGCGTGCGGGTATTGGGCGTGAATTTGTTGCTGGATAAAATCGGACATTTTGTCCGGGGCGACGACGTAGTAAGAAATTTTGTTGTCTTTGACCACCAGCTCAAAAGTAATGTGGTCGTTGCGACCTTTGAGCCATTTGAAAAATCCTTTTTCCGCTTTTAATCCCGCTAAGCCGGAAAACAAAGCGTCGGCAATGGCAATTTTTTCGCGCAATTGGTTGATATTTTCTTCCATTGATTGGGCTGACTGTCCTTGGCCTTCACCTTTGCGTTCTTTGGGCACGCGCACGAGAAAAATTGTTTTGTGAAAGGCCTTACTCTGCCGTCCGCGGGAGCGCAAGATCCCGCGTAAAATATAGAGACAAGCGATAATTGACAAAACCCCCACGATAATCGTAGTAATTAAAAAAAATACGGGGTCTTGTAAAAGTCCGGCTACTAAGTTTAGCACATTGTTGATGTCAGCGGTTGTCATTGTTTGTTCTTTAAAGCCACGATCAGGTCAGCTTTAATTTTTGCTTCTTGTTCTAAGAAAAATTTATTTATCCCGGGCAAAAGTTTTAACCATTCCAAAATTAAGCGCAACACTTTTTTTGCTTTCACGTGGGTCGCGCGCAACAGGTCGCGAATTTTTTCCGCCGTGATTTCGCCTTTGATTTTAAACTCTTGTTTGGCGATAGGGGACAAGCGATTGTAAGCATCGCCTAAGCCGTCTTCCATTATTTTTTCAATTTTAATCGCAATCGGATCTTTGCCGGCCGGTAACATAGGCGTGGCGCGTCGTAAAAATTTTGGTACTTTGGACGACGCGGTTTTGGCTTCGGCCGGTTTGGGCGCTTGTTCCGATTGAATACGCTCTTGTTCACGAATATTTTCTTGTTCCAAACTCAAATCTACCGCTGGGGCGGATTCGGGTCGAGGCGCGAAATTTGGCTCGTCTTGTTCGTGGCGGTTGGCAATGGCCATAGGTGGTATTTTTTACTGTTATTATTATATCATAAAACAGCCAAAGTTAAAATATCCTGAAATGTTAAATATTTTTAGCGTATTTTTTCTCCTTTTTCGCTTTCATCCATTTGCCAGATTTCTTTTTGCGTAAAATAAACCGTAATCACGAGTCCGACAGTCGCCAGCGTTAAAATAATCGGCAAAAAGCGCGCGAGCGGTACATAGCCGTTAAGCAATATCACGCTCATATTAATTAAAATAAATAATAAACGCGCTTCGGTCGGCCCAAATTTCATAAAAGCGATTTTAAATTTATTGGTAGCGGAAAAATTCAAGTAAGCGTTTACCATAAAAGCGCCAAATACCGCCAAAATATAAAATAACGAATTATAGTCGTCATTAAAAACAAACGAGTAACCAATTAAAACCGCGCACAAAAAAATATAATCCAAAAAATGGTCCATATAATATCCCCAGCGTCGCAGGCCGGTGTTGCGGGCGCGTCCGACCGCCCCATCAAACAGGTCAGTGATATATTGGAGGATAATCGCGCCGGATGTCGCCCAGAGCCAATGGACATTGGTTTGGGAAAGATAACCAAATAAAATAATTAGCGCGCTCCATAAAATTGTCAGCAAGGTGAGGTGATATGTCTGAATGCCGGCCGGAATTTTAGAGACATATTTTGCCACTAATATTTTTTCAAAGGGCGACAACAATGATTCACCGACTTTTTCGTGGCCATGAAAATTATCCATATTTTTTTAATTATTTTTTTGTTATATCAGTACCACTCGCGCTATCTTTTACCTCATATCCCAATTTTTCAATTTGGGCGCGCAATTCGTCGCTCGCTTGAAAATCACGACGGTCACGGGCTTCGTTTCTTTGCGCCAATAACACCGCAACCGCGTCGGGCAGGGGTGTGGTTTGCGATTTTAGGGCATCGGCTAAATTTAATCCCAGCACTTTGTCAAATTCCAAAAGTGTTTTTTGGCTCACGGTTTTGGCTTTAATGGCATCCCACACCAGGGCCAGCGCTTCGGGCAAATTTAGGTCATCTTCAAGCGCGGTAGTGAATTTTTTGCTAATCTTAGTGTCGTCAGGGCTTCGCTGCGCTATGCCCTGTAAACTATTTTTGCTAGTGTTACAATTTGCGACCGCGTCCAATAAATGGTGGTAGCCGTTTTGGGCCGCTTCCAGCGCTTCCCAAGAAAAATTTAATTGTTTGCGATAGTGGGTTTGCAATAAAAAGAAACGGTAGGCGAGAGTGTCAAATCCTTTTTCTTTTAATGTGGAAATTGTTAAAAAATTATTGCCGGACTTGGCCATTCTGTCGTTTTGAGTTAAAAGATATTCACCATGCACCCAAAAATTGGCGAGTGGAATGCCCGTCGCTGCCTCGCTCTGCGCGATTTCGTTGGTGTGGTGCACTGGTACATGATCAATTCCCCCACAATGAATATCAAATGGTTGTCCTAAAAATTTTACCGACATGGCCGAGCATTCAATGTGCCAGCCCGGAAACCCAACCCCCCACGGACTTTCCCATTCCATTTGCCTTTTACTTTCAGTTTTTGTCATCCCGAGCGAGGCTCGCGCCGACGAGGGATCTCCATCGGTTATCGATTGGGACAGAGATTCCTCCTTCGTTGTCGGAATGACAGTAACTTGTGGCACAGAAAATTTCCACAGCGCGAAATCAGTTGGATTTTTTTTATCGCCCATATCCACGCGCGCGCCCGCTTTTAATTCTTGATTTTTTAAATTAGCCATTTTGCCATAATCCGGAAATTTGGCAGTATCAAAATATATGCCATCAGAAGTTTTATAAGTAAAACCTTTTTTTTCTAATTTTTTAATCAGCGCGATTTGTTCTTTAATATAATCGGTAGCGCGACAATAAATATCCGGTGGTAAAATATTTAATTCGGCGATATCGTGTTCAAACGCCTCGGTATAAAATCGGGCGATATCCCAAGCAGTTTTACCTTCACGTTTAGCTCCTTTTTCCATTTTGTCTTCGCCCGTGTCGGCGTCCGAAGTCAAATGGCCAACGTCCGTTATATTCATGACATGTTTCACTTTATATCCCAAAAACAAAAGTGAGCGTTTTAAAACATCTTCAAAAACATAAGTGCGCAAATTGCCGATGTGGGCGTAGTTATAAACCGTCGGGCCACAAGTATAAAGCCCAACTTTTCCGGTTTTAAGAGGTTTAAAATCTTCTTTTTTGTGGTGGAGGGTGTTGTAAAGTGAGAACATAAATATGTGCTAGAAGTTAGTATAATTTTTTAATATTGAGCGGTCTGTCTATTTATTTTTTTCACTTAGTATCGCGTTGATACCGCTTGGAATGTTTTTGGTATTTTCTAGGTTTACAAAAATTTGTTTGCCGTTGTAAATTTGTTCGGCATCGTATTGTATATTTTTCCAGTTGCACCCTCTAAAATCAGAGCCGTAAAGTGAAATAGATTTTATATTGGCATTTTCAAAATCACTTCCACGGAAGTCGGTGTAGTTCAGATTATAATGATGGACGTTTTCATTCCACATTAATGGATCGGGATGGTTATAATAAGAGGTGTTTTCCTGTTGTGATAATACATCGAATCTTGTATTTTTGAAATCTATTTGAGTAAAATCGGCGCCAGCGAAATCCGCGACCCTTCTTTCTCCGTTCGTAATTTCATGACCGTTTTGTAATTTTTGTGTTTGTTGTTTAAAATTATTGGCTAAAACGGTTTTTTTAAATATTTTGTTTGGGTCTAATCCGGCTTGTATCCAGTATTGTGAATGTGCAGATGAGGAAGTTTCTGAGAAAGTTGCGCCTTCGACGCAACATTGTTTCATGTTTGTGCTTATATTCAGTTTGGGTTTTTTTAAATTCGCTCGATACAAATTTGTACCTTCGAGATTTGCTAGAGTTAAATCACAGCCTTCTAAATTTGCCTCAGCTAAACAGGCATTCCGAAAATCATACCCACTTAAGTTGGCGCCACTTAAATCAACGCCTCGTAAATTTACATCTTTCAATCTTTTTATTTTCCCATCTTTAATTTTTTTCACTAATTGTTCCTGGTGGAAAATGTGACTTTCGTCTAAACCGGCTTCCACCCACTCAGGAAGAACATATTTTGTTCCCTTAAAAATTGCACCTTCTAAATTTGCGCGAAATAAATTTATTTTATATAAATCAATATTTATTAAATTAGCCCCCCTTAAATCCAACCCATCTCGTCCGGCGGCAATGAGCGACGACTCGGCATACACCCCGTCTTCCATTAATTCCATATCCTCAATTGCCGGATAATCGGAATAATCACCACTATCTTCTTTTTCTTTTCTCTCACGTGAGAGTTTTTCTAAGGTTTTTTGTAATTGTTCGCTGGTAAAAATACCGTTTTCGTCTAAACCCAATTTTATCCACCGCGGTAAACCTTTCGCATCTTTGAATTTGGTGTTTTCCGGATTGCAACGGATAAATGAAACGTGGGGGTTATCATCTCCTAATCCAAACAAACTGTCGCTAAAATCAAGACCAGAAATATCTTTGTCTGTAAAATCAATCCGGTGTAAATCGAAATTGGTAAGGTCACCAAATTGTTTGTCAGTGTCTAAGTTAATCACATCGGCACTGGTACCAGCGTGAAAGTTTTCGATGTAAGTGTTTAAAAACGTTGTTCCGTTCGGTATTAAAGAGATCATGGTGATATTTGTGTCGTCGGTGGCTTTACTAAATCCCGCTCTTAATCTTTGATGACAAAATCGCATCATCCCATTGATGCGTATTTTGCGCTTCCCTCCATCCATGTTAAAGCCGAGTGACTGGCCAATACCTTTAATTGCGGCTTGGGCATGGCTTGGTGTTTTGCGTAATTCAGCCAAGTCCGCGGTAATTGTCTGTAAAGCTTTATCGGCGATGTCGTTAATTGAATCTGAAACAGATTCAGAATTATATTGCATTTTGTCAATATTTTCAAAAAATTCCGGCCAGTGTTCAAATTCCGCTACTCGTTTTAATTTATTAAAATTAAATCTGGTAAATAAAATAATGTCATAGCCCTCTCGCACAATTTTTCGTATTCTTTCATCCTTAATATGCTCCAAAGCCGTTGAAATCTCCGCCCGCAAAGCCAACATATCCCCGGAATTTAATTCTTCGGGAATATTGTCGCCATACAATTCTTTCAGCAATTCTTTGGAACGCAAGCGTTCAAACTCACTGTCTGACTCGGACTTAAACGCGGTTCGTAAAATTGCCAAATTAAAAGTATTAGGCAAAGCTTTAGTAATTTCTTCTTGACGTTTTTGTTCGTGTTCTTCGTCGGTAGCTAATCCTGATTGGGTAAATACTGTCGGCTCACCCAAAATCATTCGCAATATTTTCGGGTCTTTTTTAACCATCGCGCACAAAGCGTGCCAAACAACCGGTTCATTAACTTTTATCCAAGCCAAGTCCAAGCCAGCCATCGCTCCGCGACGTGATTCTCGCTCGGTCGTAGCTGTAGTTTTTTGATCTGATAAAAATTTGTAAATCGTGTCTAAATTTTTTAACATTTCCTCGTCTAGCTCCGCACCAGATTGGGACATATCCGCTCCCGAGAAAAACAGTTTTTTCCCAATGATGCTGTTAGCCCTTTCAATCTGTTCAAAACTAAATTCATCTGGGTCAATATATTCATTAGGTAAAAACAAGTCTTCACTATCCTCACCTGCTTCATTTTCTAATTGCCCTTGTTCTGCCATTTTTTCGTCTAAATAACTTTTTAAACTGTCAATATTAAGTAATTTTTGCAATTCGTTTACAAGACGTTTAAATTTGGGATCAGTTTGTAATTTTTGCCAGGTATATTCACCTTTCGTCGCCGCCAGAGCTTGTTTTAACAAATTAAAATCTTCTCGCAATTTATGCAACATAACTTGTCTTTTAGCTTGGTCTGAATCTGACACCCCTTGTTTTTGGTAAGCCCAAACTTCAATATGTATCCATTGTTTGTCATGAATTTCTTCTAACACAAAAGCCGCCTGTTGCAAGGTGGAAAAATCGGGTGTTGGTGGTTGTATATCTCCTGGCATTATTATGCTAGGGGATTCGGGGGATTTTTTAGACACATTTTTTTATTATTTTTCCTAATCTTCAATCTTCATTCTTCAACTATTTTACCACTTTATCCACAACTTGTAAATTACCTCTATCGCTTTTGTCTATTTTTTGGTATAATACATCCATACATTATGTTTGGTTCAAAACCATCGACTCGCTTGGGCGTAGATTTGGGCGCCGGCGGAATAAAATTAGTGGAACTTAAAAAAATAAAAGGCCGTCCGGTTTTAAATACCTACGGTCTGACTTCCGAACCGCAAGATGTGCATGGGCTGGCTAATACCGCTGTGGTCGGGCCAACCGCGGACACTTCCAAAAGTCCGGTGAGCGAAGAAACTATTGGCGAGTACGCGAATTTGCTTAAATCTGTTTGCAAGCAGTCGCATGTTTTGGGTAAAATCGCCACGGTCAGTTTACCGGTGTCATCGGTTTTTCACGCGGCGGTAAATTTGCCAATTCTTAAAAAAGAAAATGCCTTACCGGCGCTTAAATCCGAAGTGCGCAAATTATTACCGCGGCCGATTGAAGAAATGGCGCTTGATTATCAAGTGTTGCCGGTGAAAGACGGCGCCGAGTCGCAAACATATTTGGTTAATGCCGTGCCCCGCGACATTGTGGCCATCTACACGCAAATTTTTAAACGCGCCGGTTTGGAATTAGATGCGCTTGAACCGGAGTCGCTTGCCTTGGCGCGCTCACTCGTCGGTCGTGATAACGCGGTTACGATGCTTTTGGATATTGGTCGTGAGCGTTCCAATTTTTTTATTGTGGAAGACGGGGTGGTCGTTACGCACACGAGCGTAGAAACCGGTGGCGCTAAAGTCAATGAAATTTTGGCAAAGAATTGGAATTTAGCCGAAGCGCTCGCGGAGCAAGCTAAATTTGATTCGTTTTCCAATTTAATGTCATTGCCCAAAACAGCACCGGAACTTTTGGTGGCCGGACAAATGTTAGCGCCCGTTATTCTGCCGATTATCAAAGAAATAGAATATAATTTTGATTTGTATTCACGGCGCAACGGCAACGCCAGCCACCGTCCGGAAAAAATTATTTTAACCGGTGGAGCGTCAATGTTGCCGACTTTGACCGATGCTATCGCCGACAAATTTAAAATAAAATGTTATGTGGGCGACCCCTGGGGGCGAGTGGTGTATCAAGATGGTTTGAAGCCGGCTTTGCGTAAAGTGGGGCCAAGATTGTCCGTGGCCATTGGACTTGCTTTACGGGGTGTGGTATAATATTGGTAATGTCAAATTTCCAATTTCCAATGTCAAAGTGATTGGTTTAATATTTTGAAATTTTATTTAATATATGCCTGAAGAAAATATTCACGTTTTTGTCGTGGAGGACGACACTTTTCTGTCCGGTATTTACCAGAAGAAATTTGAAATGGAGGGATTTAAAGTCAGTGTAGCCGATAATGGCGAAAAAGGATTAATCGACATTGCCAAGAAAAAGCCGGATGTGGTTTTGTTGGATATTTTGTTGCCGAAATTGGATGGGTTCGCGGTTTTGGCAAAATTAAAAGCCAATCCGGAAACAAAAGATATTCCGGTAATTTTGCTTACCAATTTGGGGCAAAAAGACGATGTAGAAAAGGGTTTGGAAGCGGGCGCGGTTGATTATTTAATCAAAGCGCATTTCAAACCATCGGAAGTAGTGGCCAAGGTACGAAAAGCTTTGACTAATAAATAGTCGATAACCGGTCGTTTGTTTTATCCTATATTAATTTTGGAAAGGGGGTGACAATATGAATAAGAAAGGTTTTACATTAATTGAACTTTTGATCGTTGTTGCGATTATCGGTTTATTGTCAACTTTAGCTGTTGTCGCCTTAGGTTCCGCCCGTGTTAAAGCGCGCGATTCCAAACGTTTGGCCGACTTGAAACAATTGCAAACCGCTTTAGAATTGTACTATACCGACAATAATGATTACCCGCCCGGTACCGCCATCAATTTGGGCGACACCAATTACGCGTGTTTGAACTCGGACGGTTTTGCGATTTCCGGTTGTACCAGCCCTTATATGGGCCAGGTGCCGGTTGACCCGCAAGATGCATTCTATGGTTATACGATGGCGTCCAGTTCGTATACCGTAACCGCCTCTTTGGAAGGCACGGTAAACGATTTGACCGGTGATATCCAATTGACTCCGGCTGGTATTGCTGTGGCTCAGTAGAATATTCCCAGTGATCACCCGGCTTCGCTACGCTTCGCCGGGCAAGCCCGTAGTGCCAATATAAAGCACGCGGGGCTTGCCCGGCGTAGCGAATGCGAAGCCGGGTATTTTTGTTTTTAAAGCATTGTGGTATAATAAAAATGGAGATAATTGCTATGCATCTTGATTTGGGTCCGGAAATTCGATATTTTGGCTATGCCATTTATTTATTAGTGGCTATTTTTGGCGTTATTCTAGGCAGTTTTTTAAATTCTTGGATTTGGCGCGCACGCGAAAATATTAAAATTGTCGGCAATGCCAGAAGCATTTGTATCCATTGTCGCCATATTTTGAAGTGGTATGAAAATATTCCGTTGTTGAGTTATTTGCGCCAACATGGACAATGCAGTTATTGTCACGGGGAAATACCAGCGCACTATTTTTGGGTGGAATTAGTAATGCCGTTTTTGCTGATGTTGGTTTTTTATCATTGCGTCCAGTTCGCGCATTTTAGTGAATGGGAGTTGGTGCGTAATATTTTCTTTTTATCTTTTCTTGTTATTATTTTTAAATACGATTGGTTGTATCGCGAGATTCCGAGCGATGTGGTCTGGGCGGGTGTGGTGTTGGGTTTGTTTATAAATTATTCTTTTTTAAATAAGTCGTTGTTTAGCATGTTGTTAGGATCGGCCATAATGGGCGGATTTTTTTTAGCGCAATATTTAATTTCCAAAGGCCGTTGGATCGGCGGGGGTGATGTGCGACTCGGGTTTATGTTTGGATTGTGGCTTGGTTGGCCGGTCACGCTCGTTAGTTTGTTTGTTTCTTATATTTTAGGCGCGATCGTCGCGGTCGGATTACTCGTCGCCCATAAGGTTAATCGTCAAAGTGAGATTCCGTTTGGGACGTTTTTGGCAGTGGGGGTGTTTGGGTGTCTGATGTGGGGGGATAAAATAGTAAAATGGTATATGATGTTTCTCGGAAAGTAGTATGTTAATCAGAAATACTAATTTAAATTAGTATTTCACCCTCAAACCAATGTCCCAATCCTGCTCCCAATTAACCACCACACTAAAACACCTGCAAACACTGCAAGGTGATTTTCAGCTTGTTTTGACAAGTTATTTACAAACCGGCACAGACGCGGACAAAGCCAAACTGGAAC